>NZ_WSEL01000009.1:1227500-1827500 GCF_009758015.1 Ramlibacter pinisoli
GGCCTGACCTTCGCGCGCGGCCTGCGGTCCATCCTGCGGCACGACCCCGACAAGATCATGGTGGGCGAGATCCGCGATCCCGAGACGGCGCAGATCGCGGTGCAGTCCGCCCTCACCGGCCACCTGGTGTTCACCACCATCCATGCCAACAACGTCTTCGACGTGATCAACCGCTTCACGCAGATGGCCGTCGACGCGTACAGCTTCATGTCGGCGCTCAACGGCATCCTGGCGCAACGCCTGCTGCGCCAGGTCTGCACGAGCTGCGCGACCCCGGTGCAGCCGACCGCGGCGGAGCTGGCCGAATCCGGCATCGACCCGGAGGTGGGCCGCAGCTTCCAGTTCGTGGTCGGACAGGGCTGCGGGCGCTGCCGCGGCACCGGCTACCGCGGCCGCACGGCCATCGCCGAGATCCTGCTGCTCGACGACGAGCTGCGGCAGCTGATCATCGACCGGCAGCCCATCGCCCGCGTCAAGGAAGCCGCGCGCCGGCGCGGCCTGCGTTTGCTGCGCGAATCCGCGCTGGCGCTGGTGGCGGCAGGACGTACCACGTTGCAGGAGATCAACCGTGTCACCTTCGTGGACTAGCCGCTTCACCGCCGTCATCCGCCCCGACCGGGCCGCGCTCGTGCGCCGCCAGGGGTCGGCGCCGCAGCTGCAGTTGCAGGCCGAGGCGCCGTGCGCCGCCGCCACGCCGCAGGCCGCGGCCGCCGCCCTGGCCGACGTGCTGTCCCGCGCCGGCACGGCGGCGGGCGAGCTGACCATCGTGCTGTCGAACGAGTTCGTGCAGTACCTGCTGGTGTCCAGCCCGGCGCAGGTCGGGAACCGGGCGGAGCTGTCCGCCTTCGCCGCGGTCTGCTTCGACGAGACCTTCGGCGCCGACCCCGGCCGGGTGATCCTGACCGGCCGCGAACAGCAGCCGGGCGTGCGCATCGCCGCGGCGCTGGGCGGCGGGCTGCTGGCCGGCCTGCGCGAGACGGCAGCGCGGTCGCCGCTGCGCGTGGTGTCGATCCAGCCCTACCTGTCGGCCGTGTTCAACCGGCTGCGCCGGACCCTGCCACCCAGCGATTTCGCGTTCCTGGTGGCGGAGCCGGACCGCAGCTGCCTGATGCTCGCCAACAAGGGCGCCTGGCGCAGCGTGCGCAACACGGCCGTTCCCGCCAAGCCGCGCGAACTCGCCAACCTGATCGAGCGGGAGGCCGTGCTCGCCGGGCTGGGCGAGCACGAGATGCCGCCGATCTTCGTGCACGCCCCCGGGCAGGACGGGCTCCAGGTCCCTGCCTGCCAGGGCGTGGTGCCCAGGACCATCTCCTGCCCCGGTGCCGGGGGCGGACCCGATCCCCTGCTGGCGATGGCCGGCGCGGTGGCCTGACATGCGCAAGCTGGACTTCGACTTCCAGCGCGAACCGTCGCCGAGCCCCTGGGGCTGGGCCCTGCTGCTGGTGGGCATCGCCTGCGTGGCGGGCGTGCTCGAGGTGCAGCTGGACCACGGACACCAGCAGGAGGACCAGGGGGCGCGCTGGGCGCGGCTGCAGGCCGCGGGCGGCCCCGGCGCGCAACTCGCGGCGGCGGACGCGAGGGACGGCGCCGACCTGATCGCCGCCCGCAAGGTGCTGGAGCGCTCACAGCTGCCGTGGGATTCCCTCTTCGCGGCGCTCGAGGCCACCGACCAGGCCGATGTCGCGCTGCTGGCCGTGGTGCCCGACGTCCTGCGGCGCCAGGTGAAGATCCACGCCGAGGCGCGCACCCTGGGCTCGATGCTCCAGTTCCACCGGCAACTGCAGCAGCAGCCGGGCCTGGCCCAGGTGGTCCTGGTCGACCACGCCATCGCCACCGACGCGGTCGGCACGCCGGTCCGCTTCCACATCAGCGCCAGCTGGGGAGTCGCCCATGCGAGTCCCTAGGCTGGCGGCCGCCGAATTCCTGCGCGCGCTGCGCTGGCCCGGCGCGGCCGGGGCACTGCTGGCCGCGGCCAGCCTGGCCTGGACCGGCGCCGTGCTGCTGCCGGCCCAGGCCCGGCTCGCGGCCGGGCAGGAGCAACTGGCCAGGGCGGAACGCCGTGCCGCGGCCGTGCGCAGCGGGCTCGCGAGCGCGCCGCAATCGGCGGCCACCCGGCGCAAGCTGTTCTACGGCGCCCTGCCGGCCATGACGGAGCTGACGCAGAACATCGACCGCATCTATGCCGCCGCGGCCACCGAGCAGCTGTCGCTGGTGCGCGGCGAGTACATGGGGGCCGAGATCCCGGCGGCCGGACTGGTGCGCTACAAGATCGTGCTGCCCCTCAAGGGCACGTACCCGCAGGTGCGCCGCTTCGCCGCGGCCTGTGCCACCGGGGTTCCCGGGCTGTCACTGGACGACCTGAGCCTGCAGCGCCAGAGCATCGCCGACGCCAAGGTCGATGCGCGCGTGCAGATGTCCATCTACGTGGCGGTGCGGTGATGAGCCGGCGCTGGCTGTTCTGGACCACCTTCCTGGCCGGCGCCGGCGTCGTGGCCGCCTGGCCCGCCCTGGTCGGGCAGACTGCCGCCGCGCCGGCGCCTGCCGCCGGTCCGCGCGGCCCCGCGGCGGTTGCAGCGGGGCCGCTGGACCGGCTGCGCGGCTTGCCGCCGGCGCCGCCACCGGACACGCCGGCCGCCGAACCAGCTGGCGCGGCGGCCTCCCGCCCGGCCGGCGTCGAGCTCTTCGCGGTCAAGTCCTGGCAGCCGCCCCCGCCGCCGCCACCGCCCGTCACCGTTGCCACCGCGCCGGCGGCTCCGCCCCCGCCCGCCGCGCCCGCCGCCCCGCCGCTGCCCTTCCGCTTCCTGGGCCGGCTCGAGCAGGACGCCAGCCGCAAGGTGTTCCTGCAGCGGGGCGAGCGCGTGTACGCGGTGGCCGCCGGCGACGTGATCGACGGCCAGTACCGGGTCGACAGCATCGATGCCGCCCAGCTGCGGCTGACGTACCTGCCCTTGAACATTGCCCAGACCCTGGGGATCGGAAGCAGTTGATGGACCCCGTTCGCCTTGGCCGCCCCACCCTCTTCGCCACGACCGTCCTCGCGCTCGCGCTGGCCGGCTGCGCGTCCGAGAACGCCCTGCGCGACGGACAGGCGCTGCTCGACCAGGGCCGCTACGAGGAGGGCCTCGCCCGCCTCCACGATGCCGCCGCGCAGGCCCCGGGCGAGCCCCGCTACCGCGCCGCCCTGGCCCTCCAGCAGGAGCGGGCGGTCGCCAGCCTGCTCGCGCAGGCCGAGCGGCAGCGAACGGCCGGCGAGTCCGAGGCCGCCGCCGAGACCTACCGGCGGGTGCTGCGCCTGAGCCCCCGCAATGCGCGCGCGACCGACGCACTGGGTGCGCTGGACCAGCGGCGCAACGTCGAGGAGATGCAGAAGCAGGCCCGCGCCGCCTTCCGGCGCGGCGACCTGGAACTGGCGGAAAAGCAGCTGGCCGGCGTGCTGGCACTGGACCCCAACCTGTCCGATGCGCAGGTGCTGCGGCGCGAGATCGACCTGCAGCACGCCCGCACGGCCAGCCCCTACCCGCGCCTGCGCACCCGCTTCACGCGCCCGGTCACGCTGGAGTTCCGCGACGCCAACCTGAAGATGGTGCTGGACGTGCTGTCGCGCACGACGGGCATCAACTTCATCGTCGACAAGGACGTCAGGCCCGACCTGAAGGCCACCATCTTCGTCAGGCAGGTGGCCGTGGAAGACGCCCTGGACCTGCTGCTGTCCCAGAGCCAGCTGGAGAAGAAGGTCCTGAACGACAACACCGTCATCGTCTACCCCGCCACGCCGGCCAAGCTGCGCGAGTACCAGGACTGGGTGATCCGCACGTTCTTCATCACCAACATGGACGTCAAGCAGGCCCAGACCCTGATCCGGACAATGCTCAAGACCAAGGACCTGTTCGTCGACGAGAAGCTGAACGCGCTCACCATGCGCGACTCGCCGGATGCCGTGCGCCTGGCCGAGAAGCTGCTCCAGGCGCAGGACCAGGCCGAGGCGGAGGTGGTGCTGGAGGTGGAGCTGCTGGACGTCTCGCGCGACCGCTTCCTCGATCTCGGGATCCAGTGGCCGTCGACCTTCACGGTCCTGGCGCCGAACGGGGGGGCGGCGGCGCTGCTCAGCGACCTGCACGGCCCCATCACCGACAACCGGATCGGGATCGACCGCTCCCTGCAGGCGCGCGCGAAATCGCTGAACAACGACGTCAACACGCTCGCCAGCCCGCGCATCCGCGTGCGCAACAAGGACAAGGCGAAGATCCACATCGGCGACCGCATCCCCGTGGTCAACGCCACCTCGGTCCCGTCGACGCAGGGCCCGGTGATCACGGAGACGGTGCAGTACCTCGACACCGGCATCAAGCTCGAGGTGGAGCCGACCATCTACCAGAGCGACGAAGTGGCGATCAAGCTGTCGCTCGAGGTGAGCGACTCGCAGGACGCCGGCCGCACGAACTCCGGCACCACGCTGGTCCGCGTCAAGACCAGCAATGCCAGCACGTCCCTGCGCCTGAAGAACGGCGAAACCCAGATCCTGGCGGGCCTGATCCGCAACGACCATGCCGCCAACGCCGACCAGGTGCCCGGCCTGGGCGACATCCCCGGCCTCGGCAGGCTGTTCGGCCAGCACGACGACAGCTGGAAGAAGCGCGAGCTCGTGCTCTCCATCACCCCGCGCATCGTCCGCAACACGCCGTACCTGCCACCGCACATGCTGGAGTACGGCTCCGGCACCGAATCGGGCGTGCGGTCCCGCCCGCTGTCGCTGCAGGACCCCGGCCGGCCGGGCGAGGACGCCGTGACGCTGACCGCCCCGCCCGGCGAGTCGGCCCCGGTCCCGCCGCCGCCGGTCGTGGGCAGCGCGCGCGGCGCGACGCTGCCCATGCCGCCCCGGTCCGCGGGGACCACCGCCCCCGCCAACCTGCCGCCCCCGCCGCCGGCGGTCATCACGCCGCCCGACACGCCCGTCAGCCCGGCCCCGCTGGACCGGCCGGTGACCGGCATCCCAGCGCCGCTGACGCTGGCGCTGGAGGGCGACAGCCGCCTGAAGGTGGGCGACGAGACCCTCGTCACCGTGCTGCTGAAGGCGACCCAGCCGGTCATCAGCACCGCGCTGCAGATCGGCTTCGACCCCAAGGTGCTCAAGGTCACCGAGGTTGTGGAAGGCGAGCTGCTGCGCAGCGACGGCGTGGTCACGACCTACTCCTCCAACACCGACGAGACCACCGGTCGCGTCTTCGTCGGCGTGTCCCGGCCCACGGGGGGGCCTGGGATGACCGCCGAGGGGCCGCTGGTGCAGCTGAAGGTGCAGGCGCTCGCACCCTCCTCGTCCAGCCCGCTGAAGGTGCTGGTCTTCTC
Organism: Ramlibacter pinisoli; assembly: GCF_009758015.1. NCBI lineage: Bacteria > Pseudomonadati > Pseudomonadota > Betaproteobacteria > Burkholderiales > Comamonadaceae > Ramlibacter > Ramlibacter pinisoli. Next base: position 1,232,844 of record NZ_WSEL01000009.1, read on the forward strand.
CGGCATCGGCCCCGGCAACAGGCTGCAGCCCGCCGCCCTGCCGGCGGCCCTCGACCTGGCGGTGACGGAGCCCTGACATGCGCCGCGCAGCGCGGGGGTTCACGCTGGTCGAGCTGGTCATCACGGTGGCCATCCTCGGCCTGCTCGCCTCGATCGCCATGCCGCTGGCGGAGACCATGGTGCGCAGGAGCAAGGAGCAGGAACTGAAGGCCGCGCTCACGACCCTGCGCGACGCCATCGATGCCTACAGGGATGCGGTGGAAGCCGGGCGTGTCGCGCGCTCGGCCGGCGATGCGGGCTACCCCGCCTCCCTGCAGGTGCTGGTCGACGGCGTGGCCGACCGGTCGGCGGGCGCCGGCGGCAAGCTCTACTTCCTGCGGCGCGTGCCGCGCGACCCGTTCGCCGACCCGGCCCTGCCGGCCGTGCAGACCTGGGGCCTGCGCAGTTCGGACAGCCCGCCCGACGCGCCGCAGCCGGGCAAGGATGTCTTCGACGTGCGCTCGCTGTCCGAGGGGCAGGCCCTGGACGGCACGCCGTACCGGAGCTGGTGATGGACCCGCGCAGGAACCGCCGTCCGGGAGGGTTCACCCTCATCGAGCTGATGATCGTGCTGGCGATCGTCGCCACCCTGCTCACCATCGCCGTGCCCAGCTACTTCGGCAGCCTCGACAACGCGCGCGAGACGTCACTGCGCAAGAGCCTGTCGGTCATGCGCGAAGCCATCGACCAGTACCACAGCGACCGCAACAAGTACCCCGACACCCTGCAGGAGCTGGTGACCGCGCGCTACCTGCGCAGCATCCCGCCCGACCCGGTGACCGGCGCCAGCGACCAGTGGGTGTTCGAGCTGTCCGGGGACGAGGGCCAGCGCGGCCTGCGCGATGTGCACAGCGCCGCGCCCGGCAACGGCCGCGACGGAACGCCGTATGCGAGCTGGTAGGCGGCGCGGTCGCGAGCGGGGGTTCACCTACCTCGGCGTGCTCTTCATCGTGGGCGTGATCGGCCTCGGGCTGGCCGGCACCGGCGCGACCTGGACCATCGCAGCCAGGCGGGCGCACGAGCGCCAGTTGCTCTGGACCGGCAAGCAGTACGCGCGTGCCATCCAGGCCTACTGGCAGCAGTCGCCCGGGATCCGGCAATACCCGAGCCGGCTCGACGACCTGGTGGCGGACGACCGCTTCCCGGTGCAGCGTCACCACCTGCGCGAGCTCTATCGCGACCCGGTCAGTGGCGAGCCGTTCGCGCCCGTGCTGAGTCCCGAGGGCCGCATCGCCGGCGTGCACAGCCCCTCCGACGCGACGCCGCTGAAGCAGGACGGCTTCTCGCCGCCGTGGCAGGCCTTCAAGGGCATGACGCGCTACTCCGACTGGCTGTTCATCGCCGAGAGCGCCCGGCCGGCGCTGGCCACGCCGGGCCAGGCCGCCCAGGGTCCCCAGCCTGCCCAGGGTCCCCAGGTGACCCAGGCCGCCCAGCGCCCCTGACGGTCACTTGAGCTGGATGCCGATGTTCTGCGCCCCACCGAGCACGGGGTTGCTGGAGTAGGTCCGGATGTTCCGCGGCAGCGTCGACCAGGTCTTGGTGTCGGTCGGATCGCTGGGGCCGCCGGGCACCCCCCCCACGTCGTAGCTGAAGTTGCCGGCCGCATCGACGACGGCGGTCCCGATCACGCAGCTCGGGTTGGTGGCCGTGCCGTTGCAGGACGCGCCGGTGCGCAAGGTGCCATCCAGGTAGACGATGGTCAGCTGCTGGCCGGAGCGCACGGTGTCCGTGCCGGTGACGGTCCAGCGGGTGCTGGTCGAGCCGCCCGAGTTGCCGATCTTGAACTGGTTCTTGGTGTAGGCGATGGTCTCGGCGCCGGTCACCGTCACGGTGCCGCTGGCGGTGTTGGCCGAGAGCAGGCCCGCCGCGTCCTTGACCCGGTAGTTGACGACGAAGTTGCCGGCGGAAGTCGGCTGGAAGCTGATCGTGCCCGCCGTCGGGACCGGCTGCACTCCCAGTCCCGCGGGCCAGGCCGTGATCACCGCATCCCGGACGTCGGCATTGCCGTCCGGATCGGTCGATGTCGCGATCAGGTTCAGCTGGTTGGGCTTGGCGACGACCGCGCCGGCCGCCACGTTGCCGGCGACCGGATAGTCGTTCACCGGCGTGATCGTGATCTGGGCCTGCGCCAGGTTGGAGGCCTGGCCGTTGACCGTCACCGAGTACTGCACGCTGTCGGTGCCGGACAGGTTGGCGTTCGGGGTGTAGGTCAGGATGCCGTCGGGCGACACCGAGGCCACGCCGAGACGGGGTGCCTGCGCGCTCACCGTCACCGTGCCGAGGTTGTTGGACACCACCTCGCGCAGCGTCTTGGTGTAGCCGTTGAGCACCACCGTGTCGTTGGCCAGCAGGTCGATGGTCACCGACTGGCCGGCGGCACAGAGGGTGGCCGCCGTCGGCGAGCAGTCCTCGTCGATCGTCACGCTGTCGTTCACGGCGCCGGGCACGCCCACGATCATGGCGGCGCCGTGCGCCGTGTCGGTGGTGCGCAGGGCCGAGCCGCCCTTGGTGGAGCTGACCTGGACCTGGGACGGGGGCGCGAGCAGGCCGGTGACCTGGGCCGAGTTGGCCGCCAGTTCGAGCCCGGTTCCCGCGCCCTTGCCGGCCGACACGCCCGGCGTGGTGGCGGGCGCCGGACCGTAGCCGGCCAGGGCGAGCACGGCGGTGGGATCGCTGGAGACGGCATTGACCGTCAGCGTCGCACCGGAAGCGCCCGCATAGCTGGCGCTGCTGATGGTGACGGTGTCCGTCACCCGTTCCAGCGAGTACGCCGGGACGACCTGTCCGGCGGCATTGCGGGCCGAACCGTCCTCGATGCAGACGTGGCTGGGCGGCTGGCCGCCGGGCTGGCTCTGGCCCCACACGTCGCTGCCGACGGCCGCCATCATGTGCGGCACCCCGGCAGGGGCGGAATAGGGACCGGGGCCGATCACGGTCGCCCCGGTGTTGGGATCGATCGACACCGCGCCGGCGCAGGCCTGGTCATAGAACGACACGAGGGGCGTCACGGGCGGTTGCTGCGGCCGCGCGGGAATGCGCGTCTGCAGCGTCGGCGAGGCGCTCGCGAAGACATCCAGGTCGGTCACGTTGCCGTAGCTGTCGGCCTTGTACGTCGCGCGGGCCCGGGCCACCTTCCCCGGCAGCGTCCCCGTCATCAGGCGGCCCGCCACGGTGAAGTTGGTCTCCCCGTCGGAGACGAAGATGACCGGGCCGTCGTGGTTCGGCGCCGGTGCCCGGACCTCGATGCGGAAGGTGTTGTGGTTGCGCACGACGCCGTCGCTGTCGGTGAAGTTCGGCAGCAGGCTGCCGGTGATCGGCCCCACGCGGGCCGGGTCGGCGAGGTACTGCTTGCCCGTTCCGGGACTGGGTGTCGGCGCACCGGTGGCGACGAGGAGGTCGTAGAACGGGTCCGTTCCGGGCGGGGCCGCCTGGAGGTCCGGCATGGGCGGCACTTCCGGCCCACCCGCCACCGGGGACGGCAGCAGGAAGGGTCCGATGGCGGTGTCGAGCGTGCATTCGAAGGTGTTGATGCAGGCGACCCCGACGTCATTCGTCTCGAAGATCCGCTCGCCGGCCTTCTGGTCGTAGTAGGTGATGTCGGAATACGGCGTGATGACGCGGTAGTCGCCGTCGAACGGCAGCCTGGGCATGAACAGCCGGATGCGGCCGAACGTCATCTGCGTGGTGTCGACGACCGGGCCGTTCGAGAACGCCGCTTCCAGCGCCACCACCAGCCGGGCCTTGAATCCGGCGCCCGCGTCGACCAGCGTGTTGTCGGCCGCGTAGTAGAAGTGCTCGTCGAAGAAGTTGTCCGGAAAGGCCTCCGGGAACACGGGGCCGGGTGGGACGAGGACGCACCAGCCTCCGTCGAGCTCGGACTGCGACTTCGGATCGCAGAACTCGATCGCGACGCCCGTCTTGTCCTGGAACCAGGCCGGGTAGCCGCCGATCGTCGGGGCCCTGCTGACAGGCCCCACCCGCTCCAGCACGGCCCGGGCCGGCCCGGCGCTGAGCATGAGTGCGATGGCTCCCGAGATCAATGTGAGTCGCGCGACCTTCATGACGATCTCCTGCTGTTGCGGTTACGGTTGAATCGATCGGAGGGACTCATTGCAAAGAGCGCACCATGCCGGCGGCAGGGCCGACGAGTGGATGCATCGCCGGGGCCGCAGGCAGTGGGCAACACACATCTCCAAGCACCATGGACGGCGTGGCGGGCGGGTCTCATGGCAGCGCGCCGATGCGTTCGGGGCCACGCAAAATTCCCCAACTTCGGGTGGGTCACCCACCCGGTCCCCCGGTCAGTCGGCGGCGCTCTGCAAGCGGTGGTAGCGGGCGATCACGCGCGGCACGTAGGCCTGCGTCTCGGGGTTGCGAGGCAGTCCGCCGCTCCGGTTCACGGCCGCCGGGCCCGCGTTGTAGGCGGCCAGGGCCAGCGCGAGGTCATTGCCGTAGAGCGCCAGCAGGCGCTTCAGGTACCTCGTCCCCGCCTCCACGTTCGCGGCCGGATCGCGTGCATCGTGGACACCCAGGTCACGCGCCGTGCCGGGCATCAGCTGCATCAGGCCGACCGCGCCCCTGGGCGACACCGCCGCCGCATCGAACCCGGATTCCACCTCGATGAGCGCCTGCAGCAACGCTTCGGGCAGGCCGTGGGCCTGCGCGGCGGAGCGCACGATGGCGGCGAACTTCTGGCGCTCCGCGCGCAGCCGGCGCGACCGCGCGGCGAGCGCATCCGGTCGCCCTGCCTCGGGCGCCGGCAGGGCCTCCACGTTGCCGAACACCAGGCCCTGCTCGCCGTCGTCGCGCACCGTGATGTCCGCCCGCGCAGGGAGTGCGGCGGCGACCGCCAGGACGGCGAGCAGCACGGCGCATCCACGACCCACCAGAACACGAGGCATGGCAGCTGCACAGGCAAAACCTGCGCCCGCTACCCGCGGCGCGCGGGCACCAAAGTTGCGTTGCAGCTTCTATCGACATCACACCGGACCGGACATGCTGCCCCACAAGTCCTTTTCCCATCGGAGCCGGCCTGCGCGGGCACGCCGCAGCGGCTTCACCCTGCTCGAACTGCTGGTGGTCCTGGTCGTGCTGGGCCTCCTCATCAGCATCGTCGGGCCCCGCTACTTCAACCAGCTCGGGAAGTCGGAGTCCAAGGCGGCGCAGACGCAGATCGCCAGCATCGCCAAGGCGCTCGACCTCTACCGGATCGACGTGGGCCGCTACCCGACCACGGAACAGGGGCTCGTCGCCCTGAGCACGGCGCCGTCCAGCGAGGCGAAGTGGCGCGGCCCCTACCTGCAGAAGGCCGTCCCGCCGGACCCCTGGGGCCGCCCCTACATCTACAAGTCGCCGGGCGACACGGGCGAGTTCGACCTCCTCTCGTACGGCAAGGACGGCAGCCCGGGCGGCACCGACGACAGCGCCGACGTCGCGTACTGACGCGGCGCCGCACGCCATGCAATACCGCGTCAAGGCCGTCGACGGCGCGCGCGCCGTGGTGCAGCTGGCGCTGCAGGCCGAATCGGCGCAGGCCGCGAGCGAGCTGGCGCAGCGCCAGGGGCTGCGCGTGCTGGCGGTGGCACCGCTTCGCCGCCTGCGCCTGGCCCCCACCCTCACCGGGCGCGGCGAGTTCCCGCTGGTGCTGTTCAGCCAGGAGCTCGCGACGCTGATCCAGGCCGGCCTGCCGCTGATCGCGGCGCTCGAGAGCCTGGCGGAGAAGGAGCAGGACCCGTCGAACCGCAAGCACCTGGACGCCGTCATCCGCCTGCTGTACGAGGGCAAGTCGTTCTCCGCCGCGCTCGCGCACTTTCCGGCGATCTTCCCCGAGCTCTACGTCGCCCTGATCCAGTCGAGCGAGAAGACCGGCGCCGTCAGCAGCGGGTTGCTGCGCTACGTCGCCTACCAGGCCCGGATCGACCTGCTGACGCAGAAGATCATCAGCGCCTCGGTCTATCCCGCCCTGCTGTTCGTCGTCGGCACCGGCGTGCTGCTGTTCCTGGTCGGGTATGTCGTGCCACGCTTCAGTGCCGTGCTGGGCGACCTCGGCCCGCGGCTGCCCTGGCTGTCACGCTGCCTCATGGACATCGGCTCGTGGATGCATGGCCACATGGCCGCGGTGTGCCTGGCCCTGGCGGCGGCGGTGGGCGGCGCCATCGGCCTGTGCCAGCTGGCAGTGGTGCGCCGGATGATCGGGGCCGTGGTGGTGGCGCTGCCCGGTGTCCGCGACCGGGTCTTCCTCTACCAGGTGACCCGGCTCTACCGGTCGCTGGGCATCCTGATGCAGAGCGGCATTCCGGCCCTCACGGCGCTCGGGATGGCGCGCGGGCTGCTCGGCGCCCGCATGGCCGCTTCGCTGGACCAGGCGGCGCAGCGCGTGCGCGAAGGCCTGCCGCTGTCCCGGGCCTTCGAGGCGCACCAGCTCTCGACACCGGTGGCGCTGCGCATGCTGCGGGCGGGAGAGCAGTCGGGCAACCTGGGCGCGATGCTGGAGCGGACCGCCGACTTCCACGACGAGGAGATGGGCCGCTGGATCGACTGGTTCGTGCGCCTGTTCGAACCCCTGCTGATGGTGTTCGTCGGCGCAGCGATCGGCATCGTGGTGATCCTGATGTACATCCCGATCTTCGAGCTGGCCGGGAGCATCCGCTAGTCGGGGCCGAACCCGGAGCCCGGTTCGTCGGCCGGGCGGCTGAGGCCCATCTTGTCGATGCGGTAGCGCATCATGTCGCGCGACAACCCCAGCATCTTGGCCGAGCGGGTGACGTTCCAGCCCGTCTTCTCCAGCGTCTTGATGACCAGGTTGCGCTCGATGTGGGCCAGGTCGGCGCCGTTCTTCGGCGGCGCCATGCAGCCCTGCCCGCAGGCCCCGGTGTGGTGGCAGTTCCCGGCGTCCGGCGCCAGGCTGGAGGACAGGGCCAGCTGGGCCGGCGTGATGACCCGGTCCTGCGTGAGCAGCACGGTCTGCTCCAGCATGTTGCGCAACTCGCGCACGTTGCCCGGCCAGTAGTAGCCGAGCAGTGCCGCCTCGGCGTCCGGGCTGAAGCGCAGGCCCGGCTTGCCATAGCGCCGCGCATGGCTCTCGAGGAAGTGGTTCGCCAGCAGCAGGATGTCGGCGCCGCGGCTGCGCAGCGTGGGGACCTGGATGGAGATGATGCGCAGCCGGAAGTAGAGGTCGCTGCGGAAATGGCCGCTCCTGACCATGGCCTCGAGATCCCGGTTCGTGGCGCTGATGATGCGCAGGTTGACCTTGCGCTCCCTCACCGACCCGACCCGGCGCACCGTCTTTTCCTCCAGCAGCTTGAGCAGCTTGGCCTGGAGGGCCATGTCGATCTCGCCGATCTCGTCGAGGAACAGGGTGCCGCCGTCGGCCGCCTCGACCAGACCCGTGCGCCGCTCCTTCGCATCGGTGAAGGCGCCCTTCTCGTGCCCGAACAGCTCGGATTCCAGCAGGTGCGAGGGGATGGAGGCGCAGTTGATCTCGACGAACGGACCGCTCGACCGCGTGCCATCGAAGTGCAACGCGCGGGCCACCAGTTCCTTGCCCGTCCCGGTCTCGCCCATGACCAGCACGGCGGGGAGTTCCTCGCCCGAGACGCGACGCTCCGCCTCCAGCACCTGGCCGATCCTGTTCTTCAGATCCTGGACGGCGGGAGAGGTGCCGAGCAGCGACCGGAGCCCGGCCCCGTGCGCCTGGCGCTGCTGGTGGAACTGCAGTGCCTGCTCCACCCGCGCGGCGCCGACCGCGCGCTCCAGCAGCATGTTCAGCTCCGCCATGGGCACGGGCTTGACCACGTAGTCGTACGCCCCGGCCTTCATGGCCTGGACGGCGGTCTGGGCGCTGTCGTCGCCGGTCATGACGATGCACTTGACCAGGGGATCGGTCTCGCGCAACTTCTTCATCATCTCGATGCCGGAGAGCCGGGGCAGGCGCTGGTCGGTCACCACCGCATCGGGATGCAGCGTCCCGCACAGCCCCAGCGCCTCCTCGGCGCAGCCGCAGGCCTCGACCTCCCAGCCGTTGCGTGCCAGGAAGGCGCTGATGTTGCCGGCCTGGACCGGATCGTCGTCCACCACCAGAATGGTCTTGCTCATACGTACCTCGCCTCCGTTCTGAACAGCAGCCGCACCTGCGTGCCGACCTTCTCCGCGCTGCTGAGGGACACCGACCCGCCGAACCGCTCCATCGCCCGCTTGAGCATGGGGAGCCCGACGCCGAGCCCGTGCGCCTTGGTCGTGTTGAACGGCCGGAAGGCGCTGGCGAGCTGCTGGGTGGACATGCCGACCCCGGTGTCGCTGACGGTGATCTCGACCCCCGGCGGCTCCTGGACCTGGTGCACGTCGATGCGCATCTCGCCGCCGCGCGGCATGGATTCGACGGCGTTGGACACGACGCTGTGCAGGGCCTGCGTCACCAGCGAGACGTTGCCCTCGACCAGCGGGCGGCAACCCGCCGGCTGGTCCCACTTCACCCGGACACCGGCACGCTCGAAGGCGGTGGCGAACGAATCCAGCACGTTCCCGAGCACGGCGCACAGGTCGACCGCTTCCGTGTCGCGGCCCAGCGGCCGGGAGTACAGCAGCAGCTCGCGGATCCACTGGGTGAGGAAGTCGACCTGCGTGATGATGTCCTGTGCGTTCTTGCGCACGGGCAGGTCGTCCGTCATCAGGGCCAGCTCCGCGCTGGACCGGACGCTCGCCAGGGGATTGCGCAGGCTGTGGGCGAGCGCGGTCGCCATCTCGCCGGCGAACACCTGCGATTCGGCCTCGACCAGCTGGCCCTGCTGCTGCGCGAGCAGGGTCGAGGCGCGGCGGATCATGCTGAACAGGCCCAGGTAGATGGCCACCACGCCCGCGGCCGTGGTCAGCCAGACGAGCAGCTGACCTGTCCGGATCACCTGCAGCAGGTCGCGCGGCTCCTTGTAGACCTCGAGCACGAACGGGACGTCGCCCTCGCCGGATGCGAGCGGGACGTAGGTCTCGACGAAGAACTCGCTGGGCTGCACGGAGAACCGCTGCTCCTCGCGCCTGGCGAGCTGGCCGGCATGGCGCCGCGCGACGTCGTCACCGGTGGCGAATGCTTCCTCCAGCTCCGGATTGGCGGTCGCGGGCATGCCGACCAGGCTTTCGTTCGTCGACCAGACGATGCGGCCATCGCGGGCGAACAGGTTGACCAGGAGCACGTCCGGAAGGCTCGCGATGTGGTCGAACCAGGCGCCGCGGGCCTCCAGGACAGCCGCGCTCGCGAGGCCGCCGCGATCGGCGTCCGCACGGGGATCCAGGCGACGCGCCAGATCGCGGATGCCGCTGCGGCGCCCCTCGACCGCCAGGCAGTTCTGGATGAACTGCGCAGTGAGCGCAGCGTCGCGCTGCAGGGTCTTTTCGCTGACGAAGTGCGACACGATGCCGGCCGACAGGGCCCCCACCGGGACCAGCGCGGCGAGACTGACGATGGAGAACCACCGCAGCAGGTTGAAGGACCGGGCGGGAGTCGTCACGGCGCCGGTCCTCCCCGCAACATGCCGCGGTCGTGCCTGTCCATCGGGATGGGATCCTGCGCAGCCCAGCAAACTCGGACGAGACACATCGAGAAAATTCCCCGTTGGACGCTGAAGTTGTATCAGTGTGCAAGGACATCTTGCAGCCATCCGCGGGCGAATTCAATTTGTCGCGTGCAAATCGGCACCAAGGTGCCGCGTGCCTTCCACCAAGGTGTGCCGGCCACGGCACGCGTGGCGCCGGTCGCGACGAGACCGGGGGTTCGAAGAAGGAGAAAAGAGGGCGCGAGAGCCGCCGACGCTGCACGCGTTCGGCGGCTGCGGGGGCCTCAGGCCACGCGCAGGGAGGGCGACGGACAGTCGTCGCCGGGGGTCGCTGCCGCGGGCCGGCAAGGGTCCCTGTGCGGCAGGCCCGTCCTCCACGTCGTCGGGAGTTCGCGGACGGCATCGATCCGGGCCCAGACGTCCGCCGGCCCGCAGCGCCAGACGCAGTGCAGGAGCTTGCGGAACTTCGGGCTTCGCCAGGCCTCGGCCTCGATGCGGTCGATGAAGAGGCGGCCCGAGTCGGCGATGAGATAGGCCAGCGGGCCAGCCACCAGCACGTTCAGCACCTCGGAGTCGCTCGTCAGGCGCAGGATGCGCAGCACGACTTCCCAGCAGTCTTCGGCGCTGGCCATCCCCAGGGGGAGCACCAGGTCGCGAACGGCCCAGCGCAGCGGGTGCTCGTCGACTTCGAGCAGCGTGGGGTCGCGCTGCGCGCGCACGTAGGCGGCGGCCCATTCGTCGAGGAAGCGCTCCCTTCTCGTGCCGCTCGAAGCGACCCGTGGCGTCTTCACGTCCAACACGATTTCTGCAGCGTTCGGCATCGAGGGGAGCTCCATTCCTTTCGGGCCCGGGAGTGCCGCAAATGTGCCATCTACCCATGTTTTGCAATAGGCTCTTTGGTGCTGACTTGTTGTTGAGCCCGTGGATTTCGTGCGGGGCTCGATGGAAGAACGTCAGGCCGGGGTTGAGGGAAGAACCGCATGCCGCGCTTGACGAGGGAGCGCCATGCCGGGGGCGAAAGGAAGTACCTCAGGCCGTGCTGGACAGAGAAACGTCACGCCGTGCTTGAAAGAGAGACGTCATGCCGGGCTCGACCCGGCATCCATCTCCGGACCACGGACGAGCCCGCTCCTCGTGCGGGAGATGGATTGCGGGTCAAGCCCGCAATGACGAGATCTGGGATGGATTGCGGGTCGAGCCCGCAATGACGGGATCCGAGATGGATGGCGGGCCCGCCCGCTACGACGAGACCTGGGATGGAGTGCGCGCGAGACGCTCCGCCGCCTCCGTCACCATGCGCTCGATGATCAGGGCCGCGGGTTCTGCGACGGACGGCCTCAGTCGGCGAGTGCCTTGTAGGCCATGGACACCGAGAGCACCATCAGCAAGGCGGAGAACAACTTCCTCAGTCCGGGCGCCGGCACCGCATGCGCCGCGCGGGCTCCCAGGGGCGCCATGGCGATGCTCGCGGCGGCGACCGCGAGCCAGGCCGGCACCCAGACGTAGCCGGCCGAGCCGGGTGGCAGGCCTGCAGCGTGGGCGCCCGATGCGACGTAACCGACCACGTTGACCGCCGCGATCGGAACGCCGAGTGCCGCCGAGGTCGCCACCGCATTGCGCATCGGAACGCCGTACCACGTCATCCAGGGAACGCTCACGAAGCCGCCGCCTGCGCCGGCCAGCCCCGAGACGAAGCCGATGGCGGCGCCCGCACCGGCCTGCCCGGCGGCGCCGGGCAACTGGCGCTGCGCTGCCGCTGGCCGCTCGACGACCATGTGCACGCTCGAGACCAGCACGAGGGCGGCAAACAGGAGCGCGAGCACGGCGCCCCTGGCATAGGTGAATGCGCCGAGGCTGCTGGCGATGCTGCCGATGACGATGCCGGGCGCCAGGCGCGCGACGGTGGTCCAGCGGACGGACCCGCGCCGGTGATGGGCCAGCGCACTGCTCGCGGACGTGAACAGGACGACGGCCATGGAGGTCGCGATCGCGACCTTCACCGCGACGTCGACGCCGATGTGCATTCCCGCGAGCAGCAGCGTGAGGCAGGGAACGAGGACCAGGCCTCCTCCGATGCCCAGGAGCCCGGCCAGGAAACCCGCCACCACCCCCAGCGACAACAGTTCGAGGATCAGCGCAGGATCGAGGCCGGCCACCATGGTTCCCCTCCGCTGCGGTCCTGATCGTGCGCAGGGCTTGCCACGCGCCCTGCGACCCCATTGTTCGATGCGTTCATCCTGCTCCTGTGTCTCGGCCCCATCGCCGCTGCAGGAAGTCTCGGCCACAATGGTCCTGGCCGTTGTGGCCGATAGCGGCGTTTCCCGCCAATTCCCCAGCGAGTTCCGCCATGCGCATCGGAATCCTTGCCTTCCCCGCCGTCCAGCTGCTCGACGTGGTCGGTCCGGCCGACGTGTTTGCCGAAGCGGCACGCCAGCTTGGCGACCCGCGTGCCTATGCGGTGCAGGTGATCGGCACCGAGCCGGGCGTGCTGCGCAGCAGCTGCGGTCTGCGGCTCGCGGTCGACGTCACGGTCTCCAGCTTTCGCGGCAAGCTGGACACCCTGCTCGTGGCGGGCAGTCCGGAGGTGGAGGCGCTGCGCTCGGGACAGGAGTTGCAGGCGTGGCTGCAGGCGCAGTCGCGGTCGGTGCGCCGCCTGGGGTCCGTCTGCACGGGGGCCTTCGTCCTGGCGGCCGCCGGTCTGCTGGACGGGCGACGGGTGACGACGCACTGGAATGAAGTCGCGCAGCTGGCCGCCGAGAACCCGCGGGTGGTGCTCGAGCCCGATGCGATCTACGTGAAGGACGGCAAGCTGTACACGTCCGCCGGCGTGACGGCCGGGCTCGACCTGGCGCTCGCGCTGGTGGAGGAAGACCACGGGCGGGAGCTGGCGCTGAAGGTCGCGCGGGAACTGGTCATGTTCCTCAAGCGCCCCGGAGGGCAGAGCCAGTTCAGCGCCCACCTCGCGGCGCAGGCCGCGGAGAAATCGCACATCCGCACCGTGCAGGAGCACGTCCTGTCGCATCTCAAGGCCGACCTTTCCGTGCCCCGGCTGGCCGCGCGCGCGCGCATGAGCGAGCGCAACTTCACGCGCGTGTTCCGCGACGAGACGGGGATGACGCCGGCGCAGTTCGTCGAGAACGCGCGGATCGACGAGGCGCGGCGCCTGCTGGAGGACTCCGATGTCCCGCTGAAGCGGCTGGCGACGAACATCGGCTACGCGACCGTCGACGCGTTCAGCCGTGCGTTCAACCGCCGGCTCGGCGTCAGCCCGCGCGAGTACCGCAGGCAGTTCGCCGGCTAGCGCCAGGCTGCGCGGGTAGCCTGGCGCCCGGCGTCCTGGCTACTCCTCGGAGCGGAACCCGGAGGCGCGCACGATGGGAGCCCAGAACTCCCGCTCGCGCTGCAACTGCTTCGCGTACTCGCCCGGCGTGAGCGTCAGCGGCTCGAGGCCGACCTGCTCGAAGGCCGTGCGCAGCGCCGGGTCCTGGCTGGCGGCCACCATGGACGCGTGGAGGTCCTGGATCGTGCCTGCCGGCGTCCCCGGAGGCGCAAAGATCCCGTAGGTCTCGACGCCACGGACTTTCGGGAAGCCCTGCTCGACGAAGGTCGCCACCGCCGGCAGGAACGGCGTCCTCTTCTCGCCGGACACCCCCAGGATCCTGATCTTCCCCTGCTGCAGGTACGGCAGGAAGTCCGCGACGAACCCGAAGTACGCCGGGATCTGCCCTCCGATCAGGTCCTGCATCGCAGGCGCGGACCCGCGGTAGCCGACGTGCTGGAGCTTCAATCCCGCCGCGTCGGACAGCTGGTAGCCCAGGAAATGCGCGAAGGATCCGGCAGCCGGGGAGGCATAGGTGGCGGAGCCGGGCATCCGGCGGACCCAGTCGACGTAGGTCGGCACGTCACGCACGCTGGCAGGGGCGGCGTTGCTGACGGCGAACGCGCAGGTGGCGGCGACCAGCGGCGACACGGGCAGCAGGTCTGCCGCCGGGTCGTACATGAGCCGCGAATACACGTGCGGGTAGATGGTCAGGGCGGACGTGTGCGTGCACAGGAGCGTGCCCCCATCCGCCCGCTCACGTTTGAGCTGGCTGTTGGCGATGCGGCCGGCGGCACCGGCCCGGTTGTCGATGATGTACTGGCGCCCCTGCTTGCGCCAGGCCGCCGCCAGCTGGCGTGCGGTCGTGTCGAGGGTGCCGCCGGCCGGATAGCCCACCAGGAGCTTGCCGACACCGGCACCCGTCTGGGCGAACGACGGCAGCAGCCAGCTCGCCGCCGGCACTGCCATGGCTAGACGCGCAAACGCGCGACGGTTCATTGCGTTCATTCCGCACCTCGCAAAGTTGGATGACTGGAGCGGCGCAATGATGGTGGCGGCTCGGGCCGAAGGGAACTGACGTCTTTGCAAGGGCAAAGTGCACGGCGTGCACTTCGGTCTGAGCTGACGACGCTCAGGGCTAACCGGCATCCCCCTTCCGCGTCATTGCGGACTTGATCCGCAATCCATCTCCCCATCGTGGTTCCGGTGCGGCCTCTCGTTCCGGAGATGGATGCCGGGTCAAGCCCGGCATGACGATGTCTTGCGCCAGCCCGGCATGGCGACGCTTGGGCCAGCCCGGCATGGCGACGCTCCGGGCTAGCCGAGCGCCTCCTCGGCCAGCCGCGCCGTCCTGGCCACCATCTCGCGCAGCCAGTTGTGCCCCTCGTCGTGCTCGTCGCGGCGATGCCAGACGGCCCGGATGGTGGACGTCCCGGCCGGGTAGGGAGGCTGCCGGCGCAGCAGGTCGCTGGTCTTGGCCAGCGCCATCGCCAGCGACGCGGGCACGATGGACAGCATGTCGGTCTCGCGCAGCAGTTCCGGGATCGCCAGGGAGTGCGGCACCGTCACGCGCGCCCGGGGCACTTCGTTCTCCTCGCGCAGCGCCTCCTCGAGCGCGTGCCGGTCGAACATCTCGGACTGCCGCGCGAGGCCGCGCTCCAGGATGAAACCCCCGACCGCGCCCTCCTCCTGGCCGCCCACGGAGAGGGTCACCAGCGGGTACTTCGCGATGTCCCGCAGCGTGAGCTTGCGGCGTGACGCGGGGTGCCCCTTGCGCATCAGGATGGCTTCGCCCTGGGACATCAGGGTGCGCGCGTTCAGCCGGCTGGGCACTTGCGCGAAGATCCCGATGGCCAGATCGATCCGTCCGAGATCGATCTGCTCCGCCAGGTCGATCCGGGTGGAGGGCCGGATCACGAGGTCCACGCCGGGCGCCACCTGCTGCAGTTCCCGGGACAACGGGGCAATGATCACGGCGGTGAGGTGGTCGTTCGCGGCGACCACGAACCGCCGCTTCGACTCCTCCGGCGAGAACGGCTCCACGCCCAGCGTGGCCTGGATCCGGCGCAGGGCATCGCGCAGGGTGGGTGCCATGGCCGCGGCGCGCCCGGTGGGGACCATCCCCTTGCCCGTGCGCATGAAGAGCTCGTCGCCCACCAGCTCGCGCAGCCTGCCGAGTGCGTGGCTCACCGCGGACTGTGTCAGGTTGAGCCGCTTGCCCGCGAGGACCAGGTTGCGTTCCTCGTAGACGGCATCGAAGACCTTGAGCAGGTTGAGGTCCATGCGGCCGATGCTCATGAGCGCTCTCCAGCAAGTGAAGGGCATGCATTATGGGCTTGCAGAAGCATCAGTTCCCTTCAGTCCGGCCCTCGCCCATGATTGCCTCCAGGTAACCGCCGGAACGCAGACATGACCACCGAAACCACCCTCAGAGACCGCGAAGCGCTGATCGAGCGCTCCGTTCCCTTCCTCGACGAAGTGAAGGACATGACCGCCGGCACCGCGGTCGAACGCTGGCTCAACCAGACCTACGGCCCGGACAGCGAGCTCTATCGAACGCTCGCCCGGCTGGTGAAGAGCGGCGTGGAAGACGGCTGGGCTGCCAGCGTCGAGATCGACGGCCCCAGCTACCGCCGCAGCCGCATCGCCGAGCCGTCCGAGCGCACCCTCCACTTCAGCATCACCGCGGTGTACATGGACAGCACCGGGAACCGCCAGGGCCACGCGGACCAGCGGCTGCGCGGCCAGTACCACGGCCATCCCTACGGCGAGTTCAACATGGTCGTCCCCCTCACCCCCGGCGCTGCCCTGAACGGCCCGAACGGCTGGTGCACCGGTGGCTGGACCGCGCCGGCGCCGGGCAGCCAGCACTACCCGGAAGCCAGGGGCGGCGCCGTGATCGCGCTGTTCTTCCTGCCCTCGGGCCGGATTTCCTACCACCCCGCACCGCAGGAGTAAGCAATGGACAACTCCGTCCGTGAATCCGGCCAGCAGGCCATCGCGCAATGCGTGTCGAACGTCCTGCGCTCGCGCCGCACCGTCCGTGCCTTCAAGCCGCTTCCCCTGGGTCGCCAGCTGGTCGAAGACATCCTGGAAGATGCCGCGACCGCCCCGAGCGGCGCCAACATCCAGCCCTGGCGCGTCTACGTCGTCAGTGGCGCGGTCAAGGACGAACTGGGCGCGGCGCTGCTCGCCGCCTCCCGCGCCGGCACCGTGCCTGCGCCCGCGCACTTCCCGGATCCGCTGCCGGATGTGTTCCGCGGCAGGCTGCAGGACTTCGGGGCGCGCTACTACGCGTCGCTCGGCATCGACCGGAACGACGCGGCTGCGCGCGCACGCCAGTCCGAACGCAACCTCTCGTTCTTCGGCGCACCGGTCGGCCTTCTGTTCAGCATCGACCGCCGCCTCAAGCCGCACAGCTGGATCGACCTGGGCTTGTTCGCGCAGAACGTGATGATCGCTGCGAAGGCGCGTGGCATCGACACCTGCCCCCAGGTGTCCTTCGCGCCGTTCCACGAAGTGATCGCGTCGCACCTGCAGATGGCGCCGGAGGAAGTGACCGCCTTCGGGATGTCCATGGGATACGGCGACCCGGACGCGAAGGTCAACCAGACAGCCATGCCGCGCGAGCAGGTGCGCGATTTCGCGCGGGTGGTGGGCTTCCCGGAATGACTGTGCGGACCATGGACGGCCCTCGCCACGCGGCGTGGACCAGGAAAACCCAGATGCACCGCCCGCTGCTTGCAGCCTGCGCCGTCGCGGCCGCGATGGGCGGCCTCGCACCCGCTCCCGCGGTGGCGCACGACGCGACCGAACGCGTGACCCCGGCGCTGCAGCAGTCCATCCCGAACATTCCCGGCAAGTCGCTGGTGGCCGTCGTCGTCGACTATGCGCCGGGGGCTGCCTCACCACCCCATGCGCATGCGAAGTCGGCCTTCATCTACGCCTACGTCGTCTCCGGCGCCATCGAATCGCAGGTGAACGACGGGCCCACGCAACTCCTGCGTGCAGGGGACAGCTTCCACGAGCCCCCTGGTGCGACGCATCGCGTGAGCCGCAATGCGAGCAGGACCGAGCCCGCGAAGCTGCTGGCGGTGTTCGTCGTCGACACCGGCGACGTGCCGCTCACCTCCCCGATCCGCCCCCCTGCTCCGGGGAAGTGACCGCGACCGGGCGCCCCGACCCGGGGCGACGACACGGCGCGCGCACGGCGCCGCACTGATCAACGGACCATCCCCGCGCCCGCGCCATGTCGGGGCGCGGGTCCGCCTGCGTCGCGCGTCCGCGGCCTTCACCAGGCCGCCGGTCGCACGCCTCACTCCAACGCGGATGCCGTCAGGCGCCGGCCTGGGCGCCTGTCATGCGACACGATCCCGCACCACGACTTCGCACGGCAGGAGCCTGTGCGCTTCGTCGACTTCGTTGGCGTGATGGACGCCCCACGCCATCAGCGCCTGCAGGATGGGCTTGAGGCTCTCGCCCAGTGGGGTGAGCAGGTATTCGATGCCCTGCGCGTCCGAGGCGACAGGCTGGCGACGCACCACGCCATGTTCCTCCAGCGCCCGCAGCTGCTCGATCAGCACCTTCTGCGACAGGCCGGCGATGCGCTTTTCCAGGTCGCACGTGCGCTGCGGGCCATCCAGCAGGGCAAACAGCAGGACTGCCTTCCAGCGGCCGGAGAGGATGCCCAGCGCGCGCTCGACGGGCAGGCCCGGAAGTCGTTTGGTGATCTTCATGGGGAACGACTGACCAATCGGTGTGTAGATGCAATGCCCGGTGATGCCTAACCTTCGCGCTCGATCCATCGACGAAGGAAGTACTGTGGCAAACCTGTTCGAATCCCTGGCCCTTGGCGGCGCCGTGTCGCTGAAGAACCGAATTGTGATGGCACCGATGACGCGCACGCGCACGTCCGAGGGTGACGTCCCCAATGACCTCATGGCTACGTACTACGGCCAGCGGGCCAGTGCCGGGCTGATCGTGACCGAGGCAGCCGATGTCGCACCGTCCAGCAAGGGCTACGCCTGGACGCCCGGCATCCACTCGGAAGCCCAGCGAAAGGGCTGGCGCCACGTGACCGACGAGATCCACCGCAAGGGCGGGAAGGTCTTCGTGCAGCTATGGCATGTCGGCCGGATGGCGCATCCGTCCATCATGCCCAACGGCGAAGCCCCCTGGGGCGTGACGGAGCAGCGGGCCGAGCACTCGGACGTGTTCGCCCACGACGAACATGGCAGGTTGGGCTACATCCGTGCGGGCACGCCGAGACGGCTCGCGACCGAAGAAGTGTCTGGCCTGGTCGAGACCTTCTCCCAGGCCTTCGCCCACGCACGCTGGGCGGGCTTCGACGGCGTGGAGCTCCACGCCGCCAATGGCTATCTCTTCGAACAGTTCATGAACCCGGTGCTCAACACGCGCGACGACCGTTACGGCGGGCGCAACCTGGAAGACCGCACCCGGTTCCTGATGGAGGTCGTCGACGCCGCCGTGCGCCAACTGGGGCCCGGGCGGGTCGGCGTCCGCCTGTCGCCCTTCGGCCTGTTCAACTCGATGCCGGCCGATCCGAATCCCGAGGAAACCTTGCTGTACGTGGCCGAGCAACTGGGCCGGCGCGGCGTCGGCTACCTGCACCTGATCTACGAGCTCATGCCCACCGGGAACATGGAGACGGCGGAGTTCAAGGCGCGCTACATCGACCACGCCCTGCTGGCCAAGGTTCGCGCGGTCTTTCCCGGGGCCATCATCTGGTGCGGCGGCTTCAAGAGCAGGGAGGGCGCCCAGGCCGCGCTGGACACCGGCCTGGTGGACCTGATCGCGTTCGGCCGGCCCTTCGTCGGCAACCCGGACCTGGCGGACCGGCTCCGGCACGGCTGGCCCCTGACCGAGGCCGATCGATCGACCTACTACACCCGCCGGGGCGAAGTGGGCTTCACGGACTTCCCGACCTACCCGGGGCAGCGGTCGGTCGATCGTTGAAGCGCAACGTCCGGGGCGCGGCTGGCAGGTGCTGTGGAGCCTAGGCCGCCTTGCCCGGCCGGCGGAACCCCGGCGTGTTCTGTCCGATGTGCCAGCACACGCCGGCGGGATCGATGACGACGAATTCGGTGATTCCCCAAGGCTGCTCGGTCACGGCGGTGACCTGCACGCCATAGCGTTCCGCCAGGCCGCCATCGCACACATGCCGGTGCCATGCCCGCACATCGGCGACCAGCAGGTGCATGACGCAGTTCTCCGCGAATTCCTTGACGTAGTAGTCCTGCAGGAGGAAGGCACAGTGGTCGCAGGCGAAGTAGGCAACGCCGCCACCTTCGGATCGCTGGGTGAACCCGAGCTCGGTGTAGAACCGCTTGGAGAGCCCGAAGTCCTTTGCCGGCACGAACGCCTTGAGCTCGACCACCGCCAGTTCACGCATCGCCGGCTCCTTCGCAGGAAGAAATGGGAGGGCCATTCTCCACCAGCAGTGGGTGGCCCGCGCGCGATGAGCAGTCGCGTCCATTAGGATGAGCGCCCCGAACGAACGCAGGAGCTGCGACTGGCCAAACCCGTTGCGCACTTCGAGGCAGTCGACCTGGCACGCGTGCGTGCCATCTTCGTCCGCGGCCGGACGCATCGCGCCCTGCTGAGCCTGCCCTTTTTCGATCGGCCGGCGGGTCGCACGCTCTGCGTCGTCGGGCAGAACCCCAGCGATGCGGACGAGGAACACGCGGACAAGACGGTCCACTACCTGGAGCGGTACGTCTTCAGTCAGCTCCCGGCGTACGGCGCAATGCTGATGCTCAACCTGTATGCGCGCGTGGACAAGCGCAAGGCATTCCGCGACGTGGAGCACCCGCAGGCAGACCGCATCCTGCGCTGCGCGATCCGCACCCACCAGGATTTCCTGTTCGTCTTCGGCCAGGTGAAGAACGAAGGGGCCTACCGGTTTCCGCAGCGGCTGGCACAGCTACGGCCGTTGTTGGCCGGCAAGAACATCATGCAGCTCGACCTGGGAACCGACTTTCCGCCGCATCCGGGGAACGCGCGGATCATGTACACGAGGTCCGATGTCGGTCTGGCGCCATTTCGTTTCGATGGTCACCGGGCGGGAACGGAGCTCGAAGGGCCCGGAGGGGACGCTCAGGAGGGCAGCACACCCACGTAGCGGACGGCGGCGGCGGCGAGCCGATCGCCGGGCGAGATGCCGGCTTGCACCGCCGAGGCGTTCGCGAACGACACGACGCCGTTCTCCCAGGTGTCCAGCACATCGCCGATCCGGGCGCTGGTGTGGGCGACGCACGCCGCGGGGATGCGACGCTGCTCCAGCATCGCCAGGGCGGCGATGCCCGCTCCGTCCTTGCCGACCCCCGCGTCGTTGAAGAAGACCAGGGCCAGCGGCACCTCCAGCGCGAACCGGCCGGAGCTGGTTCCGCCGTGCGAGGCGCTGACGACGACGCTGCCCGCGTCCTGCGGCTCGACCCGCGTGATCGAGTCCATGAGCACCACGCATCCGCGCGGTCCTTGGGCGACGGCCTGTTTCATGCAAGGTCCTCGGGCAGTGGGCGCTCTTCGTGACGCGATGTCGGCGGGGGGTGTCGTCTACTTCACGCGGAACGTGAAATGGGCAGGCGGCTCGGGCTCCATGAGCCGCTTGCCGACAGGATCCGCGTAGGCGATGGCGCTGCGAAAGGCTTCCGCATCCACTGCATCGGAGGCGGTGGCGGTGCCGCGCTCCTCGCGGTCCCAGGCCTGGAAGCACTTCAGGAGCGCTTGCGGGCCGCCGACCCTGGCCTCCAGCACGACCGCATAGGTGTAGGCAGCGACGACCCGCCACTCCGGCTCGGACGTGCGGCCCCAGACGTCGATGTCGTAGAAGCGATCGGAAAGGGCCGTGACGTGAAGCATCGTCCCGGCATCGTAGTGCAGAGCTCGGCCAATGCGACGCCGTGCCCCGGGCGCCTCACGGATGCCATCGCGACACGGCGGCCGGCGTGGCGGGCGAGCGGCTGCCGGCCAGCGCGTACGACAGCTGGTTGGCCGCGCGGATCACGGCCTTCGCATGCTTTTCGAGCTTTGCCTTCGTCAGCCGTGAGCTGGGGCCCGAGATGCACATCGAGCCCAGGAGCCGCCAGTTGAGGCCGAACACCGGCGCCGCCACGCTGGCGACTTCGGCCTCGCGTTCGCCCAGCGAGATGTGGAAGCCGCGCTCGCGGATGGCTTCGTAAGGCTCCCCTGCCGCCCCGCTGAACGCCAGGATGACGCGGCCCGGCGCCCCCCGATCGAGCGGCAGCCGCTCGCCGATGCGCACGTTGTGCCGCACGGACTGCGGGCCCTCCACCCGTGCCACGCAGGACCGGATGCCCCCCTCGCGCACATAGAAGGAAGCACTCTCGCCGGTTTCCTTCACCAGCTGGTGCAGGGCCGGTTCGACGACGTTGTTGACGTCGAAGCCCGCCTGGTAGCGGGCGCCCAGCCAGCCCGCCGCCGGCCCCAGCCGCCACTGGCCATCCTCGGTCTGCACCATGTACTGCGAGAGCGCGAGGGTGCGCGCCAGCCGCAGGGCGGTGGTCTTGTGCATGCCGGAGCGCCGGCTCAGTTCGGCGAGGCTCAGGGACGACTCCCCGACCTCGAAGGCCTCCATCAAGGACAGCGCCCGGGTGACGGCGGTCACGCCGCCGTCGGTGGCAGGGCTGTCCTCGTCGCTGGTCGTGTTGCGCATGCTGCACCGCGGTTCACTCTACGAAACGGCATTGTACGGTGCGCAACGCGCACTTAAAGTTGCTCCAACCAAGGCGCCAGGAAGGCGCCCCGTACCGGAGACAACCCCATGCTGATTTCCCGCCGCGCGGTGCTCGCCATCGCGGCCACCTCCCTCACCACCACCGTCGCGCTGGCGCAGGCCTGGCCCGCCAAGCCCATCCGGCTGATCGTTCCGTTCCCGGCCGGCGGCGGCACGGACATCATCACGCGCGAGGTCGCGAACAAGATCGCCGGTCCCGGCTACACCTTCATCGTCGACAACAAGCCGGGCACCGGCGGCAACATCGGCGTGGACGCCGCCGCCAAGTCGGCGCCCGACGGCTACACGCTGGTGATGGGACAGACCAGCAACCTGGCGATCAACCCGACGCTCTATGCCAAGCTGCCGTACAACCCGCTGAAGGACCTGACGCCGATCAGCCTGGTGGCCAGTTCGCCGCTGGTGATCGTCACCGCCGCCGACTCGCCGTACAAGACCCTGGCGGACGTGGTGAAGGCGGCCAAAGAGAAGCCCGGCAGCATCAACTTCGCCACCTCGGGCAACGGCACCGTCGCCCACCTGGCCGCCGAATCCTTCCAGAAGGTGGCGGGCATCAAGCTCACCCACATCCCCTACAAGGGGGCGGCGCAGGGCGCCACCGACGTCATCAGCGGCCAGGTGCAGCTGTATGTGTCGTCCATTCCGACCCTGCTGGGCCACATCAAGAGCGGCAAGATGCGCCCGATCGCCGTCACCTCCGCCAAGCGCGCCGACGACGTGCCCCAGGTCCCCACCATCGCGGAGTCCGGCTACAAGGGCTTCGAGGCCGTCACCTGGTTCGGCATCCTGGGCCCGGCCAACCTGCCCAAGGACGTGGTCGCCAGGCTGAACGCCGACATCAACAAGGCGCTGAAGGATCCCGAGCTGGAAAAGAAGCTCGGTGCACAGGGCGCCGACATCGCCGGCAGCACGCCCGAACAGTTCGCCAAATTGATCC
Organism: Ramlibacter pinisoli; assembly: GCF_009758015.1. Taxonomy (NCBI): domain Bacteria; kingdom Pseudomonadati; phylum Pseudomonadota; class Betaproteobacteria; order Burkholderiales; family Comamonadaceae; genus Ramlibacter; species Ramlibacter pinisoli. The sequence goes on from NZ_WSEL01000009.1 coordinate 1,255,457, forward strand.
ACGACGACGCGGCCCGCTGGGGGCAGATCGTCAAGGAATCGGGCGCCAAGATCGACTGACGCCCCCTGCTTCGGTCCGCGACCGAACCCTCTGGCCCGGCCCGCCACGGCCGGGCCCGGCCCTTCCTTTCTCCACGGGAACCCACATGACCACCGACATCCTGCGCGACTTCGCACGCATCTCCCCCGCCCTGGTGCGCCAGGCCTCCGAGTACCAGGCCGCCATCCTGGCCGACGTGAACGGCCGCCGCGGCGCGCTGCACGGCCGCATCGCGGCGCTGCGCCCGCGCATGAAGCTGGCCGGCCCCGCGCTGACGGTGGAGGTGCGCCCCGGCGACAACCTGATGATCCACGCCGCCATGTCGCTGGCCAAGCCCGGTGACGTGCTGGTCATCGACGGCAAGGCCGACCAGACCGCGGCGCTCATGGGCACGATCATGATGACCGCCTGCAAGCAGCTGGGCCTGGCCGGCGTGGTGATCGATGGCGCCGTGCGCGACAGCCTCGAGATCGACGAGATGGACTACCCGGTGTTCTCGTTCGGCACCAACCCGAACGGCCCGACCAAGAACGTTCCCGGCCGCATCGGCCATCCGGTGTCGATCGGCGGCGTGACGGTGCGCTCCGGCGACCTCATCGTGGCCGACGCCGACGGCGTGGTCGCGATCGAGCGCGAGCGCGTCGAAGGCCTGCTGCCGCTGGCACGCAAGAAGGTGGAAGACGAGACCGCACGCATCGCTGCGATCAAGCAAGGCAACACCGCCGCCTCCTGGCTCGACGCCGCGCTGCGCACCGCCGGCGTCCTGAAGCAAGGCGAGACGCTGTGAGCGGCCGCCGCACCCTCATCGTCACGGGTGCCGACCTGGCACCCCAGGCCCTCGAGCTGCTGAAGGACCTTGATGTCGTCTACGCCGGCAAGACGCCGCAGGAAGACGACCTCGTCGCGCTGTGCCGCCAGCACGATCCCGTCGCGATCATCGTGCGCTACGGCAAGGTCGGCGCTGCGGTGATGGACGCTGCGCCGTCGCTGCGCGTGATCTCCAAGCACGGCAGCGGCACGGACACGATCGACAAGGACGCGGCCAAGGCGCGCGGCATCGAGGTGCGCGCCGCCGTCGGCGCGAACGCCGCGGCCGTCGCCGAACAGGCCCTGGCGCTGCTGCTCGCCTGCGCCAAGTCGGTCACGCACCTGAATGCGCGCATGCATGCCGGCCATTGGGACAAGGCCACGCACAAGAGCGTGGAACTGCACGGCCGCACCATCGGCCTGGTGGGCCTGGGAGCCATCGGCCAGCGCTTCGCCCGCATGTGCGACGCCATGGGCATGAAGGTGATCGGCTTCGACCCCTTCGCGGCCAGCTTGCCGGCCTTCATCCGGCCGGTGGACCTGGCGACGATCTGGCGCGAGTCCGACGCCATTTCGCTGCACTGCCCGCTGACGGCGGAGAACCGCGAGATGCTGAATGCGCCGGCGCTGGCGGTCTGCAAGCGGGGCGTGATCGTGGTGAACACCGCCCGCGGTGGCCTGGTGGACGAAGCCGCCCTGCTGAAGGCGGTGCGCTCGGGCCAGGTGGCTTGCGCCGGACTGGACAGCTTCGCGGTGGAGCCGATGACGGCGCCCCATCGCTTCCACGGCGAGCCCAACATCATCCTCAGCCCCCACATCGGGGGGGTCACGGGTGATGCCTACGTGAACATGGGCGTGGGCGCCGCGCGCAACGTGCTCGCCGTGCTGGCACAGTCCGCCGTCGCCGCGCACGCCTGAGGCCGGCAAGGAGGTCGTCATGCATCTGTCTTCGTTCGCCCGCGCGCGCCGCCTCGTCGTGGCCGCCTGCGCCCTCGCCGCCGCATCCCTGGCGCACGCCGCCTGGCCGGAGCGGCCGATTACCATCGTCGTGCCCTATGCGCCGGGCGGTGCGGCCGATGCGCTGGCCCGCGTGCTGGCTTCGCGCGTGGGTGCCAGGCTCGGCACCAGCGTCGTCGTGGACAACCGGGCCGGCGCCAGCGGAACCATCGGTGCGGCGTCCGTCGCCAGAGCCCAGGCCGACGGCTACACGATGCTGTACGACGCGACCCCGTACTCGATCAACCCGCACCTGTTCCCCAAGATGCCGTATGCGGCCACTGCGCTGCAGCCGCTCTCGCTGGTGTCGCTGGCGCCCAACGTCCTGATCGTCAAGGCCGACGCGCCCTACAAGGACGTGAAGGACCTGATCGCAAAGGCCAAGGCGCAGCCGGGCAAGGTGAACTTCGCCTCCGGCGGCAGCGGCACCGTGCAGCGCCTCGCCGCCGAACTGTTCCGGCAGGAGCTGAACCTCGACATGGTGCACGTCCCCTACAAGAGTGGCGGTCCGGCCATCACGGACGTCATGGGCGGCCAGGTCGACTTCATGTTCGGCACCGTCGCCGCAGCCTCGCCCCTCATCGACTCGGGCAAGCTGCGTGCCCTGGCGATCTCCTCGGCCAAACGGTCGCCGCGCCTGCCCAATGTCCCGACTGTCGCGGAAGCGGTCCTTCCGGGTTACGAGGCGTCGGAATGGCATGGCGTGTTCGTGCCGGCGGGCACCCCGGCGGACATCGTGGCCAGGCTGCAGAAGGCGGTGACCGAGTCGCTGCAGGACGAAGAGGTGAAGAAGCGCTTCAGTGACGTGGGCGCCCAGCCGATCGGCTCGACGCCGGCGCAGTTCGCCGACTTCCTGAAGAAGGAAGACGCCAAGTGGGGCGAGGTCGTGCGCAAGGGCAGCATCAAGCTGGACTGAGCAGGGCTGGATCGGCAAGGATCTGACGATGTTCCTCCTCCACCCTCCCCAGGTGCGCGAACTGGCGCGCTTCACGACGCTGCCGGAGCGCTTCCGCACCCGCACCAGCAGCGTGTGGGCCGGCGCCAACCGCCCGGGCCGTCCCACGGATTCGTTCCTCGAGGGGCCGGTCTTCGACGGCGGCGGCAACCTGTACGTGACCGACATCCCGTTCGGCCGCATCTTCCGCATCGACCCGGCGGGCAACTGGGCGCTGGTGACCGAGTACGACGGCGAGCCGAACGGCATGAAGTTCCTGGACGGTGCCACGTTGCTCATCACCGACTACAAGAACGGCCTGATGCGGCTGGACATCGCCTCCGGGCAGGTGCGCGGGTTCCTGGAGCGGCGCAACACGGAGCACTTCCGCGGGGTGAACGACCTGGTGTTCGACCGCAGCGGCAACCTGTACTTCACCGACCAGGGCCAGACCGGTCTGCACGACCCGACCGGGCGGCTGTACCGGTTGCGGCCCTCCGGCCAGCTGGACCTGCTGCTGTCCAACGTGCCGAGCCCCAATGGCGTGTGCCTGTCGCCCGACGAATCGGTTCTCTATCTGGCGGTGACGCGCGGGAACTGCGTCTGGCGCGTTCCCCTCCTGGCCGACGGCAGCGTCGCGAAAGTCAGCCAGTTCTTCACCTCCTACGGTCCGAGCGGCCCGGACGGGCTGGCAATGGACACCCAGGGGCGGCTCGTGGTGGCCAACCCGGGGCTCGGCTACGTCTGGATCCTCAACGCCCGCGCGGAACCCGTGTGGCTGCTGCGGGGCCCCGAAGGCGCATCGACCACCAACATCGCCTTCGGCGGGGCGGACCGGCGTCGACTGTTCGTCACCGACTCGACGCACGGGGATGTGCTGTACGCCGACCTGGACGTTCCAGGGCTTGCGCTGCCCGGCTCGACGGCATCCGGCACCTAGCCGACAGGCATGGGCCCGGGTGGCCCGGGGGTTGGCCGATCAGCAGAAGATCAGCGCGAGCCAGGCCGGATCGTCCAGGACGTTCAGGACGACAAAGACACCCACCCGCCAGGTCCAGATCTCGATTTGCGCGAAGAAGGCCGATGCACTCACGCCGTCGAGTCTACCGGCACCGGGTGATTGGCAAGGTTCCTGCTTCAGCCAGAACCGGAGGTTGCATCCTGGGCTGATGCACCCGTTCGCACCTCCGCAACTGGTATGAGCCTTGACCCGAAGCACCGCTGCTATAACGAACCGCGGAGGCGCTGACGCTCCGGCGAAAGGAATCGGATGTCCGCGCTGGACGCGCTGAACGCGCTCGACTTCCCCGTTTCGACCTACCTGAACGGGTTCGCACGGCGCTCCTGGGCGTTCGACCAGTCACTGGCCTTCCTGTCGGTCAACCATCTTTTCAAGGGCGCCCTCCTGATGGGCCTGCTCTGGTGGGCCTGGTTCCGCAGAGGACCGCGGGCTCTCGCCGATGCATCGCGCGATCACGTGATCGCCACGCTGGCCAGCTGCGGTGCGGCCCTGGCCGTGGTGCGCCTGATGATCCTGCTGCTGCCCTTCCGGGAGCGCCCGCTGCACACCAGGGCGCTCGACTGGACACTGCCCTACGGGGTGGCGGTCACGGCGCTCGACGGGCTCAGCTCCTTTCCCAGCGACCACGCGACCTTGTTCTTCGCGCTGGCGGTGGGACTGGCCTTCGTGAGCCGGAAGCTGGGGCTGCTGGTGTTCGCCTACGTGACGATGGCCATCGCCTTTCCGCGCCTCTACCTGGGATTGCACTTCCTGAGCGACCTTGTCGTCGGTGGCCTGCTGGGTGGCGCGATCAGCGCCGCAGGGAACCGTCTGCTCGTGGGCGGACGCCTGACCGCCCGGGTTCGAGGTTGGTCGGAATCCGCGCCGCAGTATTTCTATCCGGTGAGCTTCCTCGTCACCTACCAGGTTGCAGAACTTTTCGAGAACACGCGAGACCTGGTCGCGGGTCTGGGTAAGCTGGGCAAGGCGCTGGTCGGCTTGTAGCTCTGGCGGCTGTTGGCGGCCAGGAGCAGTCATGCGTCCCGGTCAAACCTTGCGCCCTCGAGCGAGGCGTCTGAACGAGAGCGGCGTTGTTCGAGTACCACTCACTCTGCTCTCGCATTGACATTTCCTTACACCACCTCGACGATCCAGCCCTCATTAGTTCGAGAGGGCGATTTGCGACATCTTTCAATCCTGTTCGCGGCGACTGTGCTGGCCGGCTGCGCATCCCCCACCGTCGTGCAGACTGTCAAGCCGGGGGACACAGGCTTGGCCTGCGCCCAGTTGCAGAACGAGTACGCGGACGTCCAGAAATTCCGTGACGAAGCTGACAAAGAGAAGGGCATGACCGGCGGGAACGTCGTACGTGCGCTGTTCTTCTGGCCCGCAATCCTGGGAACCATGTCCAACGCAAACGAGGCGATCTCGGCAGCCGACTCGCGCAAGGTGCACCTCGCCAACGTCATGAACCAAAAGAATTGCCCGATCCCCGGCCAGCCGACGCTCGCGCCGACATCGACGCCCGCGGCAGCGACAGCGGAGCCGAAGCCGGCCGACCGGAAGTCCTGATCAGGAGTGGCAGGCTGGATCGCCGGCCGGCCTTCCCTCGCACTGCGGCCGGATGTGAACCCTTTCTGAGGATTCGGATCCGGCCGCAGGCATTTCCCCGTGCAAAATTGAGGTGGTGGCGAGACGTAGCGGTCGCCGTCCTGAAGGACTGCCTCTAGCCCAAAACCAGACGTCTCCAGATCGAAGGCCTGCTGGGGCACATGGAGCAGTGTGCACCGAGATCCAGTCGCGCGCATTGACTCCGACCGGCACGCTCTCGGTCGGCCTGCCATCCCCGTTTCGCACCATCGTTTCGCGCCCCTGGTGCCCCAGTTCTGCATCAACTTTTCCGCAGGTGAAGTTGCACGACGCCACCCTCCTCCCGCTGCAGATCCAGCCGGACGCCGCCGACCCCGTGCTGGCGCAACAGCAGCGCCGCTTCAACACCCTCGTGCAAGAGGTCGGGCAGTGGAGCGCCGCCCTCGCCGAGTGGAAGGAGAGGTTGGCGCGGTACCAGCAATTGCGCGAGCCCGTGCGTCGCGAGCTGCATGCCGCGTGGCGGCAATGGGTGTTCGCGCTCGACCACGCGAGCCTGCAGCCCGGGCTGGCGCGCGCTGAACGTGAGCAGTTGGGCGAGATGTTCCACGAAGCCGCCACGGCGCTCCTGGCGGTGGAGGACGACGGCGAGATGGCGGCCGTCCTGAGCCGGCATGGGCACGGCTCGACTTCCGTGCCGTCGACCCGGGAAGATGCCGGCCACGCCGCCGCCGACGAAGCCGTCCTGGAGGAGTTGGAGCCGGACTGGGAGCGGCAGGCCGCCAGCGCCGCCGCCCGACGCGAAGAACGGTCGGCGAAGCGTCGTGCAGAACAGGACTCGAAGCGCCGTCGTCAGGCGGCGCAGGAGGTGTCGCAGTCGCTGCGCGACGTCTACCGACGGGTCGCCAGCGCACTGCACCCGGACCGCGAGCCGGATTCGCAACAGCGCCAGCGCAAGACGGTGCTCATGCAGCAGGCCAACCAGGCGTACGCCGACGGAAACCTTCTGGCGTTGCTGGGGCTGCAGCTCGAGGCAGAGCAGGTCGATGCGGCGCACGCGGCTGCCGCGGACCAGCGGCGCCTGCAGCACTACATCAGCGTGCTGCAGGAGCAACTGGCGGACCTGCAGTCGGAAACGCGCCATCTCGAGGCCACGTTCCGGGCGGCTGCGGGCATCGCGCCCGGGGTGGGCCTGCAGCCGCGCAAGGCCGATCGGATCGTCTCGTCCGAGGTTCAGCGGTTGCGGGCCGAGGTGCTGCTCCTGCGTCGCCAGACGAAGTCGTTGCTGGACGTGGAGGCCACGAAACGGTGGCTGCGGGAAGTCCGCAAGGCTTAGGCGTGGCCTGGCGTCGTTCACAGGCCTATGATCCCGCCCTCATCTCACGTCAACGGCTCGGCCGGCTTGCATGCAGGCTGCACCCGGTGCACGGAAGGGAGTGGATGATGTCCAACCACCGGATTTTCACGACAGCCTTCGCGAAGGTCTACCCGCTGTATGTCCAGAAGGCGGAACGCAAGAACCGCACGAAGGAAGAAGTCGATCAGGTCATTTTCTGGCTGACCGGCTACGACGCGGCGGGACTGCAGCAGCAGATCGACAAGGGAAGCGACTTCGCCACCTTCTTTGCGCAGGCTCCCGCCATGCATCCGAACAGTTCCCTGATCCAGGGCGTGGTCTGCGGCGTGCGGGTGGAGACGATCCAGGATCCACTGATGCGGAAGATCCGCCAGCTGGACAAGCTGGTCGACGAGCTCGCCAAGGGCAAGAAGATGGAGACCGTTCTCCGCTAGGGCCGGTGGTGCGCAAGGCCGGGGGCCAGGGCCGACGGCGCGGGTCGGGGCTGTGGACGGCCTGGGGCGCCTACCACATCCCCGTGACCGCACTGTCCACGGCCGGCGTGGGGAAGTGTGTGGACAAGCGTGTGGAATTCGGCGCCAGGCCGCGCCTGCATTGGCTTCCCACGGGTTGCTCATTTTCTGGGCAGCGGCGGTGCGACCCGTCGAAACGGTGATGGCGCGTCGCGCCGGCGCCACGAACGACGGCCTGGTGCTGGACTGGATATGCCTCGCGGATGGCCCTCCAGGCCACTCATGCCGGGCCTGTCGATGTCTGCGCCCCGGTCAGGCTGTGCCGACTGAGATGCGGCAGGCCTGAGACGAACCTGTCGCATGTCGATGGTGCGCCGGTCACATCCACGTCAGGCGTCACGACGACTGCCATTGCGGCGGCGGGCGCAGAATGCACCCCTCCTTCCAGGGTGCGCCATGACTACGTTGCAGACCCGCTCGGACGTGCAGATCATCCTCGAATCTGCGCTCACGTGTCCGAACTGCGGCCATGTGTCGACTGAAGTCATGCCCGAGAACGCGTGCGTGTATTTCCATCAGTGCACGCACTGCCAAGCCGTCCTTCGCCCCAAGCCCGGCCACTGCTGCGTGTTCTGTTCGTATGGCACCGTGGCTTGCCCACCCGTTCAGGTGTCTGGCGGCTGCTGCGGCAGTTCCCTCCGCGACGACGCAGCAACCTGACCCTGCCCCTTCCATCGAGCGGTGGATTCCAGCGCGCTTCGCACGCTGGAATCCACCGCACATGTCGAACGTGAGGCAGCAGGGCCTCGGAAGTGACAACGATGCCGGTGCTGCACTACGATCGGCCCCATGGATGTCAGCAGGAGAGGACTGGTCGCCGGCGCGGGTTGGCTGGCCGTGGCCACGTTGGCCGGCTGCAGTGCGCCACCCAGGGATGGCCGCCAGGGCTCCGCCTTTCCAGGGCCCTCCCCCATGTCGGACCTGCAGGCCGGGGAAGCCGCGTTCCTGGCTCTGGGCCTGGTGGGGACGCCCTACCGGTATGGCGGCAACACGCCAGAGGCCGGATTCGATTGCAGCGGCCTGATCGGCTACGTGTACTGGCGATCGGCCGGGATTGCACCGCCGCGGACGGTCGCGCAGATCGCTCGCTGGGGGCAGTCCGTGAATGAAAGTGACCTGCGCGCAGGAGACCTCGTGATCTTCGGCAGCGACGGTTCTCCGTCGCACGCGGCCATCCACGCCGGCGAGTCGCGCTTCGTCCACGCCCCAAGCACCGGGGGAACCGTTCGCCTGAACAGGATCCAGGAGCGGTACTGGAAGACCCGGCTGCTGGACTACCGCCGGGCCTGATCGTCTTCGCCGTCACGCCTCGGACGCAGGTCGCTGATGTTCGACCTCGCGAGCGATCCGAGGCCGACCCCCACGCGCCTCATGTCTTCCGCGCCTTGGCGGCCAGGACCGGGTCCGTCAACTGGTCCCCCCATCCCGCCACCAGCTGTTGAACGATCTCCGCCACGGCGCGGCAGGCCGGTGACAGCTTGCCCTGCCTGGGGAAGGCCAGCGTCACGTGCCGTGTCAGGTCTGGTCGCACCAGTCGCGTGGCTTGCAGCGTGCCGGCGCGCAGTTCGGCGGCGATCGAGAACGGGCCCAGGATCGAGTAGACCCCGCGCGCGTGCGCCACCAGTTGCTTCTGCACCGTCAGCGAGTCCGCTTCGACGATCGGCTCCAGCTTGAAGCCGAGGCTGCGCGCGCTCTCGTCGAGCGCATTGCGCCAATGGCTGGGACGGCGCGGCAGGACCAGACGCAGTCCCTGCAGTGTCGTGAAGGGCAAGGTGGCCTGCGCCGTGAGCGCATCGCCGGGAGCGGACACCAGGTAGGTGTGCGCCACGCTCAGCAACCGCTCCTCCCGCCCGCTCGGACGCTGGAAGCGGAACAGGATCGCCAGGTCCACCACGCCGGCATCGAGCATCGCATCGAGCTCCGCGCCCTGTGCTTCGGCGATGTCGAGGCGGATGCCCGGGTGCTGCGCCTGCAGGCGCTCGAACAGCCGGGTCATCAGCGGATGCGCGGCCGAGGGAATGATCCCCAGCCGCACCTGTCCGAGCAGCAGGCCTGACTCGGAACGCAGCGCCTCGGCGATCTGCTCCGTCTCCTGCAGCCACGGCCGCAGCCGGGCGACGGCGAGTTCGCCGAAGTCGGTCAGCGTGACGCCGCGCCCGGTGCGCCGGAACAACTTGCCGCCGCAGCGCGACTCGAAGTCGCTCACCTGCCGGCTGATGTGCGATTGCACCGTCTGCCGCCGGGCGGCCACCTTGCTGAGGCTGCCTGCCTCAGCCACCTCCAGGAAGAGCTTCACGCTCGCAACGTCCATGGGTCCTCCGGTCGCAGCCATGCCGAATGAGGCAAGTCTGAAAGCTCGGATGCGACTCTAGGCGCGAATCGGCCCGGTTTCTACAGTCCTTTCCACGCCGAAGCGATTCCTGCCAAGCGACCACCCCACCGAAAGGACCCCACCATGCAAGCCCTCGATCTCCGCGGCCTCGTGCCCGCCCCCGTCACCCCGTTCACCCGCGCGGGCGAAGTCGACCACGCAGCCATCCGGCGCCTGGGCTCCTGGCTCGGCAAGTTCGATGGCGTCAAGGGCCTCACGGTCCTCGGCCATGCCGGCGAAGGCACCTTCATGACGGCCGACGAGCAGGCCGGCGTGATCCGCAGCTTCTCCGAGTCGGTCGACGGCAAGCTGCCCATCATCGCCGGCATCACCCTGGAAGGCACCAAGGTCGCCGTCGAGGAAGCCAAGCGCGCCGTCAAGGCGGGCGCCAAGGCGGGCCTGGTGTATCCGTCGCACGGCTGGCTGCGCTTCGGCTACCAGAAGGGTGCGCCGCAGGACCGCTATCGCGCGATCTACGAGGAGAGCGGCCTGCCCCTGATCCTGTTCCAGTACCCGGATGCCACCAAGGCCACGTACGACCTGGCGACGCAGCTCGAGATCGCGGCGCAGCCGGGCGTGTTCGCGATGAAGAACGGCGTGCGCAACATGCGCCGTTGGGACACCGAGATCCCGGTGATCCGGCGCGAGCGTCCCGAGCTGCAGATCCTGACCTGCCATGACGAGTACCTGCTGCACACGATGTTCGACGTCGACGGCGCGCTGGTCGGCTACGGCGGCCTCACGCCCGAGCCGCTGATCGAGCTGATCGCCGCCGGCAAGGCCAGGGACTACAAGAAGGCGCGCGCCATCCACGATCGCCTGCTGCCCGTCACGAAGACCGTGTACCACCGCGGCTCACACATGGAAGGCACGGTCGCCCTCAAGCACGGGCTGGTGGCGCGCGGCATCCTGGAACACGCCACCGTGCGCAGCCCGCTGCTGCCGCTGGCGGCCGGTGCCGACGCCGAGATCGCCGAGGCCTTGCGGTCGGCGGGCCTGGTGGACTGAGCGCGGACATGCGGCCGCGGACCCGAGGAGACACCATGAGACCGATACAGATCATTGCCGCGGCCGCCCTCTGCGGCCTGCTCCCGACCGTCCACGCCGCGAAGTTCCCGGAATCGGGGCAGACGCTCAAGCTGGTCGTGCCGTTCGCCGCCGGCGGCGGCGTCGACAGCGCGGCGCGACGGCTGGCGGAGCAGATGCGCAAGCAGCTTGGCGTGACCGTGATCGTGGAGAACAAGGCGGGCGCCAACGGCACCGTCGGAGGCAAGGCGGTGCAACTGGCCCCGGCCGACGGCACCACCTTGCTGTTCTCCGCCGCGACGCACGTGCTCGCCAGGCAGGTCATGAACAGCTCCCCCTATGACCCGCAGACGGACTTCGTGCCGGTGGCGCGCGTGGGCGAGGCGCCGCTGATGCTGGTGCTGGCGCCCCGCCATCCGCAGCACAAGCTCGGCGACGTCCTCGCCGCGGCCCGGCAGGAACCCGAGAAGTGGACGGCGGCCATTCCCGCCGCCGGCGCACCGGGCCACCTGGCCACGCTGCTGCTGGCCAAGGAAGCGGGCGTGCGCTTCACCTACGTGGCCTACAAGGGCACGCAGCCGGCGCTGGTGGACGTTGGCGGCGGCCACGTCGACCTGCTGCTCGACTCCATGGTGTCGCTGCTGCCGCTGGCCACGGCCGGCAAGGTGCGGCCGATCGCGATCACGTCCGCCAAGCGCAGCGCGCTCGCGCCGGGCGTGCCGACGGTGCAGGAGAGCGGCGTCGCGAACTTCGCCTACGCCTCCTGGTATGGCGTGTGGGCGCCGCGCGGCTTGCCTCCGGAGCGGGTCACGGTCCTCAACGAAGCCATCAATGCGGCCGTGAAGGAGCTGGGCAAGTCCGGCGCCTTCGCGTCCCTGGGCATCGAGCCCGTGACGGAGACGCCCGAGCAGTTCCGGCGCTTCATCGCCGCGGAAGTCAGCCAGGCCACCGAGCTGCTCAGGAGCGCGGGCTTTCGGCCGGAGTGATGGTGCTTCAGCCGATGGACATCAGCGATGCATTGCCGCCCGCCGCCGCGGTGTTGATGCTCAGGGCCCGTTCGATCACCAGCCGCTCCAGCGGAACGGACGTCTCGCCCGGCTGCAGGCGCTCGACGCTGACGACCGGGCCATCGCGACGGGAGAGCAGTTGCTGCACCCGACCGAGCTCCTCGGTGGACCCGTGCAGCAGCACCGAGTCGAAGGAGACTTCGCGAGCCGACCAGTCACGTGCCAGCACCACCTGCGACTGCACTTCGGCGGGAAGGTGCTGCAGGAGATCGGCCGCTTCGACGGGCCAGACCGCGCGGCTTCCCACGGCCAGGACGGCGGCGAGCTGCACGAGACGGTCGGCATCGCGGCTCGCCAGGCACAGGATGCTGGAGCGCGGAGCCAGCGTATAGATGTTCCGCTCGCCAGTGGGGCCCGGCAGCTCGAGCGAGCCCCCCGGCCGCGCCAGGGCGCCCAGGCGCGCGCACGCCGCGGAGACGGGGTCCTTCGTCGACGCAGCCCAGGCGACCAGGGCCCGCAAGGCAGCGGGTTCGTATCGCTGCGCATCCGATCCCCCCGCGCCATCGCGGTCGACGGCACGGGCCAGCACGTCCTCCGGGCGGCGGGACAGCAGGCGATACAGGTAGAGCGGGCCGCCCGCCTTGGGGCCCGTGCCCGAGAGGCCTTCCCCGCCGAAGGGCTGCACGCCCACCACGGCGCCGACCATGTTGCGGTTCACGTAGACGTTGCCCGCGTGCGCCGCTTGCACCACCCGGGCGATCGTCTCGTCGATGCGCGTGTGCAGGCCCATGGTCAGGCCGTAGCCGGTTCCGTTGATCTGGGCGAGCAGGCCGTCGAGGTCGGCCCGCTTGAATCGCACGAAGTGCAGCACCGGGCCGAACACCTCCTTCTGCAACTCGGAAACGCTGTCGAGCTCGATGAGCGTCGGCAGCACGAAGGTGCCCGCCTGCAGCGGATGCTCGCTGCGCCCGGCCAGCTGGTGAACGCGCCGGCCCCTGGCTCGCATCGCGTCGATGTGGCGGTCGATGTTGTCCCGGGCTTCGGCATCGATGACGGGACCGACGTCCGTCGCGAGGCGGTCCGGGCTGCCGACGCGAAGCTCCGCCATCGCGCCCAGCAGCATGTCCAGCACGCGATCGGCGGCCTCCTCCTGCACGCACAGCACGCGCAAGGCGGAGCAGCGCTGTCCGGCGCTGTCGAATGCGGAGACGAGGACGTCACCGATCACCTGCTCGGCCAGCGCCGACGAGTCGACGATCATCGCGTTCTGCCCGCCGGTTTCGGCGATGAGGGGGATGGCGCGGCCGCTGACATCCACGCGCCCCGCAACCGTCCGTTGCAGGATGCGCGCCACCTCGGTCGAGCCGGTGAAGAGGACACCCCGCACCCGCGCATCCGCCACCAGCTTGGCGCCCACGACGGCGCCCTGGCCGGGCACGAGCTGCACCGCGAAACGGGGGACGCCCGCGGCCCACAACGCACGCACGCCCTCGGCGGCAATCAGGGGCGTCTGCTCCGCCGGCTTGGCCAGCACGGTGTTGCCGGCGGCCAGTGCAGCCGCCACCTGCCCCATGAAGATGGCGAGCGGGAAGTTCCACGGGCTGATGCAGACCACGGGCCCGAGCGGCCGGTGCGTTATCTCCTCGAAGTGCTCGCGCACCTGGCGCGCGTAGTAGCGCAGGAAATCCACCGCCTCGCGCACCTCGGCGACCGCATTGGAAGCCGTCTTGCCGGCCTCGCGGATCAGGATGGCCATCAGACGGGGCATGTCGGCCTCGAGGCGCTCCGCGGCCGACTCGAGCATCCGTGCGCGCTCGGCCGCCGGCGTGGCGGCCCAGGTCGCCGCACCTTCGGCAGCGCTGCGCAGTGCGAGCTCCACCTCGCCGGCAGTCGCCTCGCGAAGGGAGCCGACCCTGTCCGTGCGGTTGGCCGGGTTGGTCACCGGCAGCCGGTCCCCCGGTTCGGTGTCCTGCTCCAGCATGGGCCGGACCTGGGCAGGCGAGCGCGCTTGGGCCCGGAATGCTTCGGCCAATTCCTGCAACTGGATCTCGCTGGTCAGGTCGATGCCCTGGGAGTTCCGGCGCGTGGCGCCGTACAGGTCCCGCGGCAGGGGGATGGCGGGATGCGGCAGGCCGACCCCGCCCTCGGCGGCCGCGAACTCGTCGATGACGGAAGCCGGGTCGCGCACCAGCTCCTCGAGGGACAGCGTCTGGTCGGCGATGCGGTTGACGAACGACGTGTTGGCGCCGTTCTCGAGCAGCCGGCGCACCAGGTACGCCAGCAGCGTTTCGTGCGTGCCGACCGGGGCGTAGATCCGGCACGGGCGACCGAGCTTGCCCTGGGCCGGCTCCCCCACCACCTGTTCGTAGAGCGGCTCGCCCATGCCGTGCAGGCACTGGAACTCGTACTGCTGCGCGGTGTAGCGGCTCGGGCCGGCCAGCTCGTGGATCGCCGCGAGCGTGTGCGCGTTGTGCGTGGCGAACTGCGGATAGACCGCGTCCGGTGCCGCCAGCAGCTTGCGCGCGCACGCCAGGTAGGAGGCATCGGTGTAGGGCTTGCGCGTGAAGACCGGATAGCCCTCCTGGCCATCGATCTGCGCGCGCTTGATCTCGGAATCCCAGTAGGCGCCCTTCACCAGGCGGATCATCAGCCGGCGCTTGCTGCGGCGCGCCAGGTCCACCAGGTAGTCGATCACGAACGGGCAGCGCTTCTGGTAGGCCTGGATCACGAAGCCCAGGCCCTGCCAGCCCGCCAGTTGCGGCTCGAAGGCAAGGCGTTCCAGCAGGTCGAGGGAGATCTCCAGGCGCTCGGCCTCCTCGGCATCGATGTTCAGGCCGATGTCGTAGCGCTTGGCCAGGGAACACAGGCGCACCAGCACCGGGTAGAGCTCGCCCATGACGCGGTCGTACTGCGCGCGGCTGTAGCGCGCGTGCAGGGCGGACAGCTTGATCGAGATGCCCGGTCCCTCGAAGATCCCGCGCGAGCCGGCGGCCTTGCCGATCGCATGGATGGCCGTCTCGTAGTCGCGCAGGTAGCGCGCCGCGTCACCGGCGGTCATCGCCGCCTCGCCCAGCATGTCGAACGAGTAGCGGAAGCCCTGCGCCTCGCGCGGCCTGGCGTGCTGCAGCGCCTCGTCGATGTTCTCTCCGGTGACGAACTGCTCGCCCATCATCCGCATGGCCATGTCGACGCCCTTGCGGATCAGGGGCTCCCCCCCGAGGCTCACCAGCCGGCCGATGGCGGCGGACAGGCCGGCCTCGCTGTGGGTCGACACCAGCTTGCCCGTGATCAGCAGGCCCCAGGTGGCCGCGTTGACGAACAGCGAGGGGCTCTTCCACAGGTGCGACACCCACTGGCCCTGGGCGATCTTGTCGCGGATCAGCGCATCGCGCGTGGCGGCGTCGGGGATGCGCAGCAGGGCTTCCGCCAGGCACATGAGGGCAACGCCCTCCTGCGACGACAGCGCGTACTCCTGCAGAAGGTTCTGGACCAGGCCGGCGCGTCCCGTGCCGGCCTTGCGCTCGCGCAGCGTGCGGGCGATCCGCAGGGCCAGTGCGTGGCTGTCCTGCCGGATGCCGTCCGGCAGGCGCGCATCCGCCAGGATGCTGGCGACAGCCTGCGGCTCCGGCACCCGGCAGGCGGCAGTGATGGCCCGGCGCAGCGGGGACGCAGCGAGGCTGGAGGGTTCGACGAAGTGCTCGAAGGTGCTGGTAGGCGGCGCGGCGACGGACGGCATGGCGATGTGTGCTGGTTCAGGGGACATCGGCAATGGTCCGGGTTTTGGCTAGGATATTGCTCGGACTTTCGACGACTCTGCCGAACGAATCACTATCCATGCCCTCCCTGGACGAACTCGACCGGACCGACCGCCGCATCCTGCAGCAACTGCAGGACGACGGGCGGATGTCCAACCTCAAGCTCGCCGAGGCGGTGGCGCTGTCCCCGACGGCGGTGCTCGCGCGCGTGCAGCGCCTGGTGCGCGACGGGTACATCCAGGGCTACGAGGCGCGCCTGGACCCCAAGCTGCTGGGTGCGGGGATGCTGGTGTTCGTCGAGGTCCTGCTGGATCGCACGACACCCAACGTGTTCGAGCAGTTCCGCGCCGCCGTGCACGTGCACCCGGAGATCCTGGAGTGCCACATGGTGGCCGGCGGGTTCGACTACCTGGTGAAGACGCGCGTGGCCGACATGGAGGCCTACCGCACCTTCGCCGGCACCGTCCTGTGGCAGTTGCCCGGCGTGCGGGAGACCCGGACCTACGCCGTGATGGAGGAGGTCAAGAACTCCTCCAAGCTGCACATTCCCATGGCGTAGGGCGGTCGCCTAGGGAGCCGGCCGCAGGCGCAGCGCGAACGGTGCGGCCAGCAGGGCGAGCAGGCGCACGACCGCAATGTCCTCGCGTGTCCACCACGGGCGCATGCCCAGCGCGTTGAAGGTCGCGCGGCAACGTCCGCCCTCGATCAGCGGCACGTTGATCACCGCCTGGAGGCCCAGCGCGGCGATGCGCGCGTGGTCGTCGAAGACGCTCGCCAGGGCGCCCTCCCCTTCCCCGATGAACACCTCGCCGCGCACCAGCAGCTGCTCGGTCCAGGGCGTGAGCAGCTTGCGCTTGCGCCCGCCCACCGGGTAGGCGGCCGGATCGGACGACCAGCCGCGCTGCAGATGGATCTCGCCCGGGGCATCACCGGGCTCGGTGGCGACCAGGTTCACGGTCAGCAGGCCGGGGCCGAGCAGCGCCTGCCGGGCGCCCTCGATGGCGGCCAGCGCCTGCGCCGGATCCGGGTTGCGGCCCAGCGCCTCGCAGAGGGTCTCGCACAGGGCGAGCGGCAGCACGCCGCTGTCCGCGCCGGCAGCGGAAGGGACCTGCATCGGGTCAGTCCAGCTTGATCGCCAGGTCCTTGATCAGCTTGCCGTAGCGCAGCGTGTCCTGCTTCAGTTGCTCGGACAGCTGCTCGGGCGTGCTGTTGACGACTTCCACGCCGATGGCATCCATGCGCTTGCGCAGGTCGGGCTGGGCGAGCGCCTTGTTGATTTCCGTGTTGAGCCTGGTGACGAGGTCGCGGGGCATGCCGGCCGGCCCGAAGACGGCATACCAGACGCTCATGTCGAAGCCGGGCAGTGCCTCGGCGACGGTGGGCGTGTCGGTCAGCAGCTTGGAGCGCTTGGGCTCGGTCACGGCGATCAGCTTCAGCTTGCCGGCGGACACGTGCGGCAGCGTCTGCGTGCCGGCGGAGAACAGCACCTGCGTCTCGTTGCTCACCGTGGCCAGCACCGCGGGCGCGCCGCCCTTGTAGGGCACGTGCAGCATCTCGATGCCGGCCGCCTTCTTGAACATCTCGGCGCTGAGATGGTTGGTGGAACCGCCGCCGGCGGAGGCGTAGGCGAGCTTGCCGGGGTTGGCCTTGGCGTAGGCGATGAACTCGCGCAGGTTGGTGGCGGGGACCGAGGGGTGGATCACCATCGTGTTGATCACGTTGGCGACCAGGGCGATGGGCGTGAAGTCGTCCGCGCCCTTGAACGGCATGTTGGCCATGAGGAAGGGATTCATGGCGTGGGTGCTCATGGAGCCCACCAGCAGCGTGTAGCCGTCGGGCTTGGCCTTGGCGACGGCCAGCGAACCGATGTTGCCCGAGGCGCCGGCGCGGTTGTCCACGACCACCGCCTGGCCCATGGACTTGGTCAGCTGTTCGCCGATGGCACGCGCCAGGATGTCGGTCGATCCGCCCGGCGCCCAGGGCACGATGACGGTGATGGGCTTGTCGGGGTAGGCGGCCCATGCGGCATGGGTCGCGCCGGCCAGTGCCAGGGCCAGGAACGTACGGCGGAGGAGGTGGCTCATGAATGGTTTCCTTCGAAGGTTCAGTAGGTCGGGTCAGCGGCCGACGGCGTAGCCCTGCATGCCGCGCGGGTTGGCGCCCGCGCGCAGGATGCGGCGACCCTGCGCGTCGGTGCTGCGGCTGGCGGCGCACAGGCGGCCCTCGGACCAGGGCTCGCCCACTTGCACCACGTGGCCGAGGGCACGCAGCTGGTCGATCTCCTGCGGGGCGAAGCGGGACTCGAGCTGCAGGGTGTTCAGCACCGTCTGGCGCGGCCAGAACGAGCTGGGGGCATGCTTCACGTGCCAGGCCGGTGCGTCGATGGCCTCCTGCAGGTCCATGCCATGCACGGCATGGCGCAGGAAGAAGGCCACCGACCACTGGTCCTGCTGGTCGCCACCGGGCGTACCGAAGGCCATGTAGGGCTCGCCGTCCCGCAGCGCGAGCGTCGGCGACAGGGTGGTGCAGGGCGCCACGCGCGGCGTGACGGTATTGGGCAGGCCCGCGTCGAGCCAGGTCATCTGCAGGCGCGTGTTGATCGCGAAACCCAGGCCCGGCACGACCGGGCTGGACGACAGCCAGCCGCCGGACGGCGTGGCCGCGACCATGTTGCCGTGCCGGTCGATCACGTCCACGTGGCAGGTGTCGCCGACGAAGATCTCGCAATCGGCCCACTCGGCCACGGGCGGCAGGTTGGCGAAGGTCGGCTCGCCGACCCCGAAGCGCGTGTCCGCTTCCTTCAGCGTGCGGGCGGCGACGGCCAGGTCGGCCAGCTGCGCAGCGCGCCCGCCCGGCGAGCCCGGACGCAGCTCGTTCGAGGCGCGCTGCAGGTCCACCTGCGACCAGCGTTGCCGCAGGTACTCGTCGGAGAGCAGCGCCTGTTGCGCCGCGCGGTCGGCGCCCGGTGCGACGCCATACCAGGCCAGCCGGTCCGCCAGCGCCAGCTTGGCCGCTTCCGCGATGCGGTGCACGAAGCCGGCGGTCGGGGGCGCATGGGCGGCCAGGTCGGCGTGGCGCAGCATGCCCAGCTGCTGCAGGAACAGGGGCCCCTGGCTCCAGAAGCCGCACTTGGCGACGGTGTAGCGCCCGAAGGAACCGGTGAGCGGCGCCTCCGCCTCCACCTGCCATTGCGCCATGTCCTCGTAGCGCAGCAAGCCGGCATGGTTGTCGCCGCTCGTGTCCCGGACGGCGTGCTGGCGGTAGTAGCTGTCGATCTCGCGCGCGACGAAGCCCTGCTGCCAGCAACGGATGGCGGCATCGATCACGCCGGTGCGGCCGCTGCCCTCGCGCTGTGCGGTGGCCACGATGCGCTCGTAGGTGGCGGCCAGCTCGGGCAGCCGGTGCAGGGCACCGGGCGCCGGCACCCTGCCGTCGGGCAGCCACACCGCCGCCGAGGACGGCCAATGCGTCTTGAACAGCTCCTGCACCGCCAGGATGGCCTGCACCGCCCGCGGCAGCATGGGGAAGCCGTCGCGCGCGTAGCCGATGGCCGGGGCCAGGACGTCCGCCAGCTCCCAGGTGCCCTGCTCGCGCAGCAGGGTGAGCCACGTCGGGAACGCGGCCGGGACGGTGGCGGGCAGCAGGCCGATGCCCGGAACCTGCTCGAAGCCCAGGGAACGGAACGCCTCGGGCGTCGCGAGCTGCGGCGCGCTGCCCTGGCCGCGCAGGGCCTGCATGCGCCGCTCGCGTTCGCTCCAGAACAGGATCGGCACTTCGCCGCCGGGGCCGTTCAGGTGCGGCTCCACGACCTGCAGCACGAAGCCCGCGGCCACCGCCGCGTCGAAGGCGTTGCCGCCGCGTTCCAGCACGCCCATCGCCGTCTGCGAAGCGAGCCAGTGCGTGGACGAGGCCACGCCGAAGGTGCCGGTGATCTCGGGCCGGGTGGTGAACATCCGGCCAAGTGTATCGACGGCGCATAGTTCAACTGCCATGTTTTTCGATGGATGCATGCATGGCTTGCTATACCCAAACGTATCATCGCGGCATGCCGAGCCCCAACCTGCAACGGCTGTCCACGCGGCTGAAGCTGCGCCATTTCGCGCTGCTGACCGAGCTCGAGCGGCAGGGGTCCGTGAGCCGCGCCGCCCAGCACCTCGGCCTGGCGCAGCCGACGGTCACCCGCGCGCTGGCCGAGATCGAAGGCATCTTCATGACGCCCCTGTTCGTGCGCAGCCGGCGCGGACTGGAACCGACGCCGGCCGGGGAAGTGGTCCTGGCCCGCGCCCACCATTCGCTCGCCGATGCCGCGGCGCTCGAGCGCGATCTCGCGGCCGTCGAGGCGGGGTTCCGCGGCACCTTGCGCATCGGCGTCATCCCCTTCCTGTCCACCACCACGCACGATGCGATCTGGCGCCACCTGCTGGACCTTCGGCCGGCGCTGCGCTTCGAGGTGCAGGAATCCACCAGCGACCGCCTGCTGCAGGCGCTCAGGGACCGGCAGCTCGATTGCGCCATCTGCCGCTTCACGGCGGTGAAGTCGGGCGACGGCCTCGTGCTGCGGCACCTGTACCAGCAGGAGCCCCGCATCGTGATGTCGGGCCCCGCGGCCAAGCGCCTGGCCCGGCGCGGGCTGGACTGGGAGGCCTATGCCTCCATGCGCTGGATCCTGCCGCCGCTGGAGACGCCGATCCGCGACATGATCCGGACGATCTTCGCGTCGGCGGGGCAGCCCGAGCCCCCGTCGGTGCTCGAATCCTTCGCCGAGAAGACGCTGAAATCGCTGCTGCGCCAGCTGCCGGACGCCATCACCATCCTGCCCGACGACATCGCGGCAGAGCTCGCGGATGCCGCCGGCGCCCGGGTCCTGCCCCAGCGGCTGCAGTGGAACCTGCCGCCGATCGGGCTGGTCCGGCTCGAGGGCCTGAGCAACGGCGCCCTGATCGACCAGATCGCCGAGGCGGTGCGCCGCGCGCGTGCGGCCCCGCGCTGACGATCGCGCGGACGCCGGGCCGGACGACGGCGGGGCCCCGGACCAGGACTGCCTGCGCGGTCCCGCCGACATCCGCCCTGCCACCTGCCGCAGCACGGGTTTCCCCTCCACCAGGAAATCACTATCCTGTCCCCCCGCCCGGCCTGGGCTGCCACCCGATGGGAGGACCGCGATGACCCTGCGCCCCGTTCGTCCGCTGCTGCTTGTGGTGGCAGCGCTGCTCCTGTCAGCTTGCGCCAGCCGGGTCGTCAATCCCGTGACCGGCCGCACCGAGCTCTCGGTGATGGACGAGGCCGCCGAGGTCCAGGAGGGCACCAAGGGGCACGAGGAGGTGCTGAAGGAGTACGGCGTCTATGCCAACCCGCGCCTGCAGGCCTACGTGAACGACCTGGGCCAGAAGCTCGCCGGCCAGTCGCACCGTGCGAACCTGAAATGGACCTTCACGGTGCTCGACAGCCCGGAGATCAATGCCTTCGCCCTCCCCGGCGGCTACGTCTACGTGACCCGCGGGATCATGGCCTACCTCGACAGCGAAGCGGAGCTGGCCGGCGTGATGGGCCACGAGATCGGCCACGTGACCGCGCGGCACGGCGCGCAGCGCGCGACGCGCCAGCAGGCGACCGGCATCGGCGTGCTGGCCGCCAACGTGCTCGGCGCCGTGCTGGAGGTCGGCGGTGTGAGCGGCGCCAGTTCCCTGGCAAGCCAGGCGTCGCAGGCCGCTGCCGCAGGCTACATCGCGTCCTACAGCCGCGACCAGGAATCGCAGGCCGACCAGCTGGGGGCCGAATACCTCTCGCGCAACCGCTACGACCCCCAGAACATGATCGACGTGATCCACGTCCTCAAGCGCCAGGAGCAGTTCGCGGCGGACATGGCCAAGGCCGAAGGCAAGCCGGGCGATTCCGGTGCGAACTGGCTGGCTTCCCATCCGGCCAACGACAAGCGGCTGGCCGACATCCGGGAGTACGCCGCCCGGTACAAGAGCCAGCAGGGCTATGCCGACGACGGGCGCGCGCGCTACCTGCAGGCCATCGCGGGCATGACCTTCGGCGACAGCGCCGGCCAGGGGCTGGTGCGCGGGCGCAACTTCTATCACGAGGAGCTGGGCATCGCGCTCACGGCGCCGGCAGGATGGAAGATCCAGAACACGCCCGAGGCGATCGCGGTGGTCAATGGCACCGGGGACGCGGCACTGGTCGTGCGGATGGTGCCGCCCAAGGCCGGCAGCACGCACGAGGACGTGATCCGCAACGTGCTCAAGCCCGTCGACGGCCGCTCCGAACGCCGGACGCAGCATGGCCTGGCCGCGACGCACTTCAGCGGCACGGTCCGCACCCAGCAGGGGCAGCCGCGGCCGATCACGGTCACGCTCGTCACCGGGCCGGGCGACCGCACCTACTGGCTGCAGTCCGCCGCGAAGAGCGATGCCACGCGCCAGCGGGCCCAGGCGGGGCTGGCGGAGACCGAAGGATCCTTCCGCGCGATGTCCGCCGCCGACCGCACCGCCGCGACGCCGTGGTCCGTGCAGAGTGTTCCCTTTCCGCGCGGCGGCTTCGGCGAGCTGGCGAAGTCCTCGCCGCTACCGGCGCAGGCCGCGGAGGCGCAGTTGAAGCTCATGAACGGCGCCTACGGGGGCGGCACCGAGCCGAAGCCGGGCGACGTGGTCAAGGTGGTGCGCTGAGCGAAGCCGCTCTCAGGCCGTCAGCAGCGCCTCGTACTCCGCCCGGAACTGGTGGACCGAGCTCTCCACCACCGTGACCGCGCCGTCGATCAGGCCGCAGCGCCCGCTTCCGCGCGCGATCCGGCACAGGTTCTCCAGGGCTTCCATATCCGCGCGCACGCCGCGGCCGGTGTCGATGCGGTTGAGCAGCCGCATCAGCTGGAAGGTGCCGCCCTTGCACGGCGGGCACTGGCCGCACGATCCCTGCGCGAAGAAGCTGACGTACTCGGCGACCTTGCGCACGATGCTCGTGCCCTCCGACACGACGATCATCGCGCCGGTGCCCAGCCGTGATTCCCGCTGCCGCACCGAATCGAAGTCCAGCGCGACGTCGAGGTCGCGCTTCGTCAGCAGGGTGTTGGATGGCCCGCCGGTGAAGACCGCCTTGAACTCCTTGCCCTGCAGCATCCCCCCGCCATGCTCGAAGACGAGCGACTGCAGGCTCGTGCCCATCGGCAGTTCGAACAGGCCGGGCCGCAGGACGTCGCCGGACAGCGAATAGAGCTTGGTGCCGGCGGCGCCGCTGATGCCGAGGCCGCGATACCACGCTGCGCCGTGGCGCAGGATGCCCGGCACGTGGGCCAGCGTCTCGGTGTTGTTCACGACGGTCGGCGCGCCGTGCACGCCCTGCTGCGCCGGGAACGGCGGCTTGCGGCGCGGGAACGGGAAGCTGCCCTCCACGCTCGCGATCACGGCGGTCTCCTCGCCGCCGATGTACAGCCCCGAACTGGGCACGACGCGCAGCGACACCGCGCCGCCGACCCGCTGCCCGATCGCGGCGAACAGCGGATGGCCCTGCCACTGCTGCACGGCCTGGCCCAGCGCCGCAAGCGCCGCCGGCTGGTGCGGGTTGACGTACAGCACCACGTGGTTGGCGCGCGTCGCGACCGCCGCGATGAGCGCGCCCTCGATCACCTGGTGCGGCGTGTGTTCGAGGAGGAAGCGGTCCTTGAAGGTGCCGGGCTCGTCTTCGTTGCCGTTGCAGACGATGTACTTGTCGCCGGGGGGCGCGTCCGCGACCGGCGTCCACTTGCGATGGGTGGCGAAGCCGGCGCCGCCCATGCCGCGCAGGTCCGCCTGCTCGATCGCGCCGATCACGGCGTCCGGCGCCTGCAGCGCCTTGGCCAGGCCCTCGCCGCCGCCGTGGGCGAGCCAGGCAGCGAGGGCGGCGCCGACGCGGATCTCGTCGCGCAGCAGGACCTGGTTCAGCTTGTCCATCGTTGCCTCACCGCAGGCCGCCGACGACGCGCGCATGCGCGCCCGATCCCAGGCCGGCGTCGGCCTGCAGGTCGAAGTGCGCATAGTCGGGGAACAGCAGCGGAGCCCTGGCGTCCAGGGGCAGGCCGGCAGCCGTCAGCTCGCGTTGCCACGCATGCACGTGGCCGATGCCGGCGCGGATGGCCGGCACGGCACCGTCGCGGCTCGCCGCCTTCGCCCCGGCGCGCCGGCCCATGCTCAGGATGTCGAGCAGTGCGTTGCCCATCAGCCGGTTGCGCCCGTGGATGCCCCCGGTGACCTCGCCCGCGCAGAACAGGCCGGGCACGGCTGTCGCGCCGTGGACGTCGACCTCTGCGCCGCCGTTCTGGTAGTGGAGCGTGGGGTACACCAGGAAGGGCTCCTGCGTCGCGTCGATGCCGCACTTGTGCGCGAGGTGGCGCACGGTCACCAGGCGTTTCGCCAGGATGCCGGGGTTCTCCCGCTCGAGGGTCGGGATGTCGAGGAGCACCCCGAGCTGGCCGTCGCGCGCGATGCCGCGTCCCTGTGCGCATTCGCGCAGGATGGCCGAGGCCACGACGTCGCGCGGCTGCAGCTCGTCGATGAAGCGTTCGCCCTCGCCGTTGAGCAGCTTCGCGCCGGCCGAGCGCGCCGCTTCCGAGATCAGCGCCCCCGCCAGGTGCGGCGGGTGGGCGATGCCGGTGGGGTGGTACTGGAAGGAGTCGAGGTCGCGCATGCGGGCCCCGAGCCGGTAGGCGAGCACCAGGCCGTCGGCGGTGGCGCCGTAGTGGTTCGAGGTCGGGAACGCATTCAGGTGCAGCCGCCCGGCCCCGCCGGTGGCGAGCACCACGGCGCGCGCGCGCACCAGCACGAAGCTGCGCCACTCCATGTTGTAGAGGACCGCCCCGGCGCAGCGCCCGCGCTCGTCCGACAGCAGCTCGACGGCAGCGCAGCGGTTCCACACCTCGATGCCGGGTGCCAGGTCCACGGCCTCGCGCAGCACGCGCATCATCTCCAGCCCCGTGTAGTCGCGGTAGGACAGGATGCGCGCGGCCGTGGCGCCGCCCGGCTTCTTGCGCAGGAGGTTGCCGCCCATGAGCTGGCCCTCCTCCTGGTCGAACATCATTCCGAGCCGGATCAGCCAGCGGATGACGTCCGGGCCTTCCATGACCATGCGGGCAACGAGCTCCGGCTCGCCGCGGAAATGGCCGGCACGCAGCGTGTCCTCGAAGTGCCGCTGCGGGCTGTCGTCGTCGCCGATGGCGGCCTGGATGCCGCCTTCGGCCATTACCGTGTTGCTGTCGCCCAGGCGCAGCTTGGTGGCCAGGATCACCCGCGCGCCCTCGCCCGCCGCCGTGAGCGCCGCGGCGCAGCCACCGCCGCCGCCGCCGATGACCAGCACGTCGGTCGTCGTGAGCTGCGCGCCGGCGATGTCGACGTCGTCGATCAGCGCGTTGGCCTGCAGGTGCCGTGCGAGGTCGGGCTGGCATGGTTCGCCCCGGTTGACGCCCACGGCCAGGGCCACGCGCGCGCCGGCGCCATGGTCGGGATGCCAGGCGCGCAGGAGTTCGGCGACCGACGCGTCATCGGCGCGCATCCGGGGCTGGCCGCCCACCTGGTACCGGGTGCGTGCCTCCTCGTAAGGGATGCCGGCAGGCATGGACGTCGTCCCCTTCAGGCGGGCGGCCGGGCGCCGGGCGCGTCGAAGTCGATCGTCATCTCGCCGTTCTCGACCTGCCGCAGGCGCAGCATCAGGTTGGCCGGCCGCAGCGCCTGCGACGCCACGATCCGCCGCACGAACAGGCCGAGGTGGTTGGGGCGGATCGACTCGGGGCAGGCCAGCGTGCAGAGGTTGCACATGACGCACTCGTCGAAGACGTGGCTGGCTTCGGCCAGCTTGCCCTCCACGGCGAGGTTCACGCCGCGCTGCACCTCCAGGTCCTTCGGGCAGGCGCGGTCGCAGCCGCTGCAGTGGCGGCAATGGGGCGCTTCCGGAAACACATCGGTGATGGTGCGCAGCACCTGCCAGCTGTCGCCGATGTCCTCGAGGTCATACGTGTGGCGGGTGGCTTCGGTGAAGTAGTCGAGGAAGGCGACCTGCATGCCTTCCTGCACCAGGGTCTCGCAGGCAAGCGCGGTGCGGACCTCCTTCTCGCCGCTGAGCCGGACCATGACGCGACAGGAACCGCAGACGCCCTGGCCCATGCAGCCAACGCCTTCGACCAGCGTCTCGCCCGCCTGCACGTACGCCTGCAGGATCGAGCAGCCGCCGCGCGCCTCGACTTCGCGTCCTTCGATGGTCAGGTGAAGCATCTTCCCTTCCCCCATGCGGGGCACCACAATGGCGAGCCGCAGTCGGGCTGTCAAGCCTCGTGACCGGTGGAAACCTTCGGGGGTCGCATGAACATCTCATGGAGGGCGCTCGCGCCCGTCGTCGTGGCGATCGTCATCGCCGTGATCCCGGCGCCCGACGGCCTGGGCCAGCACGCCTGGCTCTACTTCGCGATCTTTGCCGGCGTCGTCGTCGGCCTGATGCTGGAGCCCTTGCCCGGGGCCGCCATCGGACTCATCGGCGTGACGGTCGTGGCGTTGCTGTCCGAATGGGTTTTCTTCAGTCCGGCTCAGCTGGCAGCCCCGGGCTTCCGTCCCGCGAACGCAGCCATCAACTGGGCCCTGGACGGCTTCTCGAACAGCACCGTGTGGCTGATCTTCGGCGCGTTCATGTTCGCCCTGGGCTACGAGAGGACCGGCCTGGGCCGGCGCATCGCACTGCTGCTGGTGCGCGCCATGGGTCGCAGGACGCTCACCCTGGGCTACGCGGTGATGGTGGCCGACACGGTGCTCGCGCCCTTCACGCCCTCCAACACGGCCCGCAGCGGTGGAACGATCTTCCCGGTGATCCGCAACCTGCCGCCGCTGTACGACTCCCTCCCCAACGATCCCTCGGCGCGGCGCATCGGTTCCTACCTCATGTGGACTGCGATCGCCACGACCTGCGTGACCAGCTCCATGTTCCTCACCGCGCTCGCGCCCAACCTGCTCGCGGCCGAGATCATCCGCAAGACGGCCGGCGTCGACCTGGGCTGGATGCAGTGGTTCCTGGCCTTCGCGCCGACGGGCATCGTGCTGCTGCTGGCGGTGCCGCTGCTCGCCTATTTTCTCTATCCGCCCGAAGTGAAGGAAGGCAGCGAGGTGCCGGCCTGGGCCGCGCAGCAGCTGCGGGAGATGGGTCCGCTCACGCGCCAGGAAATGCTGCTGGGGGTGCTCGTGCTCGTCGCCCTGGCGCTGTGGATCTTCGCCGACGACTACGTCAACGCCACGACGGCGGCGCTCCTGGTGATCTGCCTGATGCTGGTCACGGGCATCGTGACCTGGGACGCCATGCTGGCGAACAAGCAGGCCTGGAACACGCTCGCCTGGTTCGCCACCCTGATCGCGCTGGCCGACGGCCTCGGCAAGACCGGCTTCGTCAAGTGGTTCGCCGGCATGATGGCGACCCACATGGGCGGTTTCCCGCCGACGACGGCGGCGATCGTGCTGGTGATCGTCTTCTTCTTCACCCACTACCTGTTCGCCAGCGTCACCGCCCACGCGACCGCGATGCTCCCGGTCATGCTCACCGTGGGCTCGACCATCCCGGGCATGCCCATGGAGAACTTCGCGCTGGCCCTGGCGCTGACGCTGGGCATCATGGGCATCCTCACGCCCTACGGCACGGGCCCCAGCCCCATCTACTTCGGCAGCGGCTACCTGCCTGCCGGCGACTACTGGCGGCTGGGCACGATCTTCGGCGTGATCTTCCTTGCCGTGTTCCTGCTGGTGGGGATCGGCGTGCCGTTGCTGCTGCGGGGCTGACGCGCGACCAGCCGGCGGTCCACAATGGCGCGATGCCGCGCCGACCCGTCAACCTCCACGCCGCCTACCACGCCCACGTCTACTTCGACGCCGACACCGTCGAGCAGGCGCGCGCCTTGTGCGAGGAGGCCGGCCGGCTGTTCAAGGTGGCGGTGGGACGGGTGCACGAGCGACCGGTGGGCCCCCATCCGCGCTGGAGCTGCCAGCTGGCGTTCGCGGCGACGGAGTTCGATCGCATCGTGCCGTGGCTGGACGAGCACCGCGCAGGCCTCGACGTGTTCGTGCATGGCCTGAGCGGCAACGCGCTGAAGGACCACACGGAGTACGCCTACTGGCTCGGCAACGAGTGGCCCCTCGACCTGCGGCAGTTCCAGGAGTCCTGACGTCGCAAGGCTCCGGCGCGAGCACATCCGGGAGCTTCCCATGGACGACCAGGTCATCGCGATCACGCTGTACATCCGGGCGACGGCGGCCGAGGTCTGGCGCGCCCTGACGGACCCGGACGTCACGCAGAGCTACTGGGGCCGCACCAGGATCGAGTCCGACTGGACGACCGGCTCGACGATCCGGTACCGGCGCGATGGCGACGTCGTGGACGAACACGTGGTGCTGGAAGTGGATCCGCCGCGCAGGCTGGTCCACACCTTCCATCCCCTGTTCGGTGAGTTCGGCGACGAACCGCCCTCGCGCGTGCAGATCGACCTGGAGCAGGCCGGCGAGGTCACCCGGCTCGCACTCCGCCACGACGGCTTCCCGCCGGCCAGCAAGGTGTTCACGGCGTGTTCCGGCGGCTGGCCGCTCATCCTGAGCAGCCTGAAAACCCTGCTCGAGACCGGCAGCCCCTTGCCCGAACCGGCAGGGGCCTAGTCCTGCGCCCCGAATCATCCTCCGCCCCGAATCGCGTCATTGCGGGCTTGACCCGCAATCCATCTCCTGCCCACGGTTCCGGGTACAGCCTCGTTCCGGAGATGCATGCCGGGTCAAGCCCGGCATGACGACCTTCGGGGTCGAGGCAAGCATGTCCCCCGTCATTGCGGGCTCGACCCGCAATCCATCTCCTGCCCACGGTTCCGGGTACAGCCTCGTTCCGGCGATGGATGCCGGGTCAAGCCCGGCATGACGACTTTCGGGGTCGAGGCAAGCATGTCCCCCGTCATTGCGGGCTCGACCCGCAATCCATCTCCTGCCCCTGGTCCTGGATGCAGCGTCAGCGAGAAGGGTCCAACTGCAGCAGTTCCGACATGCGCCGCAGCAGCGGCCGCAACGTCGCCGGCGGGACCAGGATCAACGTCGAGCGCCCGCAGATCGTGCAGTGCACCCTCGCCGTGCACGGGATCGGCAGTTGCCACCAGGCCTTGGGGACCTGGATGGATCGGAATCCGCCACAGCGACTGCATTGCATGTTCGGCTCCTGCGTTCGGCCGGAGTATGGGTTGCAGGCAGGAGCGCGGGGACCGGCCCTGGTCCGATGGAGCTAGCGCGCTGGCGAGGGGCGTGGAATCAAGGCGAAGTCGACGTCGTTCCCGTGTCCCGCGCGATCTGCTCCCGCACGTAGGCCACGTGCTGGCGCAGCGTGTACACGCGGTCCGACAGCTCCAGCGGGAACCGCGCGTGCGCGATGTCGCGCTCGATGCGATCGAGCTCCTTGCTCGCCGCGCGCCGATCGGCCTCGTTCAGCGTGCGTGACGTGAGCTCCTCCTCGAGGAACTTCAGCTCGCCGTAGCGGCGGAACAGCCGCGACTGCCGGCGCCACGCGATGACCTCCGGCAGGAGCCGTCCGAGCGGAAACAGGATCGCCGCGAACGGCAGCAGCACCAGCAGCAGCCGCTGCACGTAGTTGGCCATCCAGAACGGCAGGTAGCTCTGCAGGAACGGAGGGCCGTTCCGGAAGTAGCGCTCGGCGGTGTCTGACAGCGCGAAGTCGGTGACGCGCGGGTTCGGAAACTGGCCCTGCTGCTCCAGGAGGCCGGCCGTCTGGTGCACCCGCTGCGCCGCCTCCAGGAGCAGATAGGCCAGGGCCGGGTGCAGGTCCTCGCGCACGACGAGGTTGGCATGGGTCGCGAGCAGCGCGACGTCGCGCGGCGGCAGGTCGCGGGCCGGGTCCACCGAGCCGCGCTTCAGGCTCACCGTTTGCAGATACCCGAAGCGGCGCGCGAGACCTTCCACGTGGTCGAGCGACGCCAGCCTGATCGCGGGGTCGACCAGCAGGCGCTGCACGGCCGGGGCCGCCGGCCCGGCAACGATGAAGGCGGCGTCGATCTCGTGGCGCTGCAGCTTCTCGGCGGCCGCCATGCCGCTGTCGGCGGTGAGGACCGTGCCGTCGCGCGCACTGCGGGTGCCGTCGCCCGCGCCCACATCCATGCCGTAGGCCTGCAACAGGTCGACCGCCAGCTGGAGGTTGCCGCTGCCGGGCAGGCCGACCGCGATGCGCTTGCCGGCGAGCGCCCGCAGGCCGTGCGTGACGTCGACGGTGTGCGTGAAGATCCACACCGGCTCGAACGCGACGTTCGCCAACGCGCGCAGGGGCAATTCCTCCGGCGCCGCACCGGCCGACGGCGGGCCGATCCCGCCCTGCACGAACGCCACCGACACGGCGTCGTTCCGCAGCCGCTGGACGTTCTCGATGCTTCCGGCGCTGGTCCGCAACTCAAGTTGCACGCCGTTGGCGGCCAGGAGCCGCTGGTACCGCAGTCCGGCCAGGTGGTAGGCGCCGTCCTCGGGGCCGGTGCTCATCACGAGCGAGCGCGGCGGCAGCGGGCTCAGGCGGCCGACCACCAGGAACAGCAGCAACCCCAGCGCGATGGCGAAACCGCACAGCCAGCGCCACAGCGGGCGGCTGTGCGGTGGCGCGCCCTCCACATGCGCCGTCAGGAGCGGCTTCACGCGCGGATTGTCAGCGCGTCGCCGGCCCCTGCGACATTGGACCTAGGGCTGATGTGTGCCGGGCAGGTCGGTCATCCGTTTCGCACCGACCCGTGTTCGCTGGATGCCGGGTCAAGCCCGGCATGACTGGCTCAGCCCGGCGACGCTGCGCGCGCCGGCCTCGCCATTCACTTGCCGAACAGGCCGGCCACGTGCTGCCAGGCGCGCAGCATCAGGCCCGAGCGTTCCACGTCGGCCTGCGCGACGAGCGGGGCTTCGGCCACCGGCTTGCCGTTGGACGTGGCCACCACCTTGCCGATCACGGCACCCTTGGCCACCGGCGCCTCCACGCCCGGCTTGAGCTCCACCGAGGTCTGCACTTGCTGGCCGCGCGGCACCGTCAGCGTCCAGGGCGCTCCCAGTCCGGCGGCGACGGTGTCCGCCTTGCCGAAGCTGACCTTCGCCGTCCCGACCACCGCGTCCGGCTGGATCGGCGTGGCCTTCTCGAAGTTGCCGAAGCCCCAGCCGAGCAGCGCCCGCGACTGGTCGGCACGCGCCTGGGGGCTGTTGGTGTTGAGGATGACGGAGATCAGGCGCATCCCGTTGCGCTTGGACGAGGTCACCAGGCAATAGCCCGCCTCCTCGGTGTGGCCGGTCTTCAGGCCATCGACGCTGGGATCGGTGTAGAGCAGCGCGTTGCGGTTGCCCTGCTTGATGCCGTTGTACTTGAACTCGCGCTCCGCGTAGATCGGGTAGTAGTCGGCACTGTCGCGGATGATCGCGCGCGCCAGGATGGCGAGGTCGCGGGCGGACGACTTGTGCGCCGGGTCGGGCAGGCCCGTGGGATTCACGAAATGCGTGTGCGTCATGCCCAGGCGCTGGGCCTCGGCGTTCATCAGCTTGGCAAAGCCCTCCTCGGAGCCCGCCATGTGCTCGGCAATGGCCTTGGACGCGTCGTTGCCCGACTGGATGACGATGCCGCGCAGGATGTCGATGACGGTGGCCTGGCTGTTGAGCGGCAGGTACATGCACGACTCGGTGCCCGAACCCCGGCACCAGGCGTTCTGGCTGACCGACACCAGGTCGGTCTGCTTGAGCTTGCCGGAGCGAAGCGCCTGCTCGACCAGGTAGCTGGTCATCATCTTCGTCAGCGATGCCGGCGGCAGCGGTTCGTCGGGGTTGGCCGAGGCGAGCACCTGGCCGGAGTCGAAGTCCATCAGCAGCCATGCCTTGGCAGGCAGTGCGGGCGGGCCGCCGGCCACGGCGCTCTCGCCGGCCAGGGGGGCCGGTGCGGGCGCGGCGGCCGCGGACTTCTTGTGGGCGGCGGACTTGGCGGTGTGGTGGGGAGCCGCGAAGGACGGCGCGGTGGGAATGAGGGCGCCCACGGCGATGGCGAGGACGGCCGGGAGGATCGAGAGACTCTTGGTTTCCATTGCGTTCTTAGGCTGAGCGGGGATTGTCGCGGAACGTGCGTCCATGTCCCCCGGCAACCCATGCTGAGCCAGGCCTCTCGCCGATCGATGGATTCGGCCTGCGCGTGCTGCATCTCTGTCACGTGGCGTGAACTTTTCGATGGCGGCCGCCCCTTCGAGCCACAAAAACAACTCCTGGCGGGATCCGATGGCCCCGGGCAGCGGCGGTGTCCTCGGCGCATTCGTTGGACCGGCTGTTGCCACGTGACCACAGGGCGATTCGCTCACCGCCCGCGCACGCCGACGCGGCAATGGGACCTTGGTCCACTGTCGGCCCCTCCCCTGGCGTCCGAGCATCGTCGCCCCTCGGCGGGAATCCGGACCGCCGCCTCCTTGTCACTGCTGCGCCAGAGGAGATGCCATGGCCATCAATCTCATCGAACTCGTGTCGAGCGCCATCACGCCCGATGCCGTGCAGGGGATTTCGCGCGTGCTCGGGGAATCCGATTCCGCCGTGCAGAAGGGCATCGCAGCCTTGGTGCCCAACCTGCTGGGCGGCATGGCCGCCAAGGCATCCACGCCCTCGGGGGCCGCCGGCCTGCTCGACATGATCAGCGGCTCGGGCATGGACGGAACGTCCGGAGGCATCGGCAAGCTGCTCGGTTCGGGCGACTCGAGTGCCTTGCTCCAGCAAGGCGGCAACCTGCTGGGCGGCCTGTTCGGCGCCGACAGGAGTTCCGGCATTGCCGCGGCCCTCGCAGGCATGACCGGCATGAAGACCGGCAGTGCAAGCAGCCTGCTGACGATGGCCACGCCCATGGTCCTCGGAGCTCTGAGCCGGTTCTTCACCGAGAAGCGGATGGGAGCCAGCGACGTGGCAGGACTCTTCAAGGAGCAGGGCCCGTTCCTCGAGGGCAAGCTGGACGACCGGTTGACGTCGGCGATGGGGCTTGGCTCACCGTCTCACCTGCTCTCGGGGCTGGGCGACACGGCGGCGCGTGCCACCCGTGGCGCGGCTGCCATGGCCGGCACGGCCGGGGCCGGTGTCGCAGCGGCTACGTCCACCCTCGCATCATCCGCGGCCACGCCGTCGGGATCGCGCTGGATGCCCTGGGCGCTCGTGGCCCTGGTGGCGGCGGTGGTGCTCTGGATGCTTCCACGCTATGGCGCCGACAAGGAGGCGCCAGTCGCCACGGCGCCGTCGTCCACCGCGACCCCCGCGGCGCCGAGTCCCGCCACCGCCAGGCCTGCAGCCACGACCGTCATGGGTGCGCCGGCGGCCCCCCCCGCGGCAAGCCTGGTGCCCGCTGCGCCTGCTGCGCCCACTGCCGCCATGGGTGCGGCAGCCGCCACCCTGCCCGCCAAGGTCTACTTCGACACGGGCAAGGCGCAGCTCGGCCCCGACAGCGCGGCCGTCATCCAGTCGGTGGCGGGCCTGCTGGCCGCCGACCCGACCGCCAGGATCGACATCACCGGGTTCACCGACATGACCGGCGATCCCTCCGCGAACGTGGAACTGGGCAAGAGGCGCGCGATGGCCGTCCGGGCTGCGCTCGCGTCCGCCGGCGTGGCGTCCGACCGGGTCAGCATGAAGACACCGATGTCCGTCGAGGGCGGCGCCGGCGACGCCGATGCCGAAGCACGGCGGGTGGAGATCACCGCCGGAAAGTAGACAAAAGAGTTAGGTGCGGACCCGTGCCGCCCGGAGCCGGGTCACTGCGAGTTGAGCCGTGCGAGGGACCGCCGCTTGCCCGGCGCCGGTGCCCACTCGCGTTGGCCCAGCCCCAGGAACATCGATGACACGCCGGCTCGCATCAGGCGCAGCTTGCTGATGCAGTCCCGGATCAGCAGGCGATCGTCCATCGCCCTGGCCCTTTCCTGGGCGCCCAGCTTGTGCCAGACCCTGGCGGCGCGGCGCCGGGCGGCCAGGAGGTCCTTCAGGTGTTGAAGCAGGAAGGCCTCGTCGTGCGTCACCGATTCCTGCGCGTCGTCTGAACTGCTTGAATGCCGCATCCCGTGTCCCTAGGCCTGGACGCAGGGTACGGCGGCGGGCGGCACAGGGTCAACCGATTGGCGCCGCCCTCAGACATTTGGGTGAGGAGGAAGGCCGCGCCCCTGGCCTGTCGGCCCCGGCGGGCCGTTCGTGGGCGGGCTGCTAAGCTGCGCCGCTCCCAAAGACTTCACAGATGCCATGACTGAGCCCGCGCCCGAGGGGGCACGACAAGCATTGGCCACCGGATCGTCCGCCCTGCTGGTCGTGACAGTGGCGTTCGCTGGCTGGTGGACATTCGCCACCGACGCCGACGCGGGGCTGGTGGC
Organism: Ramlibacter pinisoli; assembly: GCF_009758015.1. NCBI lineage: Bacteria > Pseudomonadati > Pseudomonadota > Betaproteobacteria > Burkholderiales > Comamonadaceae > Ramlibacter > Ramlibacter pinisoli. The sequence continues at coordinate 1,289,221 of NZ_WSEL01000009.1, forward strand.
GGGCCTTGCCGGCCCGGCCGTCACCGCCCTGGCGGCTGTCCCCGCACTGGCGGCCAACGCGTCCGGGTCGCTGCGCCTCGCGCGACGCGCCTACCTGGTCGGCGCCGTGCTGGCGCTCGCTGTCCTGGTGGCCGGCTTCTGGCAGGCCTTCGGGCGCGACACGCCCGAAGGGGGCGACACCGAAACCTCGGTGCGTATCGACCCGCACGCGCTTGCCGGGCAGAGGCAGGCCAGGTCCCCGGGCCGGGCCTGAGCCGCCATGGAAGCGGCCCGGGCGCTGGCCGCGCTAGCGTTCGCCGTGCTGCTGGCTGGCTGCGACCGGCAGCCGGCGTCGTTGTTGCGCCCTGACGACCCGCAGGTGACCGCGCTGGGCGCGACGATCTACCAGGCCCGTTGCGCGGCATGCCACGGTGCGCAGCTCGAAGGGCAGCCGAACTGGCGCATGCGCGACGCCGCGGGGCGGTTGCCCGCGCCGCCACACGATGCCAGCGGCCACACCTGGCACCACCCGGATGCGGTGCTCGTTGCCATCACGAAGCACGGTGTCGCCCAGGCGGCCGGACTCCAGGAGGACGACACGGCGATGCCCGCCTTCGACGGCGTGCTCACGGATGCCGAGATCGTTGCCGTGCTGTCGTGGATCAAGGCGCAGTGGCCACGCGCGATCCGCCGGCAGCAGGACGAGGTGAACGCGGCGGCGCAGCGGAACCGGTGAGACCGCGGCTGCGGGCGCGGGCATTTCCGTTGGCATGCTTACGCATCTGGTGACATGATCGGGCAGAGCGCTCCAGCCAGCGCCCGGCTCCGCCGAGACAAGGGGCCGCGACCAGAGAAGACGGAACTCCGATGCGAATCACCCATCTCCACGAAGCAGCTTTCCCGGTCCAGAGCACCATGCGCAACGCGGTCTTCTCCTTCGCGGAGATGACCACCTCCATCGTTGCCGTCCGGGTCGACCCCGGCAACGGCAAGGCGCCCGTCACCGGCTTCGCGTTCAACTCCACCGGCCGCTACGCCTGCGGCCAGGCGATGCGCGACCGCTTCTTCCCCCGGCTGCTGCGTGCCGCGCCCGACTCGCTTCTCGACGACGCCGGCGCACTCGACCCGGCCAAGGCCCGGTCGGTCATGCTGGTGGGCGAGAAGCCCGGCGGGCATGCCGAGCGCTCCATCCCCATCGGCACCATCGAGACCGCCTTGTGGGATGCCCTGGGCAAGGCCCAGGGCCTGCCGACCGCCGAGGTGCTGGCGCGGCGCTACCGGAAGCGGCCGATGCAGCAGAAAGTGTCGGTGTACGTGGGCGGCGGCTGGTACCGCCCCGGCGGGGTTCCGCAGGACGTGGCCGAGGAAATCAGGCGGCACCAGGCCAGCGGCTACACGCACGTGAAGATCAAGGTGGGCGGCGCGCCCTTGCAGGAAGATCTGCAGCGCATCGAGTGCGCACTCGGCGTGCTGCCCGACAGCACCCACCTGGCCGTCGATGCGAATGCCAAGTTCGGCCGCGACGAGGCGCTGGCCTATGCGCGGGCGCTGGCGCCCTACCGGCTGCGCTGGTTCGAGGAGCCGTGCGAACCGAACGACTACGGCCTGATGGCCGAACTGGCCGCCGCCTACGCGCCGCCGCTGGCAACCGGCGAAGACCTGTACGGCGCGCAGGACGTCTTCAACCTCGTGCGATTCGGTGGCTGGCGGCGCGGCCAGGACCTGATCCAGGTCGATCCGCCCCAGTCCTACGGCATGGACGCGTACGCGACGATGGTGCTGGATCTCGAGAAGCAGGGCTGGGACGCGCGCTGCCACTTCCCGCATGGCGGCAACCAGATGTCGCTGGCCCTGGTGGCCGGGCTGGGCCTGGGCGGGTGCGAAGCCTATCCCGGGGTGTTCGGTTCGTTCGGGGGCTTCGCCGACGAGACCGTGGTGCAGGACGGCTTCGTGCAGGTGCCGCAGCTGCCCGGCATCGGCTTCGAAGGCCACAACGCGCTGCACGCCCTCATGACATCGGTCGGCGCGCAACTGCGGTAGCGCCGTCTCGGTGGCTGGCAACAAGCCACCACCATGCGCCCCGATCGATCAGAACCAGCCAGGAACACGATGAAGAAGACCAAGGACGTCACGATCTCGCCGCTCATGCAAACCCTGTCGGCCTACGTCGCCGGGGCCGTCCGGCGCCCCCTGCCGGCGGCGGTGCAGGAACGGGCCAAGCACCACCTGCTCGACACGCTCGCGGCCATGGTGTCCGGCGCGCCGCTCCTGCCGGGCCAGCGCGCCATCGCCTTCGCCGCCGCGCAGGGTGGCACGCCCGAGGCCGGCGTGATCGGCACGCCGATCGTCACCACGGCCATCAACGCCGCCCTGGCCAACGGGATGCTCGGCCACGCCGACGAGACCGACGATGCGTACTACCTCGCCCTCGTCCATCCCGGGTGCGCCGTGGTGCCTGCCGCCCTGGCGATGGGCGAGCGCGAGCGCAGCAGCGGCACGGCCCTGCTGCGCGCCGTGACCCTGGGCTACGACCTGTGCGCGCGCACCTCCAAGGCACTGGGCATCGAGCACTTCCGCAGCGCGGGACACTCGACCCACAGCTTTGGCGGCACCTTCGGCGCGGCCGCTGCGGCCGGCGCGCTCGCCGGTCTCGACGCGCGCGGGGTCCGGCACCTGATGTCGTATGCCGCGCAGCAGGCCTCGGGCCTGTCGTGCTGGGCGCGCGACGTCGAGCACGTGGAGAAGGCCTTCGATTTCGGCGGCATGCCGGCGCGCAACGGGGTCACCGCCGCGGCCATGGTGTCGGCCGGCTTCACGGGCGTGGACGACGTGTTCTCCGGCGACCGCAACTTCTTCCAGGCCTTCGAGGTCTACGCCAGACCCAAGGAATTCATCGCCGGGCTGGGCACGCGCTTCGACATCCTGCAGACCGCCATCAAGCGCTGGCCGGTGGGCTACCCCATCCAGGCGCCGCTGGATGCGCTGGCCAACGTCATGGCCCGGCACGGCATCACGGCGGCTGACGTCGAGAAGGTGCACATCACGCTCGACGAGCAAGGCGCCCGCACCGTCAACGGCCGCACCATGGCGGACATCAATCTCCAGTATCTTGCGGCCGTCATGCTGATCGAAGGCGACATCAGCTTCGAGGCGTCGCATGATCCGCGCCGCACGAAGGACCCGGCGGTGGGGAAGCTGCGCCAACGCATCGACCTGTCGGGCAGCGCGGCGCTGTCGAAGGCCAGGACCACGCAAGCCATCGTCGAGGTCACCGTGCACGGCGGGCGTGTGCTGCGCCATCACACGCGGGCGGTCCGGGGCAGCGCCACCAACCCGATGTCGCGCGAGGAGGTCGGCGCCAAGGCCTTCGGCCTGCTGGCCCCCACCCTGGGCCGCGCCAAGGCACAGCGCCTGATCGACGCCGTGTGGAAACTGGAAACCGTCAAGGACGTGCGCGCGCTGCGCCCGTTGCTTCAGCCGCCCGCCCCACGCCGCAAGTGATCCCGCCTGCAGGCCGCCCACCACCACCAGGAGACACCCCCGATGCGAGCCACCCTCCCTGCCTTGCTTCCCCGGCGACACACCCTGCGGACCGCGGCGGCCCTGCTTGCGATGCTGCTGGGCGGCAGCGCCTTCGCCCAGCAGCAGGGCGCTGCCGGCCAGTACCCGAGCCGGCCGGTGCGCATCATCGTGCCGTCGTCCCCGGGCGGCGGCACCGACATCCTGGCGCGCCTGCTGGCGAAGAAACTGAGCGACAGCCTGGGCCAGCCCTTCATCGTGGAAAACCGCGCGGGCGCCGGCCAGGCACTCGGCATCGACGTGGTGTCGCACGCCACGCCCGACGGCTACACGCTGCTGATGGCAGCTTCGGCCATCGTGCTCAACCAGGTCCTGTCGAAGAAGACCTCGTACGACACGGTGCGCGATTTCGCGCCGGTGTCGCTGGTGTCCACCGTCTCCAACGTGCTGGTCGTCAACCCGGCGCTGCCGGTGAAGACCGAGCGCGAACTGATCGCCTACGCGCAGAGCCATCCCGGCACCCTCAATTACAGCTCGGCCGGCAACGGCACTTCGCCCCACCTGTCGATGGAGCTCTTCCGATCGATGGCCGGCATCACCATGACGCACGTGCCCTACAAGGGCAGCGGCCCCGCCACGGTGGACCTGGTCTCCGGCCACGTGCAGCTGTCCATGCCCAACATCCTGACCGCCATGCCGCACATCAAGGCCGGCACGCTGCGTGCACTGGGCGTCACCGGCCCGCGGCGCGCGGACGCCCTGCCCGACGTGCCCACCATCGCCCAGGCCGGCCTGCCGGGCTACGAGTCGGTGCAGTGGTACGGCGTGCTGGCGCCGGCCGGCACGCCGGCGGCGGTGGTGAACAAGCTGCAGGCCGAGATCGTGCGCGCCATCCAGTCGCCCGAGGTCCAGGCCTCCATGGCCAGCGAGGGCGCCGACCCGGTGGGCAGCAGCGCGGACGAATTCGCCACCTTCATCCGCGGCGAGATCGCCAAGTGGGCGCAGGTGGTCAAGACCGCGGGAATCCAGCAGGAATGAACGGTCTCGCGGCGCCGACCGTGGCGTCGCGCTGACAATGCGGGAATGGAGTCACGCAAGCCCATCGGGGTGTTCGACAGCGGCGTGGGCGGCCTGAGCATCCTTCGTGCCCTGCGCAGCGAGCTGCCGCAGGAGGACGTCGTCTACTTCTCGGACGCGGGCCACGGCCCCTACGGCGAGCGGGCAGACGCCTTCGTGGCCGAGCGCTCGCGCGCCATCGCCCGGCAACTGCTGGACGAGCACCGGGTCAAGGCGCTGGTGGTGGCCTGCAACACCGCCACCGCCGCTGCCGTGCACCTCCTGCGCGCCCAGCACGACCACATCCCGACTGTCGGCGTCGAACCGGCGCTCAAGCCCGCAGCCGACCTGAGTCGCACCGGGCGCATCGCGGTGTTCGCCACGAGGAGCACGCTCTCGAGCGCCAGGTTCCGGTCCCTGCACGAGTCCCTGCGGGGCCGGGCGGACTTCGTCCTGCAGCCCTGCGATGGCCTCGCGGCAGCCATCGAGACGCAAGACCACGAGGAGGTGCGCAGCCTGTGCAGGCTGTATGCACGCTCGGCCGGAGAGTTCGGCAATGGCCCGGACCAGATCGACACCCTGGTGCTGGGGTGCACCCACTATGCGTTCGCCTGCCGCGAGCTGGAAGACGAAGTCGGCCAGGGCGTCCGCATCCTCGAGACCGGCGCACCGGTGGCGCGCCAGACCCGGCGCCTGCTGGAGGCGCGCCGGATCCTCAACGATGCCGGCCGCGGGCAGGTGGAACTGGTCACCACCGGCGCTGAGCACGCGTTGCGACAGGCCGCGCAGCTCTGGCTGTAAGCGGGCGATCCGCCAGTCCCGTCACCATGCCGACCCATTCGATCCAGCCGCCGGGCGCCGGCACGCCGGCCCCGGGCTTCGACGAGCCCTTCGACATGCTGCGCGCCTGCCACGAGCGCGTGCACCGCATGCTGGCCCTGCTGGAGCGGCTGGGCAGGCACGTGGACGCGAACGGGGCGGATGAGCAGGCCCGCCAGGCGGCGCGCGACGTGATGCGCTACTTCGACCTGGCGGCCCCGCAGCACCACCTGGACGAAGAGCGTCATGTGATCCCCCGCCTGGCCGCCGCCGGGGATCCGGCCCTGGCCGCGCTGGCGGCCCGGCTGCAGGACGAGCACCGTGCGATGTCCGAAGGCTGGGCGCGGGTGCGGCCCCTGCTGCTGTCCCTGGCCGAGGGCGAGCGCACCGGCTTCGACACCGAGGCCCATCGCGCCTTCCAGGACTACGCCCGGCTCTACGCGTCGCACATCGAGGCGGAGGAATCGGCCGCCTTCCCAGCGGCCGAGGCGGGAATGGACGGCACAGCGCTGCAGGCGATGTCGCAGGACATGGCGGGCCGGCGCGGCGTCGGTTGAGGTCGCGCCTCGCCGACAGCGCCGGCCGCCCGCAACCACAGCAGTGCGGACAGGAGACCGGCCCAGCCGGCGGATGAATCGGAAAGTCCTCGTCAGGACTGCAACGGCTCACCACCTCCCACAATCCGTTACGCCGCTTGGCGGCCAGCCGGGCAATCCTGCGGGATGGCCAGACGTTGGAAGCTTGCCGCAATCGTCGCGGCCGCCGGGGTCGCGTTGTATGCCCTGGTCGGTTTCTTCGCCGTGCCACGGCTGGTGCAGTGGCAGGTGCCGCGCATCGCCGCAGCCGAGCTGCAGCGGCAGGGCTCGGTCGGCGAGGTGCGCTTCAATCCGTTCACCCTGCGGCTGGTCGCCGACCAGCTGGCGCTGGCCGAATCCGACGGTCGCCCGCTGGCCGCCATCGAGCGGCTGGTGGTGCAGGCGGACTGGCGCTCGCCCTTCCAGCGCGCCTGGATCCTGCGCGAGCTGCATGTGGAAGCTCCCACGGTGCGGGTCGCCGTCGATGCCGACGGCGGCTCGAACATCGCCCGGCTGCTCGAGACCGTGCAGCGCCATGCCCAACCGGCCAAGGACGGTGAGCCCAAGGCCATGCCGCGCTTCGTCGCGCGCGACATCGTGCTCACGCGCGGCCGCGTGGACGTCGACGACCGGCAGACCGGCTACGCCGAGCAGGTCACGCCGATCGAACTGCGGCTGAACCGCCTGAGCACCTTGCCGCAGGACGTCGAGGGCCACGACTTCAGCGCCGACATCGCCAGTGGCGGCCGCGTGCTCTGGCGCGGCACGGCGTCCCTTAATCCCGTGCTGGCCCAGGGCGAAGTCGTGCTGGAATCCGTGCGCCTGCGGCCACCCGGGGCCTACCTGCGCAAGCTGATGCAGGACGTGGTCACCGACGGGACCATCAGCGCCAAGCTGCCCTACCAGGTGGCCGTGGAGGGCGGGCGCGTCCAGGCCAGGATCGCGGACGCCGCCGTGACGATCGACGGCCTCCAGGCCGCCCGCGCGCAGGCCAGGGAACCGTTCGCCGGGCTGCAGCGGCTGGAGCTGGCGGGCCTGTCGGGCGACCTGGCCGGACGGTCACTGAGCGTGGACGCGGTGCGGGGCCGCGGCGGCCAGCTCGTCATGCACCGCGACAGCCACGGCGAGATCGACCTGGCGACCCTGGCCACATCGAAGGACGGTCCGCCCGATGGCGATGCGTCCACGGAGCCGGCCAGCCCCTGGAAGCTGGCGATCAGGCAGGTGCAGCTGGAGGACATCCGGCTGCGGGCGATGGATGCGTCGGTGCAGCCGCCCACCACCTGGCAGATCGATCGGCTCGGCCTGGCACTGGCCGCCGACGCCGCACAAGGCCCGAACGGGGGCGCGAAGACGCAGCTGCGCGAGCTGAACCTGCGGGCCGAGGGCGTGTCGGTGTCACAGGGCGAAGCGCGGCCGGTGCGCATCGACCGCCTGACCCTGGCCGACGGGAACGTGGACCTCGCCAGCCGCCACGTGCAGGTCGGCCGGCTCGCTGCCGAGGGCGGCCGGATCCGCGTGGTGCGCGACGCGCAGGGCGCCATCGACCTGCAGCGCATCGTGAACCCGGAGGCCGCCTCGGCCCGCAAGAAGGCGGGAGCCGACTGGAAGGTGCAGGCCCACCAGCTCGCCGTGTCGGGCCTGGCGGTCGAGGTCGAGGACCAGGCCCTGGACTTGCGCACGGAACTGCAGGACGTCTCGTTCCGGGCCCAGGACGCGAGCACCGATCCGGCCAAACCCCTGGCGTTCGAGGCGGGGCTGCGGCTGCGCGACGGTGGACAGTTCGCCGTCAAGGGCCAGGCCGTGCCGGCCGTTCCGAGCGTCGCCGCCGACGTGCAGGTGCGCGCGCTGCCGCTGGCCCTCGCACAGCCGGTGCTGCAACGGTACCTGCACCTGAAGCTCGCCGGCGGCACCGTGAGCGTGCAGGGGCGGCTGGAGGCCAAGGGCGGCGGCAATGCGCCGGTCGTGCAGTTCGCGGGCGACGGCGAAGTCGCGGGCCTTCGCCTCCTCGAGTCCGGCGACAAGCCGTTCGCGTCGTGGCGCCTGCTCGCGGCCAAGGGCATCAAGGCCAGCCTCAACGGCGTGGACATTCCCGAGCTGAGGCTGGTCGGATCGGATGCCAGCGTGACGATCCAGGCCGACCGGACCATCAATGCCACGCACCTGCTGGTCAAGGACCGGTCGCCGGTCGTGAAGACGGCGGCGCGCCAGGATGGCCCGGCTGCCGCGGCGGGCGCGCCCTCCTCCAAGCCCTTCCCGGTGCGGATCGGCGTCCTGCGGTTCCAGGACAGCCAGCTGAAGTTCACCGACCTGAGCCTGACCCCTCCCTTCTCCGCCCTGATCCACAAGCTCGACGGCACCATCACCGGGCTGAGCACCCAGCGCGGGACGCGCTGCCAGCTGGCGCTGGACGGCACGGTGGACGCCTTCGGCCAGGCGCGCATCCGCGGCGCGCTCAATCCGTTCGAGCCGCAGGCGAACACCGACGTGAGCGTCGTGTTCCGCAACATCGACATGGTGAGCCAGAGCCCGTATGCGATGAAGTTCGCCGGCTACCGCATCGACGCCGGCAAGATGTCGCTGGACCTGCGCTACCAGGTGCACGAGCGGGAGCTCGTGGGCGACCACAAGATCGTGATCGACCAGCTCACGCTCGGTGAGAAGGTGGAAAGCCCCGATGCGACCCGGCTGCCCGTGAAGCTCGCGGTCAGCATCCTGAAGGACGCCCAGGGCCGCATCGACCTCGGCCTGCCGGTGCGTGGCAGCCTCCAGGATCCCGAGTTCGACTACGGCGCACTCATCTGGAAGGCGCTGACGAGCGTGGTGGCGAAGATCCTGTCGGCGCCGTTCCGCGCCCTGGCGGGCGGCTCCGACGACCAGAAGCTCGAGTCGATCGCGTTCGATGCCGGCAGCGCCCAGTTGCTGCCGCCCGAGCGCGAAAAGCTGGCCCGCGTGGCGGAGGTGATGACCAAGCGCGACCAGTTCAAGGTGTCGGTGCCCGCCGGCTACGCGCAGGAGAACGACGCCGCCGCGCTGCGCGCCAGGGCCGTGAACCGGGAACTGGCGCGCCGCGCCGGCCAGCCGGCCGCCGCGCAGGAGACAGGCAATCCGCCGGACCTGGGCGACAGCAGGATGCAGGCCGCCTTGCGCGAGCTGTACGCGCAACGCTTCGGCGATGCCGAACTCGACAAGGCGAAGCAGGCGGCCCAGAACGCGCCGCCGAGCGCCGCCGCGACGGGCACCGACAGCAGCGGCGGCGCGCAGCAGAAGAAGCTGAGCGTGTACCAGCAGTTCCGCCGTGCCATGCGCGGCGAGCCCCAGGTCACCGACACCGGCGGCTTCTATGGCGACCTGCTCAAGCGGCTGGAGAAGGAGCAGGCCCTGCCGCCCGATGCGCTTGCGCGCCTGGGCCAGGAGCGCGCCGACGCGGTGGTCCAGGCGCTCGCGCAGGCCGGCGTGCCGTCCGCGCGCCTGACGACGGCGGCGCCGACGGCAGTCGAGGTGGAGCAGGACATGGTGCCGCTGAAACTCGGGCTCGACGTGACCTGAAGCGAACGGCCGGCAGCTCTTCCTGGCGCTGCCGCAGGGCATCAAACGGGCGACGCCACCGTGCGGCCTGTTGGGCTTCCGTGGCCGCGCGATGGCAGCCGGCTCGGAACGGCCGTCGCGCGACGCCAGCGAGGTCCGGGGCTGCGACGCATCAGGCAGGGCTCTTCGAGGGCCCCGCCGCCGACGGCGCCGGGCGCGTTTCCATCGGGAAGATCAACGCGCCGATGATGACCAGGACCCCCAGGGTTCCCAAGGCCTGCAGCAGCAGGGTGAAGCCGCCGCGCTCGTGCAGCCAGGCCACCAGGCCGACCGAGGCGCCGGCAGCCGTGAAGCCGAGGAAATAGCGCGCCGCGTAGGCCCGCGCACGCCATTCGTCGCTGGTGTACTTGCCCACCATCGCATCGTTGAGCGTCACCTGGCCGAAGATGCCGATGATGATGCCGATGGCGGCCACCACGAAGACGACGCCGTCGAGCTGCGCGCTGAGGAAGACGAGCGGCACCATGGCCAGGGCCAGCGGCAGGAACACCGTCTTGAGGGGATGCCGGTCGAGAAGGTTGCCGATGGTGTACTGGGCCAGGGCGCCGAACAGATAGGCCCCAGCGGCCACCAGGCCCAGCAGCGCCGGACTGGCAGTCAGGCCCGCCAGCCGCTCGGCGAACAGCTTCGGGACGGCCACCGTCATCGCGTTGAAGGTCGTGGAACTGGCGATGATGGTGATGACCAGCGCGAGGACCACGCGCCGCATGGCCTCGCGCGATACGCGGGCCACCGGCGCCGCGCCGCGGCCCCCGGCACCCGGCGCCTCGTGCGCGACCCGCGCGGTGAACGCCACCCCGAACGCCGCCACGGCGAGACCGGGCAGGATGAAGGCCCAGCGCCAGCCCAGGTATTGGCAGACGAGGCCGGTCACCAGCGCCGACGACGCTACACCCAGGTTGCCCCAGACGCCGTTGATGCCGATCTCCCGGCCCAGCCGGGGGCCGGCATGGGCCACCAGCATGGCCGTCCCGACCGGGTGGTAGATCGACGCGAACAGGCCCACCGCCAGCAGGGCGCCGCACAGCTGGGCTGGTGTTTGCGCGAGCCCGACGCAGGCCAGCGCGGCGCCGATGCCGAAGAAGAAGATGACCATCATGTGCCGCCGGCTCCAGCGATCGCCCAGCCAGCCGCTGGCCAGCGAACCGGCACCGAAGGCGATGAAGCCCGGGGTGGCGTACGGCAGCAGTTCGCCATATGCCATGCCGAACGCCGGCGCGATGACGATGACCGCGGCGGCGAACACCAGCATCGCGTAGTGGTCGATGAAGTGGGCCCAGTTGACGAAGCCGATCACGGTTTCGGGGTGGTTTCGCATGCTTTCTCCTGACTGGCCGCAAGCGTAGACTGGCCGCTGATCGACCAGATGCCAACCACCATCGACCACACGCCAACCAGGCCGCCGGTCTCCGGCTCCGGTCCGGTGGCGCACGCGCCGCCGGTGCTCTCGCGTTCCTACCCGTGCGGCACGCGGCTGGGGGCGCACATGCACCGCGAGGCCCAGCTGCTGTTCGCCTCGCAGGGCGTCATGCAGGTCACCACCCCCAAGGGGCGCTGGCTGGTGCCGCCGCAACGGGCGGTGTGGATCCCGCCCCGCCTGGAGCACGCGGTGGACGTGCTGGCCGACATCGAGATGCGTGCGCTGCTGGTGGACCCGGAGCGCCTCTCGGCCCACCCCGAGGCGCCTCGGCTGCAACACGAGTTCGTGGTGGCCGTGGCGCCGCTGCTGCGCGAGACCATCCTGGCGTGCTTCGCGTCTGCCGGTGCGCACCCGCGCCGCGTGGACGTGCTGCTGGAGCTGGCCCTCTACGAACTGGCCGAGGCCGGCGACGCCGCGACCTTCGTGCCCCTGCCGACCGATGCGCGCGCGCTGCGGGTCGCGCAGCTGGTGCTGGCCGATCCCGGCAACGACCGGCCGCTGGAGGACCTGGCCGGCGAGGCGGGTGCCTCGGCGCGCACGGTGTCGCGCCTGTTCCGGGACGAGACGAACTTCAGCTTCAAGGAATGGCGCCAGCGCGCCCGCATCGTGGCCGCCGTCGAGGCGCTGGGGTCGCCCGCCCCCGGCCCGATCTCGGTCAAGCAGGTGGCCGCGCGGGTGGGCTTTGCGAGCGCGGCCGCCTTCGGCCACGCCTTCAAGCAGGTCATGGGCGTGACCGCGGGCGAGATGCTCAGGGATGCACAGGGGCGCCGCTGAGCGATACTGCGCGCCGATGTGCAAGGTCTCCCGCTTCCTTGGCGCGCTCGTGGTGGCCGCTGCCGCCTGCCTGGCCTCGGGGGCTCACGCCGCCAACCCGCCGGCATTGCCCGGCGCCGGGCAACTCGGCATGTCCCTGGCGCAGCTGCGGCAGGCCGTCCCGCAGTTGCGGCCCCTGCCGCATGCGGTCCGGCTCGCTGGCCGCCTGGTAGGTGGATGGTCCGCTCCGGCGGTCCTGGTCGCCGGCGTCGCGCTGACGCCGACCTACTTCTTCGCCGACGGCGAACTGCGCCGGGTGGACTACAGCGCCGCCCCGGACGACAGCACGGACGCGGGCTTCAGCGCGCTGCGCGAGTGGGGACGCTCGGCCTGGGGACAGGAACTCGATTCCAGCGGTCCGGAAGGCAGCTACGCGAGCTGGTCGGCGGACGACCTGGACGCCTACCTGCAGCGGGCCGCCAGCCGCCCGGCGGCCCTGCGCCTGGTGATGAAGGCCCGGATCCTCAAGGACGCAAGCGAACTGTAGGCGGCCGGGCCCGCTGCCCGTGACCTAGTCGTCCAGCGCCGAGCTCTTGCTCATCGCCTTTTCGCGCGCCGCATCCCGCAGGTGGAGCCGGATGAAGTCGGCAGCGGCTTCGCGCTGGCCGGACAGCAACAGCTCGATGAGCGTCTTGTGTTCACGGCAGCGCCTGGCTGCCGCTTCCCGGTTCACCGCCTTGCGGTACTCCATCAACCGCCGCAGCCGGTTGATCCGCTGCAGGGACTCGACGATGAACACGTTGCCCGAGAAGTTGGCGATCGTCTCGTGCAGGCGGGTGTTGGCGTCGAACAGCTGCGCAGGCGACGCCCATTCCACCGCCCCGTCGATGAGTGCCTGCTGTTCCGCCAGGCACTTGCGCAGGGCCGCTTCGTCCACCTTGAAGCCCGGCTCCTGCAGCGCCGCGGACTCGATCAGGATGCGGAAGCGGTAGGCCTGGTCGTAGGTCTCGCCCGAGGTCAGGATCGGCAGGAATTGCCATCCGTGTCCCGGCAGGCGTTCGATCCAGCCCTCCTTGGCGATCCGGCGGAGGATGGCGCCAAGCTGCGCCTTGGTGACGGCGTAGCGGCGCATCAGGTCGCTCTCGGACACCCGCTCGGGCAAGACCGACGAGAGACGATCCTCGCCGATCTGCAGGTAGATCCGCTCTTCCAGCGGCTCGCTCTCGAAGGTTCCCGCGAACGGCGACACCTTCGGCTTCTTGAGGACCACATAGCCGCCCTCGGGCCTCAGTCCCACCGTGCCGCGCTCGGCGAGCAGGCGCAGCGCCTCCCGCACGGGCGAGCGGGAGACCATGAAGCGCTCGGCGAGCGCACGTTCCACCAGGGGGGCCCCGACGTCGAGCGACTCCTCGGCAATCATGTGCTCGACCTTGCCGGCGAGCTGCTCGCCCAGGCCACGGGTGGAACGTCGGGTTTCCTGCACGGAATCGCTTGGGTCTCAGGGGAGCTTGCTGGAAGGACGGTCGGATGATCGCACGCCGCCTGGCACGGCCACTGTCAGTCGGCCTGGATCTTCTTGTCCTGGATGATCTTGCTCCACCGGGCCCGCTCGGCCACGATGAACTGGCCGAACTGCTCCGGGGTGCCGCCGCCGAGGATGTTGCCTTGCGAGGTGATGCGCTCGGCGATCTCGGGATCCTTCAGCGCCCGGTTGAGCGCATCGTTCAGCTTGGCGATCACGGGAGCCGGCGTTCCCTTCGGCGCGACCAGCCCGAACCAGTTCGAGACCTCGAAATTCCTGATCCCGAGTTCGGCGAACGTCGGGACGTCCGGGTACTGGGGCAGGCGCTTGTCGGCGGCGACGGCCAGGGCCCGCGCCTTCGGCGGCGTGGCCTTGGTGTAGGGCAAGGACGCCGGCACCATGTCGAACATGAAGCCCACCGTGCCCGCGATCAGGTCGGTCGTCGCCGGGCCACCGCCGCGGTACGGGACGTGGACCATCGGGGCACCGATTGCGTCCTCCAGCAACTCCCCGGCCAGGTGGAACGCGCCACCGTTGCCGGCCGATGCATAGCTGAGCGTGCCGGGCTTGCTCTTCGCCTGGGCAGCAAGGTCCGCAAAGCTCTTGAACGGCGACTTGTCCGCACTCACCATCAGCACGAGCGGCCCCTTCTCGATCAGCCCGATCGGCACCAGGTCGGTGGCGGGGTCGAAGGGCATCTTCGGCATCATCGACCTGTTGACCGTCAGCGGCGCCAGGTTGCCGATGCCGATGACGTGCCCGTCCGGCGTCGCCTTGGCAATGGCGTCGGTGCCGATGTTGCCGGCCGCACCGGGCTTGTTCTCGACGATCACGGACTGGCCGAGGATCGCGCCCATCTTGGCGGCGACCTGGCGCGCGCGCGTGTCGGAACTGCCGCCGGGCGCGTAGGGCACCACCATGGTGATGGTCTTGGACGGGAACGGCGCTGCCGCGCCCTGGGCGGCGGCGTAGCCGGCAGCGGCCGCGAACACGGCCCCCGCGATGAGTTTCAGGGATTGCCTCTTGTGCATGGTGTCTCCTTGGTTGGACGAGTTATTCGAGGGTGACGTTGGCGCTGCGCACCACGCTGCTCCAGCGCTCGGACTCGGTGCGGATGAAGGTGCCGAAGGCGTCGGCCGAACCGGGCGCCGGCGACGAGCCGAGTTGGGCGAGGCGCTGCTGCGTGGCCGGCTCCTTCAGGATGTCCTGGATCTCTGCGTTCAGGTACTGGACGATGGCGGACGGCGTCTTCACCGGCGCCAGCAGGCCGTACCAGGCAGGCGCATCGAAGCCCGGCACCCCTGCCTCGGCGAAGGTGGGCACGTTCGGCAGTTCGGCGAGGCGCCGCGGCCCCGTGACCGCCAGCGCACGCACCTTGCCGCCCGCGATGTGCGGCAGTGCGGATGGCGCGGTGTCGAAGATGGCCTGGATCTGCCCCCCGATTAGGTCGGTGACGGCCGGCGCGCTGCCCTTGTAGGCGATGTGGACCATCTGCGTGCCCGTGAGCGACGCGAAGAGTTCGCCGGCCAGGTGCACCGAGGTGCCGGCGCCGCCCGAGCCGAAGTTGACCTTGCCAGGGTTGGCCTTGGCATACGCGACGAATTCCTGCACGGTCTTCGCAGGCATCGCATTGGTCACCACCAGCACCGTCGGCGAGGTGGCGAACTGGGCGATGGGCGTGAAGTCCTTCTGGACGTTGTAGCGCAGGCCCTTGTAGACGGCCGGGTTGATCGAGAGCGTCACCTGCCCGAAGAGCAGGGTCTGGCCGTCGGGGCTGGCCCGGCTCACGGCCTCGTTGCCGATGTTCGTGCCGGCGCCCGGCTTGTTCTCGATGATGAAGGTGCCCTTGGTCCGCTCGCCCAGGCGGGTGGCCAGCAGGCGGGCGATGTTGTCGCTCCCGCCACCCGGCGCGAACGGCACGACGATGGTCACGGGACGGCTGGGATAGCCGCCCGGCCCCGCGGCGACGGCAGGAAGGGCGGCCGCAGCGACACCCGCCGCGAGCACGGCGGCTTGCAGGAAGTTCATGGCGCCTCCTTCAGGCTGCGAGTGCGGCCACGACGGCCTGGCTGAAGGCCTTGGTGCCGATGCGCCCGCCGATGTCGGGGGTTCGCGTGTCGGCGTTGGCGAGCACCTGCTCCACCGCGGCGTGCATGGCCCGGCCGGCGCTGCGCAGGCCATCGTTCTTGCGCTTGTCGCCCAGCCACTCGACCAGCATGGCGACCGACAGGATCATGGACGTCGGGTTGGCCTTGTCCTGGTTCTCGATGTCGGGGGCGGAGCCGTGCTGGGCCTGGGCGCAGCACAGTTCGTCACCCGCCATCACGGAGCCGGCCAGGCCGAGGCTGCCCGACAGTTCGCTGGCGAGGTCCGACAGGATGTCGCCGTAGAAGTTCTCGGCCACCAGGACATCGAAGCGCTCCGGACTGCGCACCAGGTAGGCGGTGGAGGCGTCGACCAGCAGGTCGTCGAAGGCGACTTCCGGGAACTCCCTGGCGACCTTGCGGGCGCACTCCAGGAACAGGCCGTCCGTCATGTGGAAGCTGTTGGCCTTGTGGATGGCGGTGACCTTCTTGCGCCGCGTCATGGCCAATTCGAAGGCACGGCGGGCGATGCGCTCGCTGCACTTGCGCGTGATCTTGCGCACCGACAGCGCCGTGTCGGCGTCGGGCATCATCTCGCCCCAGCCGCGCGCCATGTTGCGATCCGGATAGAAGCCCTCGGTGGCCTCGCGCATGATGACCAGGTCCATGCTCTTGCCGGCCTTCATGTTGGACGGCAGGTACTCACGCGTCCGTGCGGGTCGCACGTTCGCGTACAGGTCCAACTGGACGCGGAATGCCGCCGAGATGTTGCGGCCACCCTTCTCCGGCGCCGGGTAGTCGGCATGCGACTGGGTGCCCAGGATGATGCCGTCGTAGCCGCGCGCCTTCTGCAGCACGTCTTCCCGCAGCGTGGTGCCGTGCTTCTTCAGGCTGGCAAAGCCGACGTCCTCGTAGTCGAGGTGGATGCCGAGGTGGAAGCGGCGATCGGCCGCCTGCAGGACTTCGACGGCGGAGGCGACGATCTCAGGGCCGATGCCGTCGCCGGGGAGGACGAGGAATTTCATGGAAGACATCCTTCAGGCTTTCTTGCCGTGTTCGGCGGAGACGTAGTTGGTGGCACCGCTCTCGGTGAGCGTGCGGGTGGCGTCGGGCGCGGCGTAGATCCAGAGGATCTTCATCGGCTCGGTGGGGGACAGGTTGCGGAAGCGGTGCGGCACGTTGGGAGGGATGAAGGTCACGTCGTGCGCCTTGAGCTCGTAGTGCAGGTCGTCGATGTCCATCACCGCGCGGCCTTCCATCAGCACCACGCTCTCCTGCACGTTGTGGCTGTGGAAGGGGATGACGGCGCCGCCCTCGAAGGTGGTGTAGCCGGTGATGAAGCTGCTGGTGCCGACGCTGGGCGTGACCAGCGGCGTGGTGCTGGCGCCGCCGCCGCGTTCGTGCCGGGGCAGTTCCTCGGGCTTGAGCAGCGCTGCGTTGGAGGGGGTGCGGATGGTCATGGGAGTGTTCCTCGGGTTGTTCAGCGCGCGGGGCCGACCCACACGGTCTTGACGTTGGTGAATTCGCGGGCGCCGTGGACGCCCAGCTCGCGGCCGTAGCCGGACTGCTTGATGCCGCCGAAGGGCAGGCGCGGGTCGGAAGCGACCATGCCGTTGATGAAGACGGCGCCAGCCTCGATACGGCGGGACAGCGCATGGGCGCGCTGGAGGTCACTGGTCCACAGCGCCGCGCCCAGGCCGTAGTCGGGGGCGTTGGCCACTTCGATCGCCTGCTCCGCGTCCTGGACACGCAGGATTGCCGCCGCGGGGCCGAAGGTCTCTTCGCAGGCGGCCACCATGTCCGGCGCGACATGGTCGAGGACGGTCGGCTGGTAGAAGAAGCCGGGGCCGTCGCAGAAGCGGCCGCCCAGCAGCAACTTCGCGCCCTGGCGCACCGTGCGCTCGACCTGGGAATGGAGTTCGTCGCGCAGGTTGGCGCGCGCCATCGGCCCGATCGCCACGTCGCGCTGCAGGGGATCCCCGATCTTCAGCGCGCTCGCGTGCTGCACGAACAGTTCGGTGAAGCGGTCGGCCACGGCAGCTTCCACGATGAAGCGCTTGCCGTTGATGCAACTCTGGCCCACGTTGATGAAGCGCGCCTTCACGGCCGTCCTGGCGGCACTCTCCAGGTCGGCGTCGGCGAGCACGATGAAGGGGTCGGAGCCGCCCAGCTCGAGGACCTGCTTTTTCAGCACCGCACCGGCCTGGCTCGCCACCAGCTTGCCCACCGGCGTCGATCCGGTCAGCGTGAGCGCGGCGATGCGGGGGTCCTCGATGAGCGACTTCACCTGCGAAGCCTCGACCAGGACCGTGGCGAACAGGCCGGCCGGCGTGCCAGCCTCACTGAAGATCTTCTCCAGCTCCAGCGCGCACTGCGGCACGTTGTTGGCGTGCTTCAGCACGATGCCGTTGCCGGCCGCCAGGGCGGGCGCGGCGAAGCGCAGGACCTGCCACACCGGATAGTTCCAGGGCATGATGGCCAGCACGACGCCCAGCGGGTCGTAGACCACCCGGCTTTCGGTGGCCCCGCTGGGCACCACTTCGTCGCCCAGGACCGCCGACGCGTGATCCGCGTAGTACTCGCAATTCCAGGCGCTCTTCTCGATCTCCGCCTCGGACTCGACGATCGGCTTGCCCATCTCGAGGGTGATGAGGCGGGCGAGCTGCGGCTTGCGGTCGCGCAGCACGGCCGCCACGCGGCGCAGCAGCGCGGAGCGTTCCTCCAGCGTCGTGCGGCGCCAGGCCTTCTGCGCCGTCCAGGCGCCCTGCAATGCGGCATCGACCTGGCGCTGGTCGTGCGCATCGAACGTGGCAATCACTTCCCCGGTGGCGGGGTTGGTGGACGTGATCATCGGTCTCCTTCTGTGTGCGTGGAGGGGGAAGCGCCTCGACCTAGCGGTCGAAGCCGTAGAGGGCTGCCGGGTTGTCGACCAGCAGGCGGTGGCGGGCGGCGGCGTCCGGCAAGCAGCCGAGCAGCGTTTGCAGGACCTCCTGGTTGTCGACCGCCCGGAAGGGTTCGAGCGTTCCGGGGGTGCGGCCCGAACCGCCGGAGCCGCCGGTGTGCGGCCAATCGGATCCCCAGAGGACCCGATCCGGGCCGGCGCCGTAGAACGTGCGCGCCAGGTCTTGCACGGGCTGCCCCGGCCACAGCCGGTACGGCGCAGACAACTTGACGTACAGGGGAGCGTTGCGCATCGCGGCCAGTAAGCGACCGAGCGCGACGTCGCTGTCCGGTTCGGGTGCCAGCCCGCCCGCGTAGTGGTCGAGGACGACGGGCTTCTCGAGGCGCTGCATGTCGTCCAGCAGGCACGTGACCACGTCCAGGCACGCATGAACCTGCAGCGACCAGCCCGGCATCTTCAGGACCCGGCGCGCGCCGGCCAACTGCTGCTTCGCAGCGCCCATCCCCCGTCCCTGGACGTGCAGGTTCAGCCGGATGCCGCGCACGCCCGCTTCATGCAGGTCCCAGAGCTCCAGGTCGCTCACCGTCGCGGGGTCCACCACGGCGATACCGCGGGCCCGGCCCAATCCCAGCTGATGCAGGGCAGCCAGCAGGCAGCTGTTGTCCGTGCCGTAGACGCTGGGCTGGACCAGGACGGTCCGGGCCATCCCCATCCGTGCATGCAGCGCCTGCAAGTCCTCGACGGTGGCCGCCGCGGGCGTGTAGGCCCGCTGGGCGGCATACGGGAAGCGCGCGGGATCGAACACGTGCACGTGGCAATCGCAGGCGGCGGGGGCGGCGGATCTCATGTGGTTTGGTCTTTTGAGATTTCATAGTACCACCACGAGATGCGTTTCCGAGGCTTTATCCACAGAGCGAACTGCGGTATCCATGGTTTTTTGGCTGTCCGAAGAGCTCCCGCGGCAGGCGACAGGACTGGAGGGGAAAGAGGCCGAAGGCAGCCTCTCCGCTGGGCCCGCGCCTGGGCGGCTGGCGTGAACGTGCGCGCTCGAAGTCACGCGCCACCCGTGCCAGGGGGCGCGGAAGTCGATCAGTGCGCCTCGCCCTGCCGCTCCAGCAAGCCGCGCGCAGCCTGCCTCACCTCCGGCGACGAGAACCGGAAGGCCGCGCGATCCAGGACATAGTGGATGAAGCTGGTCGCGAACCCCAGCGCGAGCAGCGCCGGAACCAGCGGCGAGGCCCGCAGCCACAGGGCGGCTTCGCCGAAGAGGCGATCGGCGACCACGTAGTCATCGCCCACCGCCTCCACCTCCAGCAGCGGCAACAGCAGGGCAGAGAGCGCGGCGAGCACGAGCAGGACGGACCAGCCGTGCCGGTTCACGGGCGCCAGCCAGCGCTGCCAGTGCGCGCCGGTCTCCTGGGCGCCGCCGGAAGCCGCCAGGGAGGTGAGGCCCATGGCCGCGCTCCAGTGCTGCACGCTCCAGAGCACGAGGAACAGGAAGGGATGGAGGAAGCCGAGCAGGACCATCGTGGCGACGCTGACGACGTAGGCCACGCGCGGCACCGACGGCTGCGGTGAACGCAGTTCGACGGCCAGCATCAGCGCGGTGAGGGTCAGGACGAGGACCAGGCTGCCCGTGGCCAGGGCTTGCACCACCGTCTGCGACAGCGCCTCGCCGAGCAGCGGATCGATCCAGCGATCCTGGAACGCGATCGATCCCGCGAGGGCATTGGCCAGGACGACAAAGCCGCCGCCCACGACCAGCGCGAACCAGCGGTCCAGCCGTCGCGTGGTGGCATCCGAGGGGCGACCCGCGCGGCCGCGGTAAAGGCTGAGCAGGCCGACATGCTGCGCGGCGAAATGGTGGCTCACCAGCAGGTAGTCGAGGACGGCGAGGCAGACCACGCGCTGCTCCAGCGGCACCGGCAGCACGCTGTCGGGTGCGAGCAGGACCCCGAAACACGCGAGTGCGATCGCCAGCGGCAAGGCGACGAAGCGCCGGCGCTGGGACCTGAGCAGGGGGCGGTAGCCCGGCGTGGTGTAGGCCAGCCAGGCGGACGAGATCCGGTGGCCGAACCACAGGGGCACGGCGAGGACGAAGAACAGCCAGTCCAGGGGACTGTTGCGGGCGTCGCCGTAGGCGCGCTCCAGCAGCAGGACCAGGGGTGCCAGCCACAGTGCGTTCAGCACCCAGACGAGGTCCCAGGTGGGACTCCTGATCCACCGCGCACGGGCAATCGACGCAGGCGCAGCAACGGCGCCCGCCGGATGGGCGGACCGGGCGGGGGCCCCGAACTGGGCGGAAGCAAGACGATCCATGTGCCGCATCTCTCGGCCTCGCGCAATGGCGCTGGTTCATTGTCCTGCTGCTGCTGGCCGGCGCCAGTGGACCTTGGGCTCACAGGGGACGCGCCCGCCGCAGCCGGCCCCTCCCTGTTCCGGCCCCAGCCATGTCTCCAGCCCCCGCCCCGGCGCGGATACACGAGCGATACGCAGCAAGCGGTGCCTGACATGGCGCGGCGACATCGCTGCGGCAGATTGGCAGGCGAAAGGAGAACACCGTGACGCACCCGCTCTCCCCTTCCCTGCAGCAAGGCTTGCCTGGGCGCGCCATCGGGCGACTGCCTTCCGGCGCGACCAGCCGACCTGCTGGCACCTCGTCGGCAGGCGATCGCTTCCAGGCCGCGCTGGCCATGCTCCACACCGGCCATGGCGATGCCATGGCGGCAGCGGATGCACTGGTGCAGGACCACCCGTCGTTCGCCGGCGGCCACTGCCTGCGCTGGGCATTGCTCGTGATGGCGGCGCGGGACGGTGCGATGGCCGACCTCGCCCGGGCGTTGCGCGCCGGCCGGACGGTGCGCAATGCCGATGCGCGGGCCCGGCGCCACTTCGACGCCGCCGCCGCGTGGCTGGCCCGGGACCTTCGCGGTGCGCTGGACGCCTATGGCGCCATCGTCGCGGACCACCCCGACGACACCCTCGCGCTGCGCGTCGCACAGTTCGGCGATCTCCAGTGGGGCCGGACCGAATCCCTGCGCAGCCGGGTCGCGGCGGTGCTGCCGCACTGGAACCCCGACATGCCCGGCTACGGTCACGTGCTCGGCATGTACGCCTTCGGCCTGGCCGAGATGGGGGACGCGGTGCGCGCCGAACAGGTGGGCCGGTCCGCACTGGCTTGCACGCCCGGCAACGCGGCGGCCATCCACGCCGTGGCGCATGCGTTCGAGATGCAGGGCCGGGCCGCCGACGGCATCGCGTGGCTCAAGCAGACCGCCGCGCAGTGGACCGTGAGCAGCTATGCCATCCACCTGTGGTGGCACCTGGCGCTGTTCCACCTCGACCTCGGCGACGTGGGCATGGCGCTCTCCATCCTGGATGGGCGCATCCGCGCCAACCCCGATGCCGACGCCGCGACCCTGGTCGATGCCTCCTCCCTGCTCTGGCGCCTGCAACTGCTGGGGATCGACACGGCAGGCCGCTGGCAGACCGTTGCGGACGCCTGGACGGCACGGCCGCTCGACGGCCTGAGGCCGTTCAACGATACGCACGCCATGCTCGCGTTCGTGGGAGCGCACCGGCCCGGCAGCGCTGCCACGCTCATGACCCAGCTGCGGGCCAGCGCGACGCGCACGCGCGACCTGGGTCGGGCCGTGTACCAGGCGGCCCTGCCCGTGTGCGCGGCGCTCATCCGCTTCGGCCGGGGCGACTACAACGGCGCGGCCGACCGGCTGTTGAGGCATCGCCGCCTCACCGAGCGCTGCGGAGGCAGCCACGCGCAGTGCGACCTGCTGCACCTGACCCTGCTCGAATCGGCGCTGCGCAGCGGCCAGGCCGACCTGTCGCGGGAGCTGTCCAGGGAGCGCGTGCACCTGCGCCCCCACAGCCGCCTGAACGCGCAGCTGGTCACGCGCGCACGCGGCGTGGCGCAGTCACTCCTGGCGGCCTGAAGGGGTGATGGGTCAGGGCTTGGCGGCGAAGCGCTTCTCGAACCAGTCGTCCAGCATCGCCTTTTCGTAGCGGAACGGGTCCGTCCCCGAATAGCGCTGGCCCGTCCACAGGTAGTTCATGTCGGAGACCTGCTCTTGGCCCGTGGCCACGACCTGGCCTGCGCGGCTCAGCGTGTAGCGCACCCCCATGCGCGGCCACGTGATGTCGCGCACGACGCGCACGCTACCGCGGAAGCGGAACGGCTCGTACCGGCCCGCCAGGTCGACGTCGCCCACCTCGACCGCCAGCGATTCATCGGCCGCCAGATGGCGCCGGCCCAGGCGCTGCAGGTGGCGCTCGAGTTCGCGCTGCACCTCGGCACGGCTCTTCTGGGTCGCGTAAGGGGTGATCGAGCTCCCATCCGTGGACTTCTCGGGCTCGAAGAAGGTGACGGAGACCTCGCCGGCATGCGCCAGCACACCTGCCATCAGCAGGCCCAGGCCGACCAGGACGATTCGCTCGGTGCGCATAGGGCTCTCCTTGCGGATCGTCTTCGACCCCGGAGAAGGTTGCGCAGTTCCATCCCGCAGCAGCGGTTCCCCCCTCGCTGCACGCCAAGGTCGAGCTGGCGTGGTGCTCGCGACCCGCGGCCATCGCATGGACTTGCCGTCCGTCCGAAGATGGGCGTGCCTTCAGGAGGTCACCATGAACCGCGCCATGCAATGGACCACCGGGCTGCTGGCCATCACGGCCGCGCTGTCCGCCCATCCGGCCGAGACACCGGCCGGACCGGCGCCGCCGGCGCGCGTGGATCTGCAGGGCATCGCGCCCCATGCCACCCGCCTGGGCCACGCGGACCTGGTGTTCCGCCCCGAGGGAACGGATGTGGTGGTCTGGATCGCGCCGGTCAACGGATTGACGCGGCCCCAACACCTCTACACCTACGTCCACCAGGGCTCGTGTGCCAACCTCGGCCAGCGCGCGTCGGAGCCTCCGCGCCGCGTGCTGGGCTATCGCGAGACGGCCGGCCTCTGGACCGTGCGCAACACGATCAACCTCAACGCCGACACGTTGAAGACAAGCCCGCATGCGCTGACCGTGTGGTCCAGCCCTCCGGACGGAAACCTGATGCTCTACTGCGGCGACCTGCATCTCGGCGTTGTCTGACGCGGCCGCTGGCCGGGCGGGTGCAAGAATGCCCCTCATCCATCTGCGGGAGATTCCCATGAAGACGCTCGTTGCTCTGGGGCTGGTCACGTTCGCGTTCGCGTCGCAGGCGGCCGATTCCGCCTGCATGACCGCCGCCAAGGAGAAGAAGCTGGCCGGCGCCGCCCAGAAATCCTTCGTCACCAAGTGCGAGGCCGACGCGAAAGCGAAGTGCGAGATCGCAGCGGACGAGAAGAAGCTGGCCGGCGCCGCCAAGACCAGCAACGTGAAGAAGTGCGTCCAGGAGAGCGCACCCGCCTCCTGACGGCCGGGCTGGCCGCCCGTTGCCTCAGTCGGCGCGCACCTTCACGTAGCGGCCCGGCGCGGGCTCGATCGGCTGGAAGGTGGCATTGCCCAGCTTCTTGCGCGCCGGGACCATCTTGCCCGCCTGCGGCTTGAGCCATTTCGCCCAGTGGGTCCACCAGCTGCCCGGCGTCGACTCGGCGCTGGCCAGCCACTCGTCGGCGTCCGCGCCCTGCTTGCCACCGGCCCAGTAGCTGCGCTTGTTCTTCGATGCCGGGTTGATGACGCCGGCGATGTGGCCGCTGGCGCCCAGCACGAACTCGGTCTTGCCCCCGGTCAGCCCGGTGGTGCGGTAGGCCGAGCGCCAGGGCACGATGTGGTCTTCCTGCGTGGCCAGGATGTAGGTCGGCACGTCGACCTGGCCGAGGTCGACCGGCTCCCCGCAGATCGACAGGCGGCCCGGCACGCGCAGGTTGTTTTCCAGGTACATGTTGCGCAGGTACCAGGCGTACATCGGCCCGGGCAGGTTGGTCCCGTCGGCGTTCCAGTACAGCAGGTCGAAGGCCGCCGGCGTCTTGCCCTTGAGGTAATTGTTGACGACGTAGGGCCAGATGAGGTCGTTGGCGCGCAATGCCTGGAACACGAACCCCAGCTCGGCGCCGCGGTAGATGCCGCCCTGGCCCAGCGTCAGCTCACGCTGCAGCACGCCGGCTTCGTCGACGAAGACGCCGAGGTCACCGGGCTCCTCGAAGTCGAGCATGGTGGTCAGCAGGGTCAGGCTGGCCACGCTCTCGTCGCCGCGGGCGCGCAGCAGGGCGAGGGTCGAAGACAGCAGGGTTCCGCCCACGCACCAGCCCAGCGTGTTGACCTGGTCTGCCTTGCTGACCTTGTGCGCCACCTCGATGGCCTTCATCACGCCGCTTTCGACGTAGTCGTCCCAGGTCACGTGGCCGAGGCTCGCGTCGGGATTGCACCAGGACACCAGGAACACCGTCATGCCCTGTTCGCAGGCGTGGCGCACGAACGAGTTCTCCGGCTGCAGGTCGAGGATGTAGAACTTGTTGATGCAGGGCGGCACGATCAGCAGCGGGCGCGACGCGACCTTGTCGGTCAGGGGCGCGTACTGGATCACCTGCATCAGCTCGTTCTCGAAGATCACCGAGCCCCCGGAGGTGGCCACGTTGGTGCCGACCTCGAAGGCGCTCTCGTCGGTGATGGAGATGCGTCCGCGGCGCAGGTCCTCCATCAGGTTGGACAGGCCGGCCTGCATGCTCTCGCCCTTGGACTCCAGCGCGCCGAAGAGGGCGTCCGGGTTCGTGGTGGCGAAGTTCGCCGGGCTCAGGGCGTCGGCGATCTGGCGCGAGAAGAATCGCAGCTTGTGCTTCTCGCGCGGCTGCGCGTCGGCGGCCTCGACCACGCCATCCAGCAGCTGGGAATTCAGCAGGTAGTTCTGCTTGAGCAGGTTGAACCAGGGGTTCTTGCTCCACAGCTCGCCATGGAAGCGCCGGTCGCCGCGCTCGGCGTCGACCACGGTCGGCACCTCATTGCCGGCGCCGGCCGCCAGCGAGCGGGTCCACAGCGTGGCCTGCCGCTCCCAGTAAGTGCCCGAGACGCGCGCGAGTTCCACCGCCGTCTCCTGCGTGGGCGGCTTGGCAGCCGACCACAGACCCGTGTAGGCCTGGACCATGGCCCGCCCGGACTTGAAGAAGCCCTGCACGTACTCGTCGGGCGCATTGAAGAGGTTGTTCATCTCGAAGGTCCTTCTCGATCAGGCCATCAGCATGGCGAGAGACTCGGCGACCATGACGGGCCGGTCAAGATCGCCCTCGCAATAGGCGGTGTTGCGGCAACGGACCAGCATGCGGCCGGGTCCCTTGGCCTGGACCTCGGCGAGTTCGACGCGCATCACCACCGACGAGCCGGCCGGCACCGGTGCCAGGAACCGCACCTTGTCGAGGCCGTAGTTCAGGATCTGCGCCGCATCCTGCGGAAAGACGCCGACGTCGTACTGCGCCTTCGTGGTCAACGACAGCAGCAGCAGGCCGTGGGCGATGGTGTGGCCGATGGGACTCTTGGCGGCACGCTCCTCATCCACGTGGATCCACTGGTCGTCGCCGCTGCATTCGGCAAACAGGTTGATGCGCGACTGGGTGACGCGCATGGCACGAGAGAGTCCGAAATCCCGGCCGGCGTGGGCAGGCAGCGTGGCGAAGGAGTAGTCGAGGGGCGTGGTCATGAAGGGATTGTTCTAGGTGACAACCCTTAGGACCCCCTCCTCGGCGAGGGGGGAGCTAGCTCGGCAGCGGTGCTGGAGCTCGACGGTTCGGGCAGTTCATCGGGTGCAACAAAAGGCTAGCGAGCACAGCTTGCGCTACCTTGTGCGGGGCAGGGCATTGCGACGCGAGTTGCACCGGCGGACACGGGACGCTCCTTCGTCAGGGCGACTGCAGGCCTGCCCGACCGCCCTTCGCCCCCGCCTCCGCGACCTCCCCCGAATCCCCGCGCCAGCGCAGATCCGCCGGAATCCGCTCCAGCAAAAAATCCACCAGCGTCCTCACACGCGTCGACTGGTAGCGCCGCTCCGCGTAGACGAGCGAGACCGGCCAGCCCTCGGTCGCCCAGGGTTCCAGCAGCGGCTGCAGGCGGCCGTCGTGGAGTGCGTCCCAGGCCATGATGCGGGGCACGTAGACGATGCCGACGCCGTCGATCGCGGCTTCCAGCAACGCCTGGGCGTTGTTGAAGTTCAGGTGGGCGCTGGGCGTGTGCTGTGTGTGGGCACCGCTGTACTCCCAGTCGCGGTAGCGCAGCGTGCGGGGCTGGAAGTACCCCAGGCAGTCGTGCCGCGCCAGGTCGTCGGGCTCGGCGGGGGTGCCGCGGCGCTGCAGGTACGCGGGGGACGCGACGGTGACGAATCGCATGCAGCCCAACGGCCGTGCCACCAGCGTGCTGTCGGGCAACTGGCCGAAGCGGATCGAGACGTCGAACGGTTCCTGCTGCAGGTCGACGTCGCGCTCGCTCAGGTCCATGTCGATGGCGAGCGTGGGCCACTTGCGGGCGAATTCGGTCAGCAGCGGGACGACCACGCAGCGGCCGAACCCGAGCGTGGAATGCAGGCGCAGCCGGCCCGACACCTCGCCCACCCGGCGCGAGAGCTGGGCCTCGGTGCTCTCCATTTCGGCCAGCACCCGGCGGCACGTCTCCAGCAACAGCTCGCCTTCCTCGGTCAGCCGCACGTGGCGCGTGGTGCGCACGATCAGGCGGACGCCCAGCTTGTCCTCCAGGCGGGCGATCGCCTTGCTGGCGGCCGACGGCGTGATGCCCAGCCGGGCGGCGGCCCGGGTGAAGCTGCGCGTCTCCGCGACGCGGGCGAACACGCCCATCAGGTGCAGCGAATCGAGGATCATTGCTGACATTTCTATCACAATGGTTCTGCCGGCAAATGGGTTGATGCCGCTCCCCGGCGGCACCACCATCGCCCCGTGCACCACGCACCGCTGCTGGCTTTGGCCCCTCCCCCGCTGCGCCGCCTCGCCGGCGTCGAGACGATGGTGCGGGTGCCGCCGGCGCACCGGATTGCTGACTGGAATTTCGCGAGTGTCCGGCTGCGGGACGGCGACGACGGGAAGGCCTGCGCATGATCGATCCGGCTGCCCTCCTCGCGCACCCGCCGCTGGAGGTGCCTTACCGCTACGGACCGCGCGACGTGATGCTGCACGCGCTGGGCACCGGGCTCGGGACCGATCCGCTCGACCTGGACCAGCTGCGCTTCGCCTACGAGGACCTGCCGCAGCCGCTGCTGGTGCTGCCCACCTTCCCGATCGTGCTGGGCTGGGTGGACCTGGTGCGCGACCCGCGCTCGCGCGATCCGCGGCTCGGCCTCGATGGCGACCAGGTCGTGGTCGGCCAGGCGGGGATCACGCTCTACCGGCCGCTCGACCTGTCGGGCAGCGGGCGCACGCGCAGCTTCTTCGCCGACGTCGTCGACAAGGGCCCCGGCCGGGGCGCGCTGGTGTGTGCACGCCGCGAGGTGCTGGACGAGAACGGCGCGCTGCTGGCGGTGGTGGACACCTGGCTGTTCGTGCGCGGGGCCGGCGGCTTCGGCGGCCGTGCCGAAGGGGGCCTGACCCGCACGGCGCTGCCCGCGCGGGCGCCCGACGCCACCATCGACATCGAGACGCCGCCCCAGCTCGCGCTGCTGTACCGCCTCTCGCTGGGCGACCACAACGCGGTGCACGCCGATCCCGGCCATGCCCGTGCCACCGGCTTCGACCGCCCCATCCTGCACGGCCTGGCCAGCCTGTCCATCGGGCTGCAGTGCGCCATCCGCGGCATCACCGGGTCGCTCTCGGCCCACGCGGGCCGCCTGCGCGCCGCCCACGCCACCATGGCGCGGCCGGTCTTTCCGGGGGACCGGCTGCGCACCGAGGCCTGGCGCGACGGCGCCGACATCCGCTTCCGCACCACGGTGCCCGCGCGCGGCGAGGTCGTGGTGGACGCCGGCACCCTGCGCCTGGCGCCGGCCGGCTGAACCGTTTTTCGCGACGACAACAGGAGACATCCATGCGACTGACCCACCGACTCGGCAGGCTCTCCGCCCTGCTGGCGCTCGCCGCCGCCCTGCCCCAGGTGGCACGGGCGCAGGACACCTACCCGAACAAGCCGATCCAGGTCATTTCCTCGCAGGGCGTGGGCGGCGGCGTCGATGCGCTGCTGCGCGCCATCGGGCAGGGGCTGGCCGAACGCACCGGCCACGGCTTCACGGTGGATGCGCGGCCGGGCGCCAACGGCCTGCTGGCCACCAACGCCTGCGCCAACGGCAAGCCGGACGGCTACACGGTGTGCCTGGTCAACACCCAGTTCGTGCTGCTGCCCTTCCTGCAGACCAAGCCGACCTACGACCCGGTCAAGGACTTCGAACCCGTGACCCACATCGTCACGGCGTCGCTGGCGCTGGCCGTGCAGAAGGACGTGCCGGCCCGCACGTTGCCGGAGCTCATCGCCTACTCGCGCGCCAATCCGGGCAAGCTCAACTACATCTCGCTGGGCGCCGCCAACCCGGTGGACCTGGGCGTGGAACTGCTGATGCGCCAGCACGGCGTGAACTGGACGGCCATCCCGTACAAGGGCGCCGCCGACTCCACCCTGGCGTTCCAGGCGGGCGACGTGCAGCTGATGTTCATCACCTCGCTCAACGTGATGGCGGCGACGGCCAACGGTGCCGGCACCATGCTGTTCGTCACCGGCGACAAGCGCCTGCCCAAGGTGCCGGTGCCGACGCTGAACGAGACCGGCATGCCCAACCCGGCCGTCGGCGGCATCTGGTTCGGCCTGGTGGCGCCGCCCGGCACGCCCAAGGCCCTGCGCGACAAGCTGGCGCGCGAAGTGGCCGAGGTGCTCAAGCGGCCCGACATGGTGCAGCGCGCGGGCGAGACCGGCTACCAGCTGGTGGGCAGCACGCCGGACCAGTTCGGCACCTTCATGGGCAAGGAGCGCACCCAGGCCGGCGCGCTGCTGGCCGGCAAGCCCAAGATCAACTGACGGCGCCGCCATGCAAGCCAGCGACTACCGCACCATCCTCGTCGAGCACGCCGCGGGCGTGGCCCGCGTGACGCTGTCGCGCCCCGAGAAGCGCAACGCCATGAACCCGCGCATGCACGAGGAGATGGCGCACGCCCTGCCCGGGCTCGTGGCCGACCCGGCGGTGCGCGTGATCGTGATCACCGGCGCCGGCAGCACCTTCTGCGCCGGCGCCGACATCAAGGAGTACTTCCGCGACCTGGAGAACCGGCCGGACGAGCGCGCCCGCATCACGGAACTGGCCCGTCACTGGATGTGGGACGTGCTGGCGCAGGCCGGCAAGCCCACCATCGCGATGGTCAACGGCCACTGCTTCGGCGGCGGCTTCCTCGTCTCGCTGGCCTGCGACATCGTGGTCGCCAGTGAACGGGCGGTGTTCGGCCTGCCCGAGGTCAACTGGGGCCACCTGCCCGGCGGCGCCGCCAGCCTCAAGACCATCGAGGCCATGGGCGCGCGCATGGCGCTCTACTACGCCATGACGGGCGAGAACTTCGATGCCGCCACGGCGCTGCGCGAGCGGCTGGTGACGCGCGTCGTGCCGCACGAGCAGCTGCAGGCCCAGGTGGAGCAGCTGGCCGCCTCGCTGGCCGCCAAGAGCCCCATGGCGCTGCAGGCCATCAAGGAGATCTACCGCGCCGCGCCCTCGGTGGGCATGGCGCACATCCACGATTTCGTGCAGGCCAAGGTCGACCAGCTGCGCGTGCGCGACACCGGCGGCCTGCGCGAGCGCGGCATGGCCGACTTCATCGCCGGCAAGCTGCGCACCACGGAGACCGGCGGAGCCAAGGCATGACCGGCACGCAGGATCCGCCGCAGGCACTCGACGGCGTGGCGGTGGTGGATCTGTCCGCCGGCGTGGCCGGCCAGTTCGCCGGCCGCGTGCTGGCCGAGCACGGTGCGCGCGTGGTCCTGGTGGAGCCGCCGGGCGGCAGTGCCACCCGCCACCCGCGCGGCCCGGAAGACCGCTACCTGTTCCGGCACCTGAACAGCGGCAAGCGGTCGCTGGTGCTGGACCGAGCCACGCCCGAAGGCCAGGTGGCCCTGGCTGCCATGGTGGCCGGCGCCGACGTGCTGCTGGCCGACACGCCCGAGGACCTCGCGCCCTGGCTGCAGCGCCACCCGCGCCTGGTCGCCTGCACGATCCGCGACTTCGCGCCGCAGGGGCCCTATGCCCACTGGCGCGGCAGCGAGATGGTGCACCAGGCGCTCAGCGGCCTGATGCATGCCACCGGCCGCGCCGACCGCGAGCCGCTGTACGGCTTCGGCCACCGCGCCTACTACTCGGCCGGCGCCGCCGCCGTCAGCGCCATCGTCGGCGCGCTGCTCGTGCGGCTGCGCAGCGGGCGCGGCCAGCTGCTGGAGATCCGCGTGCACGAGACCGCGATGGCCATGTCGCAGAACATCGTCGCCCAGTACTCGTACAACGGAACCGTGCAGGCCCGCGGGCCGTATCCCGGCGCCTGCGACATCTTCCGCTGCCGCGACGGCTGGGCCTCCATGTACTGCCGCGGCGACCGCTGGCCGGCGTTCTGCGCCGCTCTGGGCGAGCCGGACCTGCCGGCCGACCCGCGCTTCGGCGCCATCCACCAGCTGGTGCGGCACTGGCAGGAGGCCCATGCCATCCTGGCGCCGCACGTGCGCGAGATGACCGTGGATGACTTCGTCGCCCGCGTCCAGGGCGCACGCGGCCTGGCCTCGCGGGTGAACACCATGGCGGACGTGCTGGCCTGCGGGCACGTGGCCGCCCGCCGCTTCCTGGAGGCGGTGGAAGAGGACGGGCAGCGCAGGCCGCTGCTGGGGCCGCTGTTCCGCATGGGCGGGACCCCGCGCCGCATCGCCGCCATGCCCGCCCCCCTGCCGCAGGCCTCCCATGCCTGACGCCGCCCTGCCGCTGGCCGGCCTGCGGGTGCTGGAGATCAGCACGGCCTGGGCCGGGCCCATGCTCGGCCGCATCCTGCGCACCTTCGGCGCCGAAGTGGTGAAGATCGAATCGCTGGACGCCATCGACAACTGGCGCGGCGCCGTCAAGGGCGACGACCGCGTGCGCTACCCCGACGGCGAGCCGGGCGAGCGCCCGTACAACCGCAGCGCCTGGTTCAACACGCAGAACCTCGGCAAGCGGTCGCTCGGGCTGGACCTGAAGGCCGCCGAAGCCCGGCCGGCCATCGAGGCCATGGTGCGCAGCGCCGACATCGTGATCTCCAACTTCGCGGCCGGCGCGCTGCAGCGCATGCGCCTGGGCTACGACGACCTGCGCGCCCTGCGCCCGGACGTGATCCTGCTGGAGATGGTGGTCACCGGCGAGGGCGGTCCGCTGGCGGACACCCGCGGCGTCGGGCCCACCATGGAGGCGCTGGCCGGCATGACCGTCCTCACCGGCTACGGCGACGGCGTGCCGCAGCGCACCGGGCCGGCCTACGTCGACCCGATCGGGGCCCTCAACGGGGCGATGGCCGTGCTGCTGGCGGCGCACCACCGCGCCCGCACCGGCGAGGGCCAGCGCATCGAGCTGGCGCAGCGCGAGAGCCTGCTGCACTGGTACGGCGAGCGCCTGCTGCTGGCGGCCGAGGACGGCGTGGAACTGGCACCGCAGGGCAATGCGCTCTCGTGGGCCGCGCCGCACGATGCGTACCGCGCTGCCGGCGACGACGAATGGGTCGCGATCGGCGTGTTCGAGGAGAGCGAATGGCTCGCCCTGTGCCGCGCCATCGAACGGCCCGAGCTGGCCCGCGACCCGCGCTTCGCCGATGTGGCCGGGCGCGTGGCCAACGCCACCGCCCTGCGCGCGGCCCTGGAGGCCTGGACCTCCGGGCACGACAAGCATTCGGCCGCGGCGCTGCTGCAGCGCCACGGCGTCTGCGCCGCGCCGGTGTGCTGCGGGCGCGACGCCTTCGCCGACCCGCAGCTGCTGGCCACCGGCTTCCTGTTCCAGGTCGACCATCCCGAGGCCGGGCGGCACCGCTACAACGAGCTGCCGTTCCGTTTCGAGGGCGCGCAGGACCGGGCCCGCGAGCCGGCGCCGCTGCTGGGCCAGCACACGCGCGAGCTGCTGCGCGACTGGGCCGGCCTGGACGAGGCCGCCATCGGGCGGCTGCTGGAGGCCGGCGCGGCGCTGCAGGCCTGAACGGCGCGGGGCGCGCTAGGCGTCCGGAGGATTCGCGTAGGACGGCACGGCCGGTTCTCCCTGGAGGCCCATGCGCCGCTTGGCTGTCTCCCGCGACCCCACCACGGGAGTGTGCGTCCCAGCGAGGGCCAGGCCTCTCTTGGGCATGTTCCCGTAGACGCACTCGTACTGTCCGGCCTGGACCATGAACGTCTCGTGCCAGATGCCGACGCTTCCGTCCGCGCCGACCGCCTTGTTGAACCGCTTCCAGGCATCGAGGTGGGTGGCCGACGGATCGCGCGCGAAACGCTCCAGCTGCTCGAACGACCGCCAGTACTGGACCAGCCCCGCGCCGCGCCAGCAGACGAAGTTCTCGGCATGCAGCAGGCCCAGCTCCCGATGCGCCATCAGGTGATCGACCATCGGCTTCATGGCGGTGGCGACGGGAAGCCACTTGTGCACCGCCCACAGCTTGTTGATGCGCATGCCGATGATAAAGACGACGAACGAACCGTCGATCTGGGCCGTGTGCCTGCCGCGGAAGATGGCGGTCATGTCGATCTCCGTGTCATGAATGGCGCCTGCCGGTTGGTGAGAGAGGAGCGGTCGGGCGCATCGTTCACTGGCCGGCCTCGTGCATCAGCGTCGATCGCAATGCCGCCCCCATGTCCTGGTCGAGCGTCCCGACTCCCTTGACCACGAATGTGCCACCGTTTCGCCACAGGGTGCGTGTCGTTGCCAGGGACCGGGACGTCGTGGCATCGAGAACACCCACGTCGATGAGGACCTCGGTGCCGCCCTCGACGATGGCGGGGATGCCGATGACGAGCCGCGGCCCCAGCTCCCGCACGACCACGGTGACGACACGGGCAGGCGCGGGATTCAGGGTTGCCGCCATGCGCAGGACCTGCGCATCGGCTGCGGTCACTTGCTCCGGCGTGAGGCGATGGATGGTCACGTCCGAGAGGCACTTCGCACCGGCAGCGAAGTCTTCGATTCCATGCAGCGCGGCGGCCTCGCGCAGCAACGGCTCCTTCTGGTCGGCGCGCCAACGGGTGCCCCAGTAGATGGCGGTACGGATCGATGCCCCGCCCGCTGTGCACAGCGGTTCCTTGAGCCGTTCGCCGGTCACTTCCACCGTGGTGGCGGCGCACCCTGCCAGGAGGAAGGCGGCGACCAGCAGCTGGATGGCAGGCGTGCCCATGGGAAGAGATCTCAAGCGCGCCCGCCTGCTGCGATCCACGCGTCAGGCGGCATCGGACGGCGCCACAGCCTCACCGTCCGAGGCCTCCCAGGGCCCACGGACGAACACCGCCTCCTGCGCACCGGGCCACGGCGGCATCGTCATGGCGACAGCGGCCACCCGCACGGATGCGGATGCCCGGAACTGGAACTGCGTCCCGACGGGGATGGTGAGACAGACGCCGGGGTCCAGCGGCACGGTCTCCTCGCGGTCCCCTTGCCTGCGCCACATCTCGCCGCGGCCGGCGACGATGAACCAGACTTCGTCGACGGTGCGGTGAACGATCGCGCGGGCGGTCTTGCCCGCGGCGAGTTCGAAGTGGGCCATGGTCCCTGCCGGAACCCCCAGCAGCACCCGCACGTCCGCGCCGTCGGGCGCGACCACCGTGGGCTCGGCGGGGAAGGACATCATCGCGAACTCAGTCATGCGCACTCCCTCGGATGTCGATGCGGATTCACGTCGCCGTGACCGGCGGGGCCACGGATCCAGGATCGTAAGCCGACAAGTCCGAAGGACGCCGAGCCGGGTTACGGGCGCGATACCTGGCGGAAACACGCCCACACAAATAGCAGCGCAGGCGACACGCACGGCGCGGCAAGCGATACAGGGGTGGTCGAGACTTCATTCATCGAGGTGAAGCCAATGGACCCGACCAAAGCCCATTCCAATGACGACACGGCCCATCTTTCCGTGGAAGCCATCCGGCTGGCGGTCAACGTTGCCCAGGCCGAGTGCATCTGCCAGGTTCACCTGCGCGTCTGCCTCCTGACGGAAGCGGGCGAGCGGGCCGGCATCCAGCCCTTCCTCTACGAGCCTTGACTGGCGGGCTGACCGAACAGACGGAGCAGGGACCAGGACAGGGCAGCCCCGAGCGGGCCGAACAGGAGGAGATTCCAGAGCGGCGCGAACAACAGGCCCAGCGCCGCAGTCGATCCGGATGGCGCGACGAAGACGCTGTAGTGCATGTAGAAGTCGAAGGCCAGTGTTGCGACGGCGCCGCCGACGGCAAGACCGGGTTGGTGGCGGACGACGGCGACCGCAGCCCACAGGGCGTAAGGCAGGCAGGACCAGAGAAGCAAACCCAGCAGAAACAGCGTTCCCCCCGCGCTTGGCGTCCCGCCATTCGACTTGAACACGGCGGTGTACGCATGCAGCAGCACACCGAGCGCACAAAGCCCCAGCGTGACCTTGGCGAGGCGCGTTGCCTGCCTCACCTTGCGCCAGCCCACTGCATGCGGGTCATCCGATAGAGGCAGTGCAGGCGCAACGGATGCTCCTCGGGAACGCCCGGATGCTCGAAGTCCGCGTGAGCGTCGTGCATGCCCAGGCGCTCCATGACCGCGCGCGAACGAAGATTGCCGATGGAGGTAAAGGACACGATCTCGTCCAGCGCCAGCCGCTCGAAGCCCATCCGAAGCGCCGCGCGCCCACCCTCGGTGGCATAGCCGCAACCCCAATACGAGCGTGCCAGGCGCCACCCGACCTCCACGCACGGAGAGAACGGCAAGGTGCGCCGGGGGATGGACAAGCCCACGAAACCGATGAACACGCCGTCCGTCAGGCGCTCGACCGCCCAGTTGCTCCAACCGCGCTCGACGAACTGGGCCTGCCACGCGTCGATGCTCGCATCGCTCGCCTGGCGCGATTGCAGCGCGGGGAAGAACTCCATCACCTGCGGATCGGCGTTCATCGCGGCGAACGGCAGGCGGTCGGATTCCCGCCACTGCCGCAGCCGGAGGCGCTCGGTGTCGACTTCGATGGCTTCCGGCAGACCCGTCACCGTGCCTGCCCCGGCACACCCGCATCGGTGAGCGACGGACCGACGTACATGCGATTGACGCCGGCCTGCGCGGCCGCCGCCTCGCACAGGCTGCACGGACGCGAGGTCGAGTAGAGGACAGCGCCCGACAGCCTCTCGCGGCCCAGCTTCTGCCGGGCGTCGCGGATCGCTTCCCGCTCGGCATGGGCGTCCGGGTCCCGGTTCCGGACGACCCGGCTCGGGCCCAGGCCCACCAGCTTTCCGTCGAGCACGAGGACGGCCCCGTACGGCTGGTCGCCCCATGACTCGGCGAGGCGCTTCATCTCCGCTGCCGCCTCGTACCACCGGCTTTCCGGCTCGTGCCGGGCAGCCTGGGCTTGCACAGGGGGCCGCAGCGTGGCGGCGACCAGGCCTGCCAGGAGAGTCCTTCGCGTGTTCAGGCCACTCACATCATCGACCTCGACAGCTCGATCGTGCCCCAGACCAGCACGACCAGGAGTGCAACATTGATCAGCAGCGCCGCCATGTGCATCCGGCGAAACCGTCGAATGGCTTCGCCCTCGGCCGCTTCGATCTTGACGCCCAGTTCCTGCATCACGGGCAGGAAGCGTGTCCGCAGCAGCGTTGCCACGACGGCGATGGCGGCCGCACCGACGGCCAGGGCAACCCGTCCCCAGAGCGCATAGCTGGCCGATGCGCCCACCGCCGCCCAGAACAGGGCCTTGTAATAGACCTCGAAGAAGCGACGGATGAAGCGGGCGTCGAGCGGGACGTCGTGCTTCAGGATCAGCAGGGGCAGCCCGCCGAACAGGAAGTAGGCCGTGGTGACCAGCAGGACCACGGTGAAGAAGAAGGCGCCGTAGATGGCCGGAGTCATCCTGTTTCTCCCGGAAAGTCAGGTCGTCCGCGACGGACCCTGCTGCGCAGACCCGCCGCGGAACACCCATTGGACGCCATACCGGTCGTAGAACTGCCCGTAAACGCCGAACGGCATGCTGTGCAAATCCTGAAAATGCGCCTGCTGCGTACCGCGAGCAAGCTTGTCGAAGACCGGGCGAAGCTCCTCAGCACTCGCCCCGGTGACGAACAGTGCCGACATGTTGCCGAGCACCGGGTCGAAGGCCGGCGATGCCATCCAGTCCGCCGCGGAGATCTCGATGGCTCCGCTCGTCAAGTGGGCGTTGATGATCCGTTGATGCTTGCTGACGGGAAATTGGGCCTTCATCGGCGTGTCCACGAGCCTGGTCAACTGGAGACTGCCGACGAGGGACTCCTGATAGAAGGTCATCGCTTCTGCGCAATTCCCGTCAAACAGTAGGAAGGGGGTGCATCGCAGCATCAGAAGGCTCCTGGGGCCGTTCGATGATAGCCAAGGCGCCGGCCGTGGATGTTGTGCGACGCTGTGGAGCAGTAGCGACTGTGCCGCCGCCTAGCGTCGGAGGTGACCGGCGGAGTCCGTATTGATTGACCAGTTAGAGCGCACTACGGCTCCACCTCGTTCAACACATCCCATGCTCGCAAGCCCTCGCGGCGTGCGGCCTCAGCCAACCTGAAATCCGCAGTCACCAAAACCGTTTGGTTTTCGTTCGCCAACCTGGAGAATCTCCCGTGTTTGACGCTCACGATCTGAAAGGCGTCAGAGAAATCAAGGGAATGCGCCCGAGCAATCTCTCGGACCTGTTCCAAGACCTCTCGGCTGGTGAGCTCGATGTCGGGCGAATAGCGAGTAGTCACCGAAAACCATGTGATGAGTTTCGCAGCGGCTGCCTGGTACTCCGCCTCCGACAGCTGGCTTCGGAACATCCATTTGCCTTTTAGGATGTTTAGAGCCTCGTAGAAGCAAAACGGAGTGGTGTATTTCGTCGGAGACCGATGCAAGAAGTAGTCACGCACAATTGCACTTCCTGGTTCGGCGGCGTAGACCTTGACCAGGGCGGAAGCATCGAAGCAATTTGCGCGTGGTGGGGGAAGCATTCTCGTGCGCTCTAACGCCAAGGTAGCCGACCTACCTGCCGCTGGCGAGCGCTGGCCGCAGGTAAATCCGCGCTGATCCTCGTGGCAAACAGTAGGCCGAGGACGTCCGTGTCTATCGACCTACTAGTCCACAGTCGCATAAACCACCTTGCCATCAGTAATTGACAGATGCCCAGGCCTCTGGAGTGCAGCCACGATTGCGGTGATTTCGTCGTCTGCGAGCTGACGTTGAAAGTGGGCCGAGATTGCACTACGCAAGGTCTTCTCGGTTCGAGGCTTCGTTGCGTTTGGCTGGAGAAGTCTCGACATGAACAGAATAGCGCGTTCCTCGGGCGACTTCACATGTGCCGCTTTCACCGCGGGAATCTCCTCCAAGCACTCCCAGCGACGACAGAAGATGTTCTCTTCCTTCAGGTGCTGAACGAGCGGATCGAAGCCTGTGTCCTTGGAGATGATATGAAAGAACGACTCGGGCTGCTCCGCGGCGACGCGTCCGATGTAGAACGCAATGTGGAAGTCCAATGCATTCTTACCCACTCCCGCAATTTTGACGTATTCCGCACGCGGCCCCAACTGCTGCATGGCGGTGGCCAACTCAAAAGACAGCTTGTTCTGAGTCGCGCCCACGAACACCTTCACCCGGAAGTATTCAGGAGCAAGAAGTCCTACGGAGGCGGGCTGCACGCTCTCCAAGTCAATGAGGACGATGTTCGGTCGCAATCAGTCTCTCCCTGCAACGGGGTAACGTCTGCGTCGACCGGCGCGCACTCGGCGAGTGCGCGAAACGCACAAAAGTAGGTACGCGTCCGCGTCGAACAACCTAGTAGTTTGCTCCCTCATTTCCATTTGCAGACGCGGCATTTCGTCAGCGGCTTCTTGAATTTTCTCTGAGACCAGCGCTCTAACGCCTCCAAGTCGGTGGAGCATGCCTTGATGTAGTCGTTAGTGGTGAAGTTTCCTATGTCGGAACTCCATAAGAGCATTGTGCGAAGTCATATGAACCATTGGGTACTGCGCCACGCGTTCAGCAACGTCAACGTTGGCGATGTAACCCGCCGGATGCGCGTGCACCCAGGCGAGATAGCCGGCTTCATCGTTCACAAACTCACCTACCACGGTGGAGTCCTCGCTTGCGACCTCGGGCCGGGTATTCATCCTCATGACCGCCGGGCCAAAGTCAAAGCGACTGCCTCGGCGTCGTCACGGTCCGTGAAAAGGTACTCCAGCTTGCAGGAACCAAACTCTCGCTCTAGTTCCTTTTGGCGCACCGGGTAGTTCCCGAAGCGAAAGCTGCGCATTGAGCCGGCAGCCGACGGAATTCGATAGACGCCGTAGCTTCGCGGAGCGGTAAGCCAACCATCCGGGCGGACGCTGGACGGGCTGATCGCCCGTGTGATGATGTGCTCGATGGAAGCCACATTGACTCCTATGAGAGAAGTTCCCGAAGCAACCCTACGTCTGTGAGTTCCCTTGCCGGCTGGCTCGCGCCTAGGTGCTTGTCGCAATAGCATTTAGTCCTCCCTCTGCGATCAGGTCGTCGATTCCGAGACCTGGATCAAGCAATGGCGCTGATTGGCCCTTGCTAGACCTACCCCCCTGCTCACACCGCTCGGTCGACCTGCTAGTTTTGTTTCAGCAAGTCTGCCAGTCCGTGTCGGCACCGGCAAGAGTCGCGCCCCTTCTCACCGCATCGCCGCCCACAACAACGTCACCCCCGACAGCCCCATCAACCCGTCGATCAGCAACCGGAACGTGTTCGGCTTCAACGCCAGCACCACCGCGCGGCCGGCGAACGAGCCGGCCATCATGGCCCCGCCGGCCAGCAGGCCTTCCAGCACCACCTTGGCCGGCAGCGCGCCGAAGCCGCGGAAGGCGGCCACCTTGGCGCCGTAGATCGCCAGCGAGCCCAGGCCTTCGGTGCCCAGCAGGGCGCCGCGATCCAGTCCGTAGGCCGTGAACAGCGGCACCGTGAGCGGCCCGGTCGAGACGACGACGCCGGTGAGGAAGCCCATGGGGGCGCCGAGCAGCAGCACGTGCGTGAGCGACAGCTTGAACGCGCGCCGGGCCAGCCAGCGGCGGGCCGGAATCATGGCCAGGAAGAACAGGCCCAGCGCCGTTTCCACCAGCCCGGGCGGCACGGCCAGCAGCGTGCGCACGCCCAGCACCGCGCCCGGGATGGCGGTGGCCGCATAGGCGCCGGCGGCGCGCCAGTCGACGTCGCGCCGCCACGCCGCCACCCGGCCCAGGTTGCCCAGGAAGGCGGCAATGGCCATCACCGGCACGGCCTCCACCGGCCCCCAGGCCAGCACCAGCACCGGCATGAGGATCAGCGACGACCCCGTGCCGACCACTCCGCCCACCGTGCCGGCCACCAGGCCCACCACCAGCACCATCACGTAATCCACGCCCTGCCCCTCCTGCTGTCGAGCACTGGACTCTAGGCCAAATCCCGGGCCGGCCGGCCGGGGAATGCCCGCCTTGCGACGCGCACCTGCGCCACCGACAGCCCCTAGCGGCGGCCGGCCAGCAGCTCGCGCACGAACGCCTCGGCGGCGGGTGGCAACGCGCGGCGGCGGCGCGTGACGAGGTGGATCGAAGGCAGGCGCAGCGGCAGCGCCACCTTCAGCACCTTCAGGCCGGCCAGCCCGGCGTAATGCGCCGCCAGCGAGGCCGGCATGATGGCCAGCCGGTCGCTGGCCGCCAGCAGCGCGGTGGTGGCGACAGTCGATGCCGTTTCGATCATGTCCAGCTGCACCGCCAGCCCGGCCTCCGCCAGCGCCGTTTCCAGCCGCGTGCGCTGCGGCGAGCCGGGCGGTTGCAGCACCCAGGGCCAGGCCAGCAGGTCGGCCAGCGCCAGGCGCTTGCGGGCCAGCAGCGGGTGGCCGTCGCGCACCACCACGACCTGCGGCTCCTCCAGCAGCAGGCGGCTGTCGAGGTCGTCGCCGAACAGGCTCTCCAGCGGGCGCCCCAGCACCAGGTCGACCTCGCCGCCGCGCAGGCGCTCCAGCATCGCGTCGCTGGTCTCCACCAGCACCGACACCGCGACCCGCGGGTGGCGGCGCTTGTAGTCGGCCAGCACCGGCGCCAGCAGCTGCGGCAGGGCACCGGGCACGCTGCCGATGCGCAGGTGCCCCGCCAGCCCCGCCCCCAGCGCGGCGAGCTGCTCGCGAGCGACGCCGAAGTCCACCAGCAGCTGGCGCGCATAGCGGATGACCACCTCGCCGGCGGCGGTGGGCTCCATGCCGCGCGCCTGGCGCTCGAACAGGTGCGCGCCCAGCGTGTCCTCGGCCTGCCGCAGCAGCCGGGTGGCCGCGGGCTGGGTCAGGCCCATGGCCTCGGCGGCGCGGCCCAGCTGGCGTTCGCGGCCGACCAGGGCCACCAGCAGCAGCTGGCGCGTGCGCAGCCGCAGGAGCAGCGCTTCGTCGGAGACGGGCGGGGAAGTTGCCATGTCGAAAATGGGATGGGTGGGTGCGCAATTGTCATTGGATCGGCGGCGGGGCTCGCCGTACCCTCCGTGGGCGATCGCACAACGACACTGGAGACACCGATGACCTCACGCCGACTGGCCCTGCTCGGGCTCGCCGCCGCCACCCTGGCCGCCATGCCGCTGGCCACCCTGGCCCAGGGCTATCCCGACAAGCCGCTGCGCATCATGGTGGGCGCCTCGCCCGGCGGCGGCACCGACATCCTGGCGCGCCTGCTGGCCGAGAAGTTCGCCGCCGACTTCAAGCAGTCGGTGGTGGTGGAGAACCGGCCCGGCGCGTCCAACACCATCGCCGCCGAGGTCACGGCCCGCGCCGCCGCCGACGGCACCACGCTGCTGCTGGCCACCAACACCGGCCAGGCCATCGCGCCCCACCTGCTCAAGCTGAAATTCGACCCGCTGAAGGACCTGCAGCCGGTGGGCCTGGTCGCGGTGATGCCCAACGTGCTGGTGGTCCCCGCCACCAGCCCCTACAAGACGGTCAAGGACCTGGTGGGCGCCATGGGCAGCGGCGACCTGAAGTACGCCTCGTCCGGCATCGGCAGCACCCAGCACATCGCCGGCGAGGCCTTCGCGCTGGCCACCAACGGCAAGGCGACCCACGTGCCGTACAAGGGCAGCTCGCAGGCCCACGTGGACGTCATCTCGGGCGAGGTGACCATGATGTTCGACTCCACCTCGTCGGCCATGGGCCAGATCCGGGCCGGCAAATTCCGCCCCCTGGCCGTCACCGCCGAGCGCCGCGCCGCCGAACTGCCCGACGTGCCCACGCTGGCCGAACAGGGCATCCGCAATGCCGACGTGCAGACCTGGTATGGCCTGTACGTCACCGCCGGCACGCCCAAGGCCTCGGTCGACAAGCTGGTGGCCGAGCTGGGCCGCGTGCTGAAGCTGCCCGACGTGCAGGCCCGCATCAAGGGTCTGGGCGGCGAGGTGGGAACCATCAGCCTGGAGCAGTTCAGCGAGATGAACCGCAGCGAGTTCGACCGCTACGGCAAGCTGGTGCGCGACGCCAACATCAAGGCGGAGGGATCGTGAACCAGCCCGCCCCCACCCGCCGCAAGCCGCGCATCGCGGTGCTGCCGGGCGACCCCTGCGGTGTCGGCCCGGAAATGGCAGCGCGCCTGCTCGCGCTCCCCGGCAACCGCGACGCCGCCGAGCTGCTGCTGATCGGTGACCCCGTCGCGATGGCCGCCGGCGAGCGCATCGCCGGCACCACCCTGCCCCGGCTGGAGATCGGCTCGCTCGAGAGCCTGCACTTCGAGCCCGGCCGCATCACCCACCTCACCGTCCCGCGCGCGCTGGCCGCCGAGCCACCGCTGGGCGAGAGCCGCGAGGACGCCGGCCGTTCGGTGCTGGGCTCGCTGGAGGCGGCGACGGCCGCGGCCCGCGCCGGCCTGGTCGACGGCATCGTGTTCGCCCCGCTCAACAAGCATTCGCTGCGCGTGGCCGGCATGCAGCAGGAAGACGAGCTGCGCTTCCTGCAGGACCGGTTCGGCGTGCAGACCTTCACCTGCGAGTTCAACGTCACCGGCGACCTGTGGACGTCGCGTGTCACCTCGCACGTGCCGCTGCGCGAAGTGGCCGGCCTCATCACGCCGGAGGCGGTGAAGCAGGCGGTGCACCTGCTGCACGACGCGCTGGTGCAGTCCGGGCTATCCAGGCCCCGCATCGCCGTCTCCGGCCTCAACCCGCACGCCGGCGACGGCGGCTCGATCGGCACCGAGGAGATCGAGCTCATCGCGCCGGCGGTGCGCGAGCTCGCGGCCTCCGGGCTGGCGGTCACGGGCCCGTGGTCGCCCGACACCGTGTTCATCGCGGCGCGCCGCGGCGACTTCGACGCCGTGGTCTCGATGTACCACGACCAGGGCCAGATCGCGATGAAGCTGATGGGGTTCGAGCGCGGCGTGACGGTGCACGGCGGCCTGCCGGTGCCCGTCACCACCTCGGCCAGCGGCAGCGCGTTCGACATCGCCGGCAAGGGCATCGCGCGCGTCGAAGGCCTGCAGCAGGCCTTCGACCTGTGCGTGCGCATGGCCACGCAGCTGCTGGAGCCGGCCGCGGCGGCGGCGCTGGCGGCCTGAGCCTCAGTAGTTCGCGCTCAGCGTCAGCCGCAGGCTGCGCGGCTCCACCGGGTGGAAGTGGCGGTCGGCCACGCCGGCCAGCGGCTCGCCGGCCAGCCGCGACACGTAGAAGTAGTCGATGTCGCTGGCCTTGCGGTCGAACAGGTTGAACACGTCCAGCGCCAGCTTCAGCTTCGGCGTGACGCGGTAGCCCACCCGCAGGTAGGCCAGCGTCGTCGAGGCCGACCGCTGGGAGTTGTCCTCGATCAGCGGCCGCGGGCCGAAGTAGCGCAGCTGGAACTGG
This sequence comes from Ramlibacter pinisoli, assembly GCF_009758015.1. Classification (NCBI taxonomy): domain Bacteria; kingdom Pseudomonadati; phylum Pseudomonadota; class Betaproteobacteria; order Burkholderiales; family Comamonadaceae; genus Ramlibacter; species Ramlibacter pinisoli. The sequence goes on from NZ_WSEL01000009.1 coordinate 1,332,324, forward strand.
CCGAACCAGGGCCCGTACTGTGTGACGGTGGCGCCCACCGAGGCCACCTTGCCCACCGCGCCCGGCACGTGGTTGCCGGCCGGATCGTCCTGCGTGAAGCGTGCCTTGGAGAACGCCAGGTCGGCATCGAGCAGCAGCCAGGAGGCGGCTTGCCAGTGCGTGTTCCACTCGATGCCCTGGCGCCGGCTGGCGCGGCTGGGCTCGGTGTCGCCGGCGTCGCCCGAGAACACCAGTTCGGAATCGAGCTCCAGCTGCCACAGCGCCAGCGAGCTCTGCACGCCCGGGATGATCTCGGTGCGCACGCCCAGTTCGGCGCCCTTGGTGCGCACCAGCGGCGTCGACGGGTCGGTCGGCTGCAGTTCCCGCGGCGTCAGGTGCGTGACGGTGCCGCGCGCGTCGTTGCTGTGGAAGCCGCGCCCGGCGTTCAGGAAGTACTCGGTCTTCGCCCACGGCCCGAAGATGAGCGACAGCTTGGGCGACGTGAGGTCGGCGCTGCGCCGGCCGCTGTTCTGCGCGATCGAGCTGGTGACGTCGAAGTCGTAGTGGTCGGTGCGCAGGCCCAGCACGCCGCGCAGCCAGGGCAGCCACTGCGTGTCGTTCTGCGCCCAGACGCCGACGCTGGACTGGCGCACCCGGCTCTCCTGGATGGTGGCGGCCCGCACCTGCGCCTCGGTGCTGTACAGGCCCACCGGGTCGAGCCGGTCCTGGCGCAGCTGCACGCCCACGGTGGTGTTGCCGTCGCGGCCCAGGATGGGCGTCTCCCAGCGCCGGCTGGCGGCGCCGCCGGCCACCGTGCGCCGCTCGCTCTGCGCGAACTGGTCGCCGTTGATGCCGGTGGCGGCTGCGGGCACGTCGGCCGGGTTGTCCAGCAGGAAGGTGAAGTTGGAGAACAGGTCGAGCCGCGAGCGCACCAGGTAGGCGTTGGCCTTCCACTCGCCGCCGTGCACGCGGTGCGTGGCGTCCAACGACAGGCTGTAGCGTGCCGTGCGGCCGCCGTCCGTGGGGTCGACGGCGCCGAAGCGGTCGATCAGGCCGGCATCGACCGCGCGCTGCGGGATCTGGTCGGTCGCGTTCCAGCCGGCGTTGTAGGCCATGCCGGTGACCGACCAGCGGGTCGGCCCCTCGGCCAGGCTGTAGCGCAGCACCGCGTTCGTGCGGTGGAACTTCTCGGGGTTCTGCCAGGGGCCGTCGTTGTGGGCGGCCTCGAACGCGTACAGCAGGTTGCCGGTGGCCAGGCCGGTGCTGCCGGCGACCAGCCCGCGACCGTAGCCGCGCTGGCCGACGGTGAGCTGGGCCAGGCCCTGCGGCAGCGTGTCGAACAGCCGGATGTGGGCCGCGCCGGCCGAGGAGAAATCGCCCTCGTCGGCGTAGTAGGGCCCCTTGCGGTAGGCGATGCGGTCGACCAGTTCGGGGATCAGCCAGTTCAGGTCGCTGTAGCCCTGCCCGTGCGCGTGGCTGGGCATGTTGACCGGCATGCCATCCACGCTGGTCGCGAAGTCGGTGCCGTGGTCCAGGTTGAAGCCGCGCAGGAAGTACTGGTTGGCCTTGCCGTCGCCCGAGTGCTGCGTGACGATGACGCCGGGCACGAACTCCAGCACCTCGGCCGGCCGCAGCGTGGGCCGGCTTTCCAGCAGGCGCGAGGTCACCACGCCCTGGCTGGCGGCGTCGGACGAGCCGACGGCGTTGTCGTAGTTGCCCTGGATGGTCACGCCCGGCAGCGTGCCGGCGGACGGTGCCTGCACCTGGGCCTGGGCCGCGCCGGCCAGCGACAGGGCGACGGCGGCGGCCAGCGGCGCGCGCCGCGGAAACGGGGGCATCAGGGGACAACCTCTCTCGGGATGGACTGCTTCTGGTACGCGGTCCGCACAGGACCGGATGCGGCAGTATGAAGAAATTGTAGGTCGTCACAATGACGCCGGCGTGTCAGCGCGACAGGGCACACTGCCCCGATGCAACGACTGACCATCTCCGTCGAGGACGACCTCGCCGCCGACTTCGAGACCCTGGTGCAGGCGCGCGGCTACGAGAACCGCTCCGAGGCCTTCCGCGACCTGCTGCGCCGCGAGCTGGGGCAGGCCATCGTCGAGGCGCAGCCCGACGCGCCCTGCGTTGCCACCCTCACCTACCTGTACGACCACCACGAGCGCACCACCGCCAACCGGCTGGCGGACATGCAGCACGACCACCACGACCTCACGGTGTCGACCATGCACGCGCACCTCGGCCACCACCTGTGCGTCGAGACCGCCATCCTGCGCGGGCCGGCCAGCCAGGTGCAGGCGTTCGCGCAGCAGGTGCTGGCCCAGCGCGGCGTGCGCCAGGGCAACCTGCACCTGGTGCCGCTGGACGACGCCTGAAGCGCCCGATGGGCCGCTAGCCGGCGGCGGTGCGCGGCTGGAAGCGCACCGGCCGCGCCGCCCGCGCGCGCAGCTGGCCGCAGCCGCCCTCCACGTCCTGGCCGGCGGAATTGCGCAGCTTGGTCAGCACGCCGCGCCGGTGCAGGTGGCGGGCGATGGCGGCGGCCTTCTCCCACGTCGGCCGGCGGTACGGCAGGTCGGGGACGCTGTTGTAGGGAATCATGTTCAGCACCGCATAGCGCCCGCGCAGCAGCCGCTCGATGCCGGCCAGCTCCTCGTCGCTGTCGTTCACGCCCTCCAGCAGGGTCCACTGCACCTGCATCGGGTAGCCGGTGGCGCGCGCATAGCGGTCGCCTGCCTCCACCAGGTCGGCCGGCGCGATGCGCGGCGCGCGCGGCAGCAGCTCGGCGCGCAGGTCCTCGCGCGTGGTGTGCAGCGACAGCGCCAGCGCCGGCTTCACCGGCCCCTGCGGGAGGCGCTCGAACACCCGCTCGTCGCCGACGGTGGAGAACACCAGGCTCTTGTGGCCGATGCCGCCGGCGGTGCCGAGCAGCTCGATCGCGTCCATCACGTTGGCCAGGTTGTGGGCCGGCTCGCCCATGCCCATGAACACCACCTTGCGCACCGGCCGCAGCGCGCGGCCCAGCGCCACCTGCGCCACGATCTCCGCGCTGCCGATCTGCCGGATCAGGCCTTCCCGGCCCGTCATGCAGAACCGGCAGCCCACCGCGCAGCCGATCTGGCTCGACACGCACAGGCCGCCGCGCGGCAGCAGCACGCTCTCGCAGGCCTGGCCGTCGGCCAGCTTCACCAGCAGGCGGCTGGAGCCGTCGTCGGCGTCGTGGCGCGAGTCGAGCACGGCCAGCGCCGCCAGGTCGGCCGTGAGCCCGGGCAGGGCCTCGCGCAGGCGGCGCGGCAGGAAGTCGTCGAGGGCGCGCTTGCCGCTGTCCTGCGGCAGGGCGTTGGACCACAGGCGCAGGACGCGCTGCGCATGGGAGGGTTGGGCGCCCAGCGCGGCCAGGCGCTGGCGCACGTCGGAAAGCTGGTGCACGGGTCGAGCTTAGCGGACCGGCGTGTGCTCAGCTTCGGTCGGGCGCGCCGGGCGCGGCACAATCCGCGCTCTCCTGCAAAAGTCCATGCCCCGCACGCCCTTCCGCCACACCCCGACGCTCTCCCTCGCGTCCGGCAGCAGCCGGTCCGGCGCCCGGACCATGGGAATGCCGGGTTGATGCAGGAGGCATTCGGCGACGCCGGCGCGGCGCGCGAGCGCATCGCGGGCATGCAGTCGCTGCTGCAGGCCCGGGCGCTGGCCTTCCGTCCGCCCCCGCCCGACCCCACCACCTGCTGCGGCCGCGGCTGCAACGGCTGCGTCTGGGAAGGCTGGTTCGCCGCCGTCGGCTGGTGGCTGGACGATGCGGGCGAGCTGCTCGCGCGCGTACCGTAGAGTCCCCCCATGACAGAACGACGAGCCGCTGCAAACGACGACAACGGCTGGGCACCCCTTGCCATCACCCTCGCGATCCAGGCCATGGTGGCCATGGCGCTGCTGGCCATGCCCGCCATGGCACCCCGGGTCGCCGAGGCGGTGGGGGTCTCCGCGGCCTACATCGGCCTGTACGTGGCCGTGGCCTACCTCGGCGCCATCCTGGCCAGCCTGGCCTCGGGCGCGGCGGTGGCCCGCTACGGCAGTATCCGCACCAGCCAGGCCGGGCTGGTCGTGTGCGCGGCCGGCCTGGCCTTGTGCACGGTCCCGGTGCCGGCCGCCCTCATCGTCGGCGCGGTGCTGGTCGGCCTGGGCTACGGCCCGATCACGCCGGCCAGCTCGCACCTGCTGGCGCGCACCACGCCGGCCCACCGCATGTCGCTGGTGTTCTCGATCAAGCAGACCGGCGTGCCGCTGGGGGGCGCCCTGGCCGGCGCCATCGTGCCGACGCTGCAATTGCGGTTCGGCTGGCAGCTGGCGCTGCTGCTGGTCGGCGCCGCCTGCATCGCGTGCGCGCTGGTGGCGCAGTCGTTGCGCGCCGGCTTCGACGACGACCGCAACCCGGCGCGGCCGCTGGCCCTGGGCAACATCCTGGAGCCGGTGCGGCTGGTGCTGGGCGAGCCCATGCTGCGCATGCTGGCCTGGTGCTCGCTCGTGTTCTCGGTCGCGCAGCTGTCGCTCACCACCTACCTGGTGACCTTCCTCACCGACAGCCTCGCCTACGGCCTCGTCGCGGCGGGCGCGCTGCTGTCGATCTCGCAGCTCGGCGGCGTGCTGGGCCGGGTCTGGTGGGGCTGGGTCGCCGACCGCTGGACCGGGGCCCGCCCCACGCTGGCCTTCCTGGGCGGGCTGATGGCGGCATCGGCGCTGGCCACGGCCTTCCTGCCGGCCGGGGCCCCGCACCTGCTGGTGATGGCGATCCTGTTCGTGTTCGGCGCCTCGGCGATCGGCTGGAACGGCATCTACCTGGCCGAGGTGGCGCGCCAGTCACCGCCCGGCAAGGCCGGCATGGCGACCGGCGGCACCCTGGCCATCACCTTCCTGGGCAACGTGCTCGGCCCGCCGCTGTTCGGCGGCCTGTCGGGCGCGTTCGGCGGCTACCGCGCCAGCTTCATCGCGCTGGCCGTTCCACTGGCGGTGTGCGCGGCGGCGCTGTGGCGCGGCCGGCGGGGCGGCGGCACGCCGGTTTAGGTGACCGGGGTGGGTGCCAGGTTTCGAGCCCGGCATGCTCACTTTTCCCCGTCATTGCGGGCTTGACCCGCAATCCATCTCCCAATCGCGGTTCGGGTGCGGCCTCGTTCCGGGGATGGATGCCGGGTCGAGCCCGGCATGACGAGTCCAAGGTCAGGCCCGGCATGACGAGTCCAGGGGTGAGCCCGGCATGCCCCCTTCCTCGTCATTGCGGGCTTGACCCGCAATCCATCTCCCAATCGCGGTTCGGGTGGGCCTCGTTCCGGAGATGGATGCCGGGTCGAGCCCGGCATGACGAGACTAGGGTCAGGCCCGGCGTGGCGAATCCAGGGGTGAGCCCGGCATGCCCCCTCGCCGTCATTGCGGGACCCGCAATCCAACTCCCAAGCGCGGTTCAGGGATGGCCTCGTTCCGGAGATGGATGCCGGGTCGAGCCCGGCATGACGAGACCAGGGTAGGCGCCGTCCCGGCTGCCTCAGGGCGTTGCCGGCCCATCGACGAACACATCGCTGAAGAAGTGGTGCGGGTCCAGCCCCTTGTCGTTCACACAGGCCTTCTTCACCGCCGCCACCATGGCCGGCGAGCCGCAGCAGTACACCTCGTGGCCGGCCAGCGGCGGGCACTCGCGCCGCACCGCCTCGTCGACCCGGCCGTGGAAGCCCTGCAGCGACTGCGCCGCCGCGGCGTCTTCCAGCGCCGGCAGGAAGCGGAAGCGCGGCAGCACCTTGCGCCAGCGCTCGACGGCCGGCAGCAGGTACAGGCCGCCGGCGTCGCGGCCGCCCCAGACCAGCGTCACCTCGCGGTCGATGCGGCGCCTGGCCAGGTCGTCCAGCAGCGACTTCACCGGCGCGAAACCGGTGCCGCCCACCACGCACAGCATCGGCGCGGCCGAGGCCTCGCGCAGTTCGAAGGTGCCGTAGGGCAGCTCGACGTCCAGCGTGTCGCCCGGCTGCAGCAGCACCACCTGCTGCGAGAAGCGGCCGCCCGGCACGTGGCGCACGTGCAGCTGCAGCGTGTCGCTCTCGTGCGGCGGGTTCGCCATCGAATACGAGCGGCGGGTGCCGTCGGGCAACTGCACCTGCAGGTACTGCCCGGCCTTGAATCGGGCGCGCTTGCCGGCCGGCAGCCGCAGCTGCAGCAGGCTGACGTCGGGCGCCACCAGCGTGTTGCGGAACACCTTGGCGGTGAAGGTCTTGCGCGCCGTCGGATCGATGCGCTGCCAGGCCTCGGGCACGATCTCGAGGTCGCTGCACGGCGTGCACTGGCAGAACAGCTGCTGGCCGGGCGGGGTAGCGTCGTTGGGCGGCGGCCCCGCCACCTCGCCGCGGGTGACGGTGCCGGCGCAGTTGCCGCACACGCCCTTGCGGCAGGAATAGGGCATCTCGATGCCGGCGCCCAGCGCGGCGTCGAGGATGGTCTGGCCGGGCGCGCAGGCGAACTGCACGTCGCTGCCGGCGATGCGGATCTGGTGTCCCATGGTGGCTGTCACTCCCCGGCCAGGCCGGCCAGCAGGCGCAGGCTGCGCAGCAGGGCGTCGGGCCGCGCGGTACCGGTGCCGGCGATGTCCATCGCGCTGCCGTGCCCCGTGGAGCCCAGCACCACGTCGGCGCCGATCGACAGCGCACTGGCGCCCTGCGGCGCCAGCAGCTTGACCGGGATGTGCCCCTGGTCGTGCAGCATCGCCACGTACAGGTCGTGGGCGCGGCCGGCCAGCAGCACGTCGGCGCCCTGCGGTCCGGTGACGTCCAGCCCGGCCGCGCGCAGGCGGTCGGCCGCCGGCAGCACCAGTTGCTGGTCCTCGGGACCGAACAGGGTGCCTTCCGACGCATGCGGGTTGATGCCGAACAGCGCCACCCGCGGCGCCTGCAGGCCCAGAAGGCGGCAGGCCCGCACGCCGGCCAGCGTCGCCGCCTCCACCAGCTCGGGCGTGATGCGCGCCAGCGCGGTGGCCACGCTCTCGTGCAGGGTGACGTGCACGATGCGCAGCCCGCCGCCCACCAGCAGCAGGAACACGCTGCCTTCGGGCTGGCCGCACACGCGCGCCACCAGCGACGGGTAGCCGCTGAACGGGATGCCGGCCAGTGCGATCGCGGTCTCGTGGTGCGGGCCCGCGACGACGGCGTCGAACTCGCCGGCGCGGCAGGCCTGGATGGCGGCGGTGGCGGAGGCGACCGCGCTGACGCCGGCCTGCGCGTTCACCTCGCCGAAACGGGCGGCGGACGGATCGATGGCGCCGGCGGGCCGCACGTCCAGCCGCGCCAGCAGCGCCTGCAGGCCGGTGACGGCGGCGGCGCGCGCGAGCACCTCGGGCGGGCCGAACACGGCGGCGCGCACCCGGGGGTCGTCCCCCAGCGCGGCCAAGGCCCGCAACACGATCTCCGGCCCGATGCCGTTGGGGTCGCCCAGCGTGATGGCGATGCGGCGGGTCATCGTCGATCCGTCCTCACAGCGGCAGCGCGAGCAGCGTGTCGGTCACGGTGCTGTCGCACACCGCCACGCGCTCGGCCAGCAGGAGCTGGTCGCCGGCCAGCACGAAGCGGTCGCGGTATTCGCCGCTGGCGAACACCATGGTCTCGCCGGTGGCCATGATGCGCGCCACCAGGAACGGCGTGGTCGCGACGGCCCCGCCGGCATCGGCCGACGCCACCACCGGGATGCCCAGCAGGTGGCGGTAGCGTTGCCGCTCGTAGATGTTGGCCTCGCGCAGCGCGGCGATGCGGTCTTCCAGCATGGCGCGCGAATCGGCGTAGACGATGCCCGCCGGCAGCCCCTCGCGTTCGTTCTCCACGTTGGTGATCCGGTACAGGCAGCGCTCGGCGAAGAAGGACGGCCAGCGCTCCAGCTCGTCGTTGTCGATGGCCTGGGCGTAGGCCGCGTTGAAGGCGCACAGGCGCAGCAGGTCGATCATGCCGTGCCCCCATCGATGCCCATGTGGGCGCGGTAGGCCTTCCAGAAGCCGCGCACCGAGGTCTCGGTGGCCCGGCCCTCGCTGGACTCCGTGCCGTCGCCGCCCATCTCGACGATGGCCTCCAGCTCCTGGGCGCCGGCGATGCCGCGCTGCACGAAGCCGCCGACGGCCCCGTCCTCCATCGAGATGAAGCCGGCCGGCCCCACCAGGTTCAACTGTTTCAGCCGCATGCCGCGCTGCTCGGGGGTGTCGTCGGCGTAGCCGAGGTAGGTCCAGTTCAGCTCGGTCCGGTCCTGGCCGGTGGGCAGCACCTGCCGCACGGCCAGGCAATTCTGGATCTGCTGCAGCACGAAGCCGGGGAACACCGACAGGATCTGCAGCGTGATGCCGTCGTCGTACTCGGTGAAGCCGGCCAGCACCGTGGGGTCCTTCAGGCGGTAGCGGTCGTGGTCGGAGCGCAGGCCCTGCTCCTTGTACGAGGCGTCGGCCGCGGCCGGGTCGATCATCGAGAAGCTCACGTGGTGGCCGCCGCTCTCGTCGACGATGACCCCGCCCTTCTGCGACAGCCGGTTCAGCTCGAAGGTGGTGAAGAACAGGTGCAGCAGGCTGGCGTGGTAGCTGTCCCGGACGTTCTCCACATACAGCTTCCAGTTGTTCGGCAGGGCCTGGGTGAAGCGGCCGATGACCTGCACCGGCTTGTGCAGCACGCGCTCGATGCGGGCGCAGATCTCCTCGCCCAGGTATTCCTCGATCGGCGGCACGTCCTCGCTGAAACTGCCGAACACCAGCCCGCAGAAGACCGCCACGCGCAGCTTGCGCGGCCCGTGCTCCTCCTTGCAGAACGAGGCCGGCATGCCGCCCTGCCCCTTGACGCCCTTCTCGAAGGCGACGCCGACCAGGTCGCCCTGGCGGTTGTAGCTCCAGGCGTGGTAAACGCACTGGAAGTCCTTCACCGTGCCGGACTTCTCCAGCGCGAGCAGCGCGCCGCGGTGGGCGCAGCGGTTCTCGAAGGCGTAGATCTCGCCGTCGTCGTCCTTGACCACGATGACCGGCGTCTCGCCCACGGCGGTGGTGCGGTAGCTGCCGCCTTCGGGCAGGTCGACGTCCAGGCACAGGTAGTTCCAGGTCGCGCCGCGGAACACGCGCTCCTGCTCCACGCGCGCCATGGCGGCGTCGGTGTAGACGGCGTACGGCACGCGGGTGAGCCCCGCGCCGTGCCACTGGATGACTTGTTCGCTCATGTCATTCGACCTTGACGTTGGCGCCCTTGATGACGCGGCTCCAGCGGGCCGACTCGGCCCGGATGAACTCGCCCGACTGCGCCGGGCTCCAGCCCGCCGGCGTGGCGCCCTGCTCGGCGAACTTCTTCTGCGTGTCGGGCGCCTGCACCGCGGCCGAGAACACCTTGTGCGCGTGCTCGACCACCTCGCGCGGCGTGCCGGGCGGGGCCACGATGGAGAAGAAGGTGACGGCCACCATCTCCGGCAGCCGGGACTCGACGAAGGTCGGCACCGCCGGCAGCAGCGGCGAGCGCTTCTGGTCGGCCACCGCCAGGATGCGCAGCTTGCCGCCGTTGTGGAACGCGACCGAGGAGCTCAGGTTGTCGAAGAACACGTCGACCACGCCGCCGACGATGTCGACCAGCGCCGGCGCCGTGCCCTTGTACGGCACGTGGACCATCTCGGTGCCGGTCGCCTGCATGAACAGTTCGGCCGTCAGGTGGGAGGTGGAGCCATTGCCCTGGGAGGCGTAGCTCACCTTGCGCGGGTTGGCCTTCAGGTAGGCGATGAACTCGGCCAGGTTGTTCACCGGCAGCTTGGTGCTGACATCCAGCACGTTGGGCACGGTGGCGATCACCGTCACCGGCACCCACCGGGTGGGATCGAACGTGAGCGACTTGTACAGGTGGTGGTTGATCGCGATCGGGCCCGGCGGCGACACCAGGAAGGTGCTGCCGTCGGGATCGGACCGGGAGACGAACTCGGCGCCGATGTTGCCGCCGGCACCCGACTTGTTCTCCACCACGATGCCGGCCGGGTAGGCGTCCTTGGCCTTCTCGGCCAGCACGCGCGGCAGGATGTCGGCCGTGCCGCCGGCCGGGAATGGCACGACGAGCCTCAGCGGCTTGGAAGTCTGGGCCAGCGCGGGGGCGGCGCCGAAGGGGGCGCCGAGCGTGGCGGCCGTCAGCGCCAGGGCGGCGCGGCGGTTCAGGGTCATGGTGTCTCCAGGAGTGCTTGGAATCCGAACCCGCAGTGTGCGGCGTCCGGTGGGCCGCGCCAAGCCAGAATTGCGCCATGCGCAAGAAATCGCCGCCCGCCCTGACATCCGCGCTTGACAGCGAGCGCGACCGGAACTTCGTCGCCTCGCTGGGCAAGGGCCTGGAGGTGCTGACCTGCTTCTCGCGCCAGGCCAGCAAGCTCACGCTGTCGGAGGTGGCGCGCCTGACCGGCAGTTCGCCGGCGTCGGCGCGGCGCTCGCTGTACACCCTGCATGCGCTCGACTACCTCGAGTCGGACGGCAAGCGCTTCTGGGTCGGCCCGCGCGCGCTGCTGGTGGCCCACGCCTACCTGTCGTCACGCCCGACACCGCAGCTGGCCCAGCCGCTGCTGGACGCGCTGTCCGAGCGCACGCGCCAGTCGGCCACGCTGGGCAAGCTGGTCGGCGACGACGTGCTGATCATCGCCCGCTCGACGGCGCGGCGCAGCCTGTCGACCGGCCTGGGCATCGGTTCGCGGCTGCCGGCCTATTGCTCGGCGATCGGCCGCGCGCTGCTGGCCAGCCTGCCGCCGGCCGAGGCCGAGCGCCGCGTGCGGGCCATGGAGCGCGCACCGCTGACGCCGCGCACCGTCCACGACGTGCGCGGGGTGCTCGAGTGCGTGGCGCTGGGCCGCCGCCAGGGCTGGTCGGCCAGCGACGGCGAGCTGGAGCTGGGCGTGCGCTCGATGGCCGTGCCCGCCTTCGACCGCGACGGCACCACCATCGGCGCGCTCAGCATCTCGGTGCGTGCCGAACGCATGACCATGGCCGAATTCCGCGACGCCTTCCTGCCGGTGCTGCTGAAGGCGCGGGACCGGTTGGCGGAGCGGTTGGTGAAGGAATAGGGCGGAGGGGCTGGTCCATGTTGCCGCGCGCTTCCGTCATTGCGGGCTTGCCCCACCTCTCGGGCTTGAACCATCTCCCGTCATTTTGGGCTTGACCGAGCTCCCGTCATTGCGGGCCTGACCCGCAATCCATCTCCCCATCGCGGTTCAGGTGCGGCCTCGTTCCGGGGATGGATGCCGGGTCAAGCCCGGCATGACGAGTCTCTGGGGCGAGCACCGCCTTTCTCGGGTCGAGGCAGGCATGACGACGCTCAAGTCCGGCCTGACGACGCTCGGGGGCAAGTCCGGCATGACGCCCCTCGTGGTCCTCCCGATGACGACTTCCGGCGTCGACCCCGGAACCACGGCTACCGCGTCACCGGTGCGGCGGGCTGGACCATGGGCGGGGGGGCCGAGGACGGCGCAGCAACGGGCGCCGGCTGCACCGGCCCGGGCGGTAGCGCGACGGGGTGGACCTGCAGGTTCACGAGCCGCGGCCCGGGCGGCGGGTTGGGGAAGCCGGTGAGCGCGGCCTCGAACAGGGCGCCGTGCACCTCGTCGCTGTTCAGGTAGAAGTTCTCGCTCCAGGCCTTGCTCTCGAACACGACCCGGCCACCGGCAATCTCGCGCACGACCACGTCGACCTCGCGCTGGTAAGCAGTGTTCGCGGCGGTCTGGATCGGAGGCCAGTAGCCCCACCAACCCCAGCCGGACCCTCCGCCCAGCGGCGAGGCGGACAGCACGGGCTGGGTGCGGGCGACGACCTGCACCGAAAACCGTGGTGCCGCATCGTCGCGCCGCAGGCCCGCGCGACGGAGAACCGGGTCGGCCAGCGCTTCCGCCCGCGCCTGCTCGACCGTGTTGGCCTGCGAGGGCAGCCGCTCGAAGCGATAGGTGGGTTGCGGAGGCAGGGTGACCAGGCTGGAGAAGGTCTGCACGGTGCTGTCGAGGCGGTAGCTCGAGGCGCAGCCGCCCAGCGTGGCGGCCACGATGGCGACAGCGGCGAGGCAGGACAGGGAACGCATGGCGATCTCCGGCTGGGCCCATTGTCGGGATGGCTGCTGGCCGGGCCGTGTGGGAGCGCGGCGCTCCTCGCGGTAGGAACGGCCCCGAAACGACAGGCCTCCCGGTCAGGGCGGGCCCCGTCTCCCGACCCTGGCTCAGGTGCGGTTTCGTTCCGGAGATGGATGCCGGGTCGAGCCCGGCATGACGACTCTCAGGGATAGGGGTATGTCACCCCCCGCCATTTGCGGGCTTGTCTCAGGGATAAGGGCATGACACCCCCCGTCATTGCGGGCTTGACCCGCAATCCATCTCCCGACCGTGGCACAGATGCAGCCTCGTTCCGGGGATGGATGTCGGGTCGAGCCCCGCATGACGACCTTCGGGGTCTGACCCTTCTGGGCCGAGCCCGTGATGACGACGCGCAGGATGCCGCGCGGCGGCGCCGCCCTCACCAGCGCGCGCCGAACACCTGCCGCAGTTCGGCGATGGCCGCCTCGGGCAGCGGCGCCTGCTCGCCCGCCAGCAGCCGCAGCCGGGCGGTCTCCTCCAGTTCCTCCAGCACCGCCATCGCGGTCGCCGGCGAGTCGTGCCAGACCACCGGGCCCAGCCGCTCCAGCATCACGGCGCGGATGGGCCGGCCGGCCTGGCCATAGCGGGCGATGGTCTCGCCCACCGCCGCGGCCACCTCCGGCGCGCCGGGGCGGCCGTACGGCACGTGCGGCACGCGGCCGACCTTCATGACGAAGTAGGGCGTCAGCGGCGGCAGCAGTTCGTCGCCGGCCTGTCCCTGCAGGCTGAGCGCCACGCAGTGCGTGCTGTGGGTGTGCAGCACGCAGCGGGTGCCGGCATCGAAGCGGGCGGCCTCCTGCACGATGCGCCGGTGCAGCGCCAGCGTCTTGCTCGGCCGGTCGCCGGCGAGGTGGTTGCCCTCGGCGTCGACCCGGGCCAGCGCCTGCGGCTCCAGGAAGCCCAGGCTGGCGTCGGTGGGCGTGATCAGCCAGCTGCCGTCGTCCAGCCGCACGCTGATGTTGCCGGCCGTCGCATGCACGTAGCCGCGCTCGAACAGGCTGCGGCCGGCGCGGCAGATGGCCTCGCGGGCCTGCGACTCGGTCATGCCAGCACCTCGAAGGCGCGCGTGAAGAAATCGGAGCCGCCGAAGTTGCCGGACTTCAGCGCCAGGTGCAGGCCGCCACCGGCCACGCGGGCGTGGCACCAGGGCACGCCGGGGTCGATCTGGGCGCCGATCTGCAGCTGGCGGATGCCGAGCGCCTGCACGCAGGCACCGGAGGTCTCGCCGCCCGCCACCACCAGCTGGCGCACGCCGCGCTCGACCAGCCCGCGCGCCACCGCGGCCAGGGTGCGCTCGACCAGCGCGCCGGCCTCCGCCACGCCCAGCTGCTCCTGCACGGCGCGCACCGCGCCCGGTTCGGCGGTGGCGTAGACCAGCACCGGGCCGGCCGCGAGCCGCTCGTCCGCCCAGCGCAGGGCCGCGCCGGCGACGTCTTCACCGGCCGCGACGCGCAGCGGGTCGACCGCCCAGGCGGCCCCGCCCGCGGCAACGAAGGCCTTGACCTGGGCGTTGGTGGCCACCGAGCAGCTGCCCGAGACGATGGCGCGCAGGCCGCCGGCCGGTGGCAGGACCGCCGCCGCCGGCGAGGGGGCCAGGCCGAAGTTGGCCGGCAGCCCGATGGCGACGCCGGAGCCGGCCGTCACCAGCGGCAGGTCGGCCAGCGCCGGGCCCAGCCGCAGCAGGTCGTCGTTGGACACCGCATCGACGACGGCGAGGCCCACGCCCTCGGCGCGCAGTGCGTCGAAGCGGGCCCGGATCGCCTGCGGGCCCTGGGCCACCACGCGGTGGTCGACCAGGCCGACGCGGCGCCGGCACTGGGCCTGCAGCACGCGCACCAGGTTGGCATCGCGCATCGGCGTGAGCGGGTGGTCGCGCATGCCCGAGTCGCTGAGCAGCACGTCGCCGACGAACAGGTGGCCCTTGAACACGGTGCGGCCGTTGTCGGGGAAGGCCGGCGTGGCGATGGTGAAGTCGGTGCCCAGCGCGTCCATCAGCGCCTCGGCCACCGGGCCGATGTTGCCCTGCGGCGTGCTGTCGAAGGTGGAGCAGTACTTGAAGTAGATCTGCCGGGCGCCCTGCTCGCGCAGCCAGCGCAGCGCCTGCAGCGACTGCGCCACCGCCTCCTGCGGCGGGTTGGTGCGCGATTTCAGCGCCACGACCACCGCGTCGGCGGCGGCGTCGAGCGGCCCCTCGGGCACGCCGATGGTCTGCACGGCGCGCATGCCGGCGCGCACGAGGTTGTTGGCCAGGTCGGTGGCCCCGGTGAAGTCGTCGGCGATGCAGCCGAGGGCGAGCGCAGTCATCGGCCGATTCTCCTTCAGCCGGCCCGCACCTCCTGCGAGCGCGCCTCCATCTCGCGCCGCAGCTCCTTGCGGGCGACGGCGGCGGCCCAGCGCCGCTGCTGGTCCGGCGTGACCAGCTCCAGCGCCGGCACGGCGACCGGCTTGCGGTCGTCGCCGACCGCCACCATGGTGAAGAAGCAGCTGTTGACGTGCCGCACCGCCTGGGTGCGGATGTCCTCGGCCACCACCTTGATGCCGATCTCCATGGACGAGGTGCCGGTGTGGTTGACCGAGGCCAGGAAGGTCACCAGCTCGCCGACGTGGATCGGCTGGCGGAACGTCACCTGGTCGACCGACAGCGTCACCACGTAGCGGCCGGCATAGCGGCTGGCACAGGCATAGGCCACCTGGTCGAGCAGTTTGAGGATGGTGCCGCCGTGGACGTTGCCACTGAAGTTGGCGGTGTCGGGCGTCATCAGCACGGTCATCGTGAGCTGGTGGCTGGAAAGGTCCATGGCAGTGCGGTCGGGGGATCGGGGGGGACGAATCTACCTTAGCCCCGCGCGGGGACGCGCGCCCCGGGCCGGCTGCCGGGCCGTGGGACCAAGGTCCCATGGCGGGGAACCGGCCGGCGCGCCCATGATGGCGTCGGCATTGGAAGCAGCCACGCGTCTTCGCGCCCCTGCCACCGCAAGCGCCCTGCTCCATCCCCTCGGCAACGAGGTGCCTGGTGCCATGTGGCAGTTCCCGATGGATGCGGAGTTTCCATGCGCCAGCCCAAGATCGTGATCGTCGGCGCCGGCCTCGTCGGCGGCTCGGCGGCGCTGTTCTGCGCGGTGGCCATGCCCGGCGCCCGGGTCGTGATCCTGGACATCGAGCGCGTGCGGGCCGAGGCCCAGGCGCTGGACCTCGCCCATGCGACCGCCTTCTGGGGCCACGACCGCATCCAGGCCGGCGACGACGAGGATGCCGATGGCGCCGACATCGTGGTCATCACCGCCGGGGTCGGCGTCAAACCGGGGCAGACCCGCCTGGATCTCATCCAGACCAACGCCGCCATCCTGGGCGGCATCGTCGACCGGCTCGCGCCGCGGGCGCCGGACGCGATCTACGTCATCGCCACCAATCCCTGCGATGCGCTGGCCGCCTATGCCTGCAAGCGACTGGGCTGCGCGCGCGAGCGGGTGATCAGCACCGGCACCTCGCTGGACACCGCCCGCCTGCGGGCCCTGCTCTCGCAGCGCCTGGGCGTGGTGGCGCCGGCGATCGACGCCTACGTGCTGGGCGAGCACGGCGACTCCGCGCTGATCCACTGGTCGGGGGCGTCGGTGGCGGGCATGCCGCTGGAGCTGTTCCTGGCCCGCACCGGCAAGGACCTCGGGAGTGCCAGCCGCGCCCTGCTGCTGGACTCGGTGCACCAGGCCGCCAAGCTGATCAAGGAAGGCAAGAGCGCCACCCACTACGGGATCGCCAGCGCCGTCGGCCGCATCTGCCAGGCCATCGTCCACGACAGCCACCTGGTGCTGTCGGTGGGCGTGGTGCAGCCCGAAGTCGAGGGCGTGCCGGAGGTCTGCGTGTCGCTGCCCATGCTGGTCCATGCCGGCGGCGCCCACCTGCTGGCCTACCCGCAACTCGACAGCGCCGAAGCCGAGGCCCTGCAGCGCAGCGCCCGCATCGTCAAGGACGTGACGGACAGCATCACGGCCGGTTGAACACGCGAAGGGAACCACCATGACCGCCCAGGCAACCCACCCCGCCGCCCAACCGCAAGCCGTTGCCCCCGCGCCGCCCTCGAAAGGGCTCAACGGCACGCTCTGGAAGATCGCCATCCCGGTCGCCATCGGCATCGCGCTGTGGCTGGTGCCGCCGCCCGACGGGCTGGCGCCCAAGGCCTGGCAGATGTTCGCGCTGTTCGTCGCGACCATCGCCGCCATCATCACCGCGCCGCTGCCCATGTCGGCCGTCGCCATCATCGGCGCGACAGTGGGTGCGCTGGTCGGCGTGATCAGCTTCGACGACGTGGTCAAGTCCACCGGCACCGACCTGGTCTGGCTGGTGCTGCTGGCCTTCTTCATCTCGCGCGGGGTGATCAAGACCGGCCTGGGCCGCCGGGTGGCGTTGCAGTTCATGCGGCTGATGGGCAAGCGCACCATCGGGCTGGGCTACGGGCTGGCGCTGACCGAACTGATCGTGGCACCGGCGATGCCCAGCATCACCGCCCGCGCCGGCGGCGTGCTGCTGCCGATCACGCGCGCCATCTCGGAGGTGCTCGGCAGCACGCCGGACGACGCCTCGCGCACCAAGGTCGGCAACTACCTGATCCTGTGCGCCTTCCATGCCAACATCGTCAGCGCCGCCATGTTCGTGACCGCCATGGCCGGCAACCCGCTGAGCGTCAAGCTGGCCGCAGACCAGGGCGTGGAGATCAGCTGGACGACCTGGGCGGTGGCAGCGCTGGTGCCAGGCCTGCTGTGCATGGCACTCATCCCGTTGGTCCTGATGTGGGTCGCGCGACCAGACATCCGGGAGACGCCCGATGCCACCACGCTGGCCCAGCGCGAGCTGCAGGCCATGGGACCGATGTCCGCCAACGAGATCAAGATGGCGCTGATCTTCGTGGGGCTGCTCGTGCTGTGGGTGTTCGGCGAGGAGATCGACATCGGTGCCTCGCTGGCGGCCGCCCTCGGGCTGGGGCTGATGTTCCTGTTGCGCGTGCTGACCTGGCAGGACGCCCTGGAGGAGAAATCCGCGTGGGACACCATGATCTGGATCGGCCTGCTGATCATGCTGGCCGGCAAGCTGAACAGCTACGGCATGGTCAGCTGGTTCGGCAAGGAATTCAGCTCCCACCTGCAGGGCATGCCGGGCCTGGCCATCTTCATGGTGGTGGCCGCCGTCTACCTCTACATCCACTATTTCTTCGCCAGTGCCACCGCCCACATCAGCGCCCTGTTCCCGCTGGCGCTGGCTCTGATGATCGGCGGCGGCGTGCCCGCGCTGCCGGCGGCGATCGGCCTGGGCGTGCTGAGCAACCTGAACGGCTGCCTGACGCAGTACGGCATCGGCTCGGGGCCGGTGATGTTCGGCGCCGGCTACGTGACGCAGAAAGAGTGGTGGAAGGCGGGCTTCATCATGAGCGTGCTGTACCTCGTCGTCTGGACGACGGTGGGTCCGCTCTGGTGGAAGCTGCTGGGCTACATCTGAGGTGAGCCCTCCCGGGCGCGGGGCCGCGCGCCCCGCGTCCCCCGCGGCCGGCCCGGCCGCCCTAAGGTCTGCTTAAGCAGCGCCGTCGCACAATGCACGGCGATGCGATTGCTGCTGGTCGAAGACGACACCATGATCGGCGAGGCCGTGCTCGACGCCTTGCGCGCCGAGCACTACGCCGTCGATTGGGTGCGCGACGGCGCCATGGCCGAGACCGCGCTGGCCACCGCCAGCTACGACCTGGTCCTGCTCGACCTCGGGCTACCGCGCCGCGACGGGCTGGAGGTGCTGCGCGGCCTGCGCGCCCGGCGCCTCACCACCCCGGTGCTGGTGGCCACCGCGCGCGACGCCGTCGGCGACCGCATCGCCGGCCTGGATGCCGGCGCCGATGACTACGTCGTCAAGCCCTACGACACCGACGAGCTGCTGGCCCGAATCCGGGCCCTGATCCGGCGCAGCGCCGGCCGCGGCGAACCGGTCTACAGCCACAAGGGCGTGACGCTGGATCCGGCCACGCGCGAAGCCACCGTGCACGGCGAGCCGGTCAAGCTGTCGGCGCGCGAATGGGCCGTGCTCGAGCCCATGCTTGCGCGGCCCGGCGCGGTGTTCTCGCGCGCCCAGCTGGAAGAGAAGCTGTACGGGTGGAAGGACGACGTGAGCAGCAACGCCGTCGAGGTCTACGTGCACGGCCTGCGCAAGAAGCTGGGTGCCGACCTGATCGAGACCGTGCGCGGGCTGGGCTACGTGGTGCCGCGCCGATGAGCGTCGCGCTGCGGCCCGCCCCCTCGCTGCGGCGCCAGCTGCTCTGGCTGGTGCTGGCGGCCATCGCCCTGGTCTCGGTGCTGCAGGCCGGCACGGCCTACCGCAATGCGCTGGCGCAGGCCGATGCGATGTTCGACGAGCACCTGCGCGAGCTGGCCCGGTCGGTCCAGTACGGCGTGCCGCTGTTCCCCGGCTCGCGGGCGCCCTCGGTCGACCTGCAGGTGCAGATCTGGACGCCGGACGGCGTGCAGGTGTTCCGCTCGGTCGGGCCGGTGCTGCCGGCGCAGGCGCTGCTGGGCTTTTCCGACATCGAGGTCGAGGGCACCCACTACCGCGTCTACGCGCTGCAGACGCCCGAACACACCATCCAGGTGGCGCAGAACCGCGACGCACGCCAGGCCGTGGCACGCGGCCTGGCCTGGCGCGCGGTGCTGCCGGTGGCGCTGCTCACGCCGCTGCTGATGGCGGCCGTCTGGTGGTTGATCAACCAGGCGCTGTCGCCGGTGGAACGCATGCGCCGCCAGGTCGCCGCGCGGCCGGCCGACGACCTGTCGGCCCTGCCCGAGGCCGGCCTGCCGGAGGAGGTGCTGCCGCTGGTGCGCGAGCTGAACCTGCTGTTCGAGCGGGTGCGGGGCGCCTTCGACGCCCAGCGCCACTTCGTCGCCGACGCCGCGCACGAACTGCGCTCGCCGCTGGCGGCGCTCAAGCTGCAGGCGCAGGCGGTGCGGCGCGGCGCCGACGACGCCAGCCGCGACGCCGCCGTGCAGCGGCTGGAGAGCGGCATCGAGCGCTCGATCCGGCTGGTGACCCAGATGCTGGTGCTGGCGCGCGCCGAGGCCGACGCGCCGGGCGACGCCCGGCCGGTGGAACTGCAGCAGCTGGCGCGCGAGGCCGTCGCCGAGGTGCTGCCGCAGGCCCACGAGCGCCGCATCGACGTCGGCCTGGCCACCGAACGCGAGGCGCAGGTGCGCGGCCGCCACGATGCGCTGCTGGTGCTGCTGCGCAACCTGCTGGAGAACGCGGTCAAGTACGCGCCCGAGGGCGGCCGGGTCGACATCGCCATCGAACCCGCGGCCGGCGGCGGCGTCGCGCTGGTGGTCGAGGACAACGGGCCCGGCATCGCCGAGGCGGAGCGCGCCCGCGTGTTCGACCGCTTCTACCGCACCCCCGACGCCACCGGCCCCGGCAGCGGCCTGGGCCTGGCCATCGTGCGGACGGTGGCGGAACGCCACGGCGCCACGGTGGACCTGGGGCGGTCCGAGCGGCTGGGGGGATTACGGGTCGAGGTGCGGTTCCCGGCCGCCTGACGGCCGCCGTCGTCCGGCGCGGCGGCGCACGCACGATCGACATGTCGGGCGCTCCAGGCGTCACGCCGGTCGCTCCAGGGGTCATGCCGCGTCCCAGGAGTCGTGCCGGGCGTCCCAGGAGTTGTCATGCCGGGCTCGACCCGGCATCCATCTCCTGAACCCGGATCGGACACGGACCGCGAACCGGAAATGGATTGCGGGTCAAGCCCGCAATGACGACGCCCGGAAAGGATTCGCCAACGGCTTCGGCCGCAAGCACGCCCGCCCCACGGGCCGCGGCCTTCACCCCGTGAAGCTCCGCCCCCTCTCCCCCTCGGGGGAGAGGGTTGGGGTGAGGGGGTTCCCTGCTCGGGTCTTAAGCCCCCCCTAAGCACGAGACACGATATTCCATTTAACCCCAATCCCTCCCAGAGGACCACATGAACATCTCCCTCAAAGCCGCCCCGCTCGTCCTCGCCCTGGCCGCCGCCGGTTTCGGTGGCGCCGCGGGCAACGCGCTGCTGCAGCACCACGCCAACGCCGCCGTCCCGGCCGCCACCGCCCCTGCGGCGCCGGTCGCGCCCGTGGCCGCCGCCAACACCCTGCCCGACTTCGCCCGCATCACCGAGCGCTACGGCCCGGCCGTGGTCAACATCAGCGTCAGCGGCATGCGCAAGGCCTCGGCCGCCGACCTGGGCGACGACGACGACCCGGCCGACTTCCTGCGCCGCTTCCAGCAGGGACCGCGCGGCGGCCAGCGCAGCGTGCCGGTGGCCGGCCTGGGCTCGGGCTTCATCGTCAGCGCCGACGGCCTGGTCCTGACCAACGCGCACGTGGTGCAGGACGCCAGCGAAGTGACCGTCAAGCTCACCGACCGGCGCGAGTTCCGCGCCAAGGTGCTGGGCAGCGACGCCCGCACCGACGTGGCCGTGCTCAAGATCGACGCCAGCAACCTGCCGGTGGTACAGCTGGGCGACGTGAAGGCGCTGCGCGCCGGCGAGTGGGTGGCTGCCATCGGCTCGCCGTTCGGCTTCGAGAACACCGTCACCGCCGGCGTGGTGAGCGCCAAGGGCCGCACGCTGCCCAGCGACAGCGCGGTGCCCTTCATCCAGACCGACGTGGCCGTCAACCCCGGCAACTCGGGCGGTCCGCTGTTCAACTCGCGCGGCGAGGTGGTCGGCATCAACTCGCAGATCTACAGCCGCTCCGGCGGCTACCAGGGCGTGTCGTTCGCGATCCCGATCGATCTCGCCCAGCGGGTGCAGCAGCAGATCGTGGCGACCGGCAAGGTGCAGCACGCACGGCTGGGCGTGACGGTGCAGGAGGTGAACCAGGCGCTCGCCGACTCGTTCAAGCTCGACAAGCCCGAAGGCGCGCTGATCGCCGGCGTCGAGAAGGGCGGCCCGGCCGACAAGGCCGGCCTGAAGCCGGGCGACGTGGTGCGCACGGTCAACGGCCAGCCGGTGGTCGCCTCGGGCGACCTGCCGGCGGCGCTGGGCACCGCCAACCCGGGCGACAAGGTCAAGCTGCAGGTGCTGCGCCAGGGCCAGCAGGTCGACGTCACGGCGACCCTGGCGGCGGCCAACGAGAAGGTGGCCGCCGCGGCCGAGGCGCAGGGACCGGCGGCGCAGGGCCGCCTCGGCCTGGCGCTGCGTCCGCTCGACCGTGACGAGCAGCGCGAGGTCGGCCAGGCCGGCCTGCTGGTACAGGACGTGGCGGGCGCCGCCGCGCGCGCCGGTGTCCAGCCCGGCGACGTGGTGCTGGCCATCAACGGCAGCCCGGCCACCTCGGTCGACCAGGTGCGCTCGGCCGTGGCCAAGTCCGAAAAGTCGGTCGCGCTGCTGATCCAGCGCGGCGAGGACCGGCTGTTCGTGCCGGTGCGGCTGGGCTGACGCCAGCCGCGCCGCTCAGGCCGGAGCCGGCTCGCGCGGGCGGGCGGTCCCGGTCTCGCGACGAGGGCCGCGCTTGCGGCCCTTTTTCTTTGGGTCCAGGGCGACCAGGCTGCCGGCCAGCTGGCCTTCCAGCGTGCGCTCCAGCCGGCCCTGCAGCAGCGCCAGCACGGCGGCCTCCTGCAGGCGCAGCGCGCCTTCGTCGGCCAGGGCATCGGCCACCTCGTCGCGGATGTGCAGCAGCAGCTCACCTTCCGCGTAGGCCTGCAGCACCTCCGGATGCACGTAGCACTTGCGGCAGATCGCCGGCGTGTTGCCCAGCCGTGCCGCGACCTTCTCGATCGCCTCGCGCACGTTTTTCTTCAGCCCCGCCTGGGTCTCGACCCGCTCGACTTCCTGCAGGGCCAGCGCGGCCATGACGGTGCCGGCCCAGGTGCGGAAGTCCTTGGCCGTGATGTCGCGGCCGCTGATCTCGCGCAGGTAGGCATTGACGTCGGACGAGGTGACCTCGCGCAGTTCGCCGTCGTCGTCGCGGTACTGGAACAGGCGCTGGCCGGGCAGTTCCTGGCAGGCCCGCACCACCTTGGCCACGCGCCGATCCCTCAGCTGCAGCCTCCAGGCCTTGCCGCTCTTGCCCTTGAACTCGAAGCGCAGCTGGGCGCCCTCGACCGCGACGTGCCGGTTGCGCAAGGTCGTCAGGCCGTAGCTCTTGTTCTCGCGGGCGTAGTCGTCGTTGCCCACGCGGATGAGCGTGGTCTCCAGCAGGTGCACCACCGCGGCCAGCACCTTCTCGCGCGGCAGTCCGCGCAGCGCCATGTGGCGGGCGATCGCCGCGCGCAGCGCGGGCAGGGCCTGCGCGAACGCCAGCATGTGCTCGTACTTGGTCTCCTCGCGCACCTCGCGGAAGCGCGGGTGGTAGCGGTACTGCTTGCGGCCGCGGGCGTCGCGGCCGGTGGCCTGCAGGTGGCCGTTGGCCGAGGTGCAGATCCAGACGTCGGTCCAGGCCGGCGGAATGGCCAGCTTGCGGATGCGCTCCAGCGTGCGCTCGTCCGCCACCGCGTCGCCGTCCGGCTTGCGATAGGCAAAACCGTCGCCACGCGCGGTGCGGGCGATGCCGGGCTGCTCATCCGTGACGTGGCGCAGGCCCGCGGCCCGCGCCGTTTCCTCGGGATCATCGGCCGTCGCGTTGCTCGTGTCCTGGTCGGTGGCGCCCATGGGTTGCCTGCGTGGAGCGCCATGGTGCGGCAGTCCGCCTTGTTGAGCCGTAGGACGCGGACGGGGATGGCCCGGCGGCGATGCCGACAAGCCACTGTCGTGCTGCACCGCCGCCCGAGCGCGGCCGATAATGTGCATGCGCGCACCACGGACTTGCCAGCACCTGCGACCACGACCCGCCACTCGACTTGACCGAACAACGCCCTCCTTCGAAGACGCCCGTCGAGCATCGCCTGCAACTGCTCATCGAAGCTGTTGTCGACTACGGCATCTTCCTGCTCGACCTGGACGGCAACGTGGTGTCGTGGAACAGCGGCGCCCAGAAGCTCAAGGGCTACACGCGCGACGAGATCGTCGGCCGCCACTTCTCGGTGTTCTACCCGCCCGAGGTCAACGCCACCGGCTGGCCGCAGGAGGAACTGCGCCGGGCCGCACGCGACGGCCGCTTCGAGGACGAGGGCTGGCGGGTGCGCAAGGACGGCAGCCGCTTCTGGGCCAACATCGTCCTCACCGCGCTGCACGAGCCGTCCACCGGCGAGCTGACCGGCTTCGCCAAGGTCACCCGCGACCTGACCGAGCGCCGCCAGCACGAGGAGGCCCTGCGCACCAGCGAGGAGCGGTTCCGGCTGCTGGTGGACAGCATCCGCGACCACGCCATCTTCATCCTCGACCCCACCGGCCTGGTGCGCAGCTGGAACACCGGCGCCGAGGCCATCCTCGGCTATTCGGTCGACGACATCCTGGGCCGCCACTTCGGCGTGTTCTTCACTGACCCGGATCGCGAGGCCGGCAAGCCGGCCGCCGAACTCGTCGCCGCCCGCGCCCACGGCCGCACCGAGGAGGAAGGCTGGCGCGTGCGGCAGGACGGCAGCCGCTTCTGGGCCAAGGTGGTGGTGACCGCCGTGTACGGCCGCACGGGCGACCTGGTGGGCTACGCCAAGGTCACGCAGGACCTCACCCAGCGGCGCAAGCTCGAGGAACTGGAGCGCTCCACCCAGCGCATGAACGAATTCCTCGCGATGCTGGCGCACGAGCTGCGCAACCCGCTGGCGCCGATCCGCAACTCGGTCACCCTGCTCCAGCTGGACAAGACGGCCTCGCCCACCGCGGTGCGGGTGCGCGACGTCATCGACCGGCAGCTCACGCAGCTGACCCGCCTGGTCGACGACCTGCTGGACGTGTCCCGGCTGACCACCGGCAAGATCAAGCTGCGCCTGGAGCGGGTGCGCGTCGCCCAGGTGGTCGAGCGCAGCATCGAGACCGTGCGGCCGCTGATCGAGCAGCGCCGCCATGCACTGGAGGTGGACCTGCCGCAGGACGACCCGCTCGACGTCGACGGCGACAGCACCCGGCTGGCGCAGGTGGTGCAGAACCTGCTGGTCAACGCGGCCAAGTACACGCCCGACGGCGGGCGCCTGCGCATCGCGGCGCAGCGCGAGGGCAGGCACGTGGTGGTGCGGGTGGCCGACAACGGGCGCGGCATCCCGCGCGAGGAGATCGAGCGCATCTTCGACCTGTTCGCCCAGGGCGTGGCGGGCCTGGCCTCGGCCACCGACAGCGGCCTGGGCGTCGGCCTGGCGCTGGCGCGCGGCATCGTGCAACTGCACGGGGGCACGATGCGGGTGGACAGCGCCGGCGCCGGCCAGGGCGCCGAGTTCTCATTCCGGCTGCCGGCGCCGCGCGGCTGAACCAGCGGCTCAGGCGGCGCCCAGCCTGGCCTGCAGCTCGGCCTCGTAGGCGCCGTCGACCAGGACGAACAGCATGCGGGCGGGCCGCCCCGACCGGTTGGCCCACGCATGGTTGGTGCCGCGCTGCACGACCACGCTGCCGGGCCGCAGCGCCACCTCGGCGTCGTCCAGCACCAGCGTGATCTCGCCCTCGATCACCACGCCGTAGTCCACCGTCTCGGTGCGGTGCATCAGCGGGTGCGGCGCGCCGGCAGCGGTGGTCGATGCCTGGGCATCACCGATCTCGGCGAACGCGCGCTTCGCGTGCGCCGCCATCGCGGCCAGCGAGGCCGGCGTCTCGGGCGGGATGTCGACGAAGCGGATGCGGGTGCCGTGGCGCGGCGGCGGCAACACCAGCGGCCCGAGAGTCGGATCGGCCCCGGCGCGGCCGACCGGGGCCGGGGCGCCGGCCGTGCTCCAGACCTCGTGGAACACGGTGCCCGGCACGGCGGCCACCTCGACGACGGTGGGCAGCGGGCCCTGCTGCGCGACGACGGCCTTGCCGTCCGCATCGTGGCCGGTGACGACGCGGTGGATGGGCGGAAACGGGCTGGCAGCCATGTGGGAGCACTCCACGGTCGGGCGCCTGGCGCCCCTGGCAGATCCGCCCAGCATACGGGGCCCGGCCTACCTTCCAACCCGTCATTGCGGGCTCGACCCGCAATCCATCTGCTGTCCGTGGTCCGGGCGTGGCCTCGTTCCGGAGATGGATGCCGGGTCGAGCCCGGCATGACGACTCACAGGGTCGGCCCGGCATGACGACTCACAGGGTCGGCCCGGCATGACGACTCATAGGGTCGGGCCCGGCATGACGACTTTCAGGGAGGAGCACGGCCTCCCCCGACCCCGTCATTGCGGGCTCGACCCGCAATCCATCTCCCATCCGTGGGCCGGGTGTGGCCTCGTTCCGGAGGTGGATGCCGCGTCGAGCCCGGCATGACGGCTCCGAGGATCCGGCCTCGGCAGCAGCCCCGCAGCCGGGCGTTAGCATCGGCACATGGCCTTCCGTCCCATCATCACGAGCCTGCTCGACAACGACCTGTACAAGTTCACCATGTGGCAGGCGATGCTGCATCGGTTCCCGCAGACCTCGGCCGAGTACGAGTTCATGTGCCGCAAGAAGCCGGCCTTCCCGCTGGCCCACCTGGTGGACGAGGTGAACGAGCAGCTCGACCACCTGTGCACGCTGCGCTTCCAGGAGGACGAACTGGCCTACCTGGCGGGCCTGCGCTTCATCAAGTCGGACTTCGTCGATTTCCTGCGCCTGTTCCAGTTCCAGCGCCGCTTCATCCGGGCCTGGGCCGATGGCGAGCACCTGCGCATCCGGGCGGTCGGGCCGCAGGTCCACGTGATGGACTTCGAGATCCACGTGCTGTCGCTGGTCAACGAGCTGTACTTCCGCCGCGTCGACCAGGAGGAGGCTGTGCAGGTCGGGCGCGAGCGGCTGGTCGCCAAGATGGCGGCGCTGCAGGCGGTGGCCGACCAGCCGCCGCGCAACTTCCCGCTCGAGGTGTTCGACTTCGGCGTGCGCCGGCGTTTCTCCGGCGCCTGGCAGCGCGAGGTGGTGACCATGCTGCGCGACCGGCTGCCGCAGGTGTTCAAGGGCACCTCCAATGTGCTGCTCGCGCGCGACCTGGGCCTGGTTCCCATCGGCACGATGGCGCACGAGTACATGCAGACCTACCAGGCGCTGGGGGTGCGCCTGCGCGACTTCCAGCGCGCCGCGCTCGAGGGCTGGGTGCAGGAATACCGCGGCGACCTGGGCACCGCGCTCACCGACGTCGTGGGCATGGACGCCTTCCTGGCCGACTTCGACCTGTACTTCGCCAAGCTGTTCGACGGCCTGCGGCACGACTCGGGCGATCCCATCGCCTGGGGCGAGAAGGCGCTCGCGCACTACCGCAAGCTGCGCATCGAGCCGGTGACCAAGCGGCTGGTGTTCTCCGACGGCCTGGACGTGCCGCGCGTGCTGCAGATCTACGACGCCTTCGCCGACCGCGTGCCCACCGGCTTCGGCATCGGCACCAACCTCACCAACGACGTCGGCCACGAGCCGATCCAGATCGTGATGAAGCTGGCGGTCGCCAACGGCCAGACCGTGGCCAAGCTGTCCGACGCGCCCGGCAAGGTGCAGAGCCAGGACGAGACGTTCCTGGCGTACCTCAGGCAGGTGTTCAACGTGCCGACGCCCTGAGCTTTCATGTGGGTGTTGGTGGAGCACCCGCAGTCATCCCAAGCATGGATCCCCCTCACCCCAACCCTCTCCCCCGGGGGGGAGAGGGGGCGGAGCTTGAAGGTGCCGTAGCCGCGCCCGGTGGCCAGCACTGCGCGAGCGGACGCGCAGCGAGGGGCGCACGAATCATGCGCGGGGCCTCTTACAGGTTCAGCCCGCAGTGCGGGGTATGCCCGGCCTCAGCCGTGCTTCAGGTCCGTGAGCTCGTGCTGGAGATTTTCCACCCGCGAGTGGATGCGGCTCACGTCCTGCATGGCGGCGCGGATCTCGGCATAGGAGTCGCTCATGGCGCGTAGGTGGTGGGCACGGCGGAGCGCTTCGGCTTCTTCCGCCCGGACGGTCGTCAGCTTCTCCTTGACGGAGTCGATGGTGGCTTGGTTCGGCATGGCGGCAGTCTGGGCCCAACCGCGTAGTCAAACGTGTTACCGACCTCGGCGCAGACGATTCGGGATGCAAAAGCGTAGCCCGGCACTTGGGGCCACGCTGAAACATCGGTGGCCGGACAGGGCCGCTCAATCGCGCGGCAGCGCCTGCATCGCCAGCTCGTAGGAATGCAGCCGCGCCCGGTGGTCGAACACCTGCGAGGTGACCATCAGTTCGTCGGCGCCGGTGCGCGCGATGAACGCCTGCAGGCCGCGCCGCACGGTGGCCGGCGAGCCGATGGCGCTGCACGAGAGCACGTCGTCCAGCATGGCCCGGGCCTGCGGCGGCAGGGTCTGCAGGTAGCCGGGCACCGGGGGCGGCAGCTGGCTCGGGCGGCCGGTGCGCAGGTTGACGAACGCCTGCTGCATCGACGTAGCGAGCAGTTCAGCCTCCTCGTCGGTCTCGGCGGCGAACACGTTGAAGCCCAGCATCACGTATGGCCGCGCCAGCTGCGGCGACGGCCGGAAGGTGGTGCGGTAGATGTCGATGGCCTGCAGCATCTGCGCCGGCGCGAAGTGCGACGCGAACGCATAGGGCAAGCCCAGCATGGCGGCAAGCTGGGCACCGAACAGGCTGGAACCCAGGATCCACACCGGCACCTTCAGCCCCCGCCCCGGCACCGCGCGGATCGTCTGGCGCGGCTGGTCGGACATCAGGTCCATCAGTTCCACCACGTCCTGCGGGAAGGCGTCGGGATCGGAGGCCAGGTCGCGGCGCAGCGCGCGGGCCGTGGCCTGGTCCGAGCCCGGCGCACGGCCGAGCCCGAGGTCGATGCGGCCCGGGTAGAGCGACTCGAGCGTGCCGAACTGCTCGGCGATCACCAGCGGCGAATGGTTGGGCAACATGATCCCGCCGGCGCCGACCCGGATCGTGCGGGTGCCGCCGGCCACATGTCCGATCAGCACGGCCGTCGCGGCGCTGGCGATGCCGGGCATGCCGTGGTGCTCGGCCAGCCAGAAGCGGCGGTACCCCAGCCGTTCGGCGTGCTGCGCGAGCTCGAGCGAACGGCGGAACGAGGCGGCGGCATCGCTGCCCTCGGTGATGGGGGCGAGGTCGAGGACGGACAGGGCAGTGGGCATCGGGGTCAGGTGGGGACGCGGGCGCCATTGGCAAGCTGGGGCGGCGCGGGGGGAGCGAGGTAAGAAGGATGGATTAGTCTTGTCCGCTCGTCATGACGGACTCGACACGCAAGTGCCGTCACGGCGGACTCGGCCCTCCAATGTCGTCAGGGCGGGCTTGCCCTCCAACGTCGTCATGCCGGGCTCGACCCTCAAGTGACGTCCAGCCGGGCTCGACCCTCAAGTGACGTCCAGCCGGGCTCGACCCCAAAGTGTCGTCATGCCGGGCTCGACCCGGCATCCATCTCCGGAACCAGGCCGCACCTGGACCACGGATGGGAGATGGATTGCGGGTCAAGCCCGCAATGACGGGGCGAGTGGGTGTTCGGCTGGCGGATCGAGCCCGCAATGACGGGAGCGCGGGTCACCCCGCAGTGCCGGGAGCAATGGATGGCCAGGCCGCATCCGGGTTTCCGCGCTAGGTGGCATGCCACGCGGCACCCAAGATCGCGCCGCGCGCACTGCTCGGCCGGCCGGGGGGCCGGGGCGCGGCGCGAACGAAAGGCATCCATGAAGAAGCAGTCGAGCGCGTTCCAGGCTGGCCTGGCGATGCGCAAGCAGGTCCTCGGCGCCGACTACGTCGAGAAATCGCTGGCCGAGGCCGACGAGTTCAACCGACCGTTCCAGGAGATCCTGACCGAGTTCGCCTGGGGCACCGTCTGGACCCGGCCGGGCCTGTCGCTCAAGACCCGCAGCATGCTCACGCTGGCCATGTGCGTCGCGCTGAACCGGCCGCACGAGGTCAAGCTGCACCTGCGCGGCGCGGTGCGCAACGGCTGCACCGACGAGGAGATCCGCGAGCTGCTGCTGCATGCGTTCATCTACTGCGGCGGCCCCGCGGCGGTGGACGGCTTCAACAACGTGCGCGCCCTGCTGCCCACCATCCGCGCCGAAGAGAGCGCCAAGGCGGGCCAGGCCGCGGACAGCGGAACGGCCGGCAAGGGCAGCAAGGGCCCCAAGGCCGACAAGCCCGACAAGGCTGCGAAGAACGGTAAGGCCGGCAAGGGCGGCAAGGCCCGCAAGGCCGCCGGGACCATCGCGCCGCCCGACCAGGCCCGCGCCGCCGGCAAGCGCGCGCCGCGCAGCAACGCCACCTGATCCCATTCCCCGCCCGGAGACGCCCATGCCCGTCGCTTCCACCCCCACTCCCGCGGCGCCCGCCGGCGGCCCGAACCGGCGCCAGCTGCTGGCCGCGGGGCTGTCCCTGGCGGCTGCAGGGCCCGCGCTGGCGCAGTCGGCGGCGCCGGCCGGCTACCCGAACAAGCCGGTCCGGCTGATCGTGCCCTTCCCGCCCGGGGGCGGCAACGACGTCATCGCGCGCGTCGTCGGCCAGAAGCTCGGCGAGCGGCTCGGGCAGTCGGTGGTCATCGACAACCGCGGCGGCGGCAACGGCACCATCGGGCTGGCGGCGCTGGCCCAGTCGGCGCCCGACGGCTACACGCTGGCGGTGGGCGCCGCCGGCCCCATGGCGGTGAACCCCAGCCTGTACGAGAAGCTGCCGTACGACCCGCTGCGCGACTTCGCGTCCATCACCAACATGGTGAACTTTCCACTGCTGCTGGTCACCCACCCCAGCGTGCCGGCCAGGACCGTGCGCGACCTCGTGGAACTGGCGAAGGCCAGGCCGAACGCGCTGTTCTATGCCTCGCCGGGCAGCGGCAACTCGGGCCA
Source organism: Ramlibacter pinisoli (assembly GCF_009758015.1). Taxonomy (NCBI): domain Bacteria; kingdom Pseudomonadati; phylum Pseudomonadota; class Betaproteobacteria; order Burkholderiales; family Comamonadaceae; genus Ramlibacter; species Ramlibacter pinisoli. The sequence goes on from NZ_WSEL01000009.1 coordinate 1,362,228, forward strand.
CCTCGCCGGCGAACTCTTCAACAGCATGGCCAAGGTGAGCATCACCCACGTGCCGTACAAGGGCCAGGGGCCGGCGCTCGCCGACCTGCTGGCCGGCCAGGTGCAGATGCTGTACAGCAGCATCCCGTCGGTCATGCAGCACGTGCAGCAGGGCCGGCTCAACGCCATCGCGGTGGGCAGCGCGCAGCGCATCGCGTCGCTACCCAACGTGCCCACCATCGCCGAGACCATCCCGGGTTACGAGGCGTACTCGTGGGTGGGCATGGTGGCGCCGAAAGGGACACCGCGGGAGATCGTCGCCCGCCTGCACCGCGAGATCGTCGACATCCTCAAGCAGAAGGACGTCGAGGACAAGCTGGTGGGCGAAGGCGCCATCCCGGTCGGCGACACGCCGGAGCAGTTCGCCGCCTACATCGCCGCCGAGATCACCAAGTGGGGCGCGGTGGTGAAGTCGGCCAACATCAAGGCCGACTAGAACGACCGGGATCGTGTCGGTAGCAACCTCAGCTGCGCGGGCAGCGATGCCTGCCGCCCGATCGACGACGCCACCCTGGCGCCGGGACCCTGCGCAGGACGACACCGCCCCGGTCGGCGAGGTGGTGAGCGGCATGGCGGGAATCCCGACCAGATCCGGCAACTAATCCCCTGGCGGCGACGCCCGCTGCGTGCGGAAACGCCACGCAGGGCAGTCCCCAGAAATGAGGAGGGCGCGCCCCTCCTCCACGCACATCCAGCACGCCTGCCATTGCACGGCGCGCTGGCGGCGGGTCTTGCCGCATCACGCCTGCCGACGGTTGACCATCGCTGCATCAGGTGGCGGCAAGGTTCGGTGTCCGCGCGTGAAAGGGCAAAGCACGCGTAATGGATCGCCACCACGATTCGGCCGCATCGCACACTGCCCCGCGCTTCGGGCGAATGAACCCGGACCACACGAGCCCGCACCGCGGACGTGCACCACGGAGAACCGCCATGCCACTGACCTTCCCCTCCTTGCCACGGTGCCGAAGGGCGCCGTGGTCCGCCCTGGCCGCGCTGGCCACCTCCCTGACGCTGCTCGCGGCCGCCCCGGCGTCCGCGCAGGTCATCGACAACCCGCCGTTGCTGCCCAAAGCGATCACGATCTTTCCGCAGCGCGACTTCGTGTCGATCGAGGGGTTCGCGCCCAATGCCGACCTGCTCGTGCAGGTGCTGCGCGGCGGCGTGCTGAGCGAGGCGACGGGCCGCACCGACTCCAGCGGCCTGCTCGAGGTCAACCATCCGGGCGGCGTGTGCTGGAACACGGTGACACCCGACATCGGCCCGGCCGACGTGGTGCAGGCCACCTACCGCGCCACCGCCAACAACCAGGCGATCGTGCCGGCGGTGGTCCTGGGCTCCGGGGCGGCCGCGGTGACGAAGGACGTGGCGGCCAGCCAGGCCTTCGATGCGGGCAACGGGACGGTGGTGGTCAAGGGAACCGCCAGGCAGCCCGATGGCAGCCCCATCCCGCTGGCCAACCTCGAGGTGCGCATCATCAACCCCGATTTCCGCAACCCGCCGGCGAGCCGGATCACCCGGCGCGACATCCGGGCCGACAGCACCGGTGGCCGGGTCGACGGCGTTCCCGGCGGCAGCGGCCAGTTGGCCTACGACACCCCCGGCGGCATCAACTTCACGGCCGTGTTCACCGGCCTGAGCCTCACCGAGCGCCAGCTCGCGGTCAACGGGCAGACGCGCATCATGGGCTGGCAGCAGACCACGGCGGCCGGCGACCGCCTCGGCGTCACGATCTACGAGGTCGGCGAGGTCGGCGGGCCCGGCATCGGCGGCTGCCCGCCCGGTCCTGGTGGCGCGGTGCCGCCGGCGGCCCCCGAACCGCCGGTGCATTACGTCCCGGCCCAGCTGCTCGACGCGACCGCGCCGCAGCCGGCCCTGGTCACCGTGTTCCCGGAGCGCGACTTCGTGTCGATCGAAGGCTTCCCGGCCGGCACCGAACTGCAGGTGGTGGTGCGGCGTGGCACGGCGACTGCCCCGCTGGTGGTCGGTACGGCACGCGGCGTCGTGCCGGCCGGCGGCATCTTCGAGGTCAACCATCCCGGCGGTGTGTGCTGGTCCGGGCAGACGCCCGACATCGTGGCGGGCGACTGGATCGACGTGTTCTCGATCGTGTCGCTGACGTTCTCCGCCGGGCAGAAGCAGCAGGTGATCGACACCCGGGTGACCAAGAGCGCCACCATCTCCTCCAACACGGTGCAGGTCGTCGGACGCTCGGTCGACCCGCGCACCGGCCGGGCGCTGGCCCTGACCCTGATGGAGCAGCGCATCATCAATCCCGCCTTCGTCGACACCCGCATCGGCCGCCGCGACATCCGTGCCGACACCGCCGGCGGACGGCTGGGCAACGTGCCGAACTCGCGCGGCCTGCTGGTCTCCACGGGCAGCGGCGGCGGCACCGAGTGGCGGGCCACCTACAGCGGCCTGAACGCCACCGAGATGGCGCTGGCAGTGGCCGGGCAGAACCGCGCCATGGCCTGGTTCTCCACCAACGCCGCCGGCGACCGCTTCGGCGTGACGATCTCCGAGTTCGGCGAGGTCGGCGGCCCGGGCTTTGGTGGCTGCCCCGCGACGGGATCGGCGACGATTCCGATTCCCTGAGGGCAAGGCCACCAAAGACTCGTCATGCCGGGCTCGACCCGGCATCCATCCCCGGAACCAGGCCGCACCTGAACCTCGATCGGGAGATGGATTCCGGGTCAAGCCCGCAATGACGGGGACGACATCGTCATGCCGGGCTCGACCCGGCATCCATCGCCGGAACCAGGCCGCCCCCGAACCTCGATCGGGAGATGGATTGCGGGTCAAGCCCGCAATGACGGGGACGACAACGTCATGCCGGGCTCGACCCGGCATCCATCCCCGGAACCAGGCCGCACCCGAACCTCGATCGGGAGATGGATTGCGGGTCGAGCCCGCAATGACGGGGGACGCGGGTCGAGCCCGCAATGACGGGAACGCAGGTCAAGCCCGCACGGGAACGCAGGTCGGGCCCGCAGACGGGAGCGCAGGCCCAGCTCGCGACGAGGGGAGCGGGCACGCCGGGCTCGTCGGCCGGCCCCTACACTGCGGGCCCATGCAACAGGTCACCTCCGCCCTCCTGCCCGTGATGCTGTTGACCGCGGTGGGCGTGGTGGCCGGGCGGCTGCGCTGGATCCGGCCCGAGGCGGTGAAGGACCTGTCGAACCTGGTCTTCCTGGTGCTGACGCCGGCCCTGCTGTTCCGCACCATGGGTGGCGTGCAGCCCGGGCAGGTCGCACTGGCGCCGGTGGCCACCTACTTCGGGGCCTGCCTCCTGATCTTCCTGGGCACCCTGGCCGTGCGCGGCTGGAACCGCGCGGCGGCGGTGCAGGGGCTGGCGGCGGTCTTCAGCAACAACTTCATGATCGGCGTGCCGCTGGTGGGGCTGGTGTGGGGCGAGGCCGGCCTTGCGCACCTGTTCCCGCTGATCTCGCTGCACTCGCTGGTGCTGCTCACGCTGGCCACGCTGGCGCTGGAGCTGGCGCCGGGCACGGCGCCCACCGGCCTGCACCCGGCCCGCGCGGTGCTGCAGGCGATCCGCAGCGCCATCTGGCATCCGGTGCCGCTGCCCATCCTGGCCGGGCTGGCCTGGGGCCAGACGGGCTGGGCGATCCCGGAGGTGGTCGACAAGCCGCTGCAACTGCTCGGCCAGGCGCTGGGCCCGGTGGCGCTGCTGATGGTCGGCGTGTCGCTGGCCAACACCCGCCTGGGGCCGCAGTGGCGCGGTGCCCTGGTGCTCGCCCTGCTCAAGACGGCCGTGCACCCGCTGCTGGTGCTGGGCATCGGGCTGGCACTCGGGCTCTCGGGCCAGGCCTTCGCCGTGATGGTGCTGGCCGCCTGCCTGCCGATCGGCGCCAACGTGTTCCTGTTCTCGCAGCGCTACGGCGTGGTGCAGGACCAGGTGACCGCGGCCGTCGCCGTCTCCACCTTCACTGCCGTGGTCTCGATCGCCATCGCCCTGGCTCTGCTGGCACCGGGCCGCTGAGGCTCAGCGGGCGGAAGCTGCCGGCCGGCAATCGCGTTCCTCGCGCTGCAGCAGGCGGTTGAGCCGCTCCGCCTCGGCGTCGGGCAGCTCGCAGTCGGCATGGCCATCGGTCTGGCCGCTGGATTCCAGCCGGGCGCAGGCCTCGGCCCATCGCACGTCGTGGGACAGCAGGACCCCTTCGACGCACTGCGCGCGCGCACCCTGCTGGGTTCTGGGGGCGACCTGGGCGAGGAACCGTCCAACCGGCGGCTGGCTCGCCAGCTGGAGCATGCCGGCGGCGAGCAACGCGAGGACGACGGCTGCCAGCAGCAGCCCGATGGGTGGGCGTCCGTCCACCCACAACGGCTTGTGGAACGGTCCTCGCATCGGTCCATGGTAGGACACGGGGGGCTCGCGCGCAGGCCGTTTTGCACTGCCCCAGCGGGCAGGAGGCCGACCGTGGAGAAGCCTCGTGAACCCGGCAGTTGACCGCTGGGGCCATTGCAGCGGTTCGGGTGCGTCTCCGTCATTGCGGGCTCGACCCGCAATCCATCTCCCGATCGTGAGTCAGGTGCGGCGTCGCGTCCCGGAGATGGATGCCGGGTCGAGCCCGGCATGACGGTGTCGGGGGTCGAGCCCGGCATGACGAAATCGGGGGTGAGCCGGGCACAGATGCCGTCCCCGTCATTGCGGGCTCGACCCGCAATCCATCTCCCAATCAAGGCTCGGGCGCGGCCGCGTTCCGGAGATGGATGCCGGGTCAAGCCCGGCGTGACGATGTCGGGGATGACGACTTCGAGAGGAGAGCGGGAGCAGCGCGCCCCTCAGTCCACCTTCGCGCCCGAGTCCTTCACGATCCGGGCCCACTTGCCGGCCTCGGCGCGCTGGAAGGCGCCGAACTGCTCGGGGGTGCCGCCGACGATCTGCATGCCCAGGCCCTGCAGCTTCTCCTGCACCTCGGGCAGTTGCAGGGCCTTGGTGACCTCGGCGTTGACGCGCGCCACGATCTCGCGCGGGGTCCCGGCCGGGGCGAGCAGGCCGAACCACTGCAGGGCCTCGAAGCCGGGCAGGCCCGACGCCGCCACCGTGGGCAGCTGGGGCGCCACCGGCGACGCCTTGGCGTCGGTGACCGCCAGCGCGTGCAGCTTGCCGGCCTGCACGTAGGGCAGGAAGGCCACCGCGGTACCGAACGCCACCTGCACCCGGCCGGCGACCAGGTCCAGCGTCATCGGCGAGTCGCCCTTGTACGGCACATGCTGCAGGTCGACGCCGGCCAGCGACTTGAAGTACTCCGCCGTCAGGTGCGACACGCTGCCGTTGCCGGTGGAGCCGAACATCAGCTGCCCCGGCCTGGCCTTGGCGAGCGCGATGAATTCGGCCACCGACTTGGCCGGCACCGAGGGGTGCACCACCATCAAGATGGTGGCGGTGCCCAGCAGCGACACCGGCACGAAGTCGCGCGTGGCGTCGTAGGGCAGCTTGGGGTACAGCGCCGGCGCGATGGCGTGCGTGCTGCTCGTGCCCAGCAGCAGGGTGTAGCCGTCCGGCGGCGCCTTGGCGGCCACGTCGGAGCCGCTGGTGCCGCCGGCGCCGGCGCGGTTGTCGACCACCACCGCCTGCCCGAGCGACTGCGCCAGCTTGTCGGCCACCAGGCGGCCCACGATGTCGGTGGAGCCGCCGGCCGGGAACGGGACCACCAGCCGGATCGGCTTGGCAGGCCAGGCCTGCGCGAAGGCGGACCCGGTGGCGAGCGCGAGGACGGCGACGGCGACGAGGGTGCGGCGGGACAAGGGCATGGGCAACTCCTGCAGAAACGATCGGCGCTCAGGCCGCGGCCATTTCCGGACGGGACGCGGTGTGCGGCGCCGCACCGAGCAGCGCGTCGGCGATGCGCTGCGCCGTGTTCAGGGAATCGGTCAGGCCCAGGTGGCCGTGGCCGGTGGCCAGCCACAGGCCGGGACGCCCGGCGACGGGGCCGACCACCGGCACCGAGTCGGGCATGCAGGGACGGTGGCCCATCCAGGTGCGGGTGGTCAGGTCGTCCAGGCCGCGGAAGGTCTCGCGTGCGATGCGGCCGAGCACGGCGGCGCGGCGCGCGTCGGGGGGCGCCTGCAGGCCGCCGATCTCCACCGTGCCACCGACGCGCAGGCCTTCCTCCATCGGCGTGACGAAGACCTTGCGGTCGGCCAGCACCACGGTGCGCGAGACCACGTCGCGCCCGCCCTCGAACTGCAGGTGGTAGCCACGCTGGCTCTCCAGCGCCAGCTGGACGCCCAGCGGCGCGACCAGCGTCCGCGACCAGGCACCGGCGGCGACCACGGCGTCGTCGAAGGCCGGCTCGCCAGTGCCCGGCAGGTGCCAGCGGCCGTCCTGCGCCAGCAGGGCCGCGACGCCGGCGCGCACGATGCGGCCGCCGGCATCGGCATAGGCCTTGGCCATCGCCTGCACGTAGCGGAACGGGTTGAGGATGGTGGCGTGGTCGGCCAGGTACATGCCGATCTGGTAGCGGGCCGACACGCCGGGCTCCAGCGCCTCGATGCCGCCGCGGTCCAGCCGCTCGACGCGGTAGCCGTAGGCCTCGCGCAGGCGCCAGCCGCCGGCGTCCTTGGCCAGTGCCCTGGCATCGGGGTACAGGTGCAGGTGGCCGCGGCGCAGGAACAGCTCGGGCACGCCGAGCTCGCGCGTCATGGCCTCGTGGGCGTCCAGCGCCCCGGCGTGGATGGCGGCCAGCCGGGCCGCCGCAGCCTCGACCGCCGCCGGCCGCGCCGAGGCGACGAAGCGCAGCAGCCAGGGCAGCGCCTGCGGCAGGTAGCGCAGCGGCAGGTAGAGCGGGCTCTCGTCGTCGAACAGCATGCCCGGCACCGAGGCCAGCACGCCGGGCATGGCCAGCGGCGCCACCGAGGCCGGGCTCACCGCGCCGGAGTTGCCGTAGCTGCAGCCGCGCCCTGGCTCGTCGCGGTCGACCAGGGTGACGTCGGCGCCGCGCCGGCGCAGCGCCAGCGCGATGCTGGTGCCGACGATGCCGGCGCCGACGACCGCGATGCGCCGGGTGCCGGCAGCGCCGGGTGCGGCGGCGGCCATCAGCGCGCCGTCCCGCGCTTGTCGGCCACGATGCGGCCGTCCTTGAGCACCAGCTGCAGCCGGCGCACGTTGTTGATGTCCTCGAGCGGGTTGGCGCCCACCACGATGAGGTCGGCGATCTTGCCCTTCTCCACCGTGCCCAGCTGCTCGCCCATGCCGCAGATCGCGGCCCCGTTGCGGGTGGCGGCCACCAGGGCCTGCCAGGGCGTCGCGCCGTCGCGCACCCACAGCCCGAGCTCGAGCAGCGCGGCGTCCTTGAGCGGCCGGATGTCCGAGCCCAGCGCCATCTTCACGCCCGCCTTCAGGGCCTTGATGAAGCCGTGCTGGTGCACGTCGGACGCCGCGTCGGCACGGCAGCACAGCGACTGCGCCAGGTTGCGGTTCTTCACCCAGCGCTTTTCCCAGTCGTTGCTGGCCTGGCCAGGCGTGAGGTGGCTGATGGACAGCGTGGGCACGTACCAGGCGTCGTGCTCGAGGAACAGCTCGATGCACTCGTCGTCGAGGATGTAGCCGTGCTCGATGCTGTGCGCGCCGGCCAGGATGGCGGCCTTGACCGCGGCCGGGTTGGTGGCGTGCGCCATCACCTTGAACTCGCGCAGCTTGCAGATGTCGAACGCCGCCTTCAGTTCGTCGGGCAGCAGGAACGAGTGCCGGTGCAGGTCCCAGGCCGGGCCCATGATGCCGCCCGAGAGGTTGAGCTTGATGTGGTCGACGCCGTTCTTGATCTGCTCGCGGATCGCCGTCACCCAGCCGTACGGACCGTCGACTTCCAGCGCATGGCCCGAGGTGAGGAAGTGGCCGCCGGTGGTGGTGAGGAAGTGGCCGGCCGCGAACAGGCGCGGGCCCAGGTGCTGGCCGGAGTCGAACGCGCGTTTCCAGGCCACGTCCATGTAGTGGTGCGCGCCGGCGCAGCGCAGGCCGACGATGCCCGACTCGAGCAGCGCCTGCTGCAACCGGTGGCCGAACAGGGTCACCTGCTCGGGCAGCGGCATGTCGGTGAGCGACTGGAAGTAGTCGGGGTGGATGTGCACGTCCCACAGGCCGGGTAGCAGGTAGGCGCCCTTCAGGTCGACGACCTCGGCATCGCCGACGGCCGGCGCGCTGCCGGCCGGGAAGATGTCGCGGATGCGGCCGTCCTCGAGCAGGACGGCGCAGTCGGGGCGGGCTTGCGGGTCGACGCAGTCGATCAGCGTCGCATGGGTCAGCAGGGTTCTCATGGGGTCTCGTTGCGGCGGGCTCACTCGGCGACGATGCCGACCTTGCCTGCCAGGTCCTTCCACTTGGCCACCTCGGCCTGCACGAAGCGGGCGAACTCCTCGGGCGTCTGCGGCGAGGCGACGATGCCGCGGTCGGCGAACGCCTTGGACAGCTCGGGCGCGTGCAGCAGGGCCACGCTGTCGGCGTTGATGCGGTCGATGACGGCACGCGGCGTCCTGGCCGGCGCGAACAGCCCGAACCAGGTGCCGCCGGAGAACGATGGCAGGCCGGCCTCGGCGAAGGTGGGCACCTGCGGCGCGCTGGCCAGCCGCTGGCGCGTGGCCACCGCCAGCGCGCGCAGCTTGCCGGCCCGCACGTGCTCCAGCACGGCCGGCGGCGTGTCGAAGGTGTACTGGACCTGGCCGGCGATGAGGTCGACGATGGACGGGCCGCTGCCGCGGTACGGGATGTGGACGCTGCGGATGCCGGTGAGGGACTTGAACAGTTCGCCGGCCAAGTGGTTGGAGGTGTTGTTGCCGAAGGAGGAGTAGCTCAGCTTGCCGGGGTTGGCCTTGCCGTAGGCGATGAACTCCTCCAGCGTGTGGGCCGGCACCGCCGGGTTGACCACCAGGAAGAACGGCACCTGGCCGACGCCGGTGATCGGCTGCAGGTCGCGCACCGGGTCGTACGGCATGGCCTTCATGGTGATGGGCGCGATCGACACCTCGGGCGACGCGGCCAGCAGCAGCGTGTAGCCGTCGGGCTCGGAGCGCACCACGCTGTTGGCACCCAGCGTGCCGCCCGCGCCGGCGCGGTTCTCCACCACGACCTGCTGGCCGAAGCGGTTGCCCAGCTGCTGGGCCAGCAGGCGGCCCGCCACGTCGGTGCTGCCGCCGGGCGGGTAGGCGATGACGATCTTCACCGGCCGCGCGGGCCAGGGGCCGGCCTGCGCATGGGCCATGCCTTGGACCGCGGCGGCGGCCGAAGTGAGCAGGAAAGTACGACGTTGCATGCAGGGTTCTCCAGTCGGGCCGCAGCGGCCGGCGGCGGGACCGATGCACTTTATGTGCCTGCGGTATCGGGACGCAATATGAGAGTATCGGCATGCGATAACCACCCAGGAGAAATTTCATGGCCCGATCCCTCGTGCTCGCGGCGGCCCAGACCGGCAGCGTCGACGACGGCGACCTGCGCGGCATCGAGGCCGCCGCCCAGGCCATGCTCGACGAGGCGGCGCGCCAGCAGGTGCAGCTGCTCACGTTCGGCGAGCTGTTCCTCACGCCCTTCTTCGCCAACCAGCTGGTGGAGGACTTCGACCGCTGGTTCCTGCACGACGCCCACCCGGTGCTGCTCGGGCTGCGCGAGAAGGCGCGCCGCCACGGCATCGCGCTGGTGCTGCCGTTCGCCGAGCGCGCCCGCGACGGCTACTACAACAGCGCGTTCGTGTACGACGGCGACGGCCGCGAGGCCGGCCGCTACCGCAAGACCCACATCCCGGCCTACTTCCCGACCGAGGGGCCGGGCGGCACCGGCAGCTACGAGAAGTTCTACTTCACGCCCGGCGCCCGGCTGGAGACCTACGCCGTCGCCGGCACCCGCATCGGCGTGCAGATCTGCAACGACCGGCTGTATCCCGAGGCCTCGCGCGCCCTCGCGCTGCAGGGAGCCGAGCTGATCGTGATGCCGATCGCCTTCTCCACCTACGCCGACCCGGCGCAGCGCAGCTCGATCTGGGAAATCCCGTTGCGTGCCCGGGCCTACGAGAACGGCGTCTTCGTGCTGGCCTGCAACCGCGTGGGCACCGAGGGGCCGCGCCACCACCTGGGCCGCAGCATGGTGGTCGACCCGCGCGGGATGATCGTGACGGAGGCCGGCACCGAGGCGCCCGAGCTGCTCACGGTGCAGGTCGACCTCGACGCGGTGCCGGCGGCACGCAAGAAGTTCCCCTGGTGGCGCGACCGCCGCCCCGACCTGTACGGCCCGCTGGTCGGCGACGCCTGACGCTGGCGATGGCCACCGGCTCCGCCCCGGTCCGCCGCCCACGCGGCGCCGCCGCCGCCGACAGCCCGCTGTTCATGGGCTCGCTGGCCAAGTGCTTCCAGGTGCTGGAGGCGCTCAACACCGCCGGCCGCGCGGTGGGCCTGACCGAGCTGGCCCAGCTCGCCGCCCTGGACCGCAGCGGCGTGCAGCGCATCACGCACACGCTGAAGGTGCTGGGCTACCTGCGGCAGGACCCGGCCACCAAGGCCTTCCGGCTGTCCGGCCGCATGCTGGAGTTCGGCCACACCGTGCTGGCCACCAACGCGGTGCGCGAGCGCGCGCAGCCGCACCTGGAGGCGCTGAACCGGCGCACCTCCGAGACCGTGAACCTGATGGAGCTGGAGGGCGAGGAGATCGTCTACGTCTCGCGCTTTCCCAGCGTGCACGCCGTCAGCGTCGACCTGCACGTGGGCTCGCGGCTGCCGGCCTACTGCACCGCCGCCGGCCGCGCCATCCTGTCGCACATGGAGCCGCAGGACGCCCTGGCACGGCTGAAGGCGGCGCGCCGCACGGCCATGACGCGCCACACCGTGACCGACCTGCCCGGCCTGCGCAAGGCGCTGCAGGTTGCGCGCGAGCAGGGCTACGCGCTGAACGACCAGGAGGCCTTCATCGGCGACATCTCGGTGGCCGCCCCGCTGCTCGACCGCGCGGGCCGTCCCCTGGCCGCCGTCAACATCGCAGTGCCGTCGCCGCGCTGGCACCTGGACGAGGTGCTGGCGCGCCTGGTGCCGCCGCTGCTCAAGACCGCCGCGGCCATCGGCAAGGAGCTGCGCTACTTCTAGCCGGGGCCCTCAGGCGCCCCGGTGCACCAGCCCGGCGATGCGCTTGTCGGCCAGGAAGAACTGCGCCGCGGCCGGGTAGGCAATGGCGTGCAGGGCCAGGAGGGCGAGCTCGGCGCCGTCGAAGCCGCGGCTGATGGCCGCCGCGCCGTACAGCGCCAGCATGGGCAGCGCGATCAGCGCGCCGTAGCCCCACAGGAAACGCGTGCGCTCCTGCGGGGTGGGAGGACGCCCCACCGACCAGCCGAACCAGATCGCCACCAGTGCGGCGGCGCCGATGGCCATCGCGATGGTGACGGGCATGCCGTGCAGTTGCAGCGCCAGCCGGCCCACGATGTTCAGGCCGAACACCAGCAGGGCGGCGCCGAGCGCGACCGGGTAGGGGCGCACCGGCCGGGATGCACCGGTGGCCCTTGCCGGAGTGGCGGCCACGGCGGTCCTGGGGGCCGCCGGGATGGACGTGGCCGGCATGCTGTCGGCGCCCAGGCCGGTCGCCAGCGCGCGGATCCGGCAGGTGTTCATGCGCTCGCACACGGCGGCCAGCGGGACGCCGTAGACCGGGGCGATGGCCAGGTCGACGCCCAGCAGGGCGCGCAACACGCCGGGCTTGCCGCGGCCGGGCCGCCAGCGGATGCCGATGAAGCGGGCCTTGCCCAGGTCCACCAGCGCCGGCGGCTGGATGTCGTCCCAGAGGATGCGCCGGTGCGTGTACAGCGAGGCGATCTCCAGGCCCTTGCGCCCCAGGCTCAGCGTCGTGCCACCGGCCACTTGGGCCGCCAGCGCGGCCAGCCCGCCGGCGACGAACGACACGACCAGGACCCAGCCCAGCAGCGGTTGCTGCTCCAGGACCGCGCCCCCCAGCACCGCCACCGTGGCGCATGCCGCCACCGCCGCCGCACCCAGGACCTTGCTGCTCCGATACACCTGCACCTGCGCCATGCGCCCTTTCCTCCTCTGGTGCAGACCATGCTACCCAAGGCCGGCGGCGGCGCCTGTGACATTGTTGCGGCTGCGCCGCGCGAAGTTGAAGAACTGCACGGGCGCGGTGGGTGGCGGCTCCGGCGACGGCCGGACGCCCGGTCAATCGAACTTGATGTTGGCGGCCTTGACCACCTGTCCCCACTTCGCGACCTCCTGCCGCAGCAGGTCGCCGAATTCGCCCGGACTGGATGGGAACGGCTCCATGCCGAGAACCGCCAGCCTGGGCCCCAGGCCCGCTGCCGCGAACGCTTTCAGTGCATCGGCATTGATCTTCTGCACCAGGCCCGGCGGCATGCCGCCCGGTCCCATGAGGCCGAACCAGACGGACACGTCGAACCCCGGCACACCGGACTCGGCGATCGTCGGCAGCGACGGCATGGCCGCGGCCCGGCGCGCCGTCGTGGCAGCCACCGGCCGCAACTTGCCCGCCGCGACGTGCTGCCGGATGGCGGCGGGTGTGTCGACGATGAAGTCCACCTGGCCGGTCAGCGCATCCAGCATGGCGGGGTTGCTGCCACGGTAGGCGACCACCGTCGCCTGCAAGCCGGTGCGCGCCTTCAGCAGCTCGTAGCTCAGGTGCGCCATGGTCCCGTTGCCGGCGTGGCCGAAATTGAGCTTGCCCGGGTTGGCGCGCCCATAGCGGACGAACTCCTCGAACGTCTGGGCCGGCACGTTCGGGTTCACCGTCAGGATGAACGGCGACTGCGCGAGCAGCCCGATCGGCGTGAGGTCCTTGAAGACGTCGTACGGCAGCTTGGGGTAAGCCGCGGGCGTGACGGCGATCGTGCTGGAGATCATCAGCAGCGTGTAGCCGTCGGGCGGTGACTTGGCCACCGCGTCGGTGCCGATCGTGGCGCCGGCGCCGGGCCGGTTCTCCACCACCACCGGCTGCTGCCACAGGTCGCCCAGCGCCTGCGCGAACATGCGCGTGAACTGGTCACCGCCGCCGCCCGCGGCATACGGCAGGATGATCTTCACCGGCTTGGTGGGGAACGCGTCCTGCGCGAACGCGCCGGGACCGATCGCGAGAGTCAGCGCCGCGAGCAGCGCGGCCAGCCGTCGTTTCATGGGAACACCTCCATCGCCCGTCGCACTCACTCGGACCGGATGCCCGCGTCCTTGACCACCCGGGACCATTTCGCCAGTTCCGCCCGGACGTAGGCACCGAATTCCTCGGGCGAGCTGGCCTGCGCGTCGACTCCGCGCTTCCTGACCGCGTCACGGAACTCGTCGGAAGCCGTGATCCGGCGCGCATCCGCGTTGAGCCGGGCCACGACGGCGGCGGGCGTGCCCGCCGGCACGAACAGGCCGTACCAGGACGAGAGTTCGAAGCCCGGCAGGGTCTCGGCGATGGCGGGCAGGTTGGCCAGCGACGCGTTGCGCTGCAGGCCGGTCATCCCGATCACGCGCACCTTGCCCGAGTCGACCAGCGGCATCGCGACCAGCGGGCTGGTGAACAGGTACTGCACCTGGCCGCCGGCCAGGTCGGCCAGCGCCGGCCCGGAGCCCTTGTACGGGACGTGCACCACGTTCAGGTTGCCGAGCAGCTTGAACAATTCGCCGGCGAGGTGGTCGGGCCCGCCGTTGCCGGACGACGCATAGTTCAGCTTGCCCGGGTTGGCCCGGGCGTAGGCCACCAGGTCCGCGACCCCGCGCACCGGCAGCGCAGGATGGACCACCAGCACGTACGGCATGCTGGCCAGCAAGGTGACGGGCACCAGGTCCTTCACGGGATCGAAGCCGGTGGCAGGCCCGTAGACCGCGGGCACGATCGCGTTCGGACCGGTGGCGCCGAACAGCACCGTGTAGCCGTCCGGCGTGGAGCGGGCCACTTCCGCCGCGGCGATCGCGCCGCCCGCCCCGCCCTTGTTCTCCACCACGTAGGCCTGGCCGTTCAGGGTGGCGAATTCCTTGGCCAGCAGGCGGGCGAAGATGTCGACGGCGCCGCCGGGCGCATACGGCACGAGGATCTTCACCGGCCTGGCCGGGTACTGCTGCGCGGCAGCGTGGAACGCCGGCACGGCGAGCAACGCGGCCCCGCCGGCCGTGGCCAGTGCCGTCCTGCGGCGCATCGGAACGTCGGCCACGTCAGCCCACCAGCGTCGTGCGGTGCATCAGCCGCCGCTGCGGCAGCTTGTAGTCGAAGGTGGCCTTGTGCTGGGTGGAACAGTTGTCCCACATCACGAGGTCGTTCAGCTGCCACGAGTGCGTGTAGCAGAACTGGGGCTGGACGATGTGCTGCGTCAGCTCCTCGATCAGCGCCTTGCTCTCGTCCTCCGGCAGGCCGAGGATGCGCGTGGTGTAGCCGTCGCTCACGAACAGGCACTTGCGGCCGGTGACCGGGTGCACGCGCACGACCGGATGCACCGCCTCCTGCTCCTGCGCCTTCGAGTGCTTCGTCGCCGCGCTGTCCTGCACGCCGCTGCGCGCCGCGAGTTCGAACCGGCGCAGCATGCTGTTGACGGCCTGCAGGCCCTCCAGCCGGCGCTTCATCGACTGGGGCAGCGCGTCGTAGGCCGCCGCCGTGCTGGCGAAATGCGTGTCGCCCAGGACGCGCCCGTCCTGCACCGGGACCTCGATCGCGTGCAGCGCCGAGGGGCCGTGCGGCTTGGGCAGGAACGGACCGTCGCTGTGCCAGAACATCCCGGCGTCGTGGGCGCCGATGTAGCGTTCGCCTTCCTTGATGTTCGAGACGACGAAGATCTCGGGCCGGCGGTCGCCGAGGTAGGCGTCGTAGGCCAGCTTCTTGAGCTCGCCGAACCGGCTGCTGAAGCGGATGTGGTCGTCGTCGCTGAACGGTCCGCCACGCACCACGAGCAGGTCGTGGTCGTAGAACGCCTGCCGGATCTTCGCGAAATCCCCGTCGCCGATGGGGCCGGTCAGGTCCAGCCCGCGGACCTCGGCGCCGATGCTGGGCCTCAGTGGTGTGATCGTGATGGCCATTCGAACCTCTCTCTCGGAATCGGTTGCCTGGATGACGACGCACTCAGGCGCGCTTGCGCGTGGCCGGGCGTCCCGCGATCTGGAACTGCTGCACGCAATTGGGCAGCAACTGCTCGACCTGCGGCTGCACGACCTCGCGCAAAGCCGCGATCGCGCCGGCGTGGATGCGCGGCAGGAGCTCCTGCGCTTCATTGACCCGCATCGCCACGACCAGCGTGCGCTGGATGACCTTGCCGGGCACCGGCGCGACGCGCACGGCATTGGGCGCCACCAGTGACTTCAGGTAGATCAGCGGCGTCATGATGGTCCAGCCGAAGCCGGCGGCCACCATGCGCAGCGCCGCGTCGGTGGTGTCGAACTGGTAGCGCACCCGGGCGTCGGTGCCCGCGCGCGACAGGTAGCCCTGGATCACCGCGCCCATGTGCGAATCGCGGCCGTAACGGATGAACGGGACCTCCGCGGCCAGGGCGCCGATGTCGTCGAGCGCACCCTTGTACGACTTCGGCGCGCACAGGACGAACGATTCGGTCAGCAGCGGCTGCGCCACGATGCCCGGGGCGGCACGCTCCTCGGAGGTGATGATCACGTCGGCCTGGCGGTCGAGCAGGGCCTGCACGCTGGTGCTGCGGAAGCCCGACGTCACCGTCCACTCGCCCGCCACGTCCTTCAGGTGCAGCAGCATGCTGGCGCCCGCGGTCGACGTGAAGCTGTCCAGCATGCCCAGCCGCAGGAACGGGACGCGCCCGCTCGCGCCGTGGCGTGCCGCATCCTCCAGCTCGCGCAGGCTGGCCATCACCCCGCGGGCCGACCGCAGCACCGAGTTGCCGACCAGGGTGAGCGCAGGCGGCCGCACGCTGCGGTCGAACAGCGTGGTGCCGAGGATGTCCTCCAGCTGCGTCACCGCCTGCGACACGGCGGCCTGGCTCATGCCCAGACGGCTGCCGGCCGCGCTCATGGTGCCGTCCTCGACGACGGCCAGGAAGATCTCCAGCAGGCGCGGGCTGGGCCGGGGAGCAGGTGCTGCCATCGCAGGGTTCTCCGGGCGGGTGCGCTTCAGAACGTGTCCAGGCCCGCCACCGTGGTGCGGTGGAGGAGCCGGCGCTGCGGCAGCGCGTAGTCGCCCACCGCGAGGTGCTGGCTGGAGCAGTTGTCCCACAGCAGCAGGTCGCCCACCTGCCAGCGGTGCGTGTAGACGTTCTCGTCGCGCACGATCCAGTCGGACAACTCGCCGATCAGCGCGTCGCCTTCCTGCGGCTCCATGTCGACGATGCGCCCGGTGGCCGCGCGGCTGACGTACAGGCACTTCTCGCCGGTGAACGGATGCGTGCGCACGACCGGATGCACGGCTTCCCGCTTCTGCGCCTCGGTGAGCGGCGGGCGGTTCTTGGCGGCGTTCTCCGCGTGCATGCGGGCATACACGTTGGCCAGCGAGTTGGCCCCGCGCAGGCCCTGCAGGCGCGCCTTCGTCGAGGCCGGCAGCTGTTCGTAGGCGTGCGCGCTGTTGGCGAACAGCGTGGGACCGAGCGGTGCGCCGTTGGTGTCGTGCGGGATCTCGATCGCGTACAGCATCGAGTACAGGTTGGGCTGGGGCAGGAAGTGGCCGTCGGTGTGCCACACGCGGCCCGCATCGACCAGGCCGATCGGCTTGCCGTGGTCGTCCAGGACGTTCGACACGCGCACCAGGTCGTGGTAGCCCGGCACGAGGTACTCGGGGATCACGTGCCGCTCCAGCCGGCCGAAGTAGCGGCTGAACGCGATCTGCTGCTCGGGCGTGATGCGCTGGTTGCGCAGCACCACCACCTTCCAGCGGTGCAGCGCGTCGCGGATCCTCGCCATCACCCCGTCGGCCACGCCGCGCGAGATGTCGACCCCGCGGATCTCGGCGCCCGCGGGCCGGCCGCTCGGGACGACCTCGAAGGCGGCGGCGCCGCTGCGTTGCTCGATCGTTGCTTCGGTGCTCACATGCCTCTCCCGGTTGCGCCGCTCATTCGGGCTTGACGTTGGCGTCCTTGATGACCTTGGCCCACATCGCGGTGTTCTGCCGGATGTAGTCGGAGAACTGCTGCGGGGTCCAGGGCGTGGCCTCCAGGTCCATCGCGGTGAACCGCTTCTTCATGTCGTCGGAGCCGAGGATTTTGTTCACCTCCGCGTTCAGGCGCGCCGCGATCGCGGGCGGAAGGCCCGGGGGGCCGAGCACCCCGTACCAGGACTCCACCTCGAAGCCCGGCAGCGTCTCGGCGATGGTGGGCACGTTGGGCGCCTTGGCCATGCGCTTCTTCGACGACACGCCCAGCACCTTCAGGCGGCCCTTCTCGGCCTGCGCCAGCGAGCTGCTGAAGGCGCCGAACATGAACGTGACCTGCCCGGCGATCAGGTCGATTTCCGCCGGGGCGCCGCCCTTGTAGGGCACGTGCGTGGCGCTGAAGCCCGCCATGCTCTTGAACATCTCGGCCGCGAGGTGGTTGGAGCCGCCGGCGCTCGGCGAGGCGTAGTTCAGGCGGCCGTTCTGCGCCTTGCCGTAGTCGATCAGCTCCTGGACGTTGCTCACGGGAACCGAGTTGCCGACGACCAGGGCCTGCGGGCCCACGGCCATGTTGGCGATCGGGGTGAAGTCCTTGTAGACCGAGTACGGCAGCTTGGGCAGCAGCGTCTCCTGGATCGACAGCGGGGTGGACCCGAACAGCAGCGTGTAGCCGTCCGGTGCCGCCTTGGCGACGAAGTCCGATCCGATGACGCCGCCGGCGCCGGCGCGGTTGTCGACGACGATCGGCTGGCCGAGCGCGTCGCCCAGCGGCTGGGCCAGCGAGCGCGCCAGCACGTCCAGGGGCCCGCCCGGCGGGTACGCCACCACCAGCCGGATCGGCTTGGTCGGATACGTCGCCTGCGCGAAGGCTGGCGGGGCGGCCGCGAGCGCCAGGGCGGCAGCCGCGAGGAGCCGGCGACGGCTGGAATTCACGTGGTTCATGATCGTCTCCCGCGGGTTCAGACGGGCACCGGACCGGCAATGCCGGCGCGGTGCAGCCGGCGCGGGATCTGCCCGTAGTCGAACACGGCCAGGTGCTGCAGGGCGCAGTTGTCCCAGACCAGCAGGTCACCCTTGCGCCAGCTGTGGCGGTACTGGAACTGCGGCTTCTTGATGTGCTCGGTGAGGAACGCCAGCAGCTCGGCCGACTCGCCGGGCTCGAGCCCGACGATGTCGCTCGTGTGGCCTTCGGTCACGAAGAGGCACTTGCGCCCGTTGACAGGATGCGTGCGCACCACCGGGTGGTCGACGTCCGGCAGCGCATTCCTCTGCTCGGCGCTGAGCGGCGCCCGCTTCAGCTGGCCCTTGGCCTCCTTCTTGGCGATGTGCGCCGTGAAGCTGTGGGTCGCGCGCAGCCCGTCGACGCGCCCTTTCAGGTCGGACGGCAACGCGTCGTAGGCGCTCCAGGCGCTGGCGAAGACCGTGTCGCCCAGCACGCGGCCGTCCTGCTGCGGGATCTCGATGCCGTACAGCAGCGTGTACATGTCGGGCGTCTTGAGGTACGAACCGTCGGTGTGCCACAGCATGCCCGCATCGGCGATGCCGATCAGCTCGCCGTCGTCCCGGCGGATGTTGGACACCACCGTGAGGGCGGGCGTGCCGGGCACCGCATAGCGGTTGTAGAACGAGGTGCGCAGGTCGCCGAACTGCCCGGCGAACGCCTGCTGCTGCGCCGGCGTGATGCCCTGCCCGCGCAGCACGATCACCGAGTACTCGTGCAACGCATCGCGCAGGAACTCGTAGTCGGCGTCGGTCGCTCCCGCCCCGACGTCGATGCCGACGATCTCCGCGCCGATCGGTGCCTGCATCGGGATGGCCGCGGGCGCCTGGCCCGCGGCCGCGCCCCGGCCTGCTGAAGCTTGCATGGTGGCTCCTTGAAGAATGGACATGCGCATGCCTTACATGGCCGCCGGTGCGACCGGTTCGCGCGGCGCGCCGGGGACGGCCTCGACGGGCTCGCGCGACCACGGGGTCTTGCGGATGCCGTCCGGCTCCTGGGGGTCGTGGTAGTGGCCGCTGACCGGCGCGAACAGCGTGCACCGTTGCAGCACGCGCAGTTCGGTGGGGTCGTAGTCCTGCACGGCGTAGTGCAGCAGGCACCGGTTGTCCCACATCAGCATGTCGCCCGTCGTCCACCGGTGGCGGTAGACGAACTCGGGGCCCGAGGCGAACTCGTTGAAGAAGTCGATGAGGGGCCGGCTCTCGCGTTCCGTGTAGCCGACGAAGTGCTTCAGGAAGCCGCCGACGAACAGGTGCTGGCGGCCCGACTCCGGGTGCGTGCGCACCACCGGGTGGACGACGGGCGGATAGTTGCGCCGGCGCTCGGCCTGCACTTCCGGCGTGTAGCGGTGGAAGTCGGGCGCGCCGCTCACGTCGTGCACGCCCTGCAGTTGCCCGGCCAGCGCCCGCATCGCCGGCGACAGCGCCTCGTAGGCCCGGTACATGTTGGCGAACATCGTGTCGCCGCCGATGGAGGGCAGCTGCAGCGCATGCAGCCAGCTCGCGGTGGCCGACCGGTTCGAGAACGACATGTCGGTGTGCCACTTGTCGGCCACCAGCGTCATCAGCTTCTTGCCGCCGATCGTCTGCGGCTTGTTCGAGACGATGTTCACTTCCGGGAAGTCCGGCCGGTTCCACAGCGGGCGGTTGCGGTGGTCGTCCAGCGTGCCGAAGCGCGAGCAGAAGGCGATCTGCTGCTGCGGCGACAGCGACTGGCCCGGGAAGCACAGGACGAGATGGTCGATCCAGGCCTGCCGGATGGCGGCGACGGTGGCGTCGTCCAGCGCCTCGCGCAGGTCGATGCCGCGGATCTCGGCCCCGAGAGGGTAGGAAAGCTGCCTGATGTCCATGGGAACTCCTTGTCGATGCGCTACTCGGCCTTCGCGCCCGACACCTTGACGACCTCGGCCCAGCGGACGCGCTCGCTCGCGAGCTGCAGCCGGAACTGCTCCGGCGTGCCGCCCACGGCCTCGCTGCCGACGCCGGCCAACCGCTGCTGCACGTCCGGCCGCGCCGCGATCCTGGCGACGGCGGCCTGGAGGCGCTCGACGACATCGCGCGGCAGGCCCGGCGGGCCGACGAGGCCGGCCCAGGTCTCGGCCGCGTAGTCGCGCACGCCGGCTTCGGCGACGGTCGGGACGTTCGGGAAGGCGGCGGAGCGGCGCGCGGACGTGACGGCCAGCGCCCGCACCTTGCCCTGCTGGATCAGCGGTGCCGCCGTGCTCAGCGTGTCGAACATCCCCTGGATGTGGCCCGCCATGACATCGGTGGTCGCCAGCGACGTGCCCTTGTAGGCGACGTGCACGATGTCGACGCCGGCCCGCAGCTTGAGCATCTCCAGCGACAGGTGGGCCAGCGTGCCGTTGCCGCCGCTGCCGAAATTGAGCTTGCCCGGCTGCGCGCGCGCCAGGTCGACCAGCTCCTGCATGGTGCGCACGGGCAGGCTGGGCGTCACCTGCAGCACCATCGGGCCGGTGGCCACGATCGAGATGTGGGTGAGGTCCTTCTCCGGGTCGAACGGCATGTTCGCGTACAGCGCGGGATTGATGCCCAGGGTGCCGGCCGACACCATTGCCAGCGAGTAGCCGTCGGCAGCCGATCGCACGATCTGCTCGGTTCCGGTGTTGCCGTTGGCGCCGGGGCGGTTCTCGATGACGAACGGCTGGCCCAGATCCTCCGTCAGGTGCTGTGCGAATAGCCGCGCCGTGACGTCGAGGTTGCCGCCTGCCACGTAGGGCACGACGATGCGCACGACCTTCTGCGGGTAGCGCTGCTGCGCGTAGGCAGGCGCCAGGATGGCGCCGCCCACGGCGGCGCACAGGCCGAGGAACTGCTTGCGCCTCACGCCGCCTCCCCGTCGTCGAACGCGGCGTCGAACTCGACCGCGACCAGCCGCTGGAACGCGGCGGACGACCCGGTGATGTTCCACAGCATCTCGCCGCCGGCGATGCGCGCCGCGACGTCCTCCTCGCGCCGCATCTTGCCTTCCGCCCCGCCGACCACGGCTTCCGCGTGCCGGCGCTCGACCACGATGACGCCGTCGCCGTCGGCCGCCACGAGGTCGCCCGGCCGGACCACGACGCCGCCGCACACGACCGGGACGTTCACGCCGCCGAGCTTGCCCTTGTCGGCGTGCGCCGGCGACACCTCGGTGGCCCACACGGGAAAGCCGAGCTGGTCGACGGCATCGACGTCGCGCACGCTGCCCTGCACGACCACGCCGGCAAGGCCTCGCTTGATGGCAAAGCGCGTCGCGATGTCGCCCCATTGCGCGGCGGATGTCTCCCCCTGGCTCACCACGACGAGCACGTCGCCCGGCTCCGCCAGGCTCAGGGCCCGATGCATCATGAGGTTGTCGCCGGCCCGGCACAGCGCGGTGATGGCGGGCCCGACGGCGTTTCCGCGCGTGACGCGCCGCATGCGCGGGGACATCAGGCCCGCGTACGCGAGATGGGCGGTGTTCTCGTGCAGGTCCGCGACCGTCACCCGCCGCGCACGCGCACACAGCCCGGGCGCGACACGGTTGACTCGCAGGTAGATCATCGGCTGGGACATCGCGAGAGACCTCCGGGCGGTTGAGCGGCCACCGACCCCGGGGGCCGGTGAATTTACTTATTCTAAGTATAAGATCCATCCGTGTCCGATCGCAATGCCAGGAAAACCATGAGTCGCACACCCGCCCCGTCCCCGCGCCCCCGGGTGGTCCTGATGGAGGACTACCTGGACCAGGCGCGCACCATGCCCTGCGTGCAGGAACTCGCGCGGCACACCGACCTGGCCATCTACACGGACAAGGCGCGCAGCAAGGACGAGCTCCTGCAGCGGCTGGCCGGGGCGCGCGCCGCCATCACCATCCGCGATCGGGTCCTGTTCGACAGCGATGTCTTCGCGCGGGTGCAGGAACTGGAACTGCTGTCGGTCTGCGGTCCGCGCCTGCAGCCGCACGTCGACCTCGACGCGGCCACGCGCGCGGGCGTGCTGGTCTGTTGCGCGCCCCCGAACTCGCTGTCGAGCGTCCCGCACCATGCGACGGCCGAACTGGCCTGGACGCTCATCCTCGGGCTGGCCCGCAACGTGGTGCACAACCAGGCGGTGCTGCGCGCCGGCGGCTGGCAGACCGTCGCCGGCGTCGGGCTGGTGGGCAAGACGCTCGGCGTCATCGGCAGCACGGGCAAGGTCGGCTCCATCGTCGCGCGCCTGGGCCTCGCCTTCGGCATGCGCGTCATCGCCTGGAGTCCCCGCCTCACGGCGGAGAAGGCGGCCGGGCAAGGCATCGAGGCCGTGACGCTGGAGGAACTGCTTGGCTCGTCGGACGTGGTGAGCCTGCACGCGAACGTCACGGCGCAGAGCCGCTCCATGCTCGGCGATGCGGAGTTCGCCAGGATGAAGCCAGGCGCGATCCTGGTGAACACCGCCCGCGCCGCCCTCGTCGACGAGCAGGCGCTGCGGCGCGCACTCGACGCGGGGCCACTGGCGGGCGCCGGCCTGGACGTGTTCTGGGACGAGCCGCTGCCCCAGGACCACTGGGTGCGCCGGCACGACAAGGTGCTGCTGCAGCCGCACCTCGGCGCGTTCACGCCGGAGGGCTACGAGTGGATCGTGGCGCCGGGCGTCGAGGCGGCGCTGGCATGGCTGCGGGGCGAGGCGCTGACGTTCGCGAATCCCGAGGCCGCGGCCGTTGCCGGTCGGCCCGCGTGACGCCGGGCCAGCGACGCCCCCGTTCTCACGCCAGCGACGCCAGCACCCGGTCCACCATCACGCCCGACTGCCCGAGGTAGTTGGACGGGTCGCACAGCCTGGCCAGCGCGTCGCGGTCGAGGTGCTTGTTGATCTCGGGGTGCTCCGCCAGCAGGTCCAGCAGGGGCCGGCGCTGCTGCACCGCCTGGCGGCAGATGTCGTACACCAGGTCGTGCGCATACTCGCGGCCGATGTAGGGGCCCAGGCCCATCATCACGGCCTCGCTCATCACCAGCCCGTGCGTGAGGTCGATGTTGCGGCGCATCGCCTGCGCGTCGACCTCCAGGCCTTCCAGCACGAAGCGTGACTGCCTGAGCGCGCCGGCCAGCAGGCAGAACGCCTCGGGCAGCACGATCCACTCGATTTCCCACGGGCCGGTGGAGCGCTCGTGGTCGGCCACCATGGCGTCCATCAGCGCCGCCGCATGCTGGCGCAACACCGAGATGGACGCATGGATGTAGCAGCTGGAGATGGGATTGCGCTTCTGCGGCATGGTGCTGCTGCTGCCGCGGCCGTGGGCGAACGGCTCGTAGACCTCGCCCACCTCGGTCTGCATCATCAGCTTGACGTCCATGCTCAGCTTGCCGAGCGTGCCGCCCACCAGCCCCATGAAGGCGCCGACCTCGGCGATGTTGTCGCGGATGGTGTGCCAGGCGATCAGCGGCTGCTTCAGGCCCAGCTCGGCGCACAGGCCGGCCTGGGTCTCCATCGCGCCCCGCTCCAGCGAGGCCAGGGTGCCGGCCGCACCGGCGAACTCGCCCACCAGCACCCGCTCGCGCAGCTGCGCCAGCCGTTCGCGGTGGCGCTCGATGGCGCTGAGCAGGCCGGCCATCTTGTAGCCGAAGGTCAGCGGGATGGCCTGCTGCAGGTTGCTGCGCCCGATCATCGGCGTGTCGCGGTGCGCCCTGGCATGGCGCGCCATCGCGGCCGAGATCGCAGCCAGCTCCGCGTCGACGATCTCCAGCCCCTCGCGGATCTGCAGCACGGTGGCGGTGTCGGTGATGTCCTGGGTGGTGGCGCCCCAGTGGCAGTACTCGCCCAGCTTGTCGCGGCACAGCGCGTTGAGCTGCGAGACCACCCCCAGCACCGGGTAGCCGATGCGCTCGGTCTGCTGGCGCAGCTTGTCCATGTCGATCTGCTCGAGCCGGCAGTGGCTCACGATCTCGTCGGCGGCCTCCTGCGGGATCAGGCCGAGGCGGCCCTGCACGATGGCCAGCGCGCGTTCGATGTCCAGGTACTTCTGGGTCCGGTTCTCGTCGGACCAGACGCGGCGCATGGCGTCGGTGGCGAAGATGTTGCCGAAGATGGACGAGTCGATGATGGAAGCGGGCATGGGTTGTCTCTCTGGTGTCTCTTGTTCGATGGATCGGAAAGGAAGGCCGGGCTCCGGATCGCGCCGGCCGTGGGCCGCGCGTCGTCCGGCGGCCCTCAGCGCAGCGCGGCGGTGGCGTCCATGGTCAGCCAGCCGTCGTGGTCCTGCGCCCAGAGCTGGACGCTGCGGCCGTCGGCGGCGGGGGCACCGCAGACCTGGAACGGATGGCCGTCGAAGGTGGGCCGCACGGCACGGAAGCGGAAGCTGGCCACGTCGGCCTGCGGCCACTGGCGCCGCAGCAGGTCCATCAGCAGCGTGGCGATCAGCGGCCCGTGCACCACCAGGCCCGGGTAGCCCTCGACCTCGGTGACGTAGCGGCGGTCGTAGTGGATGCGGTGGCCGTTGAAGGTGAGCGCCGAGTAGCGGAACAGCAGCACGTCGTCGGGCACGATCTCGCGCCGCCACTGCGCCTGGCCGTCCGGCCGCCTGGGCGCCAGCTCGGCTTCGCCCGGCTGCTTCAGCGGCCGGTAGACGATGTCGTGGAACTCCACCAGCGCCGGGTCCGCTACGCCGTTGCAGCGCAGCTCGTGCCGCACCTTGACGAACACCAGCTCGCCGGTGCGGCCCGACTTGGACGTGATGTCCTCGATCGTCGAGGTGCGCTCGACGGCGTCGCCGATGCGCACCGGCGAGCGGAACTCGAACTGGCTGCCGGCCCACATGCGGCGCGGCAGCGGCACCGGCGGCAGGAAGCCGCCGCGCCTGGCATGGCCGTCGGGGCCGATCTCCGACTGCCGGTGGCGCGGCAGGAAATACAGCCAGTGCCACAGCGGCGGCAGCGGCATGCCGGGCCGGGCGTCGACCGGTTCGTGGTCGAGCGTGGCATTGAGCGCCAGCGCGGGGGTGGGCCCCATGGTCTCCGCCACCGTCTCGGTGCGGCCGATCCAGGCGGCCCAGTCGTCCTTGTCTCCAGTCATCGGGGCTCCCGTGGCGCCGGGCGGGGCGCCGTGGGCGAGAGTCTGCCGCATTTGCCGACGGCCCATTTCCAGCCTGAGCGAGGGATTGTTGCTAGAGGGCTGCAACGCCTTCGGGTGCGCGGCAGGTGGTGCCTGGCAGGGCCTCATGGTGGGCCGGTCGCGGCTTTGCTTCGCTCGCCGCGACTGCGCTCCGCCTAGCACCGGGCCGGGCTTGCCGGCTCCAACTCACTGCGCGCTACGCGCTCCGTTCAGACAAGGCGCCGGAGCCAGTTCACGATGCGCGCTGGCGCGCGCTCCGCCCGGCCCGGTCCGTCTCCGCCGTCCCACAAATCGTCCCCGCCAGGCACCACCTGCCGCGTGGGCAGGCTCTGCTGGATCAAGGAGTGCAAGCTCCTGGCCCGCAACCCGCTCACCCTCCCCCGTCATTGCGGGCTTGACCCGCAATCCATCTCCCAACTGCGGTTCGGGTGCGGCCTCGTTGCGGGCATGGATGCCGGGTCGAGCCCGGCATGACGAGTCTGCAAGGTGCGCCCCGCGTGCCCACGGTCGCCAGCGACACCCGGCGGGTAGGTTCGCGACTACAGGAATCGGCGCCCCGGGCAGCTTCCGCTTTCGCCCGGCCAGCCTACCGTGGACCTTTGCCCCCAGGAGACCGCCATGGCCCAACAGGACGCAGTGACCCTGCTCGAGGACGACCACATCCAGGTCGAACGCCTCTTCGCCCAGTACAAGTCCGCAGGCGATGCCACCGCCAAGCGCATGCTGACCCAGCGGATCTGCCACGAGCTGTCGGTGCACACCCGGATCGAGGAAGAGATCTTCTACCCCGCCTTCCGCCAGGCGACCGGGAACGACGCCCTACTGCAGGACGCCGAGCGCGAACACCGCGAGGCCCGCGAGCTGATCGCGAAGCTGGAGGCCAAGCAGGTCGACGACCGCGTGATGCTGGAGCTGGAGGGCGCGATCGCGCACCACATCGGCGACGAACGCCAGAAGATGTTCCCGCAGGCGCGCAAGACCCGCGGGCTCGACCTGCTGCAGCTGGGCCAGCAGCTGGAACAGCGCAAGTCCGAGCTGCTGGCCGGGCACCCGGCCTGAGGCACTTGGCCCAGCCGGGCCGGTCGGCCATTTGGCGTAGGACGCGTCCTATTGGCGACGCACCGGTCGCGCCCCACCATGGAGCGCAGATCAACAAGGGCGGACTCGAAGCGACACCGCGGCCAGGGTGGCCGGGCGGCGCGTGCTCGCCCCCTGCAAGGGCGCCATGAAGAACCCATCACCCGACGTCAGCAAGCTTGTCCAGAACCTCGTTCGACTGACCGGACGCGACGCGCACGGCTACGAGGCCTTCGTCCTGGCGGACGCCTCCATTGCCGTTCGCAACAGCACCGCTGCCGCGTACTACCCGCTGGAGGGCTGGACCAGCCGGTTCATCCGTCACCTGCACCAGGGCTTCTACGACCCGCCGCACGGCCCGACCCTGTCGCGCTGCGTCGAGGCCACGCGCCACAACCGGGGGTCGGGACGCCAGGCCGCTGCATGACCGATCGCCCGCCCGGCCGCGTGTCCTTGCCCAAGGACAGGATCCGCGTCGTCCTGCTCGAAGGCATCCACCCGTCGGCGCTGGACCTGCTGCGCACCGAGGGCTACACGCAGATCGCCGCCGTGCCGCGGGCGCTGGCCGGCGCCGACCTGGTGGACGCCATCGCCGATGCGCATTTCGTCGGCATCCGTTCGCGCACGCAGCTCACGGCCGAGGTGCTGGAGCACGCGCCCCGGCTGGTGGCCGTCGGCGCGTTCTGCATCGGCACCGACCAGGTCGACCTGGCGGCCGCGATGCGGCGCGGCATCCCGGTGTTCAACGCGCCGTTCTCCAACACGCGCAGCGTGGCCGAGCTCGTGCTGGCCGAGATCGTGATGCTGATGCGCGGCATCCCGTACAAGAACGCGGTGCTGCACCGCGGCGGCTGGGTCAAGAGCGCCGAGGGGTCGCGCGAGGTGCGCGGCAAGACGCTGGGCATCGTGGGCTACGGCCACATCGGCACCCAGGTCGGCGTGCTGGCCGAGCACCTGGGCATGCAGGTGGTGTTCGCCGACATCGAGACCCGGCTGCCGCTGGGCAATGCACGGCAGCTGCCCTCGCTGGCGGCAGTGCTGGACGCCGCCGACGTGGTGACGCTGCACGTGCCCGACACGGACGCCACGCGCGGCATGGTCGACGCTGCCGCGCTGGCCCGCATGCGGCCGGGCAGCCACCTGATCAATGCCTCGCGCGGCAAGGTGGTCGACATCGACGCGCTGGCGCAGGCGCTGCGCAGCGGCCACGTCGCCGGCGCCGCCATCGACGTCTTCCCGGCCGAGCCGAAGGGCAACGATGCCCGCTTCGCCTCGCCGCTGGTCGAATTCGACAACGTGCTGCTCACGCCGCACATCGGCGGCTCGACCCAGGAGGCGCAGGAGAACATCGGCCGCGAGGTGGCCGCCAAGCTGGTGCGCTACTCCGACAACGGCTCGACGGTGACGGCCGTGAACTTCCCCGAGGTGGCGCTGCCCGAACACACCGGCCGCAGCCGGCTGCTGCACATCCACCGCAACGTGCCCGGCATCCTGGCCCGCATCAACGAGCGCTTCTCGTCGGCCGGCATCAACATCGCTGGCCAGTACCTGCGCACCAACGAGGAGGTGGGCTACGTCGTGATCGACGTCGACGGCACCGCGCCGCAGGAAGCGCTCGACCACCTGTGCGGCATCCCCGGCACGATCCGTTGCCGGGTCCTGTACTGAAGGTGCCGCGAGGAGACCGGCCATGCATTCCGACCTGCCCTACCGCGACCGGCGCGAAGCCGGCCAGCGGCTCGCCGCCCACCTCGAGTTCCTGCGCGGTGCGCCGGGGCTGTTGGTGCTGGGGCTGCCACGCGGCGGCGTCCCGGTCGCGGCCGAGGTCGCGCGGGCCCTGGCGGCGCCGCTCGACGTCCTGGTCGTCCGCAAGCTCGGCTACCCGGGGCACGAAGAGTACGCCATGGGCGCCATCGGGCCCGGCGGCGTGCGCGTGCTGCGGCCGCTGCCCGGCGTGCCGGTGACGGACGAGGACGTGGCCCGGGTGGTGCTGCGCGAACAGGACGAGCTGCTGCGGCGCGAGCAGGCGTACCGC
This sequence comes from Ramlibacter pinisoli, assembly GCF_009758015.1. Lineage (NCBI taxonomy): Bacteria > Pseudomonadati > Pseudomonadota > Betaproteobacteria > Burkholderiales > Comamonadaceae > Ramlibacter > Ramlibacter pinisoli. The sequence goes on from NZ_WSEL01000009.1 coordinate 1,390,469, forward strand.
GCCGGCCGCCCGGCCCCCGTTCTGGCCAGCCGCACCGTGGTCCTGGTCGACGACGGCCTGGCCACCGGCTCGACCCTTGAAGCGGCCATCCTGTCCGCGCGCCACGGCACGCCGCAGCGCCTGTGCGTCGCGGTGCCGGTGGGCGCGCGCAGCAGCTGCGACCACCTGCGCCCGCTGGTCGACGACCTGGTCTGCCCGGCCATGCCCGAGCCCTTCCACGCCGTCAGCCAGTTCTACCGCGAGTTCCCGCAGACGGCCGACGAGGAAGTGCAGGACCTGCTGCGCGAACTCGCCGCCCCCGTGCAAGCGGGCCGCTGACCCGCATCGCCTCGCCTCCCTTCCGCGCGCGTCCTCAGCGCGCCGCGGCGGGCTGGTGGCGCGCCAGGGTCGACGCCGCGACGAGGGCGCCCAGCATGGCCAGCACGGCGCTGGCCGACATGATCCAGCGGTAGCCGGCGACGAAGGCCTGCTGCACGGCCGCCTGCACGGCCTGCGCCGCCGGCGCATCCAGGCCGTCCAGCCGCAGCGCGCCCCAGCGGTCGCGCTGGGCCCAGGCCGCCTCGACCAGCGCCGGCGCCAGTGCGGCGTCGCGCAGGCCCTGCTGCAGGGCCGGCCCGAACACCAGCCCCATCACCCAGCCGAACACCGCCACGGCCAGCAGGCCGGCCACGCGCGAGACCGCGTTGTTGACGCCGGACGCGACGCCGGCGGCCTGCGCGTCCACCGCGTTCATCACGGTGGTGGTGAGCGGCGCGATGGTGATCGCCATGCCCAGCCCGAGCACGGCCACACCGGGCAGGAAGCCGCTCCAGTAGTCGGCCGCGCGGCCCGGCAGGGCCAGCAGCGCGAAGCCGCCGGCGGCGATGAGCGGGCCCACCACCAGCGGGCCGCGCGCGCCGTGGCGCTCGACCAGGCCGCCGGCCCAGCGCGAGAGCACGAACAGGATCAGGATGAAGGGCAGCAGGGCCGCGCCGGCGGCGGTGGCCGAGTAGCCCTGCACCTGCACCAGGTTGAGCGGCAGGAAGAACAGCCCGCCGCCCAGGCCGGCGTACAGCAGCAGCGTGAGCGCATTGGCGCCGGCGAAGGTGCGGTTGCGCAGCAGGCCCAGCGGCACCATGGGCGCCGGATGGCGGCGTTCGACGGCGACGAAGGCCGGCAGCGCGGCGACCGCCAGCAGCAGCGCTCCCAGCACTTCGGGCGCGGTCCAGCCGCGGGTGGGCGCCTCGGTGAACGCGAAGGCGGCGCCGCCGAGGGCCAGCGTGGCCAGCGCCGCGCCGCCGATGTCCAGTCGCGTGGTGGCGGCTGGCGGCGGACTCTCGGGCACGCGCCACCAGGCGATCGCGACCACCGCGGCGGCCACCGGCAGGTTGACCGCGAACGCCCAGCGCCAGGAGAACTGGTCGACCAGCCAGCCGCCCAGCAGCGGGCCGAGGGCGGAGGTCACGCCGCTGATGCCGGTCCACAACCCGAAGGCGCGGCCGCGTTCGGCCTGCGGGAAGTTGGCGCTGATCAGCGCCATGCTGCCGGGCACCAGCAGCGCCGCACCGGCCCCCTGCAGCGCGCGCGCCGCGATCAGCTGGCCCACGCTGGCGGCGAACGCGCAGGCCGCCGAGCCGGCCGCGAACAGCAGCACGCCGGCGATGAACACGCGCCGCCGTCCCAGCCGGTCACTCAGTGCACCGCCCAGCAGCAGCAACGCGGCCAGCAGCAGCGCATAGGACTCGACCACCCACTGCGCCTGGTAGGCCGTCGCCGCCAGCGCGCGCTGGATGGCGGGCAGCGCCACGTTGACGACGGTGCCGTCGATGAAGGCCAGGCTGGAGCCCAGGATGGAGGCCGCCAGCACCCAGCGCTTGCGCGCCGCCGTGCAGTCGGCGGCCGGCCCGCCGCCGCGGACGGACGCCTCGTCGCAGGGCAGGCGCGAGACGACCGACATGGCAGCGGCGCTAGACCCGGAACGCCCGCCGGTGGCTCTCGGCCACCAGGTCCAGGTACTCGGGATGGCGGCGGATGTAGCCGGCGATGAACTGGCAGATGGGAATGACGGCCAGCCCGCGGCTGCGCACGTCATCGAGCGCGAAGCGCGCCAGCTTGGAACCCAGGCCCTGGCCCTCGTACTGCGGCTGCACCTCGGTGTGCGTGAACAGCACCGCGTCCTTCAGCAGGTTGTATTCCGCATGCGCGGCCACCTCGCCGCCGAGCCGCAGCTCGTAGCGATGTGCCGCCGGGTTGTCGGCCAGTTCGGGGGTGGTGGTGGGAGCCATGCGATGCGTGGGGTGGCGGAGAAGGCGGCCAGTCTACGTCGGCCGGCGGCGCCGCGCCCTCATCGTCGTCATGGCGGGCTGGACCCGCCAGCCATCCCCGGGACCTTGCGCCACCCGATCAGCGTTCCGGAGATGGATGCCGGATCGCGTCCGGCATGACGAAACCAGACTTGGGTTTGCTTTCGCGTCCTTCGCGAAACCTTCGCGCCCTTCGCGTACCGGAGTCCGCCTTCGACCATCAGGCGTGCAACTCCGCGAGGAAGGTCTCGATCGCCTTCACCGTGGCAGCGGGGGCGCTCAGGTGCGGGCAATGGCCCACGTTGTCGATCACCCGCAAGGTGGACCGCGGGATGGCGCGGTGCATGGTCTCGCCCACGTCGACCGGCGCGATGAGGTCGTCGCTGGACTGCAGGATGAGCGTCGGGCTGCGCAGCTTCGGCAGCTGGGCCCGGTAGTCGCACAGGAAGGTCGCCCGGGCGAACTGCCTGGCGACCTCGGGGTCGGTGCCGCAGAAACTCCGGGTGAGCTCCCGGGTCAGCTCGGGCTGCCGGGGCGCCCCCATGATCACCGGCGCCATGTTGCTCGACCAGCCGATGTAGTTGCTCTCCAGCGTCTCCAGCAGCGACTCGATGTCGGCCCGCGTGAAGCCGCCGACGTAGCCGGCGTCATTGATGAAGCAGGGCGACGGTCCCACCATCACCTGGGCCCGGACCGCCGCCGGCGCCGCGAGCTCCACCAGCAGGCCGATCATGGCGCCCGCCGAATGGCCGACGACCACCAGCGGCCCGAGATCCAGCTCCTGCAGCACCTCCACGACATCGTCCGCATGCCCCTGCAGCGTGGCGTAGCGGTGCGGCCGCCAGGCAGACAGGTCCGAGTGGCCGCTGCCCACCAGGTCCAGCAGGACCACCGTGCGGTCCTCGGCGAAGTGCGGCGCCAGGATGCGCCACGTGTCCTTGTCGCAGCCGTAGCCGTGCACGAACAGCAGGGGCGTCCGTCCGGACGGACGGCGGTGCACGAAGACGTTGTTGCGCTTCAGGACGGTCATGGGAGCCTTTCTCCGGGTTGTCCCGGATTGTCCCGATCGACCGCCGGATGGGCAGCGCCTGCGCCGGTGAAGTCGGCTTTGTCCTACGCCCCAACATGGTCACCCTGCGCCGCACTGGTGCAGGCGCATGCGGAAGTTCTCATGCCGCGTTGCATCGATGCCGCGTCCGGCCTGCTGTCCGGTCGATTGTCGATCCGTCCCCGGGATGGGAAAGCTGTGGGTTCCCTGCGGACGCTGGCCTAGATGCCGAGATCGTGGGCCTGCGCCTCCAGCGCGTTCGCCGCCCCCTGCAACTCGCGCCGCAGTTCCTCCACCCGGTGCTCGCCCAGCAGATCGGGCGTGCCGACCAGGCAGAGGGCGGCGAAGGCTTCGCCGGCCGTGTTGCGCACCGGCATGCCGAACGCGTAGGAGCCGGGCACGACGTCGCCGAAATTCACCCCGAAGCCGTACGAATCGGAGCGCTCGCGCATCTTCTGCAGGGCGGCCAGCCGGCCGGTGCCCTGGCGCGCGATTTCATGGGCCACGTTCTCCAGCAGGATCTGGTGCGCCTCCCCGGGCGGCAGCGTCTGCAGGATGGCGACGCCGCCGGCCGAAGTGAACAGGGGCCGGCGCGTGCCCTCGTACACCATCAGCCCGGTGAGCTTGAGCGTGCCGGCCCGCACGCTGCAGACGTATTCGCTGCCGCTGCGGAACTGCAGCAGGCAGATGCCGCCCATGCGGCGGGCGAAAGCGTGCACGAGTGGCTCGGCGCGGCGCTGGAACTCGGCATGGTCGGGCAAGGCGAGCCCGAGTTCGAACATCAGCGGCCCGGGCAGGTAGTGGCGGTCGCCCGGCCGCTGGACGACGAGGCGCTCGTCGACCAGCCGCGCCAGGATGCGGTGGACGGTGGCCTTCTCCTGCCTGCAGGCCGTGGCCAGGTCGGAGAGCCGCCAGCCGATCTTCGGCCGGGTCGCCACCACGCGCAGCAGCTGCAGTCCACGGCTGAGGCTCTGGGTGCCCGCGCGGGCGGAGCTGGCAGCGACCGGCAGGCCGCGTTCGGCGACGGTATTCGTCATGATCGTGCTTCCCATGCAAGGGCCTGGCCGGCAGACCGCAGGACCGATTGTCTCCAGCCCGGGACGATAGGCCGGCCGGGCGCGCGGGCGCCGCGGCCGGGCGTCGAAAATTCCACCGCTTGAAACTTGCCGTGCCGGGCGGACCGTGGGGCGGTCACCCGACCACTTCGCTGACCATGCGCACGGGCGCGATGTCCGTGTAGTTGGGGTGGTCGGCCCGGAACGCCGGCCCGTGCGGCAGGAAGGCCTGCTCGAACGCCTCGCGCGAGTCGAACAGCAGCTCGCAGGTGGCCACGTAGGGGGCGGCCGAGTCCCGCTCCAGGCCCGAGACACCGGCGCACACCACGTAGCCCTTGCAGGCGTCGCCCAGCCGGGCCTTCAGCAACGCCAGGTGGTGCCGGCGGTAGTAGTCGAGGTCGAACCGCCCCCCGGGGACGTTCGGGTACAGGACCGAGAGCTTGATCATGCGCAGGGATCTTTCGTGGATGGGGTGGGGAGCCGCGGCGCTCAGACCTTCATGACGAACGGATCCTGGATCTCGTCGCTGGTCTCGCACCACACGCTCTTGGTCTGCAGGAACTGGTCGACGGCCTCGATGCCGTTCACCCGGCCCAGGCCGCTGTCCTTCTGGCCGCCGAAGGGCGAGTTGAACGCGAGCGCGCGGTAGGTGTTGATCCAGACCGTGCCGGCCTGCAGGCGCCGGGCCAGGGTGTGCGCGCGGGCGAAGTCGCGCGTCCAGACGCCGGCCGCCAGGCCGAACCGCGTGCCGTTGGCCAGGGCGACGACCTCGTCGTCGCTGCGGAACGACGTGACGGCCAGCACCGGCCCGAACACCTCCTCCTGCAGCAGGGGGTTGTCCGGTGCCATGCCGTGCACGATGGTCGGCTCGAAGAAGAAGCCCTGCTCCAGCCCGGGTACGACGGCGCGCCGGCCGCCGCAGGCCAGCTGGCCGCCGGCTTCAAGCGCACGCGCCACCATGGCCTCGTTCTTGCGCAGCTGGGCGGTGGTGGCCGCCGGGCCCATCTGGGTGTCCGCCGCCAGCGGATGCCCGAGGCGGATCGAGTTCGCGCGCTGCACCAGCCGGTCGAGCACCGCGCCGTAGATGCTCTCGTGCACGTAGGCGCGCGAGCCCGCGATGCAGGTCTGGCCCGCGGCGGCGAAGATGCCCGACAGGATGCCGACGACCGCGTTGTCGACCGGCGCGTCCGCGAACACGATGTTGGGGCTCTTGCCGCCCAGCTCCAGCGTGCAGCTGGCCAGCCGCGCACCGGCGCGGGCGGCGATCGCGCGCCCGGCCGCATCGCTGCCGGTGAAGCAGACCTTGGCCACCTGCGGGTGGTCGACCAGGGCCGCCCCCGCGGCCGCCCCGCCCGTCACCACGTTGAGCACGCCGGGCGGAATGCCGGCCTCCTCGGCCAGGCGCACCAGCTCGAAGGCCGAGGCGGACGTCACCTCCGACGGCTTGATCACCACCGTGTTGCCGGCCGCCAGGGCCGGCGCGCAGGACATCAGCGTGAGGAAGGTCGGCGAGTTCCACGGCACGATGACGCCGACCACGCCCAGCGGCTCGCGCAGCGTGTAGTTCAGGACCGAGGCGCGCTCCAGCGGGATGACCCGGCCCTCGATCTTGTCGGCCAGCCCGCCGTAGTAGTGCAGCCAGTCGCGCGCGGCACGGGCCTGCGCCCGCATTTCGGCCAGCAGCTTGCCGTTCTGCGTCGACTCCATGCGCGCGATCGTCTCGGCGTTCGCGGCGACGAGCTCGCCCCAGGCGCCGAGCAGGCGGCCGCGCCGGGTGGCGGACAGCTGGGCCCACGCGCCGGCGAACGCACCGGCCGCCGCCCGGACGGCCGCGTCCACGTCGTGCGCGTCGGAGTCGACGAAGCTGCCCCATGGCTGCCCGCTGCTCGGGTCGGTCGCGGTGAAGCGGCGGCCGGCCGCGCCGGGCACCGACCGGCCGCCGACGTGGTTGCCGAACGTCGGGTCCTCAGCCATGGCACTGCTCCCGCACGAACGCGACGATGTCGCCGATGGCTGCCGCCGTCGACGGCGCATCGGGCTTGCGGTTGATGAAGCTCTCCGCCTCGCCCGCGACCAGCCGCAGGCGCAGTTCGCCGCCCGCCCGCCGGTAGGCGGCGACGAAGCGGTCGAGGTGGGCGCGCGGATGGACGATGTCGTCCTCGCCCTGGATGTACAGCACCGGGGGCAGCACGGCCGGCTCGCCGCGCTCCAGCGCCATCACCGGGTTGCCCTCCGCCATGGCGGCCTCGTCGCCCCAGTACTTCTCGTGGTCGGGAATCACCCGGTCGATCACGTCGGGATACGGCTGGCCGCCGGCCTTCAACCCGCGGGCGTAGCGGTAGCGCCCCAGCGGGTCGATGACGGGCCAGCAGAGCACCGCGAACGCGGCACTGGCGGCGGCTTCGTCCGGCGCCGCCAGCGCCGCGTAGCGTTCGTCGCGCGGCCGCATCGCCGCCAGGATCGCCTGGTGTGCGCCGCTCGACAGGCCCAGCACGCCGATCCAGTCGGTGCGGGTGCGCAACTGCCCGGCCCGTGCCTTGAGCCAGCGCAGGCCGGCATGGATGTCCTGCAGCGAGGCCGGGTAGCCGGCCGCCGGCGGCATGCGGAAGTCGAGCGCCGCCACCGCGATGCCGCTGCGCGCCAGCGCGCGGTTCAGCCGGTCCTCGTCGAGACGGTCGCCGCGGCACCAGGCGCCGCCGTGGATCTCGGCCACCAGGGGAAACGGCCCGGGGCCCCGGGGCTGGTACAGGCGGGCCAGGAGCGGCACGTCGCCATGCCGCAGGTACTCGACGTCCTGGACGTCGATCTCGTCGTGTTGCATCGTTGCGCTGGTCGTCATGGGGAAGTCCGAAAAGAGGCAGGGAAGGGTCAGGCCACGCGCGCCAGGGACCGCGCGGCGTCGGCGGGCGCTGGTGCGCCGACAGGGTCTTGCAGGCCGGCCACGAGGTAGCTGCCGTCCAGGTCCGCGAACGACCGGCAGCCGATCTGCGCCAGGACCATGTCGATCTCGCCGCGGATGATCTGGATGGCGCGCGCGGCTCCGGCCGGCCCGGCCGCCGCGACGCCGTACAGCACCGGGCGACCGAAGATGCAGGCGTCGGCTCCGAGGCAGCGCGCGATCACGACGTCGGAACCGCGCCGCACGCCGCTGTCGAGGATGAGCGTCATGCCGGGGCCGACCGCGGCGCGGATGCGCGGCAGCATGTCCAGCGGCGACGGCGCGGCGTCGAGCTGCCGGCCGCCGTGGTTCGACACCACCAGGCCGTCGACGCCCAGGCGCTGCGCCTCCCGCGCGTCCTGCGGGTGCAGGATGCCCTTGAGCAGGAGCGGCCCCTTCCAGGCGGAGCGGATGTGGCGGATGGTGTCCCAGTTGACCATCGGCGCCGGCGTCAGGGTGCCGAACAGGTCGGCCACCTGGGCGGCGGTGGCGCCCTCCCCCGCATACGGCTGCCAGTTGCGCATCATCGGGATGCCGCCGGTGCGCAGGTAGCGCAGCACCCAGGCCGGATGCCCCATGGCCTCCAGCACCACGGCGGGCGTCATGCGGAACGGGCGCGAGAAGCCGTTGCGCCGGTTGCGCTCCCGGTTCGAGTTGACCGGGATGTCGACGGTCACCACCAGCACCGGCACCCTGGCCTCGGTCGAGCGCCGCACGAAATCGGCGTTGATCCGCTCGTCGCTGGTGCAGTACATCTGGAACCAGGTGTGCTGCGGCGCGGCGGCCACCACCTCCTCCAGCGCGTCGTTGCTGGAGCTGGACAGCAGGAAGGGCACGTTGGCGTCGCGCGCGGCCTGCGCCTGCATCAGGTCCGCGCCCGGGCGCCACAGGCCGGCCAGCCCGGTGGGCGAGATGCCGAACGGGCTGGCGTAGCTGCGGCCGAACAGCACGGACGACTGGTCGCGCCGGCTGACGTCGCGCAGGTAGCGCGGCACGAGCTGGTGCCGGGCGAACGCCTCGCGGTTGCGGGCCAGGCAGCGCTCGTCGTCGGCGCCGCCGTCGATGAAATCGAACGCGATGCGCGGCAGCTTGCGGCGCGCCAGCGTGCGCAGGTCTTCCAGGTTGATGGCCGATCGGATGTTCATGGTGATGGAAGGGGGGTCACATGTGGAACTGCCGGGCCTCGCCGGACAGCAGCGCCGCCACGTGCTCGAGCTCGGACCGCAGGGGATCGATGCGCTCCAGCGGCAGGCTGGCCGCGGTGCCCACCAGGCAGACGGCGGCGAACGGCTGGCCGCGGGCATCACGCAGCGCCATGCCGACGCTGTGCACGCCGGGCACCACGTCGCCGGCGTTCACGCCGAAGCCGCAGCGCAGCGACACCTCGCGCATGCGTTCCAGGGCGGCCAGCCGGCCGGTGCCGCGCCGCGCGACCTCGCGCGCGGTGTTCTCGGCCAGGATGGCGCGCGCCTCGCCGGCCGGCAGGCGCTGCAGGATGGCCACGCCGCCGGCCGACAGGAACAGCGGCGCCCGGGTGCCGGGCGCGCTGGCCAGCGGCGGCAGCGCAGCCCGCCCTTCGCGGATGCTGCAGACGAAGTCGTTGCCGCTGCGCAGGACCAGCAGCGCGATGGCGCCGCGCCCGTCCGCGACGGCCCGCAGCACCGCCTCGGCGCGGCGCTGGAAGCGCGCGCTGTCGGGCAGTGCCAGCCCGAGTTCGAACATCAGGGGCCCGGGCATGTAGCGGCAGGCGTCGGACCGCTGCCGGACCATGCGCGACGCCAGCAGGCAGTCCAGCATGCGGCGGGCCTCGGGCTCGTCCATGCCGCCGGCCGCGGCGAGCTCGCGCAGGTGCCAGCCGTCGTCCGGCTTCTCGGCCACCAGGCGCAGCAGGTGGATGCCCTTGTCCAGGCTGCCGGTGCCGCCGCCGTCCCCGCCGCGGGCGACCGGGTGGGCCTGCGAGAGCGCCATCTCAGCCCGCCGCGTGCGAGTACATCGGCCGGCCGGCCACCGGCACGCGCGCCGTGAAGATGGTGCCGCTGCGCGACTCGATCATGTGGAGCGTCTTGCCGTCCGCGCCGCCGTACGCGCAGTTGGTCGTGGTGAGCCCGCCGTTCGGGGGTTCGATGCGGTATTGCGGCTCGCCGCGCGGGCTGAAGATCCAGACCGCGCCGAAGCCCACGTGGCACACCGCCAGCCCGCCCTCGGCATCGAGCGCGATGCCGTCGGGGCCGCCGCCGCCGCTCATGCGGATGTAGGCGCCGACCTTGGTGGCGCGGCCGTCGGCCATCAGCGGCACGCGCCAGATGGCGTTGTCCCGGGTCGCTGCCAGGTAGACCGCGGTTTCGTCCAGGTTCATCACCAGGCCGTTCGGGCTCGGGATGCCGTCGAGCACGAGGTCCAGCCGGCCGTCCGGCTTCAGCCGGAACAGGCGCCCGCTGGCGTCCTGCAGCCCGGTCAGCCCCTGGTCGGTGAAGTAGAGGTCGCCGTTCGACGCGAAGAACAGGTCGTTGCAGCCCTTGAAGCATTCCAGCTGCGCCCGCTCCAGGTACGGTTCCACCCGGCCGGTGCGGGGATCCATCACCATCAGCCCGCGACGGAAGTCGGTGATGAAGGCCCGGCCGTCCGGGTGGAACTTCAGCCCGTTGGGCTCGCCGTCGTACTCGGCGGCCAGCTCGACGCCGCCGCGCGGATCGATGCGGAAGATGCGGCCCCAGGGGATGTCGACCACCCACAGGTTGCCGTCGCGGTCGAACGACGGGCCTTCCAGGAACACCGGCGTGTCGGCGCCGTGCAGCTGGGTGCGCGTCCAGGCGCACTGGCGGCTCTTCATGTGGAAGCGCTCGGGAATGCGCGTGAAGACTTCGGCGCGCAGCTTGTCGGGGGGTGCGAACATGGATTCCTTCCTTCTTCAGCGGCCCGAGACCTGGCCGGGCAGCCACAGCGCGAGTTGCGGCCAGGCGACCAGCATCCCGAGCAGAACGAACATGAGCAGGTGGAACGGGACGGTCCCGACCACCACGTCGGAGAGCTTGCCGCGCGCAATGCTCTGGATGACGAACAGGTTGATGCCGATGGGCGGCGTGATCTGTCCCATCTCGATGAACAGCACCACGATGATCCCGAACCAGACCGGGTCGATGCCGTACTTGGCCAGCAGCGGATAGAGCAGCGGCACGGTGATCACGATCATCCCCAGGCTCTCCACCAGCGCGCCCAGGACGGTGAACAGCACCAGCAGGGCGAAGAAGAAGCCCAGCTTGCTCAGGTTCAGCCCGATGATGTACTGCGTGACCTCCTCGCCGACGCCGCCGTAGCTCATCGCGTACGAGAAGATGAAGGCCGCGTACGTGATGAACAGGATGTTGGCCACCGTCAGCGTGCAGCTCTTGAGGCAGTCGAGGAAGGCCCGCCAGGGCAGGCTGCCGAACGTGAGCGCCAGGGCCAGCGCGAACAGGCAGCCGGCGCCGGCGGCCTCGGTGGGCGTCGCCACGCCGGTGTAGATGGCGCCCATGATGCCGCCGATCAGCAGCATGAAGGGCACGATGTCCACCAGCGCGCGCAGCACCATCGCCCGCGTCAGCTCGCCGCGTTCGCGCGGGGCGATCTCCGGCCGCAGCACGGCCGCCACCGCCAGGTAGGCCATGAACAGCAGCGTGAGCACGATGCCCGGCACGATGCCCGCCATGAACAGCTTGGCCACCGAGGTCTCGGTGAAGGTGGCGTACACGATCATGGCGATCGAGGGCGGGATCAGGATGCCCAGCGTCCCGCCCGCCGCCAGCGACCCGGTTGCCAGCCGGGGGTCGTAGTTGCGCGCCTTCAGCTGCGGCAGCGCCACCTGCCCGATCGATGCCGCGGTGGCGATGCTGGAGCCGCTGACGGCGGCAAACACGGCGCAGCCGGCGATGTTGGTCTGCAGCAGGCCACCGGGCACGCGGCGCACCAGCTGCGACAACCCGCCGTACACCCGCATGCCCAATCCGCTGCGCTGCAGCAGCTCCGCCATCAGGACGAACAGCGGGATCGACGTCAGCGTGTACGAGTCCATGCTGCCCCAGCTCGTGATGCCCAGGCCGTGCAGGGCCGCGATGCCGCCCTGCAGGTACAGGTACACCAGCGCCGGCAGCAGGATGGCGAACGGCACCGACATCCCCGCGCCGAGGAGACCGATGAACAGCACGAAGATCAGGACGATCTGGTATTCGCCGAACATCACGCCCTCCCGGCGGCCTGCAGCCGCTTCCAGTCGCCCGCCAGCGTGCGCAGCATGGCCCAGGCCAGCACCAGGCAGCCCACGGGCAGGATCAGGCGTGGCATCCACAGCGGGGTGAGCAGCTCGGTGGCCGCCACGTCGCCGGACTTCCACGTCAGCCACTCGAAGCGCACCATCTCCGCGGCGAGCACGAACGCGACCAGCGCGGAGGCCAGGTCGAAGGCCAGCCGCAGGGCGGCGCGGCCGCGCGGCGACAGGCGGGCCTCGACGAAATGCACCCGGTGGTAGGCGTGCAGCAGTTGGCCCGAGGCGAGCGACAGGAAGGTGATGGCGACGAGCGCATAGCCGCCGACCTCGTTGCTGAACTGGATGGACCAGCCGAACAGGGTGCGCGCCACCATCTCCACGCCCATCATCACGACCAGCGCGACGACGATCCATTCGCTCACGTGGCGGCAGGCCGCCGCCGCCAGGCCTTCGGTGGGGCTGAAGGCGTCGGCATCCGCGCTGTCCAGCTCGATCTCCGAGGGCAGGAGGGTGTCCGCCACCGGGGGTGCGCGGTCGACGATGGCCGTCATCTCAACGGCCCACCGAGGTGCGCACCTTCTGGAGGGCTTCCTTCACGCCGGGGCGCTTGTCGCCCCACTCGGTCCAGTACGGCGTGATGCGGCGCTCGGCCTCGGCGAGGTCGGCGCGGGTGGGCTCGGTGACCACCATGCCGCCCTCGGCCAGCTTCTTCGTCAGGTCGCTGTCCTCGGCGGCCATGGCGTCGGTGATCCGCTTGGTGTGGTCCTTGACGATGCCCTGGATGGAGGCGCGCAGGTCCGGCGACAGCTTCTCCCAGGGCTCCTTGTTCACCAGGATCAGCGAGTCGATGAAGCTGACGTTGAGCCGGTAGCTGTACTTCAGCAGGTCGCGCCACACGTAGCCGTAGCCGGAGCTCGCCGTCAGGGCGCCGTCGATCACGCCGCGGTCGAGCGCCGCGGCCACCTCGGAGGTGCCCAGGGTCACCGGCACGCCGCCCAGCAGCTTGATGAACTCGGCCTGCTCGGGCGAGATGACGCGGATCTTCTGGCCCGCGATGTCCGCCAGCGAGGTCATCTTCTTCTTCGACCAGAACACGTTCTCCGGGAAGATGTAGCGCCCCAGCAGCACGATGTTCTTCTTCGCCAGCTCCGCGCGCAGGTACTCGGCCTCGATGTCCCAGGCCTTCTCGAAGTCGGCACGGGTGCGCAGGAACATCGGCAGCCGCACCAGGCCGCCCACCGGCAGGTTGCCGACGAACGAGGCGTCGTCGCCCATCTGCACCACGTTGTCGCTCACCGCCTGCGTGATGTTGGCGGCCGTGATCGGCAGCGTGCCCCCGAGGTGCAGGCGGATCTGCAGCTGGCCCTTGGCCTCCTTGTGGACGGCGTCCAGCATGGCGTTCAGGCCCTTGACGGACGTGACGGTGGCCACCGCGTTGTAGGTGTAGGCGCGCCACATCTCCGCGGCGGCCGCGGCCACCGGCAAGGTCAGTGCAAGCGCCAGGAGGCCCGCGCGCCGGGCTCTGTCGAATCGGATGGTCATGTTGTCTCCTAGGTTGGGGGCTGGGGGCCAGTGCTCACCGGATGCACACGGTGCCGTTGACGATAGTGAGGGCCGGTGTCGTGCGAAAGGTCGCGCGCCTCGGTCGTTCCATCCGTTGGACTTGTCGTGGGCCGCTCGTTCAGGCCCCGGCCGGGGTGTCGCGCCCGCGCACCTCGACGCCGGCCCACTGCTCGATCGTCTGCACGATGGTGGTGGAGTTCTCCTCGGCTCCGACCTGCAGCACGGTCTGCATCCACAGGCGGTCGACGGCCGTTCCCACCCACAGCGGCACCTGCAGCGCCTCCGCCATGTCCATGCACAGGCGCACGTCCTTGCGCATGAGGCCGTTGGCGAAGCCGTTGGCGAACTTGCGCGTGAGCACGTGTTCCTGCCAGCGCCCGTCGGTGCAGATGTTGCGGCCCGAGCCGCGATTGAGCACGCGCAGCATCACGTCCGGGTCGAGCCCGGCCTTCACGCCGAGCACGGTGGCTTCGGCGGTGATGGCCATCGAGGTCGCGACCATCAGGTTGTTCAGCAGCTTCAGGCTCTGGCCCAGGCCGACCTGGTCGCCCACGATCTCGGTGTGCCCCAGGTTCTTCAGCAGCGGGAGCGCCGCCTCGATGGCGCCGAGGTCGCCGGACAGCATCATCTGCAGCTTGCCGGTGGCGGCGCCGGCGACCGCACCCGTGACCGGTGCATCGAGGGCATGGACCCCTGCCTGCGCGAAGGCCGCCCCCACCTTGCGCGCCATCTGCGGGCCGGTGGTCGAGAAGTCGATGTAGGTCTTGAGCGCCGCGCCGCCGCGCAGCCCCTCGGCGCCGAGCGCGACCTGCTCGACGATGTCCGGCGTCGGCAGGCTCACCAGCACGGTGGACGCCAGGTCGGCCACCGCCCGCGGCGACGCGCCCACCGTCGCCCCGCGCTGGGCGAACGGCCGCACCGCTTCCTCGCGCACGTCGAACACGGCCAGCTGGTGGCCCGTCTCGAGCAGCCGCGAGGCAATGCCCCGCCCCATGTTCCCCAGTCCCACCACGCCCACGATTCCTGCCATACGCACCTCCTGCAACGGTTGAAGGAGGCCGATCGTGTCAGCGGCGCCGGCTGCCGCAAAGGGGCTGGCGAACCGCCGTTCCACGCGTTGGACCAACGCATGCGCGCCGGCCCGCGCACGGCGGCTCAGAACGAGCGCGGCAGGCCCAGCACGTGTTCGGCGACGTGCGACAGGATGAGGTTGGTGGAGATCGGCGCCACCTGGTACAGGCGGGTCTCGCGGAACTTGCGTTCCACGTCGTACTCGTGGGCGAAGCCGAAGCCGCCGTGGAACTGCAGGCACGCATCGGCCGCCTCCCAGCTCGCCTTGGCGGCCAGGTACTTGGCCATGTTGGCCTGCGGGCCGCAGGGCTGCCCGGCGTCGAACAGGCGGCACGCCTCGTAGCGCATCAGGCTGGCTGCCTGCACCTCGATGTGGGCCTGCGCGATCGGGAACTGCACGCCCTGGTTCTGGCCGATCGGCCGGCCGAACACCACCCGCTCGCGCGCGTATTTCGTCACCCGGTCGATGAACCAGTGACCGTCGCCGATGCACTCGGCGGCGATGAGCGTGCGCTCCGCGTTCAGCCCGTCCAGGATGTAGCGGAAGCCCTGCCCCTCCTCGCCGATCAGGTGCTCGGCCGGGACCTCCAGGTCCTCGAAGAACAGCTCGTTGGTTTCATGGTTCACCATGTTCGCGATCGGGCGCACCGTGAGGCCGCGCTGCTGCGCGGTGCGCAGGTCCACCAGGAAGATCGACATGCCCTCGGACTTGCGCTTGACTTCCGCCAGCGGTGTCGTGCGGGCCAGCAGGATCATCCAGTCGCTGTGCTGCACGCGGGAGATCCAGACCTTCTGGCCGTTGACCACGTAGCGGTCGCCCTTGCGCACGGCCATGGTCTTGATCTTCGTCGTGTCGGTGCCGGTGGTCGGCTCGGTCACGGCCATGGTCTGCAGGCGCCACTCGCCGCTGGCGATGCGCGGCAGGAACTGCTCCTTCTGCGCCCGCGAGCCGTGGCGCAACAAGGTGCCCATGTTGTACATCTGGCCGTGGCAGGCACCGGAGTTGCCGCCCGAGCGGTTGATCTCCTCCATGATCACGGAGGCCTCGGTCAGCCCCAGCCCGGACCCGCCGTACTCCTGCGGGATCAGCGCGGCCAGCCAGCCCGCGCGGGTCAGCGCGTCGACGAATGCCTCCGGGTAGGCACGCTGCTCGTCCACCCGGCGGTGGTACTCGTCGGGGAATTCGGCGCACAGCGCGCGCACGGCATCGCGGATGTCCTGGTGGGGATCCTGGGTCGTCATGGTGGAGTCGTCGTGGGTGCGGTCAGGCGGCGGCGCGGCGCCTCGCCTGCGCGATGGCGCCCATGGCTTCGCGGATGGGTCGACAGGACGGCTGGCGGTGCGTGAAGTCCCGCCCGCGGGCGTCAGTCGGGCTGGATGTTGGCGGCCTTCACCAGGTCGCGCCACTTCTGCGTCTCGGCGGCCTGGAAGGCGCGCAGGGCCTGCGGCGTGCCGCCGCCGGCGACGCCGCCCTGCTGCTCGATCCAGGCCTTCACGTCCGGTTGCGCCAGCGCCGCCGCCACGTCGGCGCTGATCTTCGCGACCAGCTCGCCGGGAACGCCTGCGGGGGCGTAGAGGCCCCACCAGGCGTTGACCGCGAAACCCGGCAGCCCGCCGGCCTCGGCCACGGTAGGGATGTCGGGTTGCGCGGGATTGCGCTCGGCGCTGGTGATGCCCAGGACCCGCGCCGCGCCGGCGCGCGCGTGCGGCAGCACGACCGAGGTGTTGTGGAACAGCACCTCGTAGTGACCGCCGAGCAGATCCGTCGTCATCTGCGCGCTGGACTTGTACGGCACGCCCTGCAGCTTCACGCCCACCATCTGCCCGAGCAGTTCGGCCGACAGGTGCGGCGTCGTGCCCGAGCCGGGATGGCCGTAGCGCAGCTTGCCCGGGTTCTGGCGGGCGTACGCGACGAGCTCGCGCACGTTGGTCGCCGGGACCGAGGGGTGCACCACCAGCAGGTTCGGCATCGACATCACGAGGCTGACCGGTGCGAGGTCCCGGACCGGGTCGTACGGCATCTTCTCCATCATGCCGGGCGCCACGGCGATGGCGCCGATGGTGCTCACCACCAGGGTGTGGCCGTCGGCGGGCGCCTTGGCGGCGCGTTCGGTGCCGGTGACGCCGCCCAGGCCGGCCACGTTCTCGATCAGCACCGGCTGGCCCCAGGCGGCCCCGAGCTTGGTCGCCAGGGTGCGCGCGATGGCGTCGGGGCTGCTGCCGGCGGCCGCCGCGACGATGATCTTCACCGGCTTGGCCGGGAACGCGGGCGCCGGCCGCCCTTGGGCCCAGGCCGTGGCGGCAAGGCCGGCGGCCAGCAGGAACGTGCCGATCTTCTTGTCCAGCTTGCGAAGCATGCGCATCTCCGGTGCGCTGCGCGGCCCGGCACTCGGGTGGCCGGGGCGTTGCAGCGGGTCAATCGTCGTGATCGCCGCAACGATAGACCGGCCGCCGCCCGCTCACGCAGGGGGACGCACCGGCTGTTCCACGCCTTGGACTTCCGGTGGCCGCTGCCGGCCGGTGGCGCACCGGGTGGTGCCGGTCCGTGGCGATGGCCGTCAGGCCACGGCCCGCAACGCCGGCTGGGTGCGGTGGTCACGCGGATCGATCGCCATCGTGGGCAGCTGGTAGGCGCGGTCGTCGAACAGGTCCACGCCGCACATCAGGCTCTCGATCCAGTCGATGAAGTCGGCGATCGCCCGGCGGCCCTCGATGGGGGCGCCGTGCTGCGGCACGATCATGCGGATGTCCAGCTGGCGGGCCATGCGGGCCCACAGGCGCAGGATCTTGTTGGACACCATGTAGCGCCGATGGAAGCCCTCCATCGCCGGCAGGTGCGGCGCCAGTTCGCGCACCGGCTTCGCTGCCTCGGCCCCGCTGACCAGCGACGCGCCGAGGTCGCCGGTGAAGAGGATGCGGCTCACCGGGTCCCAGAAGTGGAAATTGCCTTCCGAATGCATGAAGTGCGCGGGCAGCAGCCACAGGTGGCCGCGCCCGAGCGGCAGGCGGCCGCCGGCGTCGGGCACGCCGATCACCCGGTCCTCGGTCTTGCCGACCTTGGCGAAATGGGGCGCGAAGCGCTCCCAGATGCGCGAGATCACCAGCTTGGACCGGGTCGACGTCATCCAGCGGTCCAGCGACGCGATGATGTCCGGGTCGGCGTGCGAGGCGACGATGTACTGCAGGTTCTGCGGCGGAAAGAACCGCGACAGCGACAGGAACAGCTCGTTGAACGCCCGGTTGCCGCCCGGGTCGATGATCGCGCCCGCGCCGTGGTCGATGACGAGGAACTGGTTGCTCTGCACCGCGTGGCCGTCCTCTTCGCCGAGGTCGGTGAACATCAGGCACGCGTGGTGCTCGTCTCGATACAGCTCGATCGACATGGGCCCTCTCTCTCCTTGGAATCGGCCCACTCTAGGCGGACGGCCGACGCCGGGGATTGATGCAGATCAAGGCGGGCCGGCACCAGCGCTCGCGCTCGCGCTCGCGCGCACGGCGGCCGCTGCAAGGGCCACGGGGTCAGACGCCCGAGGGATAGGTCTCGGCGGCCTCGCCCGCGGTGCGGACGCCGCCGGCATCGAGCGCCTCCAGCGCCTCGGTCTCGTCGATGTGGACCATCGCGTCGAACTGGTCGGCCAGGCGGGTGTGGAAGTAGTGGCTCATGCGCTCCGTCTCCGGCCGGTAGATCACCCCGATCGCCCGCTGCAGGCGGCGCTCGCGGACGGCGGCCGGCAGCCCCTCGTTGCCGCGCAGCGGCAGCACGAAGCGCTCCTCGCCCACCTGGTGGAAGACGTCTTCCCAGCTGCCGGCCAGGCCGTCGCGCACGCGCATGCGCTGCGCCGGCTCGTCCCAGTCGTCGGCTGCGGTGACCCAGCCCCGGTGCGTGCTGAACCCCACCAGTACCGCATCGGCGCCATGGCGGTCGCGCATCAGCTGGCCCACGTTCCATTCGCCGATGTCGCCCATCTCGGTGGCGCTGGCATCGCCCAGGTGCGAGTTGTGGGCCCAGATGGCCATGCGGGCCGGGGTGCCGACGGCGCCCAGGTGGCGCTCCAGCGCCTGCACGGTCTCCACCATGTGGTTGTCGCGCAGGTTCCAGGACGACACCCGGCCGCGGAACATGCTGCGGTAGTACTCCTCGGCGTTGCGCACCAGCCGGGCGTTCTGCTGCGCGAAGAACAGCTCGTCGCGGTCGTGGCCGGTGCCCGGCGGCGCCGTCGCGGCCAGCCGGTTCATGTCGCGTAGCTGCTGGATGACCTCGTCCTCGCAGCTCGGGCTCAGCCCGTGGCTGGCCCCGTAGCCGTAGGCCTGGCTGTCGCCGCCCGCATGGTCGAAGCAGCCATAGCGGGCCCGGGCCCGGCGGGCCTCCTGCGGGTCGACCTGGTCGAGGTACCGCAGCACCACCTGGATCGAGCCGAACAGGCTGTACAGGTCCATGCCGTAGAAGCCCACCTGCTGGCCGCCCGGCCGGCCGCGGTTGAACTCGCGCAGCCACTCGACGAAGTCGCGCACCTCGGCATTGCGCCACATCCAGGCGGGAAAGCGCCGGAAGCCGTCGAGCGCGGCCACCGCATCGCGGTCGTCGGAGCGCCCGCGCACGTAGCGGTTGACTCGCCAGGCGTCCGGCCAGTCGGCCTCCACCACCACGGCGGTGACCGCGCGCTCGGCGACCAGCCGCTGGGTGATGCGGCTGCGCTCTCGGTAGAACTCGCGCGTGCCATGCGACGCCTCGCCCAGCAGGACGAAGCGCGCGTTGCCGATGACCGCCAGCAGGGCATCGTGGTCCGCCGCGGCGCCGGCCATGGGGACCAGGTGCGGCCGGATGTCGTCGGCCAGGGTCCGGGAGTCGAGCAAACGTGCCATGCCCGGGACCGTACGCGAAGCCCTTGGGCCGGTCTGTCTGCGGCGGGGCTGGCGCCTTGTAGGAGCCGTCGACGGCCCAGCTCCCTGCCCTGCATCCGGCCGCAACCGGCCGCCGATGGGGCCATCAACGGTTCCAGTAAACTCGAATGATCATGCAAGAGAACCAGGCCGTCCAGGCGCTGGCCGCCCTGGCCCACCCCCTGCGACTGCAGGTCTTCCGGGCGCTCGTGGTCGTCGGTCCCGCAGGGCTGACCCCCGGCGCGATCGTGGCCGGCATCGGCGTTCCCCCCGCGACGCTGTCCTTCCACCTCAGGGAACTGGCGACCGCGGGCCTGGTCACGCAGGAGCGCAGCGGCCGCAACCTCGTCTACCGCGCGGCCTACGACCGGATGAACGCCCTGCTGGGTTACCTCACCGACAACTGCTGCCAGGGTGCGGCGTGCGCCGTGGAGCCCGGGGCCGTTGCCATGGACTGCGGCTGCTGACATGGGCACCCCGCGGAAACTGCTGTCCGAGCTGCTGGGCACCGCGCTGCTGCTGGCCATCGTCATCGGCTCGGGCATCATGGGCGAACGCCTGGCGGGCGGCAATGCCGCCCTCGCCCTCGTCGTGAACACGCTGAGCACGGTCGGCGGGCTCTATGTCCTCATCGAGGTGTTCGGACCGGTCAGCGGTGCGCACTTCAATCCGGCGGTCTCGGTGGCGATGGCGTACAAGGGGCTGCTGTCGCGTTCCTTGCTGGCGGGCTACGTCGTCGCGCAGCTGGCCGGCGCGGTGCTCGGCGCATGGATGGCCCACGCGATGTTCGACGCCGGCCTCCTGCAGGTGTCCACCAAGGTCCGCAGCGGCCCCGGGCAGTGGTTCGCCGAGGTCGTGGCCACCGCAGGCCTGCTCCTGGTCATCCTGCGCGCGCCCGCGGCACGCGTCGCAGCCATGGTGGCGGCCTACATCGGCAGCGCCTACTTCTTCACCGCGTCGACCTCGTTCGCCAACCCCGCAGCCGCGTTCGGGCGGATGTTCACCGAGAGCTTCGCCGGCATCGCCCCGGCCAGCGTGCCGGGGTTCGTCGCGGCCCAACTGGTCGGCGCCGCCCTGGGCGTGGCCGTGTCTGACCTTCTTGCCGGTGCCGCGGTGGCGCCTGGCGCGCAGGACCGCTAGCGCTTCGGCTTGAGCTCCGTGACGATGGCTTTCCCGCCGACCATCTCGGCCTGGAACTGCACCTTGTCTCCCGCCTTGACGGCCTTGAGCATCTGCCGGTCGGCGACATCGAAGCCCATCGTCATGGCCGGCATGCCGAGGTTGGGGATGTCGCCGTGCTTCAGCACGATGAGGCCCTTGCCCATGTCCACCTTCCTCACTTCGCCGTCGACGAGGGGCATCACCGACCTGGAAGCCGACGCCGACGCCGACGGCTGCATGGGCATGGAATTGGACGCGCCCTGCGCCTGCGCGCCAGAGGCGGCGAGGAGCAACAGGGCGGAAAGGAGATGGCGGAATGTCATCGAAAAGCTCCTTGGAGTCAGGGATTGGAGGGCTGGGGCAGCGCGGCGCCCTGGGGCGCACGCACAGGAGTGGATGCAGTCCGGCGCCTGCGATGGAGCAGGTACCAGGCGGCCGGAATGACCAGCATGCTCAGGAGGGGCGCGGTGACCATGCCGCCCACCATGGGCGCGGCGATGCGGGTCATGACCTCCGAACCGGTCCCGCTTCCCACCAGGATGGGAAGCAGGCCCGCCATCACGACGGCGACCGTCATGGCCTTCGGGCGCACGCGCAGCACGGCGCCTTCCCGGATGGCCGCGAGCAGGGTCTCGTCGGTCTCCGGCTCACCGGCGGCCAGCCGCCTCGCGTACGCATTCTTCAGGTACACCAGCATGACGACGCCGAACTCCGCCGCCACGCCGGCCAGGGCGATGAAGCCCACGGCCGTGGCCACCGAGAGGTTGTGTCCGAGCGCCCACACCAGCCAGAAGCCGCCCACCAGCGAGAACGGCACCGCCGCCAGGACGAGCGCGGCGTCCCTGAACGAGCGGAACAGCAGGTACAGCAGCACGAAGATGACCGCCAGCGTGGCAGGCACGACCACCTTCAGCCGCTGCGTTGCCCGCTCCAGGTACTCGAACTGCCCGGACCAGGACACCGAGTAGCTCGCGGGCAGCCGGACCTCCCGGGCCACGGCTGCCTGCATGTCGTTCACCACGGAGCGCAGGTCCCTACCCCGGACGTCGACGTACACCCACCCGGACAGCCGCGCGTTCTCGCTGCGCAGCATGGGCGGGCCGTCCTGGATGGTCACGCGGGCAACGTCCTGCAGCAGCAGCCGGGCTCCCTTGTCGGTCGCGAACGGGAGTTCGCGCAGGCGCTGCAGCGAGTCGCGGATCTCGCGCGGATACCGGACGTTGATGGGGAAGCGCTCGCGGCCCTGGATGACTTCACCGACGTTGTCGCCGCCGATGGCCGTGGACACGATGCCCTGCACGTCCGCCACCGACAGGCCGTACCGGGCGGCAGCGGCCCGGTCGACGTCCACGTCGATGTAGCGCCCGCCGGTGAGGCGCTCGGCGAGGGCCGAGGACACCCCGGGCACTTTCCTGACGGCCGCCTCGACCTGCCCGGTGAGCCGGTCGATGGTGGCCAGGTCGCCGCCGGCGATCTTCACGCCCACCGGGCTCTTGATGCCGGTGGCCAGCATGTCGATGCGGTTGCGGATCGGCGGGACCCAGACGTTCGACAGGCCCGGCACCTTCACGATCCGGTCGAGTTCCTCCACCAGCCGGTCCGGCGTCATCCCGGGTCGCCACTGGGAGCGCGGCTTGAACTGGATGGTGGTCTCGAACATCTCCAGCGGCGCGGGGTCGGTTGCCGTGTCGGCCCGCCCGGCCTTGCCGAAGACACGCTCCACCTCCGGCACGGTCTTGATGAGGCGGTCGGTCTGCTGCAGCAGCTGCGACGCCTTGGAGGTCGAGAGCCCGGGCAGCGCAGACGGCATGTACAGCAGGTCGCCTTCGTCCAGCGGCGGCAGGAACTCCCCGCCAAGCCGCATCGCCGGGACGACGGCGAGCGCCAGGAGGACCACCGCGACCGCCAGGGTTGCCTTCGGCAGCCGAAGGACGGCCTCCAGCGCCGGCCGGTAGACGGCGGTGAGCAACCGGTTCAGCGGGTTCGCCGTTTCCGCCGGGATGCGGCCGCGCACCAGGTAGCCCATGAGGACGGGCACCAGCGTGACCGACAGGCCGGCTGCGGCCGCCATGGCGTAGGTCTTCGTGAACGCCAGCGGCGAGAACAGCCGGCCCTCCTGCGCCTCCAGGGTGAACACCGGGACGAACGACAGGGTGATGACCAGGAGGGAGAAGAACAGCGCCGGTCCGACCTCGACGGACGCTTCGGTCACCAGCTCCCAGCGCTCTGCCAGGGTCGGTTCCCGCTGGTGCTGGTGCCCGAAGGATTCGAGGTGCTTGTGTGCGTTCTCGATCAGCACGATGGACGCGTCGACCATGGCCCCCAGGGCAATGGCGATGCCACCCAGCGAGAGGATGTTCGCGCTGACGCCCTGCCACTGCATGACGATGAAGGCCGCGAGCACGCCCACCGGAAGCGTCACGACGGCCACGAAGGCCGAGCGCAGGTGGAACAGGAACGCCACGCAGACCAGCGCGACGACGACGAACTCCTCGACCAGCTTCCAGCTGAGGTTCTCGACCGCGCGGTCGATGAGCCGCGAGCGGTCGTAGGTGGGCACCACCTCCACGCCGGGCGGCAGGCTGGCCTTGAGCGTGTCGAGCTTCGCCTTGACCGCCTGGATGGTGGTGCGGGCGTTCTTGCCGGAGCGCATGACCACCACGCCGCCCGTGACCTCTCCCTGGCCGTCCAGCTCCGCGATGCCGCGGCGCATCTCCGGCCCGATCTGGACGAAGGCGACGTCCCGCAGCAGCACCGGCGTCGCCCCGGAGAGGCCGACGGGGATGGAGCGGAAGTCCTCGAGGGTGCGCAGGAACCCACGCGAGCGCACCATGTACTCGGCCTCCGCGAGCTCCACCACCGAACCGCCCGCGGCCTGGTTCGCCTTCTGGAGCGCCTGGGTCACCATCGACTGGGTGACGCCCGCACTGCGCATGCGGTCCGGGTCCAGCACCACCTGGTACTGGCGCACCATGCCGCCGATGCTGGCCACCTCCGCCACGTCGGGAACCGTCTTGAGCTCGAACTTCAGGAACCAGTCGTTCAGCGCCCGCAACTGCGAGATGTCATGCTGTCCCGTGCGGTCGACCAGCGCGTATTCGTAGACCCAGCCGACGCCGGTGGCGTCCGGCCCCAGCGCGGCGTTGGCACCTGCCGGCAGGCGGCTCTGCACCTGGTTCAAGTACTCCACGACGCGCGAGCGGGCCCAGTAGGGGTCGGTCCTGTCGTCGAAGAGGACGTAGACGAACGAGTCGCCGAAGAAGGAATACCCGCGCACGACCTTTGCCCCGGGCACGCTCAGCATCGTCGTCGTCAGCGGATAGGTCACCAGGTCCTCGACCACTTGCGGCGCCTTGCCGGGATAGGGCGTGCGCACGATCACCTGGGTGTCCGAGAGATCGGGCAGCGCATCGAGCGCCATGCGGGGCACGGACCAGACGCCGGCCAGCAGGATGAACGCCGTCGCCATCAGGACCAGGAACCGGTTGCGGATGGACCAGCGGATGAGCGCCGCGATCACTTGCCGGCTCCCGTGGGCTGCACTGTCACGAGCTCCCAGCCCATCGGGCCCCCCTTCCTGAACTCGAACCGGATGCTGTCGCCGGCCTTCAGGCCCGGGAACGCCTTCG
This sequence comes from Ramlibacter pinisoli, assembly GCF_009758015.1. Classification (NCBI taxonomy): domain Bacteria; kingdom Pseudomonadati; phylum Pseudomonadota; class Betaproteobacteria; order Burkholderiales; family Comamonadaceae; genus Ramlibacter; species Ramlibacter pinisoli. Next base: position 1,414,337 of record NZ_WSEL01000009.1, read on the forward strand.
GTCCGGGCTTGCTGAACCCCATGGTCATGGCCGGCCACTTGAGCTCGGGCACGGGGCCATGCGAGATGGTGATGCCATCCGGATCCACACTCTCGACCGTCCCCTGGGCGCTGAAGGTGCCCGGCGCCGCAGGTGCCTGCGCCTGCGCCTGCGAGGCGGGCGCGCCGGCCGCAGGCACGGCCTGGCCGGCGGCTGCCATGCCCCCCAGGACGGACTTCAGGCGCGCCTCCGAATCCACCAGGAACTGCCCGCTGGCCACGACCTGGTCGCCTTCGCCCAGTCCCTGGACGACTTCGAGCTGGTCCCCCAGGTCGGCGCCCAGGCCGACTTCGCGCGGCTCGAACGTCCCGTTCGCGTTGCGCACGATGGCCACCGCACGGGTCCCGGTCCGGATGACGGCTTCGGCGGGCACCACCAGGCGGGAGCGGACCGGACCGGCGACCTGCAGGCGCAACAGCATCCCCGGCGTGAGGCGGCCGGCCTTGTTGGCCACCTGGAACCGGGCCTGCACGGTCCGCGTGCTCGCGCTGACCTGCGGAAGGATTTCCTTGAGCTCGCCCTCGAAGGCCTGCGACGCGTCGGCCTGCAGCGCCGCCTTCACCTTCTGGCCCCGCTGCAGGTGCACCGCCTGCCCTTCCGGCACCTCCGCCACCGCCCAGACGCGCTCCAGGCCGGCGATCCGGAAGAGGGTCATGCCCGGATTCACCGCGACGCCATCGCGCACGCCGAGCTCCGCCACCACACCGCTCACCGGTGCCGTCACCGTGAAGCGTGCCTGGGCGGTGCCGGCCTGCTCGCTCTGCCGCAGCAAGGCGTCGGGGATGGACATCGCGCGCATCCGGTCCCGGGCCGCCGCCAGCAGGTCGTCGGCAACGCCGGCCCGCTTCAGGGCCAGGTACTCGTTCTGCGGCCCCAGCCAGCCGGGGGCGTAGATGGTCGCCAGGGGCTGCCCGCGGCGGACGGACTCCATGGGAGCGCGGACCAGCAGACGCTCGACGTAGCCGTCGACCCGGGTCTGCACCGCCTCCGTCAGCCGCTCGTCGAACTGGACGGTCCCGACGGCATCGAACGAGCTGGCCGCCCGGGTGCGCGTCACCGTTGCCGTGCGGATGCCCAGGTTCTGCTGCACGCCGGGGCTGACCTTCACCGCGGTGTCGTTCTGCTCGTCGGCGTAGACCGGCACCAGCTGCATGTCCATGAAGGGCGACTTGCCTGGCTTGTCGAAGCGGGGCCCCGGCACCATGGGGTCGTGCCAGTAGAGAACCTTGCGCTCGCCCTGCTGTCCCGCGGCCGGCGCACCGGTTGCCTGCGTCTGCCCCGTGGTCCCGACGTGCCGGCCGGCGAAGAAGCCGCCGGCGGCCAGGGCGGCCGCCGCCACGGCTGCGGCCGCGATGTGGGTGCGCTTCATGGGGCACCTCCGGGAATGGACTTGAAGGCAAGCTGCGCCTGCACCCTGGCGAGGTCGCGCTGCAGCGTGAGCAACTTGCGCTGGACGTCGACCTCGGCGTGCCGGGCCTCGAACAGGGTCATGAGCGGCACCTGGTTGGACCGGTAGCCCGCCAGGGCGGCCTGGGTGCGTTGCTGCGTCGGCGTGACCACGCCGGCCCGGTATCGCTCCAGCCGCTGCGCGAGGCGCCGGGCGTCACTGGCCAGGCTGCGGTACTCGCCCGAGGCCGTCCGGGTCGCCTCTTCCAGCGCGGCTTCTGCCTTGCCGACCAACGCCAGCCGGGCCGCCGTGGCGCGGTCCTGCCGCTCGCCGGGAGCGACCGGCAGCGGGATGGTCACGCCGATGTTGACCATGTCCGAGAAGCCCGTGCGCTGGCCATAGGACGCCTCCCAGGTCCAGTTCGGCTGGCGGTTCACGGCCGTCGCGGAGGCTTCCGCGCGCGCGACCTCGATGTCCCGCTGCGCCTGGACGACGGCGGGATGGCTGGCGACCCAGGCCTGCTCGGCGGTTGTGGCCGGCAGCGCCGGCGCGGCCAGGTCATCGGCCGCAAGACCCACCCACCGTTGCAGGGTCGCCAGGGCCGAGGCCTGCGCCTGTCCCACGTCGGCGGATTCATCTTCCGCCACGCCGCGCGCCGCGGTCAGCTGCAGCACTTCCTGGCTGCTCCCGGTGGAGGATGCGAGGCGCGCTCTCGCGGCCTCTGCCTCCTCGTGCACGTGGTGCTCGGTGAGGGTCGTGAGTTTCAGCGCTTCGGCGGCGTAGTAGGCATCCAGGTACGCCAGGGCCGTTTGCAGGCGGGTGTCCGCCAGGGCCACCTGGCCGATGGCCGCTTCCCGGCCGACCTGCGCCGTGGCGGCGGCCTGGCGCAGCGCGCGCTTGTCGGATGACACCCACTCCTGGGTCACGCCGAGCCGCTTCATCGTCATCGAATCCGCGTTGGTGCGCAGCCGGTCCGGGCCGGTCACCGGCAGGTTCTCGATGCCGACGATGAGCATCGGGTCGGGCAGCTGCCCGGCGGCGCGTGCAGCCTCAGCGGCGCCGGAAGCACCGGCCCGCGCGGCACGCACGGACTGGGAGCGCTGCGCGGCAAGCTCGAGGGCCTGCTCCAGGCTCAGGGGCGCTGCCGGGGCCAGGGCCGGCAGCCATGCGGCAACTACGGCCGCCGCGGGAAGGAAACGGATCAGCATGACATCTCCGGGGACAACGGGGCGGAGGTCGCGCAGCGGCCATGCCGCGGCGACGCCGGTCGGTCGACGGAGAAGTCAGACTCGAAGCCTGAGCGTGGACAGGAACAGCGGGTCCGGAGGTGGTCGCTCTTCACCGGCGCGGGCGAAGACGACCGATGGGTTGGCGCCGGCGTCCGGCAGGAGCCGCACCACGAGGACCTGCACCACGGCCGGCAGGCTGACGGCCGGGACCTGGACGCCGTCAAACGACTGGGGCGCGTTGGCACAGTGCTGGTGGCACAGGACGGGCTGCTCCGGGTCGACCGGCTGGCCGCCCGCCATGTCCATGCCGTCGCAGGGCTGGCCGGCCACCATCTGCATGGCCGGCATCCCGCCGGGTTGCTGCGCCGGCTGCGGACAGACGTAGTTCGCCAGCGCGAACTGTGCGAACAGCAGCGACAGCACCACGAGGAACGTGGTGGTCAGCCGGTGTGCGCGCAGGCGGAGCATGGAGTGCGAAGTGTACGTTCCGGTGTGCAGGGCGGCGGTTCAGCCAGATTCCATCGTCGAGCTTGCCGCCACCTAGCCGTGCCAGGGGGTGATGCGCGGCAACCATCGCCTCACGTTCGCCCGGTAGCGCCTGTACTCGTCGCCGAACTGCTCGCCCAGCGCAGGCTCTTCGTAGGCGACAACGAACAGGAAGAATCCGGCCCACACGAACGCGCCGTACCCCAGCACCGTGACGCTCCCGAACAGGAGGCCCTGGCCGGCGATCAACGCCGTGACGGCGACGTACATCGGATTGCGGACGAAGCGATAGAGCCCGGTGACGACGAGGCGCTCGGGAGGCATCACGGGCGCCGGTGTGCCGAGGCCCTGCAACGCGAAGCGAGCGAACGAATCGAGCAGGATGGGCAACCCGGCGACGACCAGGGCGGCGCCGAGCACGCGCGCGATCGGGAATAGCGCAGGCGCGAATTGCCAGTGCGTGAGGTACCAGGGGATGTACCCGGCGAGCGTGCCCGGCGCGATGACCAGGAAGATCGCGGAACCGAAGATTGCGGCGGCGCGCTGCACGACAGGAGCTTACTCACCGCCGCCGCGACATGTCCAGCCGACGCGGCGCGCGAAGCAGAGCGCGATCTCATCCGTGCAGGCCCCCGCAGAAAAAAGGCCACCTCAACTGGAGGTGGCCTTCCTGTCCGCCGGTCAGCGCGGCATCAACACGTCAACCGATCGCCTGGCCCCCGGGGCGGCCTTGCCTGTCGCGGCATTCCGCTCACTTGAACGAACTGAGCGCGCGCTCCTTGACCTTGCCGCCCTCGATGACGGCCACGCGGGTGTCGGCCATGGAGCCGCCCTTGTCGTCCACGCCGGCCAGGCCGTTCGGGTTGGCGACCGGCGAGAGCTGCTTCATCGCCTTGTCCAGGTTGGCGCGGATGGCAGTGGCATCGGTCACGCTGCCGGCCAGCTTCATGGCCATGGCGGTGGCGTGCACGGCGGTGTAGTTGAGCGACACCTCCGAGCTGGGCACGCGACCCGGGTAGACCTTCTGGAAGCGCTGCACGAAGGCCTTGGAATCCGGCGCCGGGTCCTCGATCAGCGGCAGCACGCCGATGGAGCCTTCCAGCGGGCCGTAGCCGCCGATCACCTTGGCCATCTCGTCCATCTTGGCCTGGTCGATGATGACGAAGCCGCCCTTGAAGCCCAGCTCGCGGGCCTGCTTGGCCACCAGTGCGGTGGGCTCGGAGGCGCCGCCGATGAACATCACGTCGGGCTTGGCCGACACGGCGCGGCTCACGCCGCTGTAGAAGTCGGTGTCCTTGTTGTAGGACATCGGGTTCTCGGCCACCACCTTGCCGCCGGCAGCCTCCCAGGCCGGCTTGAACACCGCGGTCCAGGCCTTGGCGTAGTCGTGGTCGGCGTTGGCGATGGCCAGGTTCTTGCCGTACTTGCCCATGGCGTGCCGGATGAACGGCTGCACGTAGGAGGTGAACTCCGGCGGGATGCGCAGGGTCAGCTTGTTGCCGCGCGCGGTGACCTGCGGCACGCTGGTGTAGGCCAGCACCAGGTACTTCTGCGCCTCGTTGTTGGTCTGGGCCGCGAAGATGCCGCCCGAGTGGGGAATCAGGATGGCCGGTGTCTTGTGCTCCTGCACCAGGCGCTGGGCATTGATGGCCGTCTCGCTGGGGTTGTACTTGTCGTCCAGGCCCACGACCTCGAGCTTGTATTTCTTGCCGCCCACGTCCAGGCCCTGGGCATTGATCTCGTCCACGGCCATCTTCATGCCGTCCAGCACGTTCTTGCCGTACAGCGCGGCGCCGCCGGAGAGCGGACCCGAGTAGCCGATCTTCACGACCTCCTGGGCCAGGGCCGGGGCGGTGGCGGCCAGGCCGAACGCGGCGACCGCCGCGAGGCGCTTGACGTGCGAGGGAATCATGAGGGTCTCCTTCGTTTGACAGAGCAGGGGATTTCGCGGGGGCCACCGCGGAACCGGCTTTGCCGGGCCGCTGGTGGCGCCCCCTCGAGGGGGAGGCGGCCACAGGCCGCTTCGGGGGGGAGCCTATGCACCGATGTAGGCCTTGCGGATGGTGTCGTTGCCCAGCAGGGTGTCGCGGTCGCCTTCCATCACGATGCGGCCGCTCTCGATGACGTAGGCGCGGCTGGCGATCTTGAGCGCCGCATACGCGTTCTGTTCGGCCAGCAGCACGGTGGTGCCGGCCCGGTTGATGCGCTGGATGACCTCGAACACCTGCTTGACCACCAGCGGCGCCAGGCCGAGCGAGGGTTCGTCGAGCAGCAGCGCCTGCGGGCGGCCCATGAGCGCGCGGCCGATGGCCACCATCTGCTGCTGGCCGCCCGACAGCGAGCCGGCGGTCTGCTCGCGCCGCTCGGCCAGGATGGGAAACAGCTCGAACACCTCCTGCAGCTTCCGCTGGTTGCCGGCCTTGTCGCCGCGGTGCACGTAGGCGCCCAGCATCAGGTTCTTCAGCACCGACATCTGCGGGAACAGCTTGCGGCCCTCGGGGCACAGCACCACGCCACGCTCGACCACCTGCGAGGCCTTCAGGCCGGCCAGTTCCTGGTTGCGGAAGCGGATCGAGCCGCCGGTGGCCCGCAGCAGGCCGCTGGCGGTGAGGAAGATGGTGCTCTTGCCGGCGCCGTTGGCACCCAGCAGCACGACCAGCTCGCCCTCCTTCGCGTGCAGGCTGATGCCGTTGAGCGCGCGGAAGCTGCCGTAGTGCTGCGAGACGTTCTCAAACGTCAGCATGCTCGCTCCCCAGGTAGGCGTCGATGACGGCCGGGTTGCGCCGGATCTCGGCCGGCGTGCCCTCGGCGATCTTCTCGCCGTAGTTCAGCACCATGATCTTGTCGGCCAGGCTCATGATCATGTCCATCTTGTGCTCGATCAGGCACACCGTGATGCCGTGCCGCACGAACTTGCGGATCAGGTCGGCCAGGCCCTGGGTCTCCTCGGGGTTCACGCCGCCGGCCGGCTCGTCCAGCAGCACCAGCTGCGGGTCGGTGGACAGGGCCAGCGCGAACGCCACCCGCTTGCGCTCCTCCTGCGAGATGTCGCCGGCCAGCCGCTGGGCCACGTGCGACAGGCCGACGAAGTCGAGCGCGGCGGCGGCCTTCTCGCGGCAGGCCCTCTCGTCGTCGCGCAGGCGGCGCGAGTCGAACAGCACGTCGAGCAGGCCCGAGCGCGTGCGCAGGCGGTGCCCGACGATCAGGTTGTCGAGCACGGTGGCCATGTCGAACAGCGTGGTGGCCTGGAAGGTGCGCGAGATGCCCAGCCGGGCGACCTGGTCGGCGCGCAGGCCGGTGATGTCGCGGCCCTCGTAGGCGATGGTTCCCGACGAGGGCGGGATGGTGCCGCCCACCAGGTGGAAGAAGGTAGTCTTGCCGGCACCGTTGGGGCCGATGATGGCGTTGACCTTGCCGCGCTCGACCGTGGTGCTGACGTCGTTGACGGCCGCCAGGCCGCCGAAGCGCTTGGTGACGTTGCGGATCTCAAGCACGCCCGGCTCCCGGTTGCGCCTCGCCCGCGGGCAGCGGCACGGTCGCCGGCGCGGCCGGTGCCGGGGTGGGGGCAGCCGCGGCGGCACGGCGGGCCCGCCAGCCCAGCCAGGTGCCCACGATGCCGTGCGGCAGGAAAATCACCAGGGCCACCAGGATGGGCCCGAAGACGATGAAGCGGTACTCCTGCAGGAACTGCAGGTACTGCGTGAGCCACGGCACCGACAGCGCGCCCAGCAGCGGCCCGAGCAGCGTGCCCAGCCCGCCCACCAGCATGTACATGGTCATGTCGAAGGTGTGGTCCACGCCGGCCAGCCCGGGGCCGAGGAAGCGCACGAAGCCGGCGTACAGCCCGCCCGCCAGCCCGGCGTAGAACACCGACAGCATGAAGGCCAGCAGCTTGTTGCGCATCAGCGGGATGCCCAGCGCCTCGGCCAGTGCCTCGCCGTTGCGGATGGCCATGAAGGTACGGCCCAGCAGGGAGGTGGCGATGCGGTGCATGACGAACACGCCCAGCACCAGGAAGAAGAACACCAGGTAGTACAGCGCGCGCGGGGTGTCGAACGCGATCGGTCCGATGGCGCCCGGCGCCGGGATGCCGATGATGCCCACCGTGCCGTGGGTCAGGCTCTCCCACTTCTCGATCACCAGGTACATGATGTAGCCGACGCACAGCGTGAAGATCGAGAAGTAGTGGCCCTTGAGCCGCAGCGACACGATGCCGACGAAGAAGCCCAGCACCGCGGCGGTGACGCCCGACAGCGGGAACGCGAACCAGAACGGCAGCTGGTGGTCCACCGTCAGGATGCCCACTGTGTAGGCGCCCACCGCCATGAAGCCGCTGTGCGCCAGGTTGAACTGGCCGGTGTAGCCGGTGATCAGGTTCAGCCCGATGGTGGCGATGGCGAAGATGTAGGCGGTGGACATCACCGTCAGGTGGTAGTCGTTCTTCGCCAGGAACGGGAACGCCAGGCCCAGCGCCAGCAGCAGCAGCCAGCCCGCCCGGCCGGAGAGGAAGTTCATGGCGTCACCTGGCTCCCTGGGCGAAGATGCCCTGCGGCCGCACCGACAGGATGGCCACCAGCAGCACGAAGGCGATGATGTCCTTGTAGGTGGGCGAGATGTAGAAGGCGCCGAAACTCTCGGCGAAGCCGATGATCAGCCCGCCGGCGATGGCGCCCGGCACGCTGCCCATGCCGCCCAGGATGATGATGACGAAGGCCTTGGTGATCACCAGGTTGCCCATCGCCGGGTACACCAGGTTGATCGGCGCGTACAGGGTGGCGGCCACGGCGGCCAGCACGCCCGAGATGGCGAAGGTGAGCATGGACACCCGGGTGGCGTCGATGCCCACCAGCGCGGCGCCCTCGCGGTTCTGCGCCATCGCGATGATGGTCGAGCCCAGCACGGTGCGGGTGAGGAACAGGTGCAGCACCACCACCAGGGAGAAGGCGGCGCCGATGATCAGCAGCCGCTGCACCGGCGCCGTGACGCCGCCCAGTTCGACGATGCCCGTGTAGGGCGTCTGCATGCGCTGGAAGTCGGCGCCCCACAGCGCCTGCGCCCCGGCCTCCAGGAACAGCAGCACGCCGATGGCGGCGATCATGGGATGCAGGCCCGAGGCCTTGCGCAGCGGGTGGAACACCAGCCGCTCGGCCAGCGTGGCCAGCACGGCGACGCAGGCCGCCGACCCCAGCATGGCCAGCCAGTAGTTGAAGCCCCAGGCCTTCATGAGGTGGAAGGAGATGAAGGCGCCTGCCATGTAGAACGCGCCGTGGGCGAAGTTCGGCACGTGCAGGATGCCGTACACCAGCGTGAGGCCGAGCGCGACGAGGCTGTAGATGCCGCCGAGCGTCAGCCCGTTGAGCACTTGCTGCAGGAAGAGATCCATGGGCACCGGTGGGAGGGGCGCGGCCAATGTAGCGCAGGGTTCGGCCTGCGCAACGCCGCGGATCGCCAACCAAGGGAAACCACCGAAGGGTTGGCGTCCTCCCGTGTCACCTTCGCGTCTGCCGGTCCCGCGACCGGCTGGTCGCGGGCGCGCGTCCGGCCGCCAGGGCCACGCGGCGGACCGCGTGCCCGCTCACCCGGCGTTGTTGCGCCGTGCTGCCGGTTCCGGCACGGTCTTGAGGATCTCGACCAGGGCGTCGAAATCCATCGGCTTGACCAGGTGCCGGTCGAAGCCGGCCTCCTTGGACCGCTTCAGGTCCTCGGGCTGGCCCCAGCCGGTGATGGCGACCATGGTGCGCTTCTTGCCGCCGCGCTGCTGGCGCATGCGGCGGCACACGTCGTAGCCGTTCATGCCGGGCAGGCCGATGTCGAGCAGCACGACATGGGGCGCGAACTTCTCCGCGACCTTCAGCGCGGCCTCGCCGTCGCCGGCCTGCCGCACCTCGTAGCCCATGGTGCCGAGCAGTTCGGCCAGCGTCTCGGCGGCATCCAGGTTGTCGTCGACCACCAGCAGGCGCAAGGCGCCGGTCGGCTCCTCCGCCTCCGTCCCGGCCTCCGGCTCGGCCGGCCGGGTGCCGTCGCCCGCGCGAGCGAGCGGCAGCACCACCTGGAACTTGCTGCCCTGGCCGACGCCGTCGCTGTAGGCGCGCACGATTCCGCCGTGCATCTGCACCAGCCGCTGGGTGAGCGACAGGCCGATGCCCAGCCCGCCACGCGAGCGCGAGATGGCCGTCTCGACCTGGGAGAACATCTCGAACACGCTCTCCAGCCGGTCGGGCGGAATGCCGATGCCGTTGTCGCGGATGGTGACCACGACGCCATCACGCTCCAGCGTGACGGCCAGCTCGATGCGCCCGCCGCTGTCGGTGTACTTGGAGGCGTTGTTCAGCAGGTTGGTGAACACCTGGGCCAGTCGCGTGCGGTCGCCGTCGACCACCAGCGTGTGGTCGGGCAGCAGAACGGCCAGGTCCTGCTGGCACTCCTGGACCATGGGCCGCACCGTCTCGATGGCGTCGGACAGCACGTCGTTGAGCGCGACGATCTCGCGCCGCAGCTCGATGCGGCCCTGGTTGATGCGGCTGACGTCCATCAGGTCGTCGATCAGGTGCGAGAACGAGCGCACCTGGCGGTCGATCAGGTCGGCCGCCCACTGCACCTTGGCGGGGTCCGGCTGCTGGCGCTTGAGCAGTTCGACCGCGTTGCGCACCGGCGCCAGCGGGTTGCGCAGCTCGTGCGCCAGCGTGGCCAGGAACTCGTCCTTGCGCCGGCTGGCCTCCAGCAGGCGCGCCTCGCTGGCCTCCAGGTCGCGGGTGCGCTCGGTCACCCGGCGGTCGAGCGACTCGTTCAGTTCGCTCAGCCGCTGTTCGGCGCGCCGGCGCTCGGCCACTTCGCCCAGCAGCAGGCGGTTGGCCTGCTCCAGCGCCCGCCCCTGCCGGTGCAGCTCGGCGAACATCGACACCTTGGAGCGCAGCACCGCGGGATTGACCGGCTTGTGCAGGTAGTCGACGGCGCCGGTGCCGTAGCCCTCCAGGATGTGCTGGTCCTCGTTGTAGTAGGCCGTCAGGAAGATGATGGGGATGCGCGCGGTCTTGCGCCGCTCCTTGACCATGTGCGCGACCTCGAAGCCCGACATGCCGGGCATGCGCACGTCGAGGATGAGGAGCGCGAACTCGTCGGCCATCAGCGCCAGCAGCGCCTCGTCGCCGGAGCTGGCGCGCACCAGCCGGTAGCCCGGATCGTCGAGCACCACCTCCAGCACCGCCAGGTTCTTGGGCTCGTCGTCGACGATCAGGATGTTGACCGGCTGCACGGCATCGCCGCGACCCTGGTCGCTGCCGGCGTGCGGTCCGGTGGGGGAAGTCGTCATGCCTGTTGCTGTCTCAGCGGTACAGCCACACCCGCATGAGCGAGAGCAGCTGGTTGGTGTTCACGGGCTTGGCGATGTAGTCGCTCGCCCCGGCTTCCAGGCATTTCTCCCGGTCGCCGCGCATGGCCTTGGCCGTCAGTGCCAGGATGGGCAGGGTGCGGTAGGCGGGCTCCTTGCGGATCTCGCGCATGGTCTCATAGCCGTCCATCTCCGGCATCATGATGTCCATCAGCACCATCGAGAGGTCCGGGGTGCTCTGGATGATCTCGATGGCCTGGCGGCCGTTGGTCGCGCTCAGCACGTCGACCTCGTGGTTCTCCAGCACCGAGGTCAGCGCGAAGATGTTGCGCGCGTCGTCGTCGACCACCAGCACCTTGCGCCCGCGCAGCACCTCCGACGAGTTGTGCAGCCGGTCCAGCATGGCCTGCTTCTCGGCCGGCAGCTCGGTCACCACCCGGTGCAGGAACAGTGCCGTCTCGTCCAGCAGCCGCTCGGGCGAGCGCACGTCCTTCAGCACGATGCTCTTGGCCAGCAGGTTGAGGCGGTCCTCCTCCTTCTGGCTCAGGTCCTTGCCGGTGAACACCACCACCGGCACCTCGGCCAGGGCCGGTTCGGCGTGCAGCTTCTCCAGCAGCTCGAAGCCGGTCATGTCGGGCAGGCGCAGGTCGAGCACCACGCAATCGAAGGGCTGCGTGTTCAGCAGCGCCAGCGCCTCGTCGCCGCGGCCGGCCGTCGCGATCTCGATGTCGTCATGCCCCAGGAGGGCGATGACGGCTTCGCGCTCGATCTCGTTGTCCTCCACCACCAGCAGCCGCTTGGCGCGCGGCTTGGTGAACTCCTTGAGCCGGTGCATCGACAGCTCGAGGTTGTCGGTCGTGGCCTCCTTGACGACATAGGCGAAGGCGCCATGCGACAGGCCGTGCTGGCGCTCGCGCTCCACGCTGGTGATCTGCACCGGGATGTGGCGCAGCGCCGGGTCGAGCTTGAGCTGGTTGAGCACCGTCCAGCCCAGCATGTCGGGCAGGAAGATGTCCAGCGAGATGGCCGAGGGCCGGAACTGGCGCGCCAGCGCCAGCGCCACGGCGCCCTTGTTGGCCACCAGGCCCTTGAAGCCCTTGTCGCGCGCCAGCCCGAGCAGGATGCGCGCGTAGTGCGGGTCGTCCTCGACCACCAGCAGCACGGCGTCGCCGGGCTCGATGGCGTCGCGGTCGTCGGGGATCTGCTCCTCGTGCGACACCGGCATCACCAGCATCGGCAGGCTGGTGGGCGCCGGCGCCGGCACGGAGCGCATCACGGTGCTCGAGTCCGGCCCGCCGTAGTGCAGCGGCAGGTAGAGCGTGAAGGTGCTGCCGCGCCCGTGCACGCTCTGCAGCCGGATCTCGCCACCCAGCAGGATGGCCAGTTCGCGGCTGATGGCCAGCCCCAGGCCGGTGCCGCCGTACTTGCGCGAGGTGCCCGCATCGGCCTGCTGGAAGGCCTCGAAGATCAGGCGCTGCTTGTCGGCCGGCACGCCGATGCCGGTGTCCTCGACCGAGAAGGCGACCACGTGCTTGGCCAGCCGCAGCACCGGGTGGTCGGGCGACCAGCCGCCGGTGACCAGCCCGGCGCGCACTTCCACGTGGCCGGTGGAGGTGAACTTCACGGCGTTGGACAGCAGGTTCTTCAGGATCTGCTGCAGGCGCTTGGGGTCGCTGTCCATCGACCGCGGCAGGTCGTCGGCGAAGTGGATGCGCAGCGGCAGGTTCTTGGCCTCGGCGACGTGGCGGAAGTTGCGGTCGATGCTGTCGCGCAGCCCGGAGAACGCGATCTCCTCGACGTCCACCGTCACCGTGCCCGACTCGATCTTGGACAGGTCCAGGATGTCGTTGATCAGGTTCAGCAGGTCGCTGCCCGAGGAGTTGATGTTGCGCGAGTACTCGATCTGCTTGGGCAGCAGGTTGCGGGCGGAGTTCTCGGCCAGCTGCTGGCTCAGGATCAGGATGGAGTTGAGCGGCGTGCGCAGCTCGTGCGACATGTTGGCCAGGAACTCCGACTTGTACTTGGAGGTGAGCGCCAGCTCGGACGCCTTCTCCTCCAGCGCCCGGCGCGCCTGCTCGACCTCGGTGTTCTTGCGCTCGACCTCCTCGTTCTGCTGCGCCAGCAGGCGGGCCTTGGTGCCCAGCTCCTCGTTGGTCTGCTGCAGCTCGATCTGGCGCGCCTGCAGTTCCACGGTGAGCTGCTGCGACTGCGTGAGCAGGCCCTCGGTGCGCATGGTCGCCTCGATGGTGTTGAACACCGCGCCGATGCCCAGCGCCAGCTGGTCGAGGAAGTTCAGGTTGATGGCCGTGAACGGGTGCAGCGAAGCCAGCTCGATGACCGCCTTGGTCTGGTTCTCGAACAGCACCGGCAGGACCACCACGCTGACCTGGCGCGCCTGCCCCAGGCTGGAGCTGATGGTGACGAACTCGGCCGGCACGTCCTGCAGCAGGATGCGGCGGTTCTCCACCGCGCACTGGCCCACCAGTCCCTCGCCGAGCGACAGCCGGCCGGGCAGCGAGAGCGTGCCGGTCTGCGCGTAGCTGGACAGCAGCACCAGCTGGTTGCTGTCGTCGTCGAGCTGGCTGTTGTGGTAGATGCTGCCCTGGTGCGCATGGACCAGCGGCGCCAGCTCGGACAGCAGCATCTTGCCCACGGTGGAGAGCTCGCGCTGGCCCTGCAACATGCCGGTGAAGCGCGCCAGGTTGGTCTTGAGCCAGTCCTGCTCGCGGTTCGACTCGGTGGTCTCGCGCAGGTTCGAGATCATCGTGTTGATGTTGTCCTTGAGCTCGGACACCTCGCCGCGCGCCTCCACCTGGATCGACCGCGTCAGGTCGCCCTTGGTCACCGCCGTCGCCACCTCGGTGATGGCGCGCACCTGGGTGGTGAGGTTGGCCGCCAGCAGGTTCACGTTGCCGGTCAGGTCCTTCCAGGTGCCGGCCGCGCCGGGCACGTGGGCCTGGCCGCCGAGGCGGCCTTCCACGCCGACCTCGCGCGCCACGTTGGTCACCTGGTCGGCGAACGTGGCCAGCGTGTCGGTCATGCCGTTGATGGTGTCGGCCAGCGCCGCCACCTCGCCCTTGGCCTGCACCGTCAGCCGCTGCGACAGGTTGCCGTTGGCCACCGCCGTGACGACCTTCACGATGCCGCGCACCTGCTCGGTGAGGTTGGAGGCCATGAAGTTGACGTTGTCGGTCAGGTCCTTCCAGGTCCCGCCCACGCCGGCCACCTGGGCCTGGCCGCCCAACTTGCCCTCGGTGCCGACCTCGCGCGCCACCCGCGTCACCTCGCCGGCGAACGCGTTGAGCTGGTCGACCATGGTGTTGATGGTGTTCTTCAGCTCCAGGATCTCGCCCTTGACGTCCACCGTGATCTTGCGGTTCAGGTCACCACGCGCCACGGCCGTCGTCACCTCCGCGATGTTGCGCACCTGCGAGGTGAGGTTGGCGCCCATGGTGTTGACCGAGTCGGTCAGGTCCTTCCAGGTGCCGGCCACGCCCGGCACCACGGCCTGCACGCCCAGGCGCCCTTCGGTGCCCACCTCGCGCGCCACCCGCGTCACCTCGGAGGCGAACGAGCGCAGCTGTTCCACCATGGTGTTGATGGTTTCCTTCAGCTGCAGGATCTCGCCGCGCACGTCCACCGTGATCTTCTTGGACAGGTCGCCGTTGGCCACCGCGATGGTCACCTCGGCGATGTTGCGCACCTGGGCCGTCAGGTTGGAGGCCATCGAGTTGACGTTGTCGGTCAGGTCCTTCCAGGTGCCGGCCACGCCGGGCACCTGCGCCTGGCCGCCCAGCTTGCCTTCGGAGCCCACCTCGCGCGCCACCCGCGTCACTTCCGACGCGAAGGCCGACAGCTGGTCGACCATGGTGTTGATGGTCTCCTTCAGCTGCAGGATCTCGCCCTTGACGTCCACCGTGATCTTGCGGCCCAGGTCGCCGCGGGCGATGGCGGTGGCCACGTCGGCGATGTTGCGCACCTGGCCGGTCAGGTTGTTGGCCATGGAGTTGACGTTGTCCGTCAGGTCCTTCCAGGTGCCGGCCACGCCCGGCACCACCGCCTGGCCGCCCAGCTTGCCCTCCGTGCCCACCTCGCGCGCCACCCGCGACACCTCGGCGGCGAAGGAGCGCAGCTGGTCCACCATGGTGTTGATGGTTTCCTTCAGCTCCAGGATCTCGCCGCGCACGTCCACGGTGATCTTCTTGGACAGGTCGCCGTTGGCCACCGCGATGGTCACCTCGGCGATGTTGCGCACCTGGCCGGTGAGGTTGGAGGCCATCGAGTTGACGTTGTCGGTCAGGTCCTTCCAGGTCCCGGCCACGCCGGGCACCTGGGCCTGGCCGCCCAGCCGGCCCTCGGTGCCGACCTCGCGCGCCACCCGCGTCACTTCCGACGCGAAGCCGTTGAGCTGGTCGACCATCGTGTTGATGGTTTCCTTCAGCGCCAGGATCTCGCCCTTGACCTCCACCGTGATCTTGCGCGAGAGGTCACCGCGCGCGATGGCGGTGGCCACGTCGGCGATGTTGCGCACCTGCCCGGTGAGGTTGGAGGCCATGAAGTTGACGTTGTCCGTCAGGTCCTTCCAGGTCCCGGCGACGCCCGGCACCTGGGCCTGGCCGCCCAGCTTGCCTTCCGTGCCCACCTCGCGCGCCACCCGCGTCACTTCCGAGGCGAAGCCGTTGAGCTGGTCGACCATCACGTTGATGGTGTTCTTCAGCTCCAGGATCTCGCCCTTGACCTCCACCGTGATCTTGCGCGACAGGTCGCCGCGCGCCACCGCCGTGGTCACCTCGGCGATGTTGCGCACCTGGCCGGTGAGGTTGTTGGCCATGGAGTTGACGTTGTCCGTCAGGTCCTTCCAGGTGCCGGCCACCCCACGCACCTGGGCCTGGCCACCGAGCTTGCCCTCCGAGCCCACCTCGCGCGCCACCCGCGTCACTTCCGAGGCGAAGCCGTTGAGCTGGTCCACCATGGTGTTCAGGGTGTTCTTCAGCTCCAGGATCTCGCCCTTGACGTCCACCGTGATCTTCTTGGACAGGTCGCCGTTGGCCACCGCGGTGGCCACGTCGGCGATGTTGCGCACCTGGGCGGTGAGGTTGGACGCCATCGAGTTGACGTTGTCGGTCAGGTCCTTCCAGGTGCCCGCGACGCCCAGCACCTGGGCCTGGCCGCCCAGCTTGCCTTCGGTGCCCACCTCGCGCGCCACCCGCGACACCTCGCCGGCGAACGCGTTGAGCTGGTCGACCATGGTGTTGATCGTGTTCTTCAGCTCCAGGATCTCGCCGCGCACGTCCACCGTGATCTTCTTGGACAGGTCGCCGCGCGCCACGGCCGTCGTCACCTCGGCGATGTTGCGCACCTGGCCGGTGAGGTTGGACGCCATGAAGTTCACCGAGTCGGTCAGGTCCTTCCAGGTCCCGGCCACGCCGGGCACCTGGGCCTGGCCGCCCAGCTTGCCTTCCGTTCCCACCTCGCGCGCCACCCGCGTCACTTCCGAGGCGAAGCCGTTGAGCTGGTCGACCATGGTGTTGATCGTGTTCTTCAGCTCCAGGACCTCGCCGCGCACGTCCACCGTGATCTTCTTGGACAGGTCGCCGTTGGCCACCGCGGTGGTCACCTCGGCGATGTTGCGCACCTGGCCCGTGAGGTTGGACGCCATGAAGTTGACGTTGTCCGTCAGGTCCTTCCAGGTGCCGGCCACGCCTTCCACCGCCGCCTGGCCGCCCAGCTTGCCTTCCGTGCCCACCTCGCGCGCCACCCGCGACACCTCGCCGGCGAACGCGTTGAGCTGGTCGACCATGGTGTTGATGGTCTGCTTCAACTGCAGGATCTCGCCCTTGACCTCCACCGTGATCTTGCGCGACAGGTCGCCGCGCGCGATGGCCGTGGCCACGTCGGCGATGTTGCGCACCTGGCCGGTGAGGTTGGACGCCATCGAGTTGACCGAGTCGGTCAGGTCCTTCCAGGTGCCGCCGATGCCGGGCACGAAGGCCTGGCCGCCCAGCTTGCCCTCGGTGCCCACCTCGCGCGCCACCCGCGTCACCTCGCCGGCGAACGCGTTGAGCTGGTCGACCATGGTGTTGATGGTCTCCTTGAGCTCCAGGATCTCGCCCTTGACGTCCACCGTGATCTTGCGCGAGAGGTCGCCGCGCGCCACCGCCGTCGTCACCGTCGCGATGTTGCGCACCTGCGAGGTGAGGTTGTTGGCCATGGAGTTGACCGAGTCGGTCAGGTCCTTCCACGTGCCGGCCACGCCCGGCACCACCGCCTGGCCACCCAGGCGGCCGTCGGTGCCCACCTCGCGCGCCACCCGCGTCACCTCGGAGGCGAACGAGCGCAGCTGGTCCACCATGGTGTTGGTGGCTTCCTTGAGCTGCAGGATCTCGCCGCGCACGTCCACCGTGATCTTCTTGGACAGGTCGCCGTTGGCCACGGCGATGGTCACCTCGGCGATGTTGCGCACCTGCGCCGTCAGGTTGCCGGCCATCTGGTTGACCGAGTCCGTGAGGTCCTTCCACACGCCCGACACGCCCTTGACCTGGGCCTGCCCGCCCAGCTTGCCTTCCGTGCCCACCTCGCGGGCCACCCGGGTCACCTCGCTGGTGAACACCGACAGCTGCTCGATCATGGTGTTGACGAGCTTGGCCGAGCGCAGGAATTCGCCCTTGAGCGGGCGGCCGTCGACCTGCAGGTCCATCGACTGGCCCAGGTCACCCTTGGCGACGGCGCCGATGGTGCGGGCGATGTCCGTGGTCGGCCGCACCAGGTCGTCGATCAGGGTGTTGAGCGAATCGACCTGCTCGGCCCACCCGCCCAGGGCGCCGGGGGTGGCGATGCGCTGGCTCAGCCGGCCCTCGCGGCCGACCGTCGTGCTCAGCCGCGCCGCTTCCGTCGTCAGCCGCTCGGCGTTGCCGATGCACTGGTTGAAGGCTTCCGCGATGCGGGCGTCGGTCCCGGTCCAGACCACCGGCAGCCGGGCGGTGAAGTCACCGCCGGCGAAGGCCATCAGGGCGGCCAGGATCTGGCGGGATTGCGCCTCCATCTCGGCTTCGCGGGTGCGGATGGCGGAGCGGGATTCGGTCTTGGCGAGGGCGGCGGTGGGAACCACCTTGGCGGCTCGTTTGCGGGAAGTGGTCCGGATGGGCTGGTCCATGGGCGACGTCGTTGTTCTGGCTCGGCCGTGAGCGAACTGGACAAAACCGCGGCCCGACAAGGGCATGCCACGGATGAGCCAGACTGCCGAGCTTGGCGGTGGCCGCCTAGTGTCGGCCCGCGAGTCGTGACAACATGTAGGACGATTCCGATAACGACCAACCAGTCGCCCTCTGACCGGGGATGCTGTGCTATGGACCCTCCCGTGTGTCGCGCGTCCGCATCGTTGGCGCGCAGTCGGTCCCCTGAGTCAGGGAAACCCCGGATCCGTTGGCAGCGGGTCATCCAACAGGTCGCGCCCGCACAATCACGCCCCATGATCCGACGCCTCGCCCTCACCGTCCTGGCAGCCCTGGCGGCCACGGCTGCGCCCGCCTGGGCGGCCGACCTCCGGGTGCTGACCGCCGGCGCCTTCAAGCAGGTGCTGGTGGCTGCCCAGCCCGAGTTCGAGCGGCGCACCGGCCACCGGCTGCTGATCGACAACGACACCGCCGGCGCGCTGCAGCGTCGCATCACGGCCGGCGAGGCATTCGACCTGGTGGTCTCCAGCCCGGCCTCGCTGCAGCCGCTGCGCCAGGCCGGCAAGCTGGCCGAAGAGGCGCCGCCACCGCTGGCACGGGTGGGCATCGGCGTGGCCGTCAAGCCCGGCACGCCGGTGCCGCCGCTGGCCAGCGTCGACGACTTCCGCCGCCTGCTGCTGCAGGCCCGGTCGGTCGCGATGATCGATCCGGCGGCTGGCGGCTCCAGCGGCATCTACCTCGCGCAACTGTTCGAGCAGTGGGGCATCGCGCCCCAGGTGAAGGCCAAGGCGGTGCTGGTGCCGGGCGGGCTGGTCGCCGAGCGCGTGATGAATGGCCAGGCCGAGGTGGCCGTGCACCAGATCAGCGAAATCCTGGCGGTGCCCGGCGCCGTGCTGGTCGGGCCGCTGCCGGCCGAGATCCAGAACTACACCGTGTATGCCGGCGCCATCGGCGCGCAGGCCAGGGACCCGGCGGCGGCGCGGCAGCTGCTCGACACGCTGCGCGGACCGGGTCTGGCCGGGCTGCTCCAGGCCAAGGGCATGGAACCCGTGCACTGATCGGGCCGAGGCGGCCATGACCCAGCTGCTCGACCGCCGCCGCTTCGCCCTGCTCGCCGGGGCCGCGCTGTTCGGCAGCAGCCTGCCCGGCCGTGCGCAAGCGCCGGCGCCGCGGCCGCGCATCGCCGACATGCATTCGCACCTGGGCTTGCTCAAGCCGGTGCCGGACGTCCGGCTGCGCGAGCAGATGGAGGCCACCGGCACCGGCCTGGTGGCCTGGGCACTGGTGGACGACCAGCCGTGGATCCGCAGCACCGGGGCCGGCATCGCCCAGGTCGGCGAGCCGCGGCCGGGTGACCTGTGGAACTGGTTCCTGCGCGAGTCCAGGGTGCTGGACGCGCGGCTGCTGCGCTGGGGCCTGCCCAAGGCGCTGACGCCGGCGGACGTGGATGCCGCCATGGCGGGCACGCCGCACGTGGTGATGGCCAGCGAGTCGGCCAACTTCCTCGAGGGCGACCCGGGGCGGCTGGCGCAGGCGCACGCGATGGGACTGCGCCACCTGCAGCTGGTCCACTACATCGCCTCGCCGCTGGGCGACCTGCAGACCACCGCGCCCCGCCACAACGGCATGCCCGCCGTGGCGCGGGAGGTGATCGAGGGCTGCCGCAAGCTCGGCATCCTGGTCGACCTGGCGCACAGCACGCCGGACTTCGTCGACCAGGCGCTCGAGGCCAGCCAGGCGCGCGTCGTGTGGTCGCATTCGTGGATCCGCGCGGCGGGCGGACGCTGGCAGGACTGGGGCTACATCGCCCGATCGCTGGCGCCGCAGCAGGCGCGCAAGATCGCCGCCCGCGGCGGCGTGATCGGCCTGTGGTCGGTGCGGGCGCGGCGCGACAGCAGCTACCCGATCTACAGCATCCGCGCCTACGCCGACGAGATCGTGCGCATGGCCGACATCGTGGGACCGCAGGCCGTGGGCTTCGGCACCGACCTCGATGGCGCCGGGCCCGACCCGGTGCTGGCCACCTACGCCGACCTGCGCGAGGTGGTGAACCTGCTGGTGCAACGCGGCCTGCCCGAGGCGATGCTGGAAGGCATCTGCGGCGGCAACTACGCGCGGGTGCTGAAGCAGGCCATGGCGGCCTGACGCGCCCTCGCCGGCGAGTGGTGGATCGCGGCCAGGTCGTTCGACTCGCCGATGCCCAGCACCCTCACGCCGGCCTCCGCACCACCAGCGCGACGGCGGCGATGCGCTCGGCGCGGGCGTAGGCGGGCTCGAGCAGTTCCTCGCCGAACACGTCGGGGTCGATCTCGCGGTAGCGCCACGGCCAGCCGCGCAGGTCCAGCGTCGGGCGCAGCGATTCGAGCAGCGGGTCGCGGCCGCCGACGATCGCGGCGCCGGTGTAGAGCACCAGGCGGCCGCCCGGCGCCAGCCGCGGCAGGCCTTCACGCACGATGCGTTCGGACAGACCGACGCCCCAGTCGCCGCCGCCGTGCCGGTAGGTGCGCTGCGCGGCATCGTTCAGGTACGGCGGGTTCGCCACCACCAGGTCGAAGTCGCCCTGCACCGCCTGGAACAGGTCGCCCAGCGCGAAGGCCACCCGGGTGCGGCCGGCCAGCGCCGCGTTGGCGGCCGCGAAGCGCAGGGCGCGCGGATTGATGTCGGCCAGCACCAGGCGCGGCTGCAGCCCGTCGCAGGCCTGCGCGGCCACCAGCCCGCCCGGCCCCGCGCCGCAGCCCAGGTCGAGGATGCGGGCGCCGTGGCGCAGCGGTTCGCGCTGCAGCTCGGCCAGCACCAGGTCGGCGAAGCGCACGGTGTCGGGGCCGAAGAACACGGCGTCGGGGTCGGTGGTCGGGTAGCCCGAATGCGCGTACAGGCCGCCGGCGAGGGTGGCGTACCGCACCCGGCTGCGCAGCAGGCCGCCCGGCTCCTCGGCCAGCAGCCGGGCCGACCGCAGCAGCACCATGGCCTCCTCCGGCAGCAGGCCGGGCGCGAACGGACGGCTCCAGCCGAACACGTCGCGCAGGGTGTGGGCAAGCTGGGCCTCGGGCCGCGCGTTCACGCGCGCCTGGGTGGCCGGCGTCACGGTCGTGAAGGCGTACCCGGCGCCCAGCAATCGCCGCCCCATGGCGATCAGCGCATCGGTGAGGGCCAGGTCGGAAGTGACGGACGCGTTCATCGCGGACCAGCGCCGCGCGGCGGGCGGTCACCGGCGCGCCGGCGCGGTGTGGCGGGATCGGGGTCCGGGGGCGCCGGTGCGCGACGCTCGTTCCAGCCGGCGGTGGGCGGGAACGGATCGTCCGCCGATTCGGGCCGCGCCTTGCGCGCGCGCGGGCGCAGGGTGAACAGGGCACCGAAGCTCATGCGGGCTCCGGGCGGTCGAGGGTGCAGGAACGGGGCCGCATGGTGGCACGCTACCCAGGCGGCGATGGCCCGGCTGTAGGCGCGCGGCGCAAGCGGGCCGCCGGCGCCGCCTGCAAGCCCAGGCGCCGGCGTCAGGCCGGCCGTGGGGTGAAGCCGGCCAGCCAGCCGCGCCGGCGCGGCGGCGACGGTCGGGCCACTTCGGCCACGTCGGTCGCCAGTTCCAGCACGGCGTCGTCCAGCGCGTAGACCAGGGCCCGGCGACCGGGCGGCACCTCGAACGACTCCCCGGCCGCCAGCACGATGTCGCGCAGGTCGTCGTCCAGGGTCAGCCACAGCGTCCCGGCACCGGACGCCACGCGGGCGCCGGAGCGCTGCGGCACCTCGAGCAGGGTCGAGCGGGACATGGCAATACGGGCGGGAGTCGCGGTCACGGTGGCGGTCATGGGGCACCTCGCATGCAGAATGCGAATGACTATACTGAGTGCTCCCTCTAGCATCCAATCGCGGTTTCGCATGCCTCACATGCAACCAACACATGCGAACACGTCCACGGCCGAAGCCACCCTGCCGCGCTCGCGGCAGCTGCGGCTGGACCTGCTGCAGGCGTTCGAGGCCGCCGCCCGCCACCTGAGCTTCACCCGGGCGGGCACCGAGCTGGCCCTGTCGCAGCCGGCCATCAGTCGCCAGATCCAGCAGCTGGAGGCCTCCCTCGGCACGCCGCTGTTCGAGCGCCGCCACCGGGCGCTGGTGCTGACCGAGGCCGGGCGGGTGATGCAGCGGGCCGTCGACGACAGCCTGGAGCGCCTGCGCGACGCCGCCGCGCGGGTGCGCGGCAGCGCGGCGCCCAGCCAGGTGGCGATCACCTGCACGCCGGGCTTCGCCTCGTTCTGGCTCATCCCGCGCCTGCCGCGGTTCACGGCCGCTTTCCCCGCCGTCGACGTGCGCATCTCGGCCTCGCTGGCCATCGTCGACCTCGAGCGCAGCGACGTCGACTTCGCCGTGCGTTTCGTGCCGATCGAGCAGGGCCGCGGTCCGCGCCTGTTCGAGGAGGAAGTGCAGCCCATGTGCGCTCCCTCGTTGCTGCGCGACCGGTCGCGGCCGCTGCGCTCCCCGGCCGACCTGGTCGAGCAGACGCTGCTGACCATCGACATGACCGGCGCCCCGCTCACCGTCGACTGGGAGCCGTGGTTCCAGCTGATGGGCTTGCGCGACGTGCGCATGGCCCACACCATGCGGTTCACCCACTACACCGAGGCGGTGGCCGCCGCCGTCGCCGGGCAGGGGGTGGTGATCGGCCGGCTGCCGCTGCTGGCCGACCTGGTGCGGCGCAAGCAGCTGGTGGCGCCGTTCCGCACCCCGGCCGCCTCGCGCCGCGGCTACTTCCTCACCCCCGCGCCGCGGGCCGCGCGCAACCCGCACGCGCTCGACTTCATGCGCTGGCTGCAGTCGGAGGCCGAACAGGCCCAGGCCGGCGCCGATCCCGCCACCACCCCAAGGAGATGACCATGGCCAGCCTTCGCCACGAGATCGCCGTCGCCGCCGCACCCGCCGCCGCCTGGGATGCGGTGCGCGACTTCGGCGCCCTGCCGACGCGCCTGGTGCCCGGCTTCGTGACCGCCAGCGCGCCGGAGGACGAGGGGGCGGTGCGCCGCCTGACCTTCGCCAACGGCCTGCAGCTGCGCGAGCGCCTGGTGACCTGCGACGACGCCGCACGGCGCCTGGTCTACACCGCCATCGACGGCCGCACCACGCACTACAACGCCGCGGTGCAGGTGCAGGACGCACCCGGCGGCGGCAGCCTGCTGGTGTGGACCGTCGACCTGCTGCCGGACGCGCTGGCGCCGGCCATCGACGCCATGATGGCCCTGGGCACGCAGGCGATGCGGCGCGCACTGGGCTGAGCCGCCCGCGCCCGCGCCGTTCAGGCCCGCTTGGCCACCAGCGTCAGGATGTCGTAGCTGGCCACCAGCTCGCCGTGCTGGTTGGTGACCTCGACGTCCCAGGCCACCACGCCCTGGCCGACGCCCCTGGCGTCCTTGCGGTTGCGGTCGATCTTGCGCTTGGCCGTCAGGCGCGCCCGGATGGTGTCGCCGATGCCCACCGGCTTGACGAAGCGCAGCGTGTCCAGGCCGTAGTTGGCCAGCACCGGTCCCGGCGCCGGCGAGACGAACAGGCCGGCCGCCGCCGACAGCACGAAGTAGCCGTGCGCGATGCGCTGGCCGAACGGGCTGTCCTTGGCGGCCACCTCGTCGAAGTGCATGTAGAAGTAGTCGCCCGAGATGCCGCCGAAGGCCACGATGTCCGCCTCGGTGACCGTGCGCCGGTGCGTCAGCAGCGAGTCGCCGACCGCCAGGTCCTCGAAGTGGCGGCGGAACGGGTGCACCTCGCTCTCGCGCACCCTGGCGCCGCGCACGTGCTCGCCGGTGACCGCCGCCAGCATGGTCGGCGAGCCCTGCACGGCGGCGCGCTGCAGGTAGTGCTTGACGGCGCGCAGGCCGCCCAGCTCCTCGCCGCCGCCGGCGCGCCCCGGGCCGCCGTGCTTGAGCAGCGGCAGCGGCGAACCGTGGCCGGTGGACTCGGCGGCGGCTTCGCGGTCGAGCACCAGCAGCCGGCCGTGGGTCGCCGCGGCGGCCGGCACGAAGCGCGCGGCGACCTGCGGGTCCCGGGTGACCAGCGTGCCGACCAGGCTGCCCTTGCCCTTGGCGGCCAGCACCAGTGCCTGCTCGAGGTCGTCGTAGGCCATCAGCGTGCTGACCGGGCCGAAGGCCTCGATGTCGTGCACCGCGTCGTCGCCCAGCGGGTTGCGGGCGAGCAGCAGCGTGGGCGCGAAGAACGCGCCTTCGGCCACGCCGTCGCCGCGCGGCGCGAAGCCGTCGCGCTCGCCGTGCACGAGCTCGGCGCACGCCAGCAGCGCCTGCACGCGCTCGGCCACGTCGCGCTTCTGGTCCTGCGAGGCCAGCGCGCCCATGCGCACCTCCTCCAGCGCCGGGTCGCCGGCCACCACCCTGGCCAGCCGCGCCTTCAGCCGCGCCGCGACCTCGTCGACGTGCCGGCGCGGGACGATGGCGCGCCGGATGGCCGTGCACTTCTGCCCGGCCTTGACGGTCATCTCGCGCGCGACCTCCTTGACGAACAGGTCGAACTCCTCGTCGGTCGGCTCCACGTCGGGCGCGAGCACCGCCATGTTGAGCGAGTCGGCCTCGGCATTGAACGGGATCGCGTGCCGCACCAGGTTCGGATGCACGCGCAGCTTCGCGGCCGTGTCAGCCGAGCCGGTGAAGGTGACCACGTCGGCGCCGTCCAGGCGGTCGAGCAGGTCGCCGGTGCCGCCGATCACCAGCTGCAGGCTGCCCTCGGGCAGCAGGCCCGACGCCACCATCAGGCGCACCGCCGCCTCGGTGAGGTAGCTGGTCGACGTGGCCGGCTTGCCGATGCAGGGCACGCCGGCCAGGAAGCTGGGCGCGAATTTCTCCAGCAGGCCCCAGACCGGGAAGTTGAAGGCGTTGATGTGCACCGCCAGCCCGCCGCGCGGCACCAGGATGTGGGTGCCGGCGAAGCTGTTCTTCTTGCCCAGCGGGACCGCCGGCCCCTCGTGCAGCAGGTTGCCCGAGGGCAGCTCGTTGGTGCCCACGCCGGCATAAGCGAACAGCGTGCCGGTGCCGCCCTCGATGTCGATCCAGCCGTCGGCACGCGTCGCACCGGTGTGGGCCGAGATCGCGTACAGCTCCTCCTTGCGTTCGCCGAGGAACTTGGCCAGGGCCTTCAGGCGCTCGGCGCGCTGCTGGAAGTCGAGCCGCAGCAGGTTGGGCACGCCGACCCGGCGCGCGTGCTGCACCGCCTCGGCGAAGTCGAGCTTGTCGGCGTGCGTGCTGGCCACCGGCCTGCCGTTCACGGCGCTGCGCAGCGGCTGCGCCGCCTCCCGGCCGACCCAGCGGCCGGCGATGTAGCTCTGGAGGATGGGGGTGGTCATGCGGGTGTCTCCTTCATCGTCCGGCGCGGGGCCGCGGCGGGAAGCTCGGGCACGCGCACGGCACCCAGCCCGCCCAGGAACAGGTCGGCCACGATGGGCGCCATGGCGTCATGGTCGAGCGCGCCGTCCGGCTTCATCCAGGTGAACATCCAGTTGACCATGCCGAACAGCAGCATGGTGAGCGGCTTGTCCAGCGCGGCCTGCTTCAGGTCGGGGCGCAGCGCGCCGACCACGTCGGCGAAGGCGGCCACCACCTCGCGCTGGCGGTCCAGGATGCGCTCGCGGTCGGCGGCGTCCAGGAAGCGCACCTCGCCGGTCAGCACCCAGTGCGCATCCTGCGCGTCGGCGTACTCGGCGACGAAGCGCCGCACCAGCGCGCGCAGGCGGGCGCCGGGCTCCTGCGCCTCGGCGATGGCCTGGGCCACGATGCGCTGCAGGCGCTCGACGTGCGAGTCGGCGATGGAGAACAGCAGCGCGTCCTTGTCGCGGTAGTAGTGGTACAGCGTGGCCTTGGACAGGCCGCAGGCCTCGGCCACCTCGTTCATCGAGGTGGCCGCGTAGCCGCGCAGCGCGAACAGGTGCGCCGCCCGCGCGAGGATGGTCTCGCGCTGGTCGTCGTAGCCGGCGTGGCGTCCCCGGCCCATCTAGCGCTCGTCGAACGACAGCACCACCCGCTCGGTGACCGGGTGGGCCTGGCAGGTGAGGACGAAGCCGGCGGCGACCTCGTTCCTGTCGAGCGCGAAGTTGCGCTCCATGCGGACCTGGCCCTCGACCAGCTTGGCGCGGCAGGTGCCGCAGACGCCCGAGGTGCAGGAGAACGGCACTTCCAGCCCCGCGGCCGACGCGCAGTCGAGGATGCTGGGCTGGTCCTTGGTGAAGGTGATCTCGCGCTGCAGGCCGTCGCGCACGATGACCACCTTGGCCACCTCGGCGTCGCCGGGCCGCGCCTCGTGCATCACCGCGCCGACCGCGCCGGCGGCCTGCTGCGGCACGCCGAAGCGCTCGATGTGGATGCGGTCCTCCGGCACGCCGGCGGCCAGCAGCGCGGCCTCGGCCTCGTCGTTCATCTGGAACGGGCCGCAGACGTAGGCGTGGTCGATCGAGGCGGCCGGCACCACGGTGCGCAGGAACACGCCCAGCTTGTCGCGGTCCATCACGCCCATGTTGAGCGGCGTGTCGGCGTGCTCGTCGGAGAACACGTGGTGCAGCACCAGCCGCGTCATGTGGCGGTCCTTCAGGTCCTCCAGCTCCTCCTTGAACATGGTGGAGCGCAGGCTGCGGTTGCCGTACACCAGGGTGAAGCGGCTGCCCGGCTCGCGCGCCAGCACCGTCTTCATGATCGACAGGATGGGCGTGATGCCGCTGCCGCCCGCGATGCCCAGGTGGTGGCGCCGCGCGCCGGCCTCCAGCGGCACGAAGAAGCGCCCCTGCGGGGCCATCACGTGGATGGTGTCGCCGGGCTTGAGCGACTCGTTGATCCAGTTGGAGAACACGCCCCCGCGCACCTTGCGCACGCCGACCCGCAGCTCGCCCTCGTCCACGCCGGCGCAGATGGAATACGAGCGCCGCAGGTCCTGCCCGTCGATGTCCTTGCGCAGGGTGAGGTACTGGCCCTGGGTGAAGCCGAACACCGGCTGCAGCGACTCGGGCACGTCGAACGTGACGACCACGGCCTCGGGCGTGTCGGGCGTGACGCGGCGGACGGTCAGGGGGTGGAAGAGAGGTGTGGTCATGGTGCTCGGCTGCGACCGGGAGTCCGCAATCAGATCGGCTTGAAATACTCGAACGGCTCCAGGCAATCCAGGCAGCGGTACAGCGCCTTGCAGGCCGTCGAGCCGAACGCCGAGGTGCGTTCGGTGTGCGCACTGCCGCAGCGCGGGCAGGCGATGGCGGGCTGGCGGCGCACGATGCGGACGGGCTGGTAGCCCTCGGCGTCGGCGGGCCCCGGCGGGGCGATGCCGTACTCGTGCAGCTTGCGCCGGCCTTCGGCACTGATCCAGTCGGTGGTCCAGGCCGGCGCGCGGCGCAGGGTGGCCCGCGCCGGTCCCAGGCCCTGGGCATGCAGGGCGTCCAGCACGCCGCGCTCGATCACCTCGGTGGCCGGGCAGCCGGAGTAGGTGGGCGTGAGCACCACCTCCAGCTCGGCGCCGTGGTCGACCACGTCGCGCACGATGCCCAGGTCGCGCACCGACAGCGCCGGCACCTCGGGATCGGGCACCTCGTCCAGCGCCGCCCAGGCGCGCTCGACACGGCTGGCGAGGACGGCGCTCACCACACGCCGCCCGGGTAGGCGCGCTGCAGGTACTGCATGTCGGCCAGCAGGTAACCCATGTGCTCGCTGTGCACGCCGCGCTTGCCGCCGGAGCGGAAGGTCGAGGCCGCGGGCAGGTCGACGCCGGCCTCGCCGAGCAGCGCATGCATCTCGGCTTCCCAGGCATCGACCAGCTCGCTCCAGCGCGGCCCCAGGCCGGTGTGCGCGGCATGGTCCTCGACGGCGTCGGAATCGAACAGCTCGGCGCTGTAGCGCCACAAGAGCTCGACCGCGGCGCCCATCCGGCGCGCGGACTCGTCCGTGCCCTGCCCCAGCCGCACGACCCAGTCGGCCGCGTGCTGCTGGTGGTAGCGCGCCTCCTTCAGGGCCTTGCCGGCGATGGCGGCGAGCTCGGCGTCGCTGGAGTGGCGCAGCTCGTCCCACAGCAGGCGCAGGAAGGTGGCCATCATGGCGTTGCGCAGCACCGTCACGGCGAAGTCGCCACGCGGCAGCTCGACCAGCGTGACGTTGCGGTAGTCGCGCTCGTCGCGCAGGAAGGCGAGCTGGTCCTCGTCGTGCCCGGCGCCCTCGAGTTCACCGGCGCGCGTGAGCACGGCGCGCGCCTGCCCGACCAGGTCGAGCGCCATGTTGGCCAGGGCGATGTCCTCCTCCAGCACGGGCGCATGGCCGGTCCACTCGGCCAGCCGCTGCGCCAGCACCAGCACGGTGTCGCCGATGCGCAGCAGGTACTGGACGGCCGGGTCGTTCTTGATCGCGATCGATTGCATGGTCAGGTGCTGGCGCGGTTGAGAGAGTGCCTTGCCGCCGAATTCTTTACATGTGGTCGACCGAGCCGGGCAACTTGTAGAAGGTCGGGTGGCGGTACACCTTGTCCTCGGCCGGGTCGAAGTACATGTCCTTGTCGCCGGGGTCGCTGGCGACGATGTGGTCCGAGCGCACCACCCACACGCTGGTGCCTTCCTGGCGGCGCGTGTAGACGTCGCGCGCCATCTGGATCGCCATCTTGGGGTCGGCGGCGTGCAGGCTGCCGCAGTGCTTGTGGTCGAGGCCGCTCTTGCTGCGCACGAAGACTTCCCACAGCGGCCATTCGCCGCTGGAGGGCGTTGCGCTCTTGTCCGACGTGTTCATGCCGCCTCCTGCAGCGGTGCTGCCTGCTTCGCCGCGTACGCCAGCGCCGCCTCGCGCACCCAGGCGCCCTCGTCCCAGGCCTTCACCCGGGCGGCCAGGCGCTCCCTGTTGCACGGGCCATGGCCGTTGACCACGTTCCAGAACTCGTCCCAGTCGATCGTCCCGAAGTCGTGCGACTGGCGCTCCTCGTTCCACTTCAGCTCGGGATCGGGCAGCGTGACGCCCAGCACCTTGGCCTGTTCGGCCGCGGCGTCGATGAAGCGCTGGCGCAGCTCGTCGTTGCTCACGCGCTTGATGCCCCAGCGCATCGACTGCGCGCTGTTGGGCGACTGGTCGTCGGGCGGGCCGAACATCATGATGGAAGGCCACCACCAGCGATCGACCGCGTCCTGCACCATGGCCTTCTGCGCCGCGGTGCCCCGCTCCATCATCGTCAGCAGGCTCTCGAATCCCTGGCGCTGGTGGAAGCTCTCCTCGCGGCAGATGCGGATCATGGCGCGCGCATAGGGGCCGTACGAACAGCGGCAGATCGGCACCTGGTTCATGATGGCCGCGCCGTCGACCAGCCAGCCGATCACGCCGACGTCGGCCCAGGTCAGCGTGGGGTAGTTGAAGATCGAGCTGTACTTGGCCTTGCCGGTGTGCAGCGCGTGCAGCATCTGGTCGCGCGAGGTGCCCAGGGTCTCGGCCGCCGAGTACAGGTACAGCCCGTGCCCGCCCTCGTCCTGCACCTTGGCCAGCAGGATGGCCTTGCGCTTGAGCGTGGGGGCGCGGCTGATCCAGTTGCCCTCGGGCAGCATCCCCACGATCTCCGAGTGCGCGTGCTGGCTGATCTGCCGCACCAGCGTCTTGCGGTAGTGCTCGGGCATCCAGTCCTTGGCCTCGATGAACTCGCCGCCATCGATGCGGGCGTCGAACCGTTCCTGCAGCTTGAGCTCGTCGGCCGACTGCAGGGGCTTGCGCCCCTCGTCCTTGCCCATGGTGTCCATCGCCTGCGTGTACATGCCACCTCCTCGGTCAAATTCACCGACCGCTCGGTCGATAATAGACCAGGACCGGTGGCGCGGGCAAGCGCGACGGCGGCGGCGCGGCGACGGCGCAGCGATGCCGTGGCCCGCCGCGCGGTCGCGGGCGCTAACGGCCGGACGGCTTGGCGCGATCGACCTCGGCCAACCAGTCGGCGCCCGAGCGCCACAGCGGCGTCTCGGCCGGCGCCGGATAGGGGTTGACGGCGACTGCGGTCGGCCCGCCATCGATGCCGGACGTTCCGTTGCAGGCAGCCAGCAGCGGTGCGGCCAGGAGCAGGGCCGCGATGCGGCGCAGGGGCTGGAGGTTCACGGTGCAGCCTTTCAGAACACGCGATCGGTGGCGACGACGATGTCGCCGTCGGCGGTCATGGCGATCCCGCCGCCCAGGTCCAGGGTGACGGGATCGAAGCCGCCGCCACCGCAGGCCGCCAGGCTGGAGGCGAGCACGCAGGCGCAGGCCACGCGCCGGCGCCGCGCCCGCACCGCACGCTGCTGAACCGGCGCCGGCGTGGCGCGATGCGACGAAGCGAAGCGGTGGGCCATGGCTCCCCCGGACACGATGGTCGCAGTCCACGCCCGTGGGCCACGGTCTCGCAGTATGGAGGGCGCGGCAACATTTACAACCGCGCGATCCGGGCACGCGACGAACGCGCGCGGGCCACGTGCTGACAGCCCAGTTCACGGCGGCGACGACGCAGCCTTCGAGCGCCAGAGCCGCGGCCCACGGCCAAACGCGCTGGCCGGCAAACGAATTCAAACCGATTCCACGCAGGCGGCAACCCATTGGCGAACCGGTCCCCTGGGATGGGGACCGGGATGAAACCAACAGGAGAACGACCATGGCGAACTACCGGATCGGGCGGATGGCCCTCCACCTCATGTGCATCGTGCGCGGCAGCGACTTCCGCATGCACATGGCGGGCGTGATGCGGGAACTGCAGGGCATCTGAATGCCTGCAGGCACCCCGCCCCGCCGCAGCTTGCGGATCACCGGCGCCAGCACATCGGGCGTTCCGGCCGGCAAGTCGGCGGCGCCCAGCGACATGGGAGCGCTGCCGAGTTCCGCCTTGGCCATCGACAGTCGTCGTGCCGGGCGCGACCCGGCATCCAACTCCGGAACCAGGCCGCCCCGGAGGGCGATCGGAAGATGGATTGCCGGTCGAGCCCGCCATGACGACGGGAACAGGGAAATCCCTTATCTGATGGTCTGTGCATCGTTACACTAAATCGGTACAGTAAATCGGTACACCTCTTGAGGAGCACCGATATGACGCCGATTCGCCGCCGCCGCTTCCTGCAGGCCACCGCCTCGTCCATCGCCTGCGTCGGCGTTCCGCTCGCAGCGCGTGCCCAGGCCACGCTCGCGCTGCGCTTCTCCTCCTCGATGACCGCCGACGACAACGCCGCGCACTATGTCTGGTACCAGCGCATGGCCGCCAACCTCAGGAACCAGGTCGGCGAGGCCATCAGGCTGGATTACTTCCCCAACAACCAGCTGGGCAAGGAGAGCGACGTGGTGCAGCAGGTCAAGGTGGGCGCCATCGACATGATGGTGACCGGCTCCTCGATCTGGGCCACGGTGCTGCCCGAGATCGGCATGCTGGACCTCGGCTACATGTTCGACAACTACGGGCACATGGCCAAGGTGGCCGAAGGCGGCGTGGGCAAGTCGCTCAACGACATGCTGCAGCAACGCGCCGGTTGCACCATCCTCACCTGGGCCTCCCACTTCGGCCCGCGCAACGTCTACACCAAGCAGCCCATCAAGTCGCTGGCGGACATCAAGGGCGTGAAGCTGCGCGTGCTGCCCACGCCTGCCTTCATCGAGACCTTCAAGATCATGGGCGCCATCCCCACGCCCATCCCCTTCGGCGAGCTCTACATGTCGGCGCAGACCGGCGTGGTGGATGGCTTCGAGCACGATGCCGGCACGGTGCTCGCCAGCAAGCTGAACGAGGTCACGAAGTCCTGCTGGCAAACCGAGCATCTGTTCAGCCCGATGGTGGTGGTGATCGGCCGCCGCAGCCTGGACAAGATCCCGGCGCCGCTGCGCGCGGGCTTCATGAAGGCGGTGGCCGAGAGCACCGGGCAGCAGCGCGTGATCGCCGCCGACAAGGCCACGGCCGCGATCGAGGACCTGAAGAAGAAGGGCATGACCTTCTTTCCGATGTCGGCCGCCGACCGGGCGGCGGTGCGCAAGGAGATGGAGGCCCGCCTCTGGGCCGACTTTGCCAGGCAGTTCACGTCGACCGCGCCGCTCTTCGCCGCCATCAACGCCGCCCGCGCCTGACATGGCCGTCCTGGACCGCTGGCTGGCCCGCGCCGTGGAGGGCGTGCTGGCCTTCCTCATGCTCGGCATGGTGCTGATGGTGTTCGGCAACGTGGTCCTGCGCTACGCCTTCAACTCCGGGATCCTGTTCTCCGAGGAGATGTCGCGCGTCTTCTTCGTCTGGATGACCTTCGTGGGCGCCATCGTCGCGGTGCGCGAAGGCACGCACCTGGGCATGGACAACGTGGTGCAGCGCCTGCCGCGCGCCGGCAAGGTGCTGTGCCTGGCGGCGAGCCAGCTGCTGGTCCTCGCCTGCTGCGCCATCCTGTTCTGGGGCACCTGGCGCCAGCACGAGGTGAATGCCAGCATGCGGGCGCCGGTCACCGGCCTGTCGCTGATCTGGGTGTTCGGCCTGGGTTATGTCTGCAGCGTCGCCATCGGCGGCCTGACGCTGGCCAGCCTGTGGCGCCTCGCGCGCGGCCAGATGGCAGAAGCCGAACTGGTGCAGGTGCGTGAGACCGATGAGCCTGCGGTGGGGGCGAGCGCATGACGGTCGCCGCCTTCACCTTCTCGCTGCTGGGCGCCATGGCGCTGGGCATGCCCATCGCCTTCGCTCTCCTGGTCTGCGCCGCCGCGCTGATGCTGGCGCAGGGCCAGTGGGACGCCACCATCCTGTCGCAGAAGCTGTTCGAGGGGGCCGACAGCTTTCCGCTGCTGGCCATTCCCTTCTTCATGCTGGCCGGCGAGCTGATGAACGCCGGCGGGATCTCCCGGCGCATCGTCAACTTCGCGCTGGCCTGGGTGGGCCACATCCGCGGGGGCCTGGGCTTCGTCGCGGTGTTCGCGTCGGTGATGATGGCCGCCATCTCGGGCAGCGCCGCCGCGGACACGGCGGCCATCGGCACGCTGCTCATCCCGCTGATGCGCGAGGCCGGTTACAACGTGCCCCGCTCGGCTGGGCTGATTGCGGCCGGCGGCGTGATCGCGCCGGTGATCCCGCCATCGATCGGCTTCATCATGTTCGGCGTCATCGCCAACGTGTCCATCGGCAAGCTGTTCCTGGCCGGCTTCTTTCCCGGCATCCTGATGGGCGTGTCGCTGGCGATCGCCTGGCAATGGGTCGCCCGGCGCGACCAGGTCGCCGTGCTGCCGCGCCAGAGCTGGGGCGCGCGGCTGCGGGCCGGCTGGGACGGCGTCTGGGCGCTGCTGATGCCGGTGGGCATCGTCGCGGTGCTCAAGTTCGGCATCTTCACGCCGACCGAGGCCGGGGTCGCCGCCTGCGTCTATGCCTTCCTGATCGGGACGCTGGCCTATCGCGAGCTGCCGCTGCGCCAGCTCTACCCGCTGCTGGTGGCGGCCGCCAAGAGAACGGCCGTCGTCGTGTTCCTGATCGCGGCGGCGCTGGTGTCGGCCTGGCTGATCACCGCATCGGACGTGCCGGAGCAGATCGCCGCCATGCTGCGCCCCTTCATGGGCGACAGGACGCTGCTGATGTTCGTGATCATGGTGCTGGTGGTCATCGTCGGCACCGCGCTGGATTTCGCGCCCACGGTGATGATCCTCACGCCAGTGCTGATGCCGGTGATCAAGGAGGCGGGCATCGACCCCGTCTACTTCGGCGTGCTCTTCATCATGAACAACGCCATCGGCCTGATCACGCCGCCGGTGGGCATCGTGCTCAACGTCATCTGCGGCGTGGCCCGCATCCCCATGACCGATCTGGTCCGGCACCTGTGGCCTTTCCTCTGGGCCGAACTGATCGTGCTGCTCCTGCTCGTGCTGTTCCCCTCGCTCGTGATGGTGCCGCTCAGGTGGCTGATGTGACTCTCAACCGGAGACATGCAATGAAGACCCGCCTCGCCGTCGTCGCGCTGGCCGCCCTGGCCGCGCTCGCCCTGCCTGCCCAGGCCCAGTTCCAGGATCGCAGCCTGCGCCTGTCGGTGCCGGTGCCCAAGGAGCACCCCATGGGCCAGGGGGCCCGCACCATGATCGCCTGCGCCGCCGAGAAGAGCGGCGGCAAGCTGAAGGTCAACCCCACCTACGACGGCGCGCTCGGCAACGACGTGGCCGCGACGCAAAGCGCGCGCTCGGGCACGCTGGACATGTACATCACGTCCACCGCGCCGCTGGTGGGCGTGCTGCCCTCCATCGGCGTGTTCGACCTGCCGTTCCTCTTCTCCAACGAGAAGGAGGCCGACGCGGTGCTGGATGGCAAGGCCGGCGCCTACTTTTCCGAGAAGCTGATGGGCGTGGGCCTGGTGAACCTTGCCTGGTGGGAGAACGGCTTCCGCCACGCGACCAACTCCAAGCACCCGATCCAGCGGGCCGAGGATTTCCAGGGCGTGAAGATGCGCGTGATGCAGAACAACATCTTCATCGACACGTTCAGGACCCTGGGCAGCAACGCCGTGCCGATGGCGTTCTCGGAGGTGTACTCGGCGCTGGAGACCAGGACGGTGGACGGCCAGGAGAACCCTTTCGCCAACATCGAGAACAGCAAGTTCTACGAAGTGCAGAAGTACCTCACGCTGACCAAGCACGCCTACAGCCCGCTCGCGGTGCTGATGTCGAAGAAGACCTGGGATGGGCTGTCGCCGCCCGAGCGGGCAGCGATGATGGAATGCGCCGCCAAGGGCCGGGACGACGAGCGCCGGATCAACCGCGAATCGGCCGCCGCCAGCCTGGCCAACCTCAAGTCCAAGGGCATGCAGGTCAACGAGATCAGCCCGGCCGAGATGCAGCGCATCCGCGACAAGGCGCAGGTGGTCTACCAGACGCACGCCAAGTCGATCGGCGACGAGGCCATGAACCTCGTGTCCGGCGAACTCAAGCGCATCCGGGGACAGTAGTCCACCCACCCGCATGTCCGTCGACACCACCCTGCCCGCCTGGGGCTTCCGGCACGACACGCAGCCCGGCCGCTGGCTGGCCCGTCTCACGCAGGCCATGGAATGGCTGGCCGCGGCGGTGCTGGCGGCCGACGTGCTGGTGGTGTTCCTGTCGGTCGTCTACCGCTACTTCCTGCACGACCCGGTGGACTGGGCCGAGGAAGCGGCGCGCGCCCTCATGATCGTGCTGGTCTTCTTCGGTGCGGCCACGGTGCTGGCGCGCAGCCAGCACGTCGGCGTCGACTTCTTCCGGCAGATGCTGCCTGCGTCCTGGCATCCTGCGATGGTGCAGGTCGGACACTGGATGATCGCCTTCGTCTCGGCCAGCCTGCTCGTCTCCTCCGTGCTGCTGCTGGCCGACTCGTACAGCCAGACCACGCCCCTGGGCCTGCCGCAATGGCTCTACGTGTACCCGGTGGTGGCGGGCAGCCTGTTCATGACCCTGTTCGCGGTGGCGAACGCGGTGAACGCGCCGGCACGCCTCGTGTGGCTCACGCTGGTGGCCAGCGCACTGCTGCTCGGTGCGGTCTACGCCTGGAACGCGCTGGCGCCTTCGCATGCGATTCCGCGCGGGCTGCTGCTGGCTGCAGGCTTTTTCACCGGCCTGGTGGCCGGTGTGCCGATCGGCTTCGTCCTCGCGTTCTCCTCGCTGCTGTACTTCCTCTCGGACCCGTCCCTGCCGATCCTGGTGTACTCGCAGCAGGTGATGGCGGGCAGCGACCACTTCGTGTTGCTGGCCATCCCCTTCTTCGTGCTGGCCGGCCTGTTGATGGAATCGAACGGCATGTCCTCGCGCCTGATCGAGCTGCTGCTGCGCGTGTTTGGCCGCGTACGCGGCGGGCTGGGGCTCATCACGATCACGGCAACGGCCTTCTTCTCCGGCGTCTCGGGATCGAAGCTGGCCGACGTCGCCGCCGTGGGCGGCATCGTGATGCCGGCCGTGCGCCGCACCCGGCAGGATCCGAACGAGGCCGCGGGCCTGCTGGCCAGCACCGCCGTCATGGCCGAGACCATCCCGCCCTGCATCAACATGATCATCATGGGCTTCGTCGCCAACATCTCCATCGCGGGGCTGTTCATGGCGGGCCTGCTGCCGGCGGTCGTGATGGCCGTCGCGCTGGCGACGCTGGCGGTGATCGTCGGCCGCAAGATCGATCCCGATGAGGCCTTCCCGCAGCGCCGCCCGCTGCTGCGCCTGCTGGGCGGTGCGCTGGTCGCGATCCTGATGGTCGCCATGATCGGCAAGGGCGTGGTGTCGGGCATCGCCACCTCGACGGAAGTCTCGGCCTTCGCCGTCGTGTACG
The DNA here is from genome assembly GCF_009758015.1 of Ramlibacter pinisoli. NCBI lineage: Bacteria > Pseudomonadati > Pseudomonadota > Betaproteobacteria > Burkholderiales > Comamonadaceae > Ramlibacter > Ramlibacter pinisoli. The sequence goes on from NZ_WSEL01000009.1 coordinate 1,450,199, forward strand.
CGCTGGTCGCGGGCGGGCTCGCGTTCCGCGAGCTGAGCCTGAAGTCCATCGCGCAGCTGTTCGTGAAATCGGCGTCGATGGCCGGCAGCATCCTCTTCATCGTGGCGGCGGCGTCCAGCCTGTCGTTCGCGCTCACCATCGAACAGGTGCCGCAGGCGATGTCGGCCACCATGGTGGCCTTCGCGCAGCACTGGGGCAGCACGATGTTCCTGCTGCTGGCGGTGCTGCTGATGGTGGTGTTCGGCGCGGTGCTGGAGGGCGCGCCGGCGCTCATCATCTTCGGTCCGCTGCTCACGCCGATCGCGGCGCAGCTGGGCGTCCATCCGCTGCACTTCGGCACCGTGATGGTCATTGCAATGGGCCTGGGCCTGTTCGCCCCGCCCGTCGGCCTGGGCCTGTTCGCGACCTGCGCGCTGACCGGCACGCAGGTCAAGGACGTGGCCCGGCCCATGTTGAAATACCTGCTGGTGCTGGCACTGACGCTGGTGCTGCTGGCGCTGGTTCCCTCCTTCTCCCTGTGGCTGCCGAACCGGCTCGGCCTGTAGTTGCTTCGAAGAATTCCGATCTATGCCCACCATCCAGGACGTCGCTCTCCATGCCAAGGTATCCGTGAGCACGGTGTCCAACGTGCTGAACGGTCGCACCGACCGCATGCGGGCCGAGACGCTGGCCCGCGTGGAAGCGGCCATTGCCGAGCTGCAGTTCCGCCCCAGCAAGCTGGCGCAGCAGCTCAAGACCGGGCAGACACCGCTGCTCGGCCTGCTGGTGCCCTCGATGACCAACCCCATGTACGGCTACATCGCGCGCGAGATCGAGAGCTACGCCCAGGAGCACTTCGGCTATCGCCTGCTGATCGGCAGTACCTACCGCGACCGCGACAAGGAAAGCGCCTTCTTCGAGGACCTGTCGGCGCAGGGCGTGCGGCGCGTCATCGTGATCTCCTCGCTGGCCGACGAGCGCCACTTCGAGTCGGCGGTGGAACGCGGCATGACCGTCGTCAGCTACGACCGCGGCGCCACCCCCGGCAAGCTGTCCCGCGTCGGCCACGTCATGCCCGACAACTTCGAGGCCGCGCGCATCGCCACGCGCCACCTCATCTCCCACGGCCACGAGCGCCTGGCCTTCGCCACGGTGGCCGGCATGACCATGAGTCGCAGCGCCAAGATCGACGGCTTTCATGCGGCGGCCGAAGAAGCCGGCCTGAAGGGCAAGGTGCTGGACGGCGGCCCGCTCGACGAATACGGCGATGCCGTGATCGCCGAGGTGGGCCGTGCCACGGCCCACCAGATCGCCGCGCTGGGCCAGCGACCCACCGGCATCGTCGCCCTCAACGACCTCATGGCCATGGGCCTGATGGCCGGCCTGCGCGAAACGGGCCTGGAGGTGCCGCGCGATGTTTCCGTGGTCGGCATCGACGGCCTGTACCTGTCGGGGCTGAGCAACCCGGGACTCACCACCGTTCCCTTGCCGGTGAAGACCATGGCCCGCGCCATGGTCGAGCGCGCCATGCGCGCCGACGCGCCGCCCGAGTCCGCCGAGAGCGACCAGGTCTTCGCGCCCGAGCCGTTGGTACAACGCGAGTCGGTCGCGGCGCCCCCGGACCGGCAGCGAGCGGCCAGGGTCCCCGAAGAGGGCACCGCTTCATGAACGTGGTGTTCGTCAGCCACCCTGCCGACCGGCTGGAGCAGTATTTCGGCCCCCGGGCCGTGCGGGCGCTTCATGCCATCGCCGAGGTCCGCTACAACGCCAACGCCCGCGAGCTGGGCACGCAGGAGCTGGTCGACGCCGCGCGGGATTGCGACGCGATCATCGCCTACCGCCAGACGCCGGCGCCGCGCGCGCTCTTCGCGGGACTGCCGAAGCTGGCCGCCTTCCTGCGCTGCGCAGTGGACATCCGCACCGTGGACATCGCGGCAGCCAGCGAATTCGGTGTGCTGGTCACGCAGGCCTCGGCGGGCTACGTCGCCGCCGTCACGGAATGGATCGTCGCGATGATGGTGGACCTGGCGCGCGGCATCGCCGGCTACACCCGCGACTACCGGCAGGGCAGCGCCCCCACGCCCGTGATGGGGCGGCAGCTGCGGGGCGCGACGCTGGGCGTGATCGGCCACGGCCAGATCGGCAGCGACCTGGTGCGCGTCGCGCTGGCGCTGGGCATGGACGTCCTGGTCAACGATCCTCAGCCCGTGCCCGCGCAGCCAGGCTTGCAGCAGGTTGATCTCGGCACGCTGCTCTCCGGGTCGGACTTCGTCGTGTGCCTGGCTCCGGCCAACACCGACACCGATCGGCTGATGAACGCCGAGGCCTTCGCGGCGATGAAGCCGCAGGCCTTCTTCATCAATGCCTCGCGCGGCGAACTGGTCGACGACGCGGCGCTGCTGCACGCGCTGGACCGGGGTCAGCTCGCGGGTTGCGCCGTCGATGTGGGACGCGCGCCGGACCAGATGCCTTCGCCGGCCGTGGCGCGGCATCCGCGCGTGCTGGCGACACCGCACATCGGCGGGCTCACATTGCCCGCGATCGAGCACCAGGCGCTGGAGACGGTGATGCAGTTCAGCGCATTGAAGAACGGCCAACTGCCGCCCGGCGCCGTCAATGCCGATCGCGCCACCCGCTGGCAACACTGGCACGAGGCGGTGAAGTGAACACGCCCCTCGGCATCGACGGCGCCTGCGACTGCCACATCCACGTCTTCGAGGAAACACGGCCGCTCGCACCTACCGCGACCTTCACGCCGCCCCATGCGCCCGCGCCCGAATACGCGCGGGTGCGCGAGGCGCTGGGGCTGTCGCGCGTCGTCGTGGTCCAGCCCACCGGCTACGCCTTCGACAACGACTGCACGCTGCAGGCCATGAAGACGCTGGGCCCGGGCGCGCGCGGCGTGTGCGTCGTCCCGCACGACACGGCGGATGCCGAGTTGCAGGCCCTGCACGACGTCGGCGTCCGCGGCGTGCGCTTCATGATGCTCGCCGGCGGCGTGCTGCCCTGGGAAGCGCTGGCCCCGACGGCAGCGCGCATCGCGCCCTTCGGCTGGCACATCAACCTGCAGCTCGATGGTCACGAGCTGCCACGACACGAAGCCCTGCTGCGCCACCTGCCCTGCCGTTTGGTGATCGACCACATCGGCAAGTTCCTCGGTCCGGTGAGCACGCACAGCGAGGGTTTCGCGAGCCTGCGGCGCCTGATCGACGCAGGCCATGCCTGGGTCAAGCTGTCCGCGCCGTACGAATGTTCGCGGGCGGGCCCGCCGGGCTACGACGACATCGCACCCCTGGTGGAAACGCTCGCGGCAGCCCATACCGAACGCTGCCTGTGGGCGAGCAACTGGCCGCACCCCAACATCCACCCGACGCCTTCGAGCCAGGACCTGCTGGCGTGGGCACTGGCCCGCATGCCCGGCGATGCCGCGCAGCGCCGCATCCTGGTGGACAACCCAGCCCTGCTGTACGGGTTCTGAAAGCCCTCGCGGTCGCGACTCCGTCATGCCGGACCTGACCCGGCATCCATCTCCGGAACCAGGCCGCATCCGAACCGCGATTGGGGGATGGATTGCGGGTCTACCTCCTATGACGGGCAGGTGGACCGACCCGGCGCGCCGGGGAGCAGGCTTTCGAGCCCGTCCCAATCGCCGTCATGACGTTCAGCTGGCAAAGAAGTGGATGGTCGCCCCGATCCGGGGGCTATAGGACAGGAAGGCGCAATAGGCCCCGAAGACCCACGGCGCGCAGACTGCGCCCCGGATGAACGACATCGCCTTGAACCCCAGGGCGCGGCCCAGCGGCAGGTCCGTGATGGTCGTGGTGCTCATGGTGATTTCTCCAGGAAGCTGCGCCTGGGACCGGGTGGGGTCGGCAGCGACCCCACCCTGCCCGCAGCGTTGTCAGCGACGGGGCCTGCGGGGGCCGGCGGGACCCGGCACGCCGCCCAGGCCCAGGCCGACGAGCAGCGCATCGACGTTCGACGCGGTGTTCGTGTTCGAGGCGTCCTGGTCGAACGTGTTGTCGGACTGGATGTTGACCGGTCCACCGCAAAAGGCGGAGCCGTTGCCGATGTTCGCCGCGGAGAACATGGCTTGGGCGTTCGACTGGCTCGTGCCGACGGCCTGGTTGTCCTGGCCGCCGTGCACGGCGCTCATCGCCTCGCGGTCGAGATCGGTGCTGGTCGACAGGTCCTTGATGGTCAGGGGGGTGTTCATGGGATGCCTCGCTTGAAGGAAATGGGTGGAGTCAGGGTGGTGGGATGGAAGGGACTTCTCAGCAGCGGTCCTTGCCGAGCAGGGCCGCCAGGAACAGTTCCTTGTTGGAGGCCTTGTTCGAGTTGTCGGCGTCCTGGCCGAAGGTGTTGTCCGACTGGATGATCACGGGGGAGTTGGCCCCGACGACCATGCCGTTGCCGACGTTTGCCGCAGCCAGCATGGATTGCAGGTTCAACTGGCTCGTGCCGATGGCCTGGTCGTCGGCGCCGCCGCGCACGGCCGCCATGGCCTTGCCGTCGAGTTCCTTGCTGCTGGACAGATCGCTGATGTGGAGGGTGGTCATGTCGTTTCTCGCTTGAAAAAGAGTTGAGGGAGGGTGGTGGTGCACTTCACGAGGGAAGGCGTCTATGAGTTGCGGCGGGCGCTGTTTGGGTTCACGGGAAATCGAGCTGAATTCGCTCCGGTTGCCCGGCCCCGTCTCCCGCCTGTCGCGGCGCAAGCGAGCCGCGCGCAGCTGGCAACCCGTGGCAGGGCGTCGATGTCGATCGCCATGCGGTGCAAGCGAGCGCGGGGCGCACGCCTGCACGTGCGCCCCGCGCTCCCGGTTCGGCCGCGTCAGGCCGGCGCCGAGCGGACTACTTGAACTGAACCACGAAGCTGGCTTCGGCCAGCTCGTCGGCGCCCATGCGCGCAAAGGCGCTTCGCACCTCGCCGAGCGAGCCGACGGGCAGCTTCTCGAAGTCGGTGCCGACCACCTGGGGCGGCAGCTGGTCGACGGGATCACGGGCGCCCGCGAAGCAGGCAATCGTCTCCGTCACCTTGCGTGTGTTGGCCAGGATCTCGAACCTCATCGGGCCGGGGATCTCCAGCGGCTCGGCCGCCGTCACCAGGGCGCTCGTGCGGAAGCGGTTGGGATGGAAACGCACGATGCGCTGGGCCTCGTCCTGCAGGTAGCAGTAGACGTGCGCATCGTGGCTGGTGACCACCCGCAGCCGCACGCGCTCGCCCGGCTGGTAGCGGCCATCGGATCCCAGGGGAGCGATGGTCAGGGCGCGCGGCACGGCGGTGGCGACCTGCGCCGGCGGCTGTGCCGCCTGCAGGGGCGCAGGCGCGACGGTTTCCGGCGCGGCGGGTCCCGGCTCGGCCGCCCTGCCACCCTCGACCGGGGCTGCCGGCTGAGGCGCGACGGCCTGCGCCGCCCCGGCGGCAGGCGCCGCGTGTTGCTCCGTGCGCGTCGTCAGGACGAGCGCGCCGGCCGCCAGTGCGGCCAGTGCCAGGGCGATGCCGGCGGCGCGGCGACCGAGCTTCGGCAACTTGCGCCGCGCCGTGGCCGCAGGCACCGGTCGCACCAGGGTTGCCGCAGCCGCCAGGTCCTCCTCTGCCCCGCGTGCCGCCGCGCCTTCCGGCTCTCCTTGCCGATGGCCCAGCGCGGGATTCACGGCCGTTCTCGACAGGGTCGTCGCGGCGGGCGCCGCGCGGGCCGGCCGTTGCGTCGCCACCGCCGCGCCAGAATCGACGCCGGCGAGCGCACGCGAAAACTCGGCCACGGTCTGGAATCGGGCGGACGGATCCTTCTGGAGCGCCCGCATCACCGCGGCCTCCACCTCGGTCGGCACGTCGGGGGCGAGCGCGCGCAGCGGCGGCGGCGCCTGCTCCAGCTGGGCCTTCATCAGCGCGAGGTCGGTGTCGGCGTCGAACGGCGCCCGGCCGGCCAGCATCGTGTACAGCACGATGCCGAGCGAATAGATGTCGGAACGGACGTCGGCGTCTGCGCCACGGATCTGCTCGGGCGACATCGCCTTGGCCGTGCCCGCAACCTGCCCGACGCGCGTGAGGTGCTCGTGGCAGTCGATCGCGCGGGCGATGCCGAAGTCCATGACCTTCACCGCGCCGCTGTCGGCCACCATGATGTTCGCCGGCTTGATGTCCCGGTGCACGATGCCGTTGCGGTGGGCATGCTCGATGCCGTCGAGCGCCCGCCGGAAGATGCCCAGCGCCCGCGCGACGGGCACCGGGCCGCCGGAGCGAACGAACTCGTCGAGCGAGATCCCGGCCACGAATTCCATCACCATGAACTGCTTGTCGCCTTCGTGCAGGAAGGCATGGACGGTGGCGACATTGGGGTGGCTGAGCTGTGCGTGCAGCCGCGCCTCGCGGCTGAAACGTGCGACGAAGAGCGGGTCGCACGCGAACTCGGGATGCAGCACCTTGATCGCGACCTCGCGCTTGAGCACCTCGTCGACGCCCTTGTACACCGCGCCGACGCCGCCCTCCCCGAGCCGCTTCGTGATGAGATAGGGGCCGACACGGCTGCCGACCAGGGAGCGCTCTGCGGCCGGCCGGGCTGTCGCCAGCCGCGGATCGGCGCCGTCGGATGCACCGCCGGGCTGCATGTCCCTGTCCTGGGCATTGCCCGCCCGAAATCGCGTCGTCAAGGTCGACAGATTCATCTTCACTCCTGCAGCAAGCCCATCAGGCAGCACGGTCCTGTCGGCAACAGGCGATGGGTTGCCGCTTCCGGCCAGGCGGTTCACTGTTTCCGGCGAGCTGCTCGACCGCGCGGCCGGCCCCGCCGCGCTACCGGGCTGCGCACGCCCGTGCACGATAGGACAGCGGGCTTCGCTGCGCCAGTTTCGGTTGTTGCCCGGACGCCCGTTGACAGCCAATCGCGTCCTGCATAAGTTTGCAGCGCCCCCGAGCGTCGACTCGCGACCTTCGCCCTCACCAGGGCGCACCGCGGCGAGCTGAAACCGGCATGAACCGTTTGAGTGCCGGTCGCAACTCAGGGTGCCGACAAGCTCCTGGCAGCGATGCGAGAGCGCGAATCCCGCGCCAGGAGATCCCGCCGGCAAGGTTCGATTCTTGAGCAGGGGGCGCAATGAGGCAGACCATTCTTCTCTCCGGCTTCTGTGCGGCACTTCTGTGCGGTTGCGCGGACGTCCGCATCACCGAATACCAGCGCCCGGAGGCACCCGACAAGCCGTCCTGGTCCCGCCCTTCCGGCACCACCCCCGTGTCCGCTGCCGACACGATTTCGACCCAGTGGTGGACGGAGTTCCGCGATCCCTACCTGGACTCGCTCGTGGCCAGGGCGATCGCGGGCAGCTTCGACCTGAAGATCCTGGCGGCCCGCATCGACGTGGCCAACCTGCAGATCGCCGAGGCCGGCGCGGGCGGCAAGCCGACGGTGGACATCGGCGCCGGCGCCAACATCGAGAAGTCGACCGGGCAGCGCACGAGCAAGCAGTACAGCGTGGGCGCCCAGGTGAACTGGGACATCGATGTCTGGGGCAAGTACGCCAAGGGCGTCCAGGCCCAGACCGCCGAGTTCAACGCGACCGAGGCGGACTGGCGCGCCGGCTACCTGACGCTGGCCTCCAGCGTCTCGACCACGTACTTCCAGATCCGCCTGTTCGACGAGCAGCTCGAGGACCAGCAGCGCGCGCTGACCCGGAGCCAGCAGATCCTGGCCATCTTCGAGACGATGCGCAGCAACGGCCTGGTGCCCACCACCCAGGTCCAGCGCCAACGAGCGGAAACGGCCCGGCTCACCAAGGACCTGCTGGAGCTGCGCCGCCTGCGCGACGTCTCCGAGAACGCGCTGGCCACCCTGGTCGGGGTGCCGGCCGGACAGCTCAAGGTGCCCGTGGGCCGCCTCCAGGACCGGGTGCAGCTCCCCACCGTGCCCACCGGACTGCCGTCGCAGTTGCTGGCGCGGCGGCCCGACATCGTCGCGGCCGAGTTCCGCGTGCTTGCCGCCCATGACCTGATGGGGCAGGCGAAGCTCGAACAGTTGCCATCCATCGGCCTGACCGGGCGCGGCGGCTCGGCCAGCTTCGCGCTGAGCGACCTGCTCAAGTCCTTCACGTTCGGGCTCGCGCCGAGCATCAACATCCCCGCGCTCAATCCCGGCATCAAGGCGCGCGCCAAGACCAGCGAGGCGCAGGTGAAGGTCGCCGAGCAGGAATACCGCCGCACCGTGATCGCCGCGTTCGAGGACGCAGAGAACGCGCTGGTGAACCTCGACGCCCACCGCCAGCAGCGCGAACAGCTCCAGCTGCAGGTCAAGGAGCTTCGGCAGGTCGGGGCCAGCAGCACGACGCAGCTGGCGGCCGGGCTCATCTCGCAGCTCGAGGTGTTCGAGAACGAACGCTCGCTGCTTGCGGCCGAGCTGGCGCTGCTCGCGAGCCACCAGCAGGTCCTCTCCGACACGGTCACCCTCTACAAGGCGCTGGGTGGCGGCTGGGCGCCCGTGGAGGTCGCGAATGCCCGCCGCTGACAGTGCACTGCAGCGCGAGGCGCCTCCGGCTGCCCCGGAGGCGCCGACGGGCAGTGCGCAGGACATTGTGCTCAAGCCGCTGTCCCGACCCGAGCTGGGCGACATCCGCGTGGACGGCGTGCTCGCCGTGGGGCGCGCCGAGCAGCCTTTCGCGACCTTCCGGGACGACACGGTCGTCTCCCTGTCGCGCCGGCACGCCAGGCTCTTCTGCGAGGCCGGCGAGGTCTACGTGGCCGACCTGGGCAGCAGCAACGGCACGACCGTCAACCGCGCCGCGGTCGGCCCATCACCGCATCGGCTGCGCGACGGCGACGAGATCTGCTTCGGCGGCGTGCTGTCGTACCGGGTGCAGATCGGCCCGCGCACCAAGGCGCGGCCGGATGCGTTCACCCTGACGCTCGCGCCCGCCGCCGAGGGGAAAGGCCTGGAAACACTGGTCATCACGCGCTTTCCCTTTCTCGTCAGCAAGACCGAGGGCGCGTTCTCCCAGCAGCGCGGCGAGCATGCCGCGCAGTTGAGCTACCTGTCGCGGCGGCACGCGCACATCTTCCTCAAGGGCGGACGCGCCTGCATCGAGGACCTGGGAAGCACCAACGGCACCTTCGTGGACGGGCTGCGCCTGCAGGAGTGCGCGGTGCCCCTGCAGGACGGCGCCCTGCTCGCCTTCGGGGGGGACCACTTCACCTACCGGGTGGGCGTCACGCAGGCCGCCGGGCTCGACCTGCCCCAGCCGCGCGAGCTGGCCGAGCCGGCCGAGCCGACCCGGGCGGGCCAGGCGCAACCCGCCGACAACCGCTCCTCCGCAGCCGGCGGCAAGACCACGTTCGTGGCGGCGCCGACCTCCTTCCTCGACATCTTTTGCGTCGAGAACGCCCTCGACGAGAGCGCCGAAGGCAGCCGCCCGACGGTGCCCGCCGTCGCCGAGCAGGCACCCGGCCGCCGCCCGCGCCGGCGCGCGGCGGCGCTGTGGTCCGAGCTCGCCTCGGTCTTCCAGGGCCACGACGAAGGCGGGACCAGGCGCGGCCCCTGGCGGGCCGTGGCGCTGGTGGCGGTCCTGGCCGCGGCGGGCACCGCGCTGTACTGGTGGGACGCGCCCGATCGCCAGCTCAAGGACCTGGTCGCCAGTGGCGACTACGCACAGGCCGCGCTGGTGGCGGACCGGTCGCTGGAGCAGCGCCCGGACGATGCGCAGCTCAAGGCGCTGTCCATCGAGGCCGCCCTCAAGGCGAACGTGCCGGCCTGGCTCGCCAAGGTGGCGGCGCGCGACTTCGACGGCGCCGGCGCCGTGACCGCCGCCATGTCCCGGCTCGGCGTGCGCAATGCCGAGCTGCGGCCGCTCGTGGCGGAACTGGAGTGGCTGGGCCAGCTCGAACGGCTGGTCAACCAGCGCGGCGGGCCGGACCAGCCGATCCGCATCTACGCCGACGAGGACGCCATCGCCGCCCTCATCGACCGCTGGAACAACGACACGCGCGAGCACCAGCGCGCCCTGGCCCGCATCGCGTCGTACGTGCCGCAGTTCGGCGCCCCCTACGCCGAGGCCCTGACCCACGTGCGCAAGCTGCAGAGCGAGGCCAGCGTGCACCTGGGGGTGATCGAGCGCCTGAAGACCACCATCGTCGCCGAGCTCAAGCGCGACCGGCCGGAGGCGCTGGACCCCGTCCTGAAGGAGGTCGCGGCGAAGTATCCCGGCCTCGGCGGGCTGGACAGCGTGCGCCAGGACCTGAACCGGTATCTCGAGATCCGGTCGGAAGCGCGCGCCGGACGGCCCGGCCGGTTGTTCGCGCTGGTGCTCAAGGGCCGCTTCGCGACGCCACCGTTCCAGGAGCGCTTCGATGCGCTGGCCGCGAGCGGGCAGCTGCCGCCGGCCGAGGCGGTCCGCCAGTACGAAGCCGCCACCCGGGCGTGGAAAGAGGGCCAGGCCGACTCGTCGCTCGAGGGTCTGCGGCAGATGGCCGCCGGGCCCTGGGCCGCAGCGGTCCAGAGGGAGGTGGAGCGCCGCCAGGCCGTCCTCACCCGGTTCGCGGCGCTGCAGGCAGCGCGCGGCGCCAGCGGCTATGCGGACCAGTTGCTGGCGTTCCGCCTCGCGCTGGACCCCGAGGAAGACGCTCACTTCGCGCGCGCCACGCAGGCGGACCTCGACCAGAACAAGGACAAGGTGCTTGCGCGGGCCCAGGACACCGTGAGCCGGGCGCGGCTGGCGTGGCAGGACTACCGCGGCCAGGGCGGCATCGAAGCCTCGCAGCGCAGCGAGATCGCCGTCTCGGGCCCGTTCCGCGCCCGGGCCCGCCTGCTCGCCGACGCCAACAGCTACTCGCAACAGGCCCTGCAGATGCATGCGCAGCTGGGGGCCGCCCCGCCGGAGGGCCTGGCCACGCTCCACGCCGAGATCAAGGCCGAGATGGATCAGCAGCGCACGGCCTTGCGCGAGCTGCGCAACGTGCTCGAGCCGGACCTCCTCAAGAGCAAGCTGGCACTGCTGGGAGACCCTGAGCGATGACGCACCCCAACCATCTCAAGCCCCTGAACCAGGCGCTCGCCGACCACAGCAGCGAGGGCATCGCGATCCTCACCGCGGAGCCTGCGCGCGCGCTCGGCGCCGTGGTCCTGGCCATGATCGCCCTGGTGCTGTGTGCGCTGGCCTGGTCGTTCTTCGGCAAGGCCAACGTGATCGTCGCCGCGCAGGGCGTGCTGCAGCCCGACTCGGAGGTCCGGCGCATCTACGCGCCGGTCGACGGCGAGCTGGCCAACCTCTACATCGCCGCCGGCCAGCCGGTGTCCAAGGGCGACGTCCTGGCCCGGCTCAATGCCCGGGGCGCGATCGAGGCCGCGAGCAACGCGCTGCAGGCCCAGCTCAAGCTCGAGGAGGCGGAGCGCGAGCTGCAGCAGTTTCCCGAGAAGAAGGCGCTGCTCGAGCGCAAGGCGGCGACGCTGCGGCAGGCGCTGGAGCTCGAAAAGCAGCAGCACGAACAGCGCATCGCCCTGGGGACGACCAAGCTGGAAGAGGTGCACCGGGCGCAGCAGAACGAATCGCGGACCAACGTGGAGGACGCCCGCCGGGCGCGCGACGCGGCCAAGGCCGAAGCGGACAAGTTCGAGCGCGTGTTCGCCACGACGGGCGGAGGCGGCGTGTCGCAGCTGCAGGTCGAGAGCAAGAAGAACGCCTTGCTCGCGGCGGAGAACTCCCTGCGCGTGGCCCAGGCGCGGGTCGGGGAAGTGGGCGCCCGGCAGGCCCAGGAATTCGCGCTGGCCCGGGCCCGGGTGGAGGCCAGCGGCCAGGAGCTCAACAGGCTGCGGGTGGAGTACGAGGGCGCCACGAACGAGCTGACCAACGCCGAGGAAAAGATGCGGCTGAAGCTGCAGACCGCGCGCCTGGTCGCCGACGCCGCGACCCGCATCCGCTTCGAGAACATCGACAAGGAGAACTTCCTGCTCGTCGTCGCGCCGGTGTCCGGCGTCATCACCGAGGTGGCGACCACGCAGCCCGGAGACAAGGTCCAGGCCAACATGCCGCTGGGCGGGATCGCCCCGAGCAATGCACGCGCCGTCCTCCAGGTCGAGATCGCCGAGCAGGACCGCGCCTTCCTGCGCGAGGGCCTTCCGGTCAAGCTCAAGTTCAGTGCCTTCCCGTACCAGCGCTACGGCCTCATCAACGGCACGCTGGAATACATCTCCCCCGCCACCCGGCCGTCGCAGCAGACCAAGCAGCTGGCCTACGAGGCCCGCGTGACGCTGGAGCGCGACCACTACCTCGTCGCCGACAAGAAGTACCCGCTGCGCTACGGAATGACGGCCACGGCCGAAGTCATCGTGCGCGAGCGGCGCCTGATCGACCTCGCGCTGGATCCGTTCCGGCAGGTCGCCGGCTGAGATCCGCCAACCCCGAAGGAGCACGCCACATGACCACCATCCTGAAGATCGACGGCCAGGCGATCAGCGACGCCGAGTTGCTGCAGACCTTGAAGCTGACGGGGCAGTTCCAGCAGCTCGTCGAGCAGTTCACCAGCGACCGCATCACGGTGCTGGCCGCCAGGAAGCAGGGCCTGCGCGTCTCCGACGAGGAGATCCAGGAGCGTGCCGACCAGTTCCGCCGGGTGCGCGGCCTGCACCGGGCGTCGGACACCAACAAGTACCTGGACGCGCGGGGGATCGGGCTGGAGGAGTTCCAGGCCTTCATCACGGACAGCCTCTACCGGGAAAAGATGATGGAGCGGGTCTGCAGCGACGAGGCCGTGCGTGGCTTCTTCAAGCTGAACTCGCCCCGCTTCGACAGCATCGAGGTCAGCCACATCGTCGTCGACTCCGAAGGCAAGGCCAAGGAAGTGGTGTCGGTGCTGCGCGACGACCCGGACAGCTTCGAGGAGATGGCGCGCGAACATTCGATCGCCGACACCCGCGAGCGCGGCGGCCTGATCGGCAAGGTGCTGCGGGGCGCGCTGCGCGGGGAAGTCGAGGCCAAGGTGTTCAACGCCGCCGCGGGCGAGGTGCTCGGGCCGTTCGCGTCTTCGGACGGCACGACGTTCGAGGTCTTCCGGGTGAACACGAAGCATCCGGCCAGCCTGGACGACGACACCGCCACCGAGGTGCGCCGCCAGCTGCGCCAGGACTGGCTGCGAGCCCGGGCCCAGGAACACATCGTCGAGGCCTGCTAGGCCGCAACACTGGCAACACCATGGACACGCGGGCCGCGGACCAGCCTCACGCCGACTTCCTGGCGACGGTCGACCTGTTCTCCACTTTCACGCGGGCCGACATCGACCGGATCGCCGAATGCGCGCAGCCGCGCTTCTTCGCGTTCGGCGACACCGTGTGCAAGGCCGGCGAGGCGGCCGACGGCCTGCTCGTCGTCAAGTCGGGCGCGATCCGCGTCTTTGCCGAGGAGCAAGGCAAGGAGGTCAGCCTGGGGGTGCGCAAGGCCGGCGACGTGCTGGCCGAGATGGTCATGCTGCGCGAGCACCGGCATGAGGTGTCGGCGCGCGCCTCGGCCAAGGCCGAGGTGCTGTACATCCCGCGCAGCTGCATCGGCCCCCTCGTGGCGGGCAACCCTGCAGCGCGCGCGTTCGTCGCGAGCCGCGTCGCGATCAGTTCCGCCGGCGGGATGATCAGCCAGCTGTTCGACCTGCGCGGCAAGGTCGACAAGAACGAGCTCGAGGAGCTGATCCGCAGTGTCGGCGTCAAGCAGGTCGCCGCCGGCAAGGAGATCCTGAAGCAGGACTCGCGGGACGATCGCAGGCTGTACGTGGTGCGGCACGGCGCGGTGCGCCTGGTGCGCCACGAGGAAGGCACCGACTACCCGCTCGCCACGCTCGGGCACGGCGAAACCTTCGGCGAGAACGCCTGCCTGATGCGCCAGGAGCAGTTCGCCGCGGTGGTGGCCACCACCGACTCGGCGTTGCTGGTCATCCCGGAGAAGACGGTCCAGTTCCTGCTGGGGCGCAATCCGAAGCTGCGCGAGGCGCTGGAAGAGCGGATGCGGCTGCTCGACCGGGAGCTGCAGCGGCAGAAGAAGATGGCCGAGCGGCGCAAGCTGCCGGCGATGATCGACCTGGCGTCGAAGGCCGAGTTCGGCGAGAAGGTCATCGCGCGCTTCGCGTGCGTGCAGCAGGCCGAGGAGATGGACTGCGGGGCGGCCTGCCTCGCGATGATCTGCAAGCACTACGGCATCGGCATGACGCTGGGCAAGCTGCGCGAGCTCGCCAACGTCACGACGCAGGGCGCCACGCTGGAGAGCCTGGCCCGCACCGGCGAAGCGCTCGGGTTCACGACACGCGGCGTGCAGTGCACGATGGACGCGCTGCGCGGGTTCGAGCTGCCGCTCATCGCGCACTGGATGGGCTACCACTACATCGTGGTCTACGGCGTGTCCAAGCGCAACGTGTGGGTGGCCGACCCCGCGACCGGGTTCAAGAAGATGACGGTGGAGGAGTTCGAGCGCGGCTGGAGCGGCACCTGCCTGGTCTTCACGGCCGGCGAGGACATGGCGCAGGTGGCCGCGACGCGGTCGCCCTGGGTACGGTTCGCGCGCTACCTCGTTCCCCACAAGAAGGTGCTGCTCCACCTGTGCCTGGCGACCTTCGTGATCCAGATCCTGGGGCTCGTTCCGCCGGTCATCATCCAGAACATCCTGGACGGGGTGATCGTGCACCAGGACGTGAGCCTGCTGCACCTGCTGATCGTCGGCCTGGTCGTCTCGCACCTGTTCACGCAGCTCATGGCGACGATCCGGGCGACGCTGGCGAACTTCATGGTCCGCAAGCTGGACTTCGACATGATGTCACAGTTCCTCAAGCACACGCTCTCGCTGCCCTATTCGTTCTTCGCCAAGCGCAAGACGGGCGACATCTTCGCGCGGTTCCAGGAGAACCAGACCATCCGGGCCTTCCTGACGGAGTCCACCGTCTCGACCGTGCTCAACCTGTTGATGGTCTTCGTCTACTTCACGGTCATGTTCCTCTACAACGTGAAGCTGACGCTGCTGCTGATCGCGTTCGTCGCCCCCATCCTGGCGTTGACGGTGCTCGTGACGCCGAAGATCAAGGCCTTTGCGCGCGAATCGTTCACGGCGGGCACCGACGCGAAATCGTTCCTGATGGAAGCGCTGGGCGGGGTGGAGACCGTCAAGGGCATGGGCATCGAGCGTCCGGTGCGCCTGAAGTGGGAGAAGAAGTACGCCAAGGCGCTGGAAGTGGCGTACCGCTCGCAATCGTTCAACATCCGCATCGGCCTGGCGGGGCAGCTGCTGAACGCCGCCACCACGGTGGCGATCCTGTGGGCCGGCGCCAGCCTGGTGCTCTCGCGCGAACTCACCATCGGCCAGCTCATTGCGTTCAACGCGCTGATGGGCAGCGTGCTCGCACCGCTGATGGGCCTGGTGGGCCTGTGGAGCATGCTCAACGACGCCGGGGTGGCCATGGAGCGGCTGGGCGACGTGCTCGACCTCGAGCCCGAGCAGAGGCCCGAGGACCTGGCCTCCCGCGTCGCGCTCCCGGAACTCCAGGGTGACATCCGCCTGGACGGCGTCTACTTCCGCTACGGCGGTGACGAGACGTCCTACGTGCTGGAGAACATCAGCCTGGCGATCAAGCCCGGCGAACTCATCGCCATCGTGGGCCGCAGCGGGTCGGGCAAGACGACGCTGGCCAAGCTGCTCGTGGGCTTCTACCCGCCCACCGAAGGCAAGCTGACCGTGGACGGCTACGACATGAACGTGATCGACAAGGAGTACTACCGGTCGCAGGTCGGCTACGTGATGCAGACCAACCTGCTGTTCTCGGGAACCATCGCCGAGAACATCGCCAGCGGCGACGCCAGCCCCGATCGACGCCGCATCGAGGAGGTCGCGAAGAAGGCCGATGCGCACGCCTTCATCAGCAAGATGCCGCTGGGCTACGAACAGGTCGTCGGCGAGCGCGGCATGGGGCTGTCCGGCGGGCAGATCCAGCGGCTGTGCATTGCCCGGGCGCTGTACCACGATCCCCGGCTGCTGGTGTTCGACGAGGCGACATCGGCGCTCGACACGCAGTCCGAGAGCAACATCATCGCCGCCATGAGCGACATCCTGGAAGGGCGAACCGCGGTGATCATCGCGCACCGCCTTAGCACCATCATGCGCGCGGACAAGATCCTCGTGCTCTACGAAGGCGCCATCGTCGAGCAAGGTACGCACGAGGAGCTGGTGGAGCGGCGCGGGATGTATTACGAGCTGGTGCAGAAGCAGTTGAGCGCCGCGACCTGACCAGCGCGGACCACCAGCCGGACACGATTACCGCCACTCGCCTGCGGGCCTGATCCGGGCGGCTCGGGCGCCCTGCGCCCGACGCTCGCGCGGGCCCAACCTCACAGGACCGGGTGGATCACGGTGCGGTCGGGGCTGTACAGGTCCTCGGCGCGGACTACCACGGCGGTGATGTTATCGCGCCCACCGTGTTCGAGCGCGAGATCGAGCAGTTCCTGCGCCGCCTGCCCGCAGTTGCCGGGCAGCAGCGCCTGCTCGATGGCCGCCTCGCCGACCTCGTTGGTCAGGCCGTCGGTGCACAGCAGGAAGACGTCGCCGTCGAGGACTGCGTGCGTCACGCAATCGATCTCGATCGTGTCCTCGGCGCCGAGCGCGCGCGTGATGACGTTCGAAGCCGGCAGGTGCAGCGTGTCCTCGCCCGGGCGGCCGCGGGACCGGACCGCCTCGACCTCGCTGTGGTCCCGCGTGAGCTGCCCGAGACGGCCGCTCCGATAGAGGTAGACGCGGCTGTCGCCGGCCCACAGGCATGCGCACTGGCGTTGCCACACCAGCAGCGCCGCGATCGTGGTGCCGATCAGCGGCACATCGCGCCGCGCCGCCTCGTCGCGAAGCCGGCGGTTCGCACCCTGCAGCCGTTCCTGCGCCTGGGCGACATGGTGCACCAGGGTCTGCGGGGACGGAAGGTCGGTCAGGGAGCGGATCGCCAGCCGGCTCGCGAACTCGCCCAGCGCATGGCCTCCCATGCCGTCGGCGACGGCCCAGGCCCCGCGTCCCGGCTGTTCCAGGCAGGCGTCCTCGTTGACCTCGCGGACGCGGCCCGCGTGCGAACACGAGGCCGACGTCCAGCGAAACGGAGAAGATTCCATGCTCGCGTCGCTCAAAACGGCTTCGGCACGGCGACGTCGACGTCAACGTCAACGTTGACGTTGATGGCGTTCTGGACCGCGGTGACGTTGATCACCGCATTGGGGGCGCTGTTCTCGACGTTGATCGTCTGCATCTGGACGTTCAGCTGGTCGGCGAAGAAGTTGAGGATCGGCGGGGTCCGGGCGCTCTCGGGTGCGAAGGCGCGAAAAGCCCCGAAGACCCAGGGCGCGCCGCCTGCGCCGCGGATGAACGACATCGCCCGGAAATCCAGGGCCCGGCTCAACGGCAGGTCCTTGATGGTCATGGTGCTCATGGTGTGTGTCTCCAAAACCTGCGCCTGCGCCCGGGTGGGGATCGGCAGCGACCCCACCCTGCCCGAAGCGCTGTCAACGACCGCCCCCCGCGCGTCCGCGTCCCCGCACGCCGCCGCCGATGCCACCGATGCCCAGGCCGGCGAGCAGCGCATCGACGTTCGCCGAGGTGTTCGTGTTGGTGGCGTCCTGGTTGAACGTGTTGTCCGACTGGATGTCGACCGGGCCGCCGAAGATGGAACCGTTGCCGATGTTCGCCGCGGTGAACATGGCCTGCCCGTTCGACTGGCTCGTGCCGAGGGCCTGGTTGTCCTGGCCGCCGTGCACGGCGCTCATCGCCTTGCGGTCGAGATCGGTGCTGGTCGACAGGTCCTTGATGGTCAGGGGGGTGTGCATGGGATACCTCGCTTGGAAAAGAGATGACGTTGAAATCAGGGTGAAGATCGTTGCCTGCGTCTGGCTGGGGGTCGGCAGCGACCCCCAGCCAGCCCGGGCGATGTCAGAGCTTGCCGCCGCGCCCGCGTCCCGGCAGGCCGCCCAGGCCCATGCCGGCGAGCAGCGCATCGACGTTCGTCGAGGTGTTCGTGTTCGTCGCGTCCTGGTGGAACGTGTTGTCCGACTGGATGTTGGCCGGGCCGCCGAAGAAGCCGGAACCGTTGCCGACGTTCGACGCAGCCAGCATGGACTGCAGGTTCATCTGGCTCGTGCCGATCGCCTGGTCGTCGGCGCCGCCGCGCACGGCCGCCATGGCCTTGCCGTCGAGTTCCTTGCTGGTGGACAGGTCGGTGATGTGGAGGGTGGTCATGTTCGTTTCTCGCTTGAAAGGAAGTGGAGGGAGGCGGCGTGGACGTCAGAACGGGAACCGGGGGAACCGGGGGCCCAGGCGGGCGAGCAACCCGGCGCCGTCGAAGTTGGAAGCCGTGTTGGTGTTGGAGGCGGTCTGGGTGAAGGTGTTGTCCGACTGGATGTCCGCCGGGCCGCCGAAGGACGAGCCGTTGCCGACGTTCGCCGCGGCGACCATGCTCTGGACGTTCGCCTGGCTCGTGCCGACGGCCTGGTCGTCGGAGCCGCCGCGCACGGCCGCCATGGCCTTGCCGTCGAGTTCCTTGCTGGTGGACAGGTCGCTGATGTGGAGGGTGGTCATGTCGTTTCTCGCTGGAAGGATGGAAGGTTGTGGGAGGGTGGGGTTGCACTTCAAGGTGAAGGCGACCCTAAGTTGCGGGGACCGCAAATCCGGTTCACAAAAAAATCGAGCCTGTGCTCGAAAGCTGCTGTTGCCCTCGCGGGTGCCGGGTCGCCGCGCCGCCTTTCCAACGGGATGCCGCCGCGGCCGACGCGAAAAGGCCGGGTGATTCCTGCGTTCGAGCTGTCGCCGTCACGGCCGGTCAAGGCTATATTGCGTCACCGCCCTGCACCACCGCCCGCATGAACAACGACGAGGTCGCCCAGCTGCTCGTCCGCATCGGCCATGAGGACCAGGCAGCTTTTCGCCAGCTCTACAAGGCGTTCAGCCGCAAGGTCTACGCCTACGTGCTCAACATGCTGAACGACCACGCGCGGGCCGAGGAGGTCGTGGCGGACACGCTGTACGAGGTCTGGCGGCAGCCGCAGCGTTTTCGCGGCGATTCGCAGTTCTCCACCTGGCTCATCGGCATCGCGCGCCGGAAGGCGCTGATGGTCTATCGCGCGCGCCGGCCCGACGAGGTGCATGCCGACCTCGACGACATCGCCGAGACCACCGCCTCCGAATCGGCCGACGGCTATGCCGAGCTTGCGGACAAGCAACGGCGCGAGGGAGTGCAGCACTGCATGGGAAAGCTCTCGGACGAGCACCGCGAGTGCCTGCACCTGGTGTTCTACGAGGGCATGGGCCTGGCGGAGGTGGCACAGGTGCAGAACTGTCCCGAGGGCACCGTCAAGACGCGCCTGTTCCACGCCCGCCAGAAGATCCGCAACTGCCTGCAGGCGCTGCTGCGCCGCGAGGGCAGCGCCCCGGACGCCAAGGGTGCGCTGGCGTCCTGAAGCCCGGCAGTGTGCGGAGCGAAAAAAAGTTTGAACCGGCCACGGACCCCACGCAACACAGGGGCAGCGCGGGCATCACCCGCCGAGGTAGACACCATGGTCGAGGTCCAAACATCGCCGACAGGGGAGCACGGACATGATGAATGAACGTTTTGAAGAGCTGCTCCCGTTCTATGTCAACGGTTCGCTGGGAGCCGAGGACCGCGCCTTCGTCGAGGACTACCTCGCGAAGAACCCGGATGCCCAGGACGAGCTGGACTGGCATCGCTCGCTGCAGCGACGGGTCCTGGAGAACGCGCCGGCCGTGCCGGCCACGATCGGGCTGGCCAAGGCCATGCGCCTGATCCAGGGCGACCGTCCGACGCTGGCCGAGCGCATCAACGCCTTCTTCGGCGGCCTGGTCCTGCGCCCGAGCTATGCCATGGCCGGCCTGGCGGTGCTGGCCGTGCAGGGCGGCGTGATCCTGAACCTGCTGGGCGATGCCCGCCAGGACGCGGACGAGATCCGCGCACTGCGCTCGGTGCATGTCGAAGAAGGCCCGATGCTCAAGATCAGCTTCTCGCCCGACGCCCGGGAAACCGACATCCGCATGCTGGTGGTCCAGCTGCGCGGCGAGCTGGCCGGCGGCCCGGGCCAGCTCGGCGACTACTACCTGCGGGTGCCGGCCGGCAGCGAGGCCGCGGCGCTGGCCCGCGCGCAGGCCGCCCCCATCGTCCAGGCCGCCGCGCTGGCGCCCGGCGTGCCGCCCCGGGAGTAGCCATGGTCACGCTGCTGACCCGCCGCATCCTGCTGCGCGGCGCATTGGGCGCCACGGCGCTGCATGTCAGCCGGGTGATGGCTGCGCCCCCGGATCCCAGGCCGGACTCGCGCATCGCCCTGGTGATCGGCAACGGCGCGTACCGCGCCGCGCCGCTGAAGAACCCGCCGGGCGACGCGAACGCGGTCGCGAAGAAGCTGCGCGACCTCGGCTACGAGGTCACCCTGCGCCAGAACACGTCCCTGCGCGACCTGATCGAGGCGCTGCGCGAGTTCTCGGTGCGCGCCCCCAAGGCCTCGGTGCGCATGCTGTTCTATGCGGGCCACGGCGTGCAGGTGAAGGGGCGCAACTACCTGGTGCCGGTCGACGCCGACCCGAAGTCGGAAGAGGACATCCCGCGCCAGAGCGCGGACGTCGGCGAGTTCGTCGACCGGCTCAGCGCGATCCGCACGGGGACCAACATCGTCGTGCTCGACGCCTGCCGCGTGAACCCGTTTGCCGGCGGCGTGATCGTCGGGCCCGACGGACGGCGACTGAAATTCCGCGGCGCCACGCCGGGCGGCCTGGCGACCGTCGATGCGCCCGTGGGCACGCTCGTGGCCTTCTCCACCGCGCCCAACGGCGTGGCGCTCGACGGCTCCGACGGCGAGCACAGCGTCTACGCGCGCCACCTGCTGGCCCACCTCCAGACGCCGGGACTGACGATCGAGCAGCTGTTCAAGCGCGTGCGCATCGGCGTGGCCCAGGACACCGGCCGCGTCCAGGTCCCCTGGGAGTCGTCGAGCCTGACGGCCGACTTCTGCTTCAAGCCGGACACCGGCGGCCGCTGCGGCTGAGGCACGCGCCTGGCGCTCAGGCGTGATCGGCGATGAAGCGCTCGAGTTCGCGCGCGAACCGCCCGGGCTCGCTGAGATGTGGCGAATGCCCGGCGCGAGGGTAGACCGAGATCTGCGCGTGCCGGACCGTGTCGCGGTACCAGGCATCGAGGGGCAGGCCGCCGTAGTGCGGGCTGCGCGCCCCGAGCACGACGAGCAGCGGGGCATCCAGGCGCGCCAGCGATGCGCGGAAATCGGCTTGCGCCATCGACTCGGCCAGGTCGAGCAGCGGCCGCACGTCGATGCGGCCCAGGCGCCGGCGCAGCATCCTGCCGAGCGGCGCCTCGGCGGCCAGCTGGCGCCTGAGCCAGGCCCCACCGAAAGCGCCCAGCTCGCTCAGCAGCGTCTCGGCCAGGTCGCGCCGCGCACCCGCGATCAGCCCGGCGAGCATCTCCGCGCTGCAGCCGCCGAACAGGCCGAGACGCCAGCCGTCGTCCGTCACGATGCGCGGCGACTGGTCGATCATGGTCACGGCCCCCACATGTTGCGTGCCGTACGAATGCAGGTACTGCATGAGCACCAGAGCGCCCATCGAATGCCCCACCAGCGCCGACCGGTCCAGCCCGAACTGCTCGATCATGTCCGCCAGGTCGGCCGCGAGCCGCGCGAGGGTGATGCTGCCCAGCACCGGACGGCATTGGCCATGGCCGCGCGCATCCCAGGCCAGCACGCAATGGCGCCGCGCCAGCCGGCGGGCCACCGGCAGCCAGTCGCCATGCGAGCACCCCACGCCATGCACCAGCACCAGCGGCGAGCCTTCGCCGAGCACGCACACGGGGACGACCTGCCCGTCGCTGGCCGTGAAGGTGTCGTAGTTGCCGGTGGTGGGCCCCCCCATCAGCCCGAAGTTGCGCAGCGCATTCCACGTGCCGCGCAGGCCCGTCAGCGGCGGCGGCCGTGCAGGCGGTTCGGGCGGGGCGTGGTCGAGCATGGCGGCGTCGAGCGTGCTGGCGCACTATGCGCCCGCCTCCAAACGTCATGCAAGCCGCTCAGGCGCGCGAAGGGCATCGGGACGTTCCAGACGAAAAGAAATTGAACCGGCCCCCGGGCGCGGGCAACACAGGGTCGACTGCAATCCAGCCCCCAGGAGCCCGCGATGATCCGCTACCTCAGCACCCTCGTTCTCGCGCTCGCCGCCGCCTTGCTCATGTCGCAGGCGCGGGCCGAGAAGGTCGTCATCTACCGGGAGGGGCAACTGGTGAACCCGCAGGAGGTCGCGCAGGTGCTCGGCAAGACGCGCGGCATCCAGCTGCTCGACGGTGGAGCCACGGGGGGTTCGGCGCGGTCCGCCACGGCCGCCGCCCTGCCCGCCCGGGCCCCTGGCGCGGCCGCCAGCGAGAAGGCGAATGCCGAAGCTGCGGCGCTTTCGCTGCCGGTGCGCTTCGCCTTCGCCTCCGCCGAGATCCTGCCGGCCGCGCGCGACCAGCTCGACGCCCTGGCCAAGGGCATCAAGCTGCTGCCTTCCGACAGCGCCGTGACGATCGAGGGCCACACCGACGCTGTCGGTGACGGGGCCTACAACCTCGCGCTGTCGCGCGCCCGCGCGCAGTCCGTGCGCGACTACCTCGTGCAGCAGCACGGCATCGACGCCGCCCGCCTGAAGACCGTGGGCTTCGGCAAGGAGCAGCCGATCGAGGGCAGCGATCCCTGCGCCGCCCTGAACCGCCGCGTTCAGTTCCGCGGCTCCTGAACGGCCGCGCGCGACCATGGAAGCTCAGCCGGCTCGCCGCGGACGCGCCCCCCTTGTTCCCCGGCGGCGCCATGCCGAGAATGGGTTGCCCGCCGCAACCCTTCTTGCCGCATGAGCCGCCGCCGACTGCTCGCCTGCCTTGCGCTCGTGCCCGTCTGGTGGAGCGCGCTCTGCCGCGCGCAGGCGCCGGCGAAAGTGGAGGCTACGCGCCAGCGCCGGATCGCCCTCGTGATCGGCAATGCCCGGTATGCCGAGTTCCCCCTGAACAACCCCGAGCACGACGCACGGCTGGTCGCGCAGACCCTGCGCAACCTCGGCTTCGAGGTGAGCGAGCACCTCAATCTCAAGGCCCGGGACTTCAAGCGCGTGCTGCGCGACTTCGCACAGGCCATGGCCGACGACCAGGTCGCGTCGGTCTTCTACTACGCGGGCCACGGCGTGCAGATCGGCGGGCGCAACTACCTGCTGCCGGTCGACATCGCGCTGCGCGACGAGGCCGAGGTGCGCGACGAGGCCGTCGACCTGCAGGAAGCCCTGCTCGCGCATGTCGACCGGGTGCGTCCGCGCGCGCGCATCTTCATCATCGATGCCTGCCGCAACGACCCCTTCGCGGCGCGCGCCGGCTCCCCGCGCAAGTCCAACGGGTTGGCCGAGATGGCCGCGCCAGGCGCCCTCATCGCGTTCTCGGCGGCGCCGGGCCGGGCGGCGGAGGACGGACCGGTGGGGGGCAACAGCATCTACACGCGCCACCTCGCGGCCGAGCTGCGCAGCGCCGGCGTCGAGGTCGAGGAGATGATGAAGGCCGTGCGCATCAAGGTGCTGCGCGACACCGCCCAGCGCCAGATCCCGTGGGTCAACACCTCGATGGTGGTGAACTTCATGTTCAACCCGGGCCCGGCGCCGGCGCTGGCCGCGCAGAAGCGCAACCTGCAGCTGCACGTGCAGGCGCAGCGCAGCCTCAACACCGACGCCGGCAACGCCTCCGCGTCGCTGGCGCTGCGCATCTACGTGCTGCGCGATGCGAGCGGATTCGAGACCGCGAGCTTCGACAGCCTGTACGACGACGACGAGGCCACGCTCGGCTCGAACATGCTCGTGCGCGAGAGCCTGCACCTGCGGCCCGGCGAGGCGCGCGAGGTGGCGCTCGAGCTCAGCGGAGACGCGCGCGCGATCGCGGTGTTCGGCGCCTTCCGCGAGATCGGGCTTTCGCGATGGCGAGCCATCCTGCCCGTGCCCGCCGGCGCACTGGCGCGTGCGCGCATCGACGCGCAGGCACGCGAGGTGCATCTGGGGTGGGCCAAGTGACGCGGCCCGCCGCGTTGGCATCCCCGGCCGGCGGCGTCCCGGATGGTGTCGACGATCCCGCCGCGGCGCGCGCGCTGCGGACCCAGGCGCTGCCCCTGGTCGCCCTGCTGGCGCGCCTGCGGGACTCGACGCCCGCCGACCCGGCCGCCCTGCGCCGCACGCTGATGGCGGCGGTGACCCGGTTCGAGGCCGATGCGCGCCTCGCCGGCGTCGACGAGGCCGGCGTCGCGGCGGCGAGCTACCTGCTGTGCGCCTGGGGCGACGAGCAGTTCGATGCGGCGCCCTGGGGCGCAGGAGGCGCGGGGCTGCTGCAGCGGTTCCACGATGACTCGGGTGGTGCCGGCAAGTTGCTGCGCCTGCTGGCACGGCTGGCCCAGGAGCCGCGCCGGCACCGCGCGCTGCTCGAGCTGTTCCACACCTGCCTGAGCCTGGGCCTGCTCGCGGGCATGGCCCCGGGCGGCCGCGAGCACGAGACGCTGCGCTCGCGCGTGCATCTCGCGCTGCAGGGGGCGGCGCCGGTTCCCGCCCTGGTGGCCGGCTGGCATTGCGCTCCGGCCGCGGCCCGCCCGCCGCGCGCGCCGCGCATCGCCCTGCCCGGCGTCCTGCTGCTCGGCGTGCTGGCCTTCGGCGTCTACAGCGCCAGCCAGCTGCAGCTGGCGGCGCGCGTCGACGGCGTGCTGGTGTCGTTGCAGCGGCTCGTCCCGCCGCGCACCGCCGGCCCGGCCGTCGCGGGCACGGCCGCTGCGCCTGCGCGGCTGGGGCCCCTGCTGCGGGAGGACGTCGCCGCCGGCCGCCTGTCGGTGCGCGACGAGCCGCTGCGCAGCGTGGTCGTGGTCGGCGCCGACGCGCTAGGCGAAGCCTCCGGCCCGCTGACCCGCCTGGGCGCCGCACTGGCGAAGCTGCCGGGCAAGGTGCTCGTCGTCGGCTACACCGACGGCGCCGATGCTCCGACGGCCCGCACGCCGTCGGCCTGGCACCAGGCGATGGACTGGGCGCGTGCCGCCGCGAACGACCTGCGGCCGCAGGTGGGCGAGGCGCGGCTGGTGGTCGAGGCGCGCGTCGACGCCACGGCCGGGCAGCCGCAGCGCCGGGTCGAGATCCTCCTGTTCCCGCAATGAAGGCACCGCTGCCCTTCGTGCAAGGCGCCGTGAACCTCGGCGTGGCGGGCGCCCTGCTGT
Source organism: Ramlibacter pinisoli (assembly GCF_009758015.1). NCBI lineage: Bacteria > Pseudomonadati > Pseudomonadota > Betaproteobacteria > Burkholderiales > Comamonadaceae > Ramlibacter > Ramlibacter pinisoli. Next base: position 1,475,413 of record NZ_WSEL01000009.1, read on the forward strand.
GGTACGCCACGCCGCTCATCGAGGTCGGCGGCCGGCACCCGTTCGACAACGTGCAGGCGCGGGCCGCCCTGGTGGCCGGCATCGTGCTTCTCGTGGTGGGCGCGCTCGGGCTGCGCACCCTGCTCGCCCGGCGCCGCAACGAGCGCCTGCTCAAGGGCATCGGCGGCGCCACCGGACTGGACCAGCGCTTCCGCCAGGCGCTCGCCATGCTGCGGCACGGCATCGACGCGAAGGGCGCCGGCGGCTGGTGGAAGGCACGGGGCCAGGTGCAGCAGCTGCCCTGGTACCTGATCATCGGAGCGCCCGGGGCGGGCAAGACCACGGCGCTGCTGCATTCGGGCCTGCGCTTCCCGCTGGCCGACAAGCTCGGCCGCGCACCGCTGGCCGGCGCCGGCGGCACGCGCCAGTGCGATTGGTGGTTCGGCGAAGACGCGGTGTTCATCGATACCGCGGGCCGCTACACCACCCAGGACAGCGACGCGGCGGCGGATGCGCGCGAATGGCAGGAGTTCCTGGCCCTGCTGCGCCGGCACCGTCCGCTGCAGCCGATCAACGGCGTGCTCGTCACCGTCAGCGTGCCCGACCTGCTGCACGGCGGCTCCGAACTGGCGCGGCAGACCACCGCGATCGCGGCGCGCCTGGACGAACTGCGCCGCGAGCTCGACCTCGCCTTCCCGGTCTACCTGCTGGTGACCAAGGCCGACCTGCTCGCCGGCTTCATGGAAACCTTCGGCGAACTCGACGCCGGGCAGCGCGAGCAGCTCTGGGGCGTGGTGTTCGACGACGATGCCGCCGGCGTTCCGGCCGACCTCGGCTGGCGCCTGTCCGACCTGTCGCAGCGCCTGGCGCGCCGCACGCCCGAGGCGCTGCAGCGTGAACGCATGCCGCGGCGCCGCCTGGCGGTCTACGCCTTCGCGGCGCAGTTCGATGCGCTGCTGGCGCCGCTGGAGCTGTTCGTGCGCAAGGCCTTCGCCGGCATCGGCGCCCGGCCGGCGCAGCGGCTGCGCGCCATCGCGCTCGCGAGCGGCACCCAGGAGGGCAATCCGATCGACCGCGTCATCGGCGAACTGGCGCGCAGCCACGGCCTGGCGCTCAAGCCGCTGCCGCGGCCCGACGCGGGCGGCAAGTCGTTTTTCCTGACGTCGCTGCTCAGGCAGCTGGTGATCGCCGAAGCGCCCCTGGCCGGACACCGGCTGCAGCGCCTTCGCCGGCGCCGGCAGGTCGCCCTGCTCGGCGCAGGCGTCGCGGGCGCGGCACTGCTCGCGGTGTGCGCCCTGCTCTGGCAGAGCTACCAGCGCAACCTCGCCTACGTCGCTGCGGTCCACGCGCGCGTCGAGCAGCTGACCCGGCGCATCGGCGCGCTCGAGTCGGCCAGCCTGGAGCAGGTGCTGCCGCTGTATTCGCTGCTCGAGCGCCTGGCCGCCAACGACGGCATCGATCCCGAGGAGCCGGCCGCCGGCTTCGGCTTCGGGCTGTTCCAGGGCCCCCGCCTCGCGCGCTCGGCGGAGCAGGCGTACCGCGAGATGCTCGATCGCAGCCTGGCGCCGCTGCTGGTCGACCGCCTGCGCCGTGACCTGCGCGAAGGCGAGGACAGCGCCACGCGCTACGAGGCGCTGCGCGCGTCGCTGATGCTCGGCAGCCCTGCGCGGCTGGTGCGCGCCGAGTTGCGGCGCTGGGCCGGGCCGGCGCTGGCGCGGGCCGGCGGCGCCGGCGAACGCGCCGAATGGTCGCGCCATGCCGACGCGCTGCTCGAGCGCAGCGGATTGCCCGACGCCTGGCGCCCGGACGAGGCGGGGGTGAAGGCCGCGCGCAGCGCACTGGCCGCCTTGCCGCTCTCGCAGCGGGTGCACGAGCACCTGCTGCGCCGCGTCGCCGATCCCGAGCCGCCGCAAGACCTGCCCACGCGGCTGGGCGCGGCCGGCGCGCTGATGTTCGCGGCAACCGCCGCCGGCCCGATGCCCGTGCATGCGAGCGCCGTCGACTGGCGGCGCAACCTGGCGCCGCAGCTCGAAGCGACGTTCGACGCGCTGGCGAACGAAGCCGACTGGGTCCTGGGCGACGCGGGGGGCGACGCCAAGCGGCTGCAGAGGGACCCGGCCTGGCGCGAGGACATCGCCCGGCAGGTCGGCCGGCGTCACGCGCAGCGCGTCATCGCCGCGTGGACGCGCCAGCTCGAAGCACTGGCGCTGGCTCCCGGCGGCGATGCCGATGACGCCTCGCGGCAGGCCATCGAACTGACGGCGCCCGATTCGCCGCTGCGGCGCCTGCTGACCCGCCTGGCCGACGAGTTCAGCGCAACACCGCAGGGCGGCGGCGCGGCCGAGGTCGCGTTCGACGCCGCCCTGCGCGCGCGCTTCGGCCCGCTCGGGGACTATGCGGCGGGTCCGGGACCGCAGGCCCTCGACCAGCTCCACGCGCTGGCCACCCGCAAGCGCCAGACCGCCGACACCGAGCTGGACGCGACCTTGCGCAACGAAGCCGCGCGCGCGCCGCCCGCGCTGCGCAAGCTGTGGTTCGACCTGGGCGCGCTGGTGCGCTCGCGCGGGGGCGCCAGGCCGGGCTTCGATGCCGCGCTGGCCGAACTGGCGAACAGCTGCAAGGCGCTGACGCAGGAACGCTTTCCCTTCGGTCCGGCCGGCTCGCGCGACATGGCGCCCTCCGACTTCGCGCGCCTGTTCGGCCCTGGCGGCCTGTTCGACGACTTCCGGCGGCACCACCTGGGCGCACGCGTCGACACCTCGACGCACCCGTGGAAACCGCGCGGCACCGATGCCAACCTGCCGCTTGCCTTCGAGCAGGCCGCGGCGATCGGCGCCCTGTTCTTTCCCGGCGGCGTGCCGATGCCGGAGCTGCACCTGAACATCACGCCGCAGCGCATGGACGCCGAGTTGCTGCAGTTCAGCGTCGACGTCGACGGGCAGCTGCTGCGCTTCGAGAACGGCCCGATCCGCGGCAAGGAACTGGTCTGGCCAGGGCCGGCTGCCACGCAGAAGGTGCTGATGCGCATCCTGCCGCCGGGTCCCGGCGGGGTCGGCGCCGAACTCCACGAGGGACCGTTCGCCTGGGTGCGCGTGCTCCTGCGCAGTGACTGGGGCGGGGAACGGGGCGCGCCGGCGCGGCTCACGCTGGCGGTCGACAGGCGCGCGCTGGGTGTCGAGGCCAGCGCGGCCGCTGCGCCCGGGGCCGACATCTGGACCTTGCGGGAGCTGTCGCGCTTCAGCTGCCCGCCGGCACGATGGTGATGGCACCGCTTCCCGTGGCCTGGTGGGGCAAGCTGCCCGCGCGCGGCGACTTCGTCGGCCGCCGGCTGCCGCCGCGCTGGCACAGCGACTGGGACGACTGGCTGCAGCGCGGCATCGCCCTGGGCGCGGCGACGCTGGACAGCGCCGCGTTGCATGAACGGCTGGACGGGTTCGCGCCCTGGCGCTACCTGGCGCTGCCGGCGCCCGGGGAGGCGTGGTGCGGCATCCTGGTGCCATCGCACGATCGCGTCGGGCGTGCCTTTCCACTGACGCTGGCCGAACGCCTGCCGACGGCGGCGCCGGCGCACGACTGGGCCGCGCGGCTGGTGCCGCTGCTCGAGCCGGCCCGGGAGGGACCGGAAGCGCTCGAGGCGGCGATCGCCGCCATGCCGCCGCGCGTCGACCAGGACGGCACGGCCGCCGGGGACTGGCCGGCACCGCCGTGCAGCTTGTGGTGGCCGCTAGCCGCCGGGCCCGATGCGGCGCCCCTGGCCGCGGCCTGGCCGCCGGATCCGGAGCTGCTGCTGCAACTGCTGGAGGCCTAGGAGGTCGTTGCTAGCCTGCCTCGCACCAGATCGCGAGGGCCGAGTAGTTGTCCTGGTCGCTGCGGTCGGCGCTCACCACCGCCGTTTCGAGCCGGTCGACCCAGCTTCGCGCGTCGCCGCAGCCGTCCACGCTGGACGCCATCGCGGCATCGTCGACGGCCGACCAGAGACCGTCGCTGCACAGCAGCAGCACGTCGCCGCAGGCGAGCCGCTGGGGCGCTGGCGACACCTCGATCTCCAGCCCGTCCACCGAACCGAGGGCCGACGTGAGCTGGCCGGGGGTGGCCTCGCCCGTGCTCAGGCCCGCATCGCGCAGGCGCCGCTCCAGGGTCTGGTCGAGCGTGTGCCCGAGCAGCCGGCCCTCGTGCCAGCGGTACAGGCGCGAGTCGCCCGCATGCGCCCAGAGCGCCGCGCCAGTATCCAGGTCGAGCAGCAGCAGGACGATGGTGGTGCGCATGTCGGCCGTCGGGGTCCCCGCCACCTGTTGGGAGACGACGGCGTCGTTGGCCCCCAGCACCAGCTCCCGGAGCGCGTCGAGGCTGACCTCGGGCCTGGGCGCGAACGCTTCCAGCACATGCGTGACGGCCAGGCGCGCTGCCGCCTGGCCGCCGCCATGGCCGCCGGCGCCGTCGCACAGGACGGCCACGAACGAGGCGTCGCCCTCCCAGTAGCCGAAGGCGTCCTCGTTGCACTCCCGCTGCCCGGACCGTGACAGCGAGGCCAGCGAGACGGTCAATGCGTGTGCGCTCATGTCGATTCGGGGGACTTGGGATCGGCGTCGGCGTCGGCGCGCGACTGGGCTTCATAGGCGCGCAGGAATTCGCGGCCGAAGATGGCCTCGAAATCGTCGTCCAGGTGCTCGAGCAGCTGGGCATGCTGCAGGCAGTGGCGCTGCCACAGGGCCACTGCGCGCAGGAGCGGCAGGCGGGATGCGCCGTGCGCCGGGCCCTCCGCGCTTTCCGCGGCCTCGGGCCCCAGGCGGGAGAACAGCTCGAAGACCGCGGCGCGCATGCCGGCCACCATCGCGACCTGGTGGACCAGCAGGTCGCGATGCGCGTCGCGCAGCGCCGACACGGAGTCGAGGAAGCCGGGGCTGGGCTCGCGCTGCAACATCCGGGCCAGGGCGTCCGACGCGTCGGGCGAGAACTTCAGCGGATTGTTCTGGCGCGGCGAGATGCGAGTCCCCTCGGCGCGCATGTGGCGCTTGGCAACCGCGCGGCTCTGCAGCAGCGCCAGCGTGCCCTCCGCCGTGGCCCGCAGCAGCCCGCCGATGTGTTCCATCCACTCAGGCGTGAGCTGCACGTCGGCCCGAAGGCCGGCGCCGCGTGCGAACGCGGCGGCCAGCTCGCGCAGTTCCGGCGAGAGGTCGGGCGACCGCCGGACGCCCCTGCGCGACGGTGCCGCCTTCGGCGGCGCGGCGGCGGCCGGCTGCGCGGGGGGCGCCGCTGGAATGGCCGCTGGCGGTGGCGTCACCGCCACGGCCGCCGCCGCGCCTGCCACCGCCGCCTCGGCCACCGGCATCGCCGACGCCTCGCGCGGCTCGGCCGGCGGTGCCGGCGTGCCGCTGCGCACCACGCGCGGCCCGTCCTGCCAGGACACCACCGCCCCGGCCGCGGCCGGCTCGGGTCCTGCCGCCAGGGGCGGCAATGCCGATCCGGCAGCGCGCGGATCGGGCGCGTCGTCCAGGTCGAACCAGCGCTCCAGCCGCGATCGCTGCCGGGCCAGGGATGCGGCGGGCTCGACGGCGATGTCGAAGCGGCCGATGTGCAGCAGGTCGCCGACCTGCAGCGCGCGGTCCCCACCGGGGTCGAGCTGCTCGTCGTTGACCCACAGGGGTGCGCTGCTGCTGACGCAGCGCACGCGTGCGGCCTCGCCCTCGGCGATCACCTGCGCATGCTGGCGCGACACCAGGCGCAGCGGATCTGCCAGCACCAGGCCGCACTCGTCGGAGCGGCCGATCATGAGGCCCTCGGCCGGCAGCGCGAGCGCCGTCGGATCGGGTTCGATGGCGCCGGGCCGGCGCATGACGCGCAGTGCGATCACGGGGCAACTCAGCCGAGGGCGCGCCAGAGCTCGGCCTGCACGCGGCGGCCGTCGACGGTCGGCGCGAGTTGCGCGAGCACGCGCTCGATGAACTGTTCGCGGGTCTGCGACGCCTCGGCGCAGCGCCTGGCCACCACCCGGGCCACCGGCCCCAGCGAGGACCGCAGCGCGGCCGCCGCCTTGTCGACGTCGCCGTCCCGCATCGGCCGTCCGATCGGCGCCTCGGCCGCGACCGTCGCGCCCCGCGAGCCGTCGGGTGCCGACAGCGCGCCGGTGGCGGTGCCGGTACCGGTACCGGTGGCGATCCGGGCGCGATTGGCCGTGCCGGTCCGCGGCGCGCCGGCCCCGGCCAGGAAGCGCTGGCGCGCCTCGGGATCGACGATCGACGTGGCGACCGCCTGGCGCACCGCCGCCAGCGAGGTCAGGCCCCGCGCGGCACGGCGGACCAGCACCCGCGCCACCGGTCCGACCTGCTCGGCCAGCTCCCGTTCGACCGCGGCCAGCGCCTGGGTGTCCCATCCGGTGGGCACGGGGATCGAGGGCTGCCCGGTGCCGGGCTGCGACCGCACCGGTGGAACGGACGGCCGCCCCGAGGAGGGCACGCTCAAGGGCGCGGTGGCGACCGCACTGCGGGGGGCCTGCGCCGGCCCGGCGGGAGCCGGCTGGGCGGCGGCGGCTTCGAGCTGGGGAGCCAGCACGAGGTCGGCCGGCAGCACGTCCGGCACGGGTTCCGTGGCGATGCCCAGCAGCGCTTCCCGCATCTCGAACGCGCTCGCATAGCGCTGTGCCGGATCCTTCGCCAGCGCCCGGTCGAGGACGGCGTCGAACGGCTCCAGGGCGGGGTCCTGCGTCAGCTCGCTCAGGGGCTTGTGCCGCTCGTACACGATCTTGTACATGATCGCCTCGTCCGTGCCGGCGAACGGCGTCGTGCCGCTGAGCATCTGGTAGAGCAGCACGCCCGAGGAGAACACGTCGACGCGCCGGTCGACGCTGCGGTTGGTGTACTGCTCGGGAGCGATGTAGCCGGGCGAACCCACGACGAAGTTCGCCCGGGTCAGGTTCGACGATTCGATGCGGGCGATGCCGAAGTCGGTGATCTTCAGCCGGCCGTCGTCGGCGATGAGCAGGTTCGCCGGCTTGATGTCGCGATGCACGACGCCCCGTTCGTGGGCATAGTGCAGGCCGTCGAGCAACTGCAGCATCAGGCACAGCACCTGCGGCACCCCGAGCTTGCGCGGCGCCCGGATGTAGTCGCGCAGGTTCCGCCCGGCGACGTACTCCATGACGATGTAGGCGCACTCGTCGTCTTCGCCGAACTGGTAGACCGGCACGATGTTGCGGTGCGCCAGCCGCCCGGCGGCCTGGGCTTCCACCCGGAAGCGCGCCGCCACGTCCGGTTCGTCATCGCCGGATTCGAGCAGCCGGCGGTGGATGGTCTTGATGACCACCCGGCGATCGATCGCAGGGTCGTGCGCCAGGTACACCATGCCCATGGCACCCGAGCCGATCACGCCGCGGACCCGGTACGGGCCGACGCTGGACGGGACGGGGGCGGACAGGGCCATTGCGGACTCAGGCCTCCAGCATCTTCATGGCCTGGTCGAGGCTCTGGCGCATGCGCGCGAAGGACTGCGCCAGTGTCCCGATCTCGTCCCGTTTACCGGTCGGGAATTCCGGGACGTCGGGCTCGCCCAGGCTGACGCGGTTGGCCAGCTTCGACAGCTTCGTCACCGGCCGGATCACCAGCAGGTACAGCATCACGTTGAGGACGATGCCGATCGCCACGAAGATGCCGACGAGCCAGCCCATGAAGACGCGGAAGGCCCGGTCGGCGCGTGCCAGCGGCACCGACATCGGGACCGACACCACCTGCGCGCCGACGACCTCGTTCAGCTGCCAGCCGAAGCCGTTGGCCTGGCCGTACTTGTCGATCAGCGTGCGCGGCGCCGCCTCGACCGTGCTGTGGCAGACCAGGCAGGCCGGATTGGTGATGCGCAGCGGGCGCGCGATGTAGAGCGAGCGCCCGGTGCCCGCGTCGCGCTCGCCGATGAACTCCTTCTGGCCGGCCTGGTTGCGGAAGCGGTGCACGATGTCCGCCTCCCAGTCCACCGCCCGGTCGCGCGGGTTGGTCGGGTTCAGGGTCGCTTCCTTGTAGGTGTAGTCGGGGAAGGTCTTGGCCAGCGTCGCCAGCACCTCGGTGGCGGAGTAGGCGGGGATCGTCTGCGGCAGGAAGGTGTACTTCAGCTGCGTCTCGAGCAGCGGCCGGATCTGGTCGTTGGTGTAGGCGCGCACGGCCGACGCCTTCTCCATCGTCAGCCGCGCGTGGTCGAGCACCTCCTGCTTGGCGTTGCTCTGCAGCAGGTCGTACGACACCTTGCCGGCGCCGATCACCCCCGCGACGAAGACGAGCAGGAAGATCAGGTTGAACTTGAGCATGAGGCGCATTGCAGTTCTCCTATGAGGGCTCGCCTGGATCGCTGGGTTGCGTCACGTCGCGCAAAGGTTCATGGCGCACGCCCCGCCGGTACGCCGCCGCCGGCCGCCGCTGCCGCGCTCGCCGCGGCGGCCGCCTGCGCCGCCTGCCGTGCCTGCTCCCGCGCGCGCCGCCGCTCGGCCTCCAGGGCCAGCCGGCGCGCATAGCCCTCGGGGTCCGCATACGGCTCCCATTCCGGGTGCTGCGCCAGGTCGGCCTTGGCCGCTGCGCGGAAGTCCTGGTCGGCGGCGCGCGCCCGCCACAGCGGCAGCAGCGGCAGGCGCAGTCCCGGTTCGGTCCGCAGCCAGGCGGACACGTCGGAGTAGGCGATCTCGCCGAGCGCCTTGGGCGCGACGCTGCGCCGGGCGAGTTGCTCGCCGCGCGCGGGCAGCCGGTCGCGGAACTGGCGCGGCACTTTCGCCAGGAACTCGGGCGCGGGGCGCTGCCCGGTGCTGGTCGGGGCACCCTCGCGTCCCTGCGCGAATTCGCCACTGCGCAGTTGCAGGGCCGCCTGTGCGGCATCCCGCGGCGCCAGCCGGGCGGCGCCGCTCTCGAGGAACACCTGGTAGCTCGCGCCCGTGGCCTGGACGACCGTGACGGCCCCCTGCGTCGACAGCTCGAAGGCGGGGCTGGTGTAGCGGAAGGGCCCGGCAGTGCTGGTCTTGAGCCAGCCGCCGAGCAGGTAGAGCGGCGTCGCGGCCAGTCCCTTGCCGACGCGGGGCGAGAACATCACCCGGGTCGACTCGCCCAGCCCCACCAGGACGCCCCCCGGCAGTTCGACCTGGGCGAATGCGCCGGGCGCCGTCTCGACGATGTCCTGCTCGTTCAGGGCCACGCCTTCCGCAAGGGCGTAGCGCGTGGTCTGCCGGATCAGGGTGGCGCCGCCTTCGATGATCCCGACGATGCCGACGATGCCGACCGCTTGCGCAAGGGCCTGCGACGGTGCGAACAGGCTCGCAACCCACAGCAGGATGGACCCGACCGACGTTCCAAGCCGCACGACCTACCCTCCGCTGGCGAAGGGCCTCGGTGGCCCCGCTTGCACGGGGCCGGTGCGACTGCGTCGACCTTGGCCAGCCCCTCGCGAAAGACCATCTTTGTGCCTGATGGCACCCGCAAGTCAAGGTCAGCCGTGCGTCCGTCGGCGATCCCGCCACGGCGCGCACCAGGCGCAGCACGGCGGATCGCCGATCCGGCCGGTACCCGGCGTCTACTCGAGCTCGCCCAGGCGGTGCCGCGTTGCAAAGGCGTACAGGTCCAGCCGGTTGGATACCCCGAGCTTGCTGTAGATCGAGGTCAGGTGGTTGCGCAGGGTGTGCTCGCTGATGCACAGGCGCCCGGCGATCACCTTGCCCGGGGCTGCCACATCGCTGGCCAGCGCCGAGACGGTCTGGCGCTCACGGGTGGTGAGGGTGCGGATCCTGTGCTGCTCGGGGTCGTCGCGGTGCGCCGCCTTCCGGCGGCTCATTTCCATGACGATGCGGGTGGTGGCGCCACGGTCGATCCACAGTTCGCCGTGCCAGACCTTCTCGATCGCCTTGAGCAGGTTCTCCGGCGGATCGGACTTGCGCACCACGCCACGCACGCCGGCGAAGATGGCCTGTTCGAGCAGGGCCGGATCCTGCCAGGCGGTCAGCACGATCAGGTTCACCGGCAGCATGCCCTGCATCCGCGACAGCGAGTCGACCGTGCCGCCGCCTTCCGCATCCATCACCAGGACGTCGCCCGCTTCGTGCCCGGGCAAGGGGTCGTCGGGGCCGATCGAGGATTGCACGCCGGCAACGCAGAACTGCGGCGCCCGGGTCTGCACGAGACGTTCGAGCCCCCAGGCGGCGATCGGCGGTGCGACCACGAACACGCGGATGGGATCTGCAGCGGCGGAAGTCATCGGTAGCTGGCCCGGGTCGGCGGTTCGATCGGCGGCCGGCGGCCTGCCGTGTGTCTCCATTCGACACAGGATGGCAGCGACTCGCGTTTCTTTCCGTACGCTTGCGCACGCTGGCGGCTCAGCGGGCTGCCTCGGTCGTGCGCTGCGGGGCGGCGGCTGGCGGTCGCGCCGGGGGCTCGGCGGCCGGCTGCTCGACCACCTGGAGCACGGTGCCGTCCGGGGACATCGTCTTGCCGTTCTCGGTCTTCCTGCCGTCGCGGAACTCGCCTTCGAAATAGTTGCCGTTGCGCCAGGTGTACCTGCCGGTGCCGTGGTGCCTGCCCCTGGACCAGTGGCCCGTGTACACGTCGCCGTTGGGGTAGCGCATGGTCCCCTGCCCCTGCAGCTCGCCGGCAACCCAGTCGCCGCTGTAGCGCGGGCCATTCGCCCAGATGAACTCACCCTTGCCCTGCTGCCGGCCCTTGTCCCAGTTCCCGGTGTAGCTGTCGCCGTTGCCGAAGCGCATCGTGCCCTGTCCATGCGGTGCGTCGGCCACCCATTCGCCGTTGTAGCGCTGCCCATTCGCCCACGCGAAGCTGCCCGCGCCTTCCTTGGCGCCCTTGACCAGCCGCCCCTCGAACCGGTCGCCGTTGGGGTAGGCGATCTTGCCGGTTCCCGACATCAGGCCCGTGACAGGATCGGGGAGGAGGTTGCCCGAGACGACCTGCCGCGATGCAGCCAGGGTGACGGTCTTCTCCGGTTCGGCGGCCGGCCCTGACGGAGGCTGCGTGCCGGACGGAGCAACCACTGCCGGAATCGCCCCCGAACGCGGAGCAGCGCCGGCCGACCCTGTGGCCGCAGCGGGTGCCGGCGGCCGTGCGACCGCCTCGCGTGCTGCCTCGGCCGCAGGTGGATCGGCCGCCGGGGCGCGCGCCACGACCGCAGGTTGCGGCGGCGGCGACGCCTCGACCGGGCGGCTCGCCGGGGCCGCCGCATGGGTCGCCGAACTGGCAGCGGCCGTCGTCGCCGTCGTCGGCGCCGCTGGGGCGGGAGGCGCCGGCGCCGCGGCCGAGGGGGTGCGTGCCTCGAACCGGCCCGTCACCGCCGGCAGGGAAAGGGGGCTCGAAGCAGCTTGCCGCGCAGCCGTGGCGGGCGCTTCGGCCGGGGCCGGTTTCGCCTGTTTCACCTGCAGCATCATGCGGGCGTAGTTGACGTGCCGACCGTGCGGATAGCGCTTCAGGTAGTCCTCGTACGCCGCGGCCGTGTCATGCCGGCTGGCCTCGCGCCACAACTCGTCGTCCGCCGACACTTCGACCGGCGGCTCGGCCGGGGCCGTCGCCGCCCGGGCCGCCGCCGCGGGCGGCGCAGCCGGCGCAGGTGGTGCAGCCGGCGCGGGTCGCGCAGCGGGCGCGGGTTGCACGGCCGGCGGGGACGGCGCAGGCGCAGGTGCAACCGCCACGCGAGGCGCTGGCGGTTCCTGGACGGCGGCGCGACCCGGTGCAGGGGCGATCGGGGCCGCTGGCGCCACGGGCGAGGCGGAGTTCCCCATGGCCGACGTGGCGCCCGACCGCGCGTCACCGGCGGCAAGCTTCGATGTTCCGCCCTTCCCGGCCGTGGGCGACCACAGGGCATAGGCGACGATCCCGCCACCGAGGACCGTCAAACCTGCCAGGCCCGCCAGGAGGCGCCCTCCGACCAGGGGCCCCCTCGGGGCCGGCGGTGGGGGCACGGAATGGATCACCGTGCGTTCCGGAAGGGTCAGGGGGACGGAGGGGACGACGAACGCCTCGAGTCCCAGGGCACGCCGGAACTCCCCCACGTCCTGGAACCGCGCGTCGGGCCACAGCGCCAGCGCACGGTCGAGCGCCTCCAGGAACGGCTCGTCGTAGCGGCCGCGCCCCGCCTGCCGCGCGGGCACCATCTCGTCGTTCACGATGCGCGCGATCGACGGGGGCGGCGCCTTGCCGCTGATCACGAAGTAGGCGACCGCCGCCAGCGCGTAGATGTCGGTCCATGGCCCCTGGCGCATGCTGGCCGTCTCGGCGTACTGCTCGTACGGCGCGAAGCCAGGCTTGACCATCGCCGTGATGGACTGCGTCGCCTCGCCGATCACCCGGCGCGCCGCCCCGAAATCCAGCAGCAGCGGCCGGCCGTCCTTCTGCAGGATGAGGATGTTGTCCGGCGCGATGTCGCGGTGATAGCAGTGCTCGGCGTGAATGATCTCCAGGGCGTCGAGCAGGTACGAGAGCAGGGCCCGCAGCCAGCGCTCGTCCGGCGCAACGCGCTGCTCCTTCACGGCCTTGCCCAGCGTGGTGCCCCTGTAGAACGGCATGACCATGTAGGCTGTGCCGTTCTCCTCCCAGATGCGCTTGACCTTGACCAGCGAAGGCGAATCGAAGCGGGCCAGCATCCGGGCCTCGCCGACGAAGCTCTTGAGGGCCGCCTTGAACGTGTCGCGCTGCCTGGACGAGATGGTGACCCTCAGGCTCTGCGTGCGGAAGGCCATGCCCGAGGGCATGAACTCCTTGATCGCCACCGGGCAGTCCAGCGCCGTGTCGTGGGCCTTGTAGACGATGCCGAAGCCGCCCTGGCCGATCACCTCCTCGATCACGTATTCGCCCATCCGCGTCCCGGGCGGCAGCGCGCTGCCGCCGAACTCCGTCCGATCGGAATCGAAAGGAATCTCGGGCCGGGGCGCGTGACTGGAGTGCCCCACCGTCCGGTCGTCGTCGAGAGGGTTCACGGTCCTGCAGAGAGAGCGAATGGACCGATTGGAGCGCTGCCTTCCGGCAAGTGCATGGGAGGAATGTCCCAAATGCGCGGGAGGAACCTCCTATGCCGCCCCGAGCGGCGCCGGAGAGCAGGGTCGATCGACGAAGGCGCGATGCTGGCACGCGACAACCGCGCGTGCATCCGGTGCCCACGGCCCCGTTCATGCCCGGTGGCGGGCGGACGCGTCCGTGATCTGCACTAAGCTGCACCTGCGACATCGCGACCCCAACCAGGAGACACCCATGACGACTTCCCGCCCCCTTCGCCGCCTGCTGGCTCTGCTGCCGCTGCTGGCGGCCTTCGCGTTCCCGGCCGCGCAGGCCCAGACCGCGCCGAAACGCACCGATCCGGGCGCGCGCCCCGAGGCCATCCTGTGGGTGGGCAACAGCTTCTTCTATTACAACAACAGCATGCACGGGCACTTCAACCAGCTCGCGGCATCGCTGAACGAGAAGCCGGCCGTGCGCGGCACCTCGGTCACCGTGAGCGGCTCGGGCCTGGACTGGCACGACATGGAGTCGCTGGTGCGCCCGAACGGCCTGGGCCGCTACTCCTTCGTCGGCGACAACGAGATCCGCTTCAACCCGCCAGGCCGCCAGTACGACACGGTGGTCATGATGGATTGCAGCCAGTGCCCCATCCACCCGCAGCTGCAGCAGGCCTTCCACGACACCGTGAAGAAGGACGCCGAGATCCTGCGCAAGCAGGGCATCCGGCCGGTGCTGTTCATGTCCTGGGCCTACAAGGACAAGCCCGAGATGACCCAGCAGCTGTCCGATGCGTACACGCGCGCCGGCAACGACAACGACCTGCTGGTGGTCCCGGCCGGCCTGGCGTTCGCCAAGGCGATCGCGCGCAAGCCCGACCTCGAGCTGTACCAGGCCGACAAGCGCCACCCCAGCCTGGCCGGCACCTACCTGGCCAGCTGCGCCACCTATGCGGCCCTGTTCCGCAAGAGCCCGGTGGGCGCCACCTACACCGCCGGGCTGCCGCCCGAGACCGCCAAGCTGCTGCAGCAGGCCGCCTGGGACGCCGCGCAGGACTACTTCACGGCCCGCTGACCGGGCGCCGGCGGGCGGCGCGCGCCGCCCGCAGCTGTGCGAGCGGATAGCGCGTGCCCCGCCACACGACGCCGCCGCGCCGCAGCGTCACCAGCACCGAACGCCACAGCACCCCCAGCAGCACCAGCGGCGCCAGCGGCCACCACAGCAGGCAGCGCGCGTGCCAGGCCGTGGTGCGCAGCAGGCGCACCCGCAGGAGCAGGCTGCAGGCGACCGATCCCAGGTTCAGCCAGCGGCCAGGGCCGCTCGTCACGACCAGCGCGGCCAGCGGCCACGCGTGCAGCACCAGGACCAGCAGCGTGGCGGCCGCCGCCCGGGCCACGCTGTAGCCGACGCTGGCGAAACTGTTCTTCTCCAGCCCGCGCGCCAGCTGCGCCGCATCGGCGTACCACTCGAGCAGGACGGCCTCCCGGCCGAACAGCAGGTCCTGGCGCAGGCCGGCCTGCTTCAGCAGCCGGCCGAGCTCCATGTCGTCGATGACCTCCAGCCGCAGCGCCGCATGCCCGCCCAGCCGCCGGTAGGGCGCCGCCCGCACCAGGTTGAAGGCGCCGACGCCGGCATACACCCGGCGCGAGGTCGCGACCTTCCACGGCGGCAGGGTGGCGCAGAAGGCCGCCAGCATCTCCAGCAGCAGGGCGGCCAGCAGCGGCTGGCGCACGGTGAGGTCGGCCACGACCACCAGGTGGTCGAGCCGGCGGGCGATGCAGCACGCCAGCGCCCGGCGCAGCGCCTGCGGCGCGAAGTGCACGTCGGCGTCGGTGAAGAGCAGGTAGTCGCCAGTCGCCGCCTGCGCGCCCAGGTGCAGCGCATGCGTCTTGCCGAGCCAGCCGTCCGGCAGCTCGCGCACGTGCAGCACGCGCAGCCGCGCATCGGCCTGCGCCAGCCGGTCGAGGATGGCACCGGTGCCATCAGCCGAGCGGTCGTCGATGGCGACGATCTCCAGCCGCGGAACATCCTGCGCCAGCAGCGAGCGCAGGGCGGCCTCGATGGTGCCGGCCTCGTCGCGCGCGCTCACCACCACCGACACCGCCGGCAGGTCGCCGTCGGCCGCGGCCGGGAGGTCGCGCAGCTGCGGCACCTGCGGCAGCCCGCGCCACAGCGCCACGAGCTGCCATGCGGTGGCGGCGAACACCGCCAGCGAGAGCCAGGAGGCTGCGCCCACGCGGTCAGCGCGCCCGGGCGCGACGCGCGGGCTGGGGCCGGGCCCGCGGCACGTCCAGCGGCAGCCGGGTCTCGCTCTTGACCTCCTTGAGCACCACGCTGGAGCGCACGTGCGTGACACCCGGCAGCTTGAACGCGGTCTCGTGCAGGAAGCTCTCGTAGCGCTTGATGTCGGGCACCAGAACCTTGATCACGTAGTCGGCCTGCCCGGTGGTCGCATAGCAGCTGACGATGCTGGGTTCGGCCGCCACCGCCTGCTCGAAGCGGCGCACGTCGTCCTCGTTGTGGCGGGTGAGGTTGACCTCGGCCAGCACGCACAGCGCCAGCCCGACCCGCTCGCGGTCGACCAGCGCCGTGTAGCCGCGGATGATGCCGGCGGCCTCCATCTCCTTGACGCGCTTCCAGCAGGGCGTGCTGGACAGCCCGGCGGCGGTGGCCAGCTGCTGCACGGTCTGGCGGGCATCGCGCTGCAGCTCGGCCAGCAGCAGCACGTCGTGGCGGTCGAGATCTGACATTCTCAGGATCCAGCGGTTTCGAGAATGGCATTCTCCACCGGTTCCTGACATGCAGGAATGGAAGTAGCCTTTTCTCGCTGGCAGCAACTACGCTCTCCTCCATCCGCCGCCCGCACCGCACGGGGCCGCGACGAGGAACCGCCATGACCACCGAGACCCCCACCCTGGCCGAGCAGCCACCCCTGGCCCGCCCGGATTACCGGCTCGCCGACAGCCTCTGGGCCCGCAGCGGCTCGGTGTTCCTCACCGGCACGCAGGCGCTGGTGCGGCTCATGCTCATGCAGCGCCAGCGCGACGCGGCCGCCGGCCTGGACACGCGTGGCTTCATCAGCGGCTACCGGGGCTCGCCGCTGGGCATGGTCGACCAGGCCGTGTGGAAGGCCGGCCGCCACTTCGAGGAGGCCGGGGTGCGCTTCCTGCCCGCCATCAACGAGGAGCTGGGCGCCACCGCCGTGCTGGGCACGCAGCGCGTGGAGGCCGATCCCGAGCGCACCTGCGCCGGCGTGTTCGCGCTCTGGTACGGCAAGGGACCGGGAGTCGACCGGGCCGGCGACGCGCTCAAGCACGGCAACGCCTACGGCGCCTCGCCGCACGGCGGCGTGCTGATGGTGGCTGGCGACGACCACGGCTGCGTGTCGTCGTCGATGCCGCACCAGAGCGACCAGGCCTTCCAGTCCTGGCACGCGCCCATCGTCTCGCCGGCCAGCGTGGCCGAGTACCTGGAGTTCGGCCTGTACGGCTGGCAGCTGTCGCGCTTCTCGGGCAACTGGGTCGGCTTCACCGCGCTGTCGGAAGTCGTGGAAAGCGCGTCCACCGTCGACCTCGACCTGGTGAACGCACGCGTGGCCACCTGGCAGGACGGCGACACCGTGCGGCAGGCCACCGGCTACGCGCCGCCCGCCGGCGGCCTGCACTACCGCTGGCCCGACCTGCCCTCGCTGACCATCGAGCAGCGCCTGCATGCCAAGCTGGACGCCGTGCGGGCCTTCGCCCGCATCAACAGCATCGACCGGCAGGTGGTCGCCAGCGAGCACGCCACGGTGGGCATCGTCACCGCGGGCAAGGCGCACTTCGACTTCCTGGAGGTGCTGCGGCGGCTGGACATCTCGACCGAGGCGCTGGCGCAGCACGGCGTGCGCATCCTCAAGCTCGGGCTCACCTACCCGATCGAGCCAACCCGCCTGCGCACGTTCGCGCACGGCCTGCGCGAGATGCTGGTGATCGAGGAGAAGGGACCCGTGGTCGAGGAGCAGCTGCGCTCGCTGTTCTACAACGACGCCCGGCGGCCGGTGATCGTGGGCAAGACCGATGCGCAGGGCCGGCCGCTGGTGCCGGCGCTCGGCGAGCTGCGGCCCTCGCGGCTGATCGAGCTGGTGGCGAACTGGCTGGCGGACCACTTCGCCGACCTCGACCGGCGTCACCTGGTGCGCGACTTCACGCTGCCCGAGCTACTGTCCAACAGCAGCGACTCGGTCAAGCGGCTGCCCTACTTCTGCGCCGGCTGCCCGCACAACATCAGCACCAAGGTGCCGGAGGGCTCGCATGCGCAGGCCGGGATCGGCTGCCACTTCATGGCCAGCTGGATGGACCGCGACACCGAGGGCCTGATCCAGATGGGCGGCGAAGGGGTCGACTGGGTCTCGCACGCGATGTTCACCAAGGTGCCGCACGTGTTCCAGAACCTGGGCGACGGCACCTACTACCACTCGGGCTACCTCGCCATCCGGCAGGCGGTGGCCGCCGGGGCCACGCTCACCTACAAGATCCTGTTCAACGACGCCGTCGCCATGACCGGCGGCCAGCCGGTCGACGGCGTGATCAGCGTCGACGGCATCGCGCGCCAGGTCGAGGCCGAGGGCGTCAAGCAGGTGGTGGTGGTGTCCGACGCGATCGGCAAGTACGCGGCGATCCGGCAGCGCTTTCCGGCCGGCACCACGTTCCACGACCGCGACGAGCTCGATGCGGTGCAACGCCACCTGCGCGAGCTGCCCGGCGTCACGGTGCTGATCTACGAGCAGACCTGCGCCGCCGAGAAGCGCCGCCGGCGCAAGAAGGGCGAGCTGGTCGACCCGGCGCGCCGGCTGTTCATCAACGAGCGGGTCTGCGAGGGCTGCGGCGACTGCAGCGTGCAGAGCAATTGCGTGGCGGTGCTGCCGCACGAGACCCCGCTGGGGCGCAAGCGCAAGATCGACCAGAGCAGCTGCAACAAGGACTACTCCTGTGCCAAGGGCTTCTGCCCCAGCTTCGTGGGCGTGCTCGGGGGCAAGGTCCGCAAGGGGGTCGGCGCGCTGTCGACAGCGGAGGACGCCGGCGGTGCACGGGCCGACTTCCTGCGCCGCGTCGACGCCCTGGCGCATCCGCGGCCGCACGCCTGGACCGGCCCCTACGACCTGCTGGTCACGGGCGTCGGCGGCACCGGGGTGGTGACCGTGGGCGCGCTGGTCACCATGGCCGCGCACCTCGAAGGCAAGAGCGCCAGCGTGCTGGACTTCATGGGCTTCGCGCAGAAGGGCGGCTCGGTGCTGTCGTTCGTGCGGCTGGCCGACCGGCCGGAGCGGCTGAACCAGGTGCGCATCGACACCCAGCAGGCCGACGCCATCCTGGCCTGCGACCTGGTGGTGGGCGCCTCGGCCGATGCGCTGGCCACCGTGCGCCACGGCCGCACCCGCATCCTGGCCAACACGCACGAGGTACCGGTGGCCGACAACGTGCGCAACCCGGACGCGTCCCTGCAGGTGCCGCAACTGCTGGAGAAGCTGCGCTTCGCGGCCGGCGCCGACCGGCTGGAGACGCTGGACGCACAGGGGCTGGCCGAAACCTTCCTGGGCGACTCCATCGTGTCCAACATCCTGGCGCTCGGCTATGCGTGGCAGCGCGGCCTGGTGCCCGTGGGCGCCCCGGCGATGCTGCGCGCCATCGAGCTGAACGGGGTCGGCGTCGACAACAACAAGCTCGCGTTCTCGCTGGGCCGGCTGGCCGCGGCCGACCCGGGCGCGGTTGCCGCGCTGCTGCGCGAGCCGCCGGCCCCGGCGCCGGCCGACACGCTGGAAGCGCTGGTGCACCGCGGGGTGCAGCATCTGACGGCCTACCAGGACGCCACCTATGCGCGCCGCTACGCCGACTTCGTGGCCCGGGTGCGGGTGCGCGAGGCGGCGCTGGCGGCCGATCCGTCGCTGCCGTTCACCCGGACGGTGGCGCGCAGCCTGCTGAAGCTGATGGCCTGCAAGGACGAGTACGAGGTGGCGCGCCTGTACACCGACGGCGAGTTCCTGCACGCGCTGCGGCAGCAGTTCGAGGGCGACCCCGAGCTGGAGTTCTACATGGCGCCGCCGGTGCTCAGCCGGCCGCGCGACGGCCGTCCCCCGCGCAAGGTGCGCCTGGGCGGCTGGATGCTGCACGCCATGAAGCTTCTGGCGCACGGCCGGGCCCTGCGCGGCACGCCGTTCGACGTGTTCGGCTACACGCAGGAGCGCCGGCTCGAACGGGCCCTGGTCGCCGACTACCGCCACCGCATCGAGGCACTGCTGCCGGCGCTGGCGCCCGGCAAGCTGGCGCTCGCCACCGAGATCGCGGCGCTGCCGCTGTCGATGCGCGGCTTCGGCCATGTGAAGCAGGCCAACGTGGACCTGGCGCGGGTGCGCGAGGCGGAGCTGCTGCACCGCTTCGACCCGGCGACCTATCCGCGCCCCGCGGGGCCGCTGCAGGCCGGCCAGATCAAGGGGATCCGGGTGTCGGCGGCCTAGCCGGCCGCCCGCGCCTGCAGGGTCAGGCCGCCTTGCTCAGCTGGCCGCGGTAGGTCTCCAGGAACACCCGCAGGCGCCGCAGGTCCGCCTTGGGGATGGCCTCCAGGGCGCCGTTGTCGCGGCACTTGCGCACCACCGCCGGCGAGGCGAAGTCGCTGAACACCACCACGTCGGGCGCGCCGGCACCGTGCACGGCCAGCCCGGCGAGCACCGAGAAACCGGTGCCTTCGCGCAGCATGAGGTCCAGGATCATGAGGTCGCAGGCGCCGGGATGGTCGTGCACCCACTGCAGGGCCGCCGCCTCGGTCGCGCAGGACCCCACCACCGTGAACCCGCCGATGAAGCCCATCAGTTCGGAGACAAGCTCATGGGTGGCCTTCATGTCCTCCACCAACAACACGCGGATGCTCAACAGTGACTCCTGGCGAGAACCGGCCGATCGCTGCGGCGCAGGGCCTCCGATTCGAGGCGACATTCTCGGGACGCCGGTCCTGCCCGGCTGTAGGCCGATGTCGACAGCAGAGCTGGTCGGAACCGGCCCGGAGGGAAGGGTTTACCCGCGATGACTTTCCGCTTAGCGCAACCAGACTGCATGCATGGGGCAGAGTCCGACCACCCTTGTCGTCGAGCACCACCGCGACTGTCGCGAGGTGCTTGTGCTGGCGCTCGAGTTGTCGGGGTTTCGCGTGCTGGCGGCGCGCACCGGCGGCGAAGCACTGGCCTGCCTGCACGACCACACGCCCCAGTCGATCGTCATCGACACCGCCCTGCCCGACCGCGACGCCATCGATGTGGTGCGCGTCCTGCGCGCCAACCAGCGGTTCGACCACACCACCGTCGTGCTGGCGGGCACCTGGATCCCGGAGCCCGACCGCAGCGCCGCCGTGGCCGCCGGCGTCGATGCCGTGCTGATCAAGCCCTTCGCGGTCGAGGATCTGCTCGACCGGGTGTCCCTCGCCCGCCGCCGCGCGCCCCACGGCCACTCCTGAGGGCATTGCCGCAGCAGCGGGCCTGGCCGGGCGGCTTGCCGGCCCCCTCGCTCCGCTCCCGCGCAGGCTGAAGATCTCCATTGCAGGCATAAACTCGTCCCGACAGGAACGTTTGTTCCGTGGGAAGGGACAATGGACCGGTTCCAGGAAATGCGCGTGTTCGCCGGCGTGGTGGAGGCCGGCAGCTTCGTCGCCGCGGCCGACGCCCTGGACATGTCCAAGGCGGCCGTGTCGCGCCACGTGGCGGAACTCGAGTCGCGCCTGGGCGTGCGGCTGCTGCACCGGACCACGCGCCGCCTGTCGCTCACCGGGGAAGGCGAGGTGTTCTTCGCCCGCTGCCGGGAACTGCTGCAGGGCGTCGACGAGGCGGAGTCGGAGATCACGCAGCACAGCGGTGAGGCGGTGGGCGTGCTCAAGGTCAGCGCACCGGTGTCCTTCGGGCTGCTGCGCCTGGCGCCCCTGTGGGGCAGCTTCCTGGACGCCCATCCGCAGATCAAGCTGGACCTCTCGCTGTCCGACCGGCTGGTCGACCTCGTCGAGGAAGGCATCGACATGGCGGTGCGGATCGGCCGGCTGGCCAGTTCCTCGCTGGTGAGCCGGCAGCTGGCGTCCACCCGGCTGGTGCTGTGCGCGTCGCCGCCCTACCTGCGCCGGCACGGCAAGCTCCGCCATCCCGCTGACCTGGCCGGCCACGCCGTGCTGGCCTACAGCCTGCTCGCGATGGGAGACACCTGGGAATTCGAGGGGACCGAGGGGCCGGTGACGGTCAAGGTGCAGCCCCGCATGCACACCAACAGCGGCGATACCTGCCGCGCGGTGGCCCTGGCACACCAGGGCATCATCCTGCAGCCCTCGTTCCTGGTCGACGACGACCTGCGCAGCGGCCGGCTGGTGGAGGTCCTGCCGGACTACCGGTCGGTGGAACTCGGCATCCACGCGGTGTTCCCCTCGCGCAAGCACCTGCTGCCCAAGGTGCGGCTGCTGATCGAGCACCTGGCCAGGGGGCTCGCCGCGCACGACCCGGCCGGGTTGCGCTGAGTCACAGGCCGCGCACAAGAGCCGGGCAACGGCGTGCCGGCCACGGCAGGCGCCTCAAGCCAGGTTCTTCCATTCCTGCAGGCAATGCCGCGCCAGCGCCGTCACCCAGAACGGTTCCGACGGGTCGAACGCCAGGCCCAGCTGCGGGCTGACCAGGAAGCCGGCGCGCTCGAAGGCCTCCGGGTCGTGTGCACGGATGAAGGCGGCCAGGGTCGCGAAGGGCACCGCGACATTGCCGATGGTCACCACCTCGGCCTGCACGGTCACCTCCTCCAGCCGCCCGTTGTCCTGGAAGCGATACACCACGTCACCGTAGTCCATCTCGTGCAGGCCCACGCCGTTGCGCAGGGCGCGCCAGGGGTCGCCACGCGCGCGCTGCAGCTCTTCCCTGGAGAGCGTGAACGGCGTGTCGTCGACCTGGACGTAGGGATCGAGCCGCATCTGCGCCCATGCTACCCACGGCCGCACCGTCGCGGAGGACCCGCGGCAGCCCGCGCATCACCGCCCGACGACCGCCGCCAGCTCCCAGGTGCGGACCTCTTCGTCGTAGCGCAGCACGTAGCTGCCCTCGCTGGTCTCCACCTTCCACCAGCGCTGGGCAGCGCCGTACCAGCGGTCGCTGACGGCCTGCACCTCCACGCGGCGCGACCCGAACCAGATCACGCCGGGCTCGAAGTCGCCTGCCGCCGTTGTCGTCGTTTCGACCCGGACCATGCGCGAGACGGTACCGCATGTCGGCATCCGGCCGCGTTGTCGCGCTTGCGCGAGAGCACCGGTCTGCAACTGCACATCGGCCGCCACGTTGCCGCGTTGCCGCTTTGGCGACACGACAACCGTTGGTCTGCGCGGCTTGCGGATCGGACGCCGCTCCGTAGCATGTGCGCTCCGATGCCGAAAGGAGCAAGCGTGCTGCAGCCTCCGAGTGAAGAGACTTTCGCTGGATCCGGTGGTCCCAGGATCTTCCTGCGGTCGTGGCGGCCGCAGGGCCAGCCCCGCGCCGTGCTGGTGATCTGCCACGGCGTGAACTCCCACGGTGGCCAGTACGCCTGGCCCGCGGAGCAGTTCGCCCAGGGCGGACTGGCCGTCTACGCGCTCGACCTGCGAGGACGCGGCCGGTCGGAAGGCGAGCGCTTTTTCGTCGAGCACGTTTCGGAGTACGTCAGCGATCTCAGCGGCGCGGTGAACATCGCGAAGTCGCGCGACCCCGGGCTGCCGGTCTTCCTGCTCGGCCACAGTGCCGGAGGCGTGGTGGGCGCGACCTATGCGGTCGAAAGCCAGGCCGAACTCGCCGGGTTCATCTGCGAAAGCTTCGCCTTCCAGGTGCCTGCGCCGGGATTCGCGCTGGCCGCCATCAAGGGGCTGAGCCACGTCGCCCCGCGGCTGCCTGTCCTCAAGCTCAAGAACGAGGACTTCTCGCGCGACCGCAAGGCGGTGGAGATCCTGAACAACGACCCGCTGATCGCCAACGAAGTCCAGCCGGCAAGCACCGTGGCGGCGCTGGTGCGGGCCGACGAACGCCTGCGGGAAGACTTTCCCCGCATCACGCTGCCGCTCCTCATCCTGCACGGCACGGACGACAAGGCGACGGTCTGCCACGGCAGCGAGTTCTTCCACCAGACGGCCGGGTCGAAGGACAAGACCCTGAAGCTCTACGAGGGCCACTACCACGACCTCCTCAACGACATCGGCAAGGAGGGCGTGGTGGCCGACATCCTGGCCTGGATCGACCAGCGCCTGCCTGCGTCCTAGGCGCTGACGCGCGATCGCAACCGGCCGCTGGCGTGCAACACGCCCGGCCGACACTTGAACGAAAGGGCTGCGGATCCAGCCGCTGCGTTCAAGCCCGCAAGCCCCCGGCTGCGAAGAATCCGTGTGCATCGACCTTCCCCGGAGCACACCATGACGACCTTCGCCCTTCGCATCCAACCCCACGTGCAGGCAGAGCTGGACGCAGCCGCGTCCGCCGAAGCGCTGGGACATTTCCACTCCGCCTTCCAGCACCTCGAGCGTGCGCACGTCCTGGGCCAGCGCGCGACGGTCGAGCACGTGCGCGTGCACTGGCACATGTTCCGGTTCGCCGTCCGCAACCGGCGCACCGGTGCAGCGTTTGGCCAGGCCTGGCGCATGGTGGCGGCCGGCCTCTTCACCCCGCTGGGGCTGGTGCCGGCGGGCAACACCGGTGGCGCGAACGTCGGCGGCCTGCGTCGCATGCCGGTGCCCGGGGACCTGCAGGCCCTCATGCAGTCGGCCCGGCCGGGTCGCGGTGAGGCCACGCTGTTCCGTCGCGTCGCCACGACCCTCGCATGGGCCGGCCTGGCGGGCCTGGCGATGCTCGGCCTGGGCGGCTGCGGCACCCCGCCGAAGGACCTGGACCTGGCGCTCGACAAGCCCTCGCATGCCGGCGTCTACCGGGTCGCGCTGCTGCCGCCCGCACAGGCGCCCGCCATCAACCAGATGCACAGCTGGAAGGTGAAGCTCGCCACGCCGGACGGCACGCCGGTGCACGGCGCCACCTTCGCCGTCGATGGCGGCATGCCCCAGCACGGGCATGGCCTGCCCACCCAGCCGCGGGTCACCCGCGAGCTCGCCGACGGCACGTACCAGCTCGATGGCATGAAGTTCAGCATGACCGGCTGGTGGGAGGTGAAGCTGGGCATCCAGGGACCGCAGGGCGCCGACAAGGTCACCTTCAACACCGTCGTCGAGACGCCGAAGGGCCAGCCGTGACCAGCGCCCCCGCCAGGGCCGCGCGACGCCGGCTCCTGCAGGTCGCAGCGACGCTGTCGGTGGCGCTCGTCACGGCCGGTGTGGCGCAGGTCCGGACGGCGCCCCTGCGCGATCCGTGGCCGGCCGAGGATGTCGCGACCCTGGCCGCGATGCGGCTCACGCAAGCGGGTGGGCGGCCGCAGGACCCGTCGAACGCCTACGAGCAGCGCACCGACGCCGCCGCCCTGGGCCGCGCCCTCTTCCACGACACCCGCCTGAGCAGGAACGGGCAGGTCGCGTGCGCCAGCTGCCATGCGGCCGACCGCCAGTTCCAGGACGGCAAGCCACTAGGCCAGGGCCTCGCCACCGGCAGGCGCCGCACCATGCCCGTCATGGGCGCCGCGCACGCGCCGTTCCTGTTCTGGGACGGCCGCAAGGACTGCCTCTGGTCGCAGGCCCTGGGCCCGCTGGAAGACGCGGCCGAGCACGGCGGCAACCGGGTGCGCTTGGTCAAGCTGGTCCAGGCCCACTACAGCGAGCAGTACCAGGCCGTGTTCGGACCCCTGCCCGCCCTGGGCCCGCTCCCCGACGATGCGTCTCCCGGCGGCACGGACGCCGAGCGCGCGGCCTGGGCCGCCCTGCCGGACGCCAGCCGCGACGCCGCCAACCGGGTGTTCGCGAACATGGGCAAGGCCATCGCCGCCTACGAGCGCCCCATCTCCTACGGCCCCTCGCGCTTCGACCGGTACGCGCAGGCCACCGTGGCCGGCGACGGCCGCGGCCAGGAGGTGCTGGCGCCGCAGGAGGTGCGCGGGCTGCGCGTGTTCCTGGCCAGGGGCCAGTGCGTCACCTGCCACAACGGCCCGCTGCTGACGGACCAGGCCTTCCACAACACCGGCGTGCCGCCCCTCGACCGGGCCAGGCCGGACCGCGGGCGCGCCGAGGGGCTGCGCAAGCTGTTGCAGGACGAGTTCAACTGCCTGGGGCGCTACAGCGATGCCAGGCCCGAGCAGTGCGGCGAACTCCAGTTCCTGGCCACGAACGACCCCGGACAGCTGGCGGCTTTCCGCACACCCGGCCTGCGCAACGTGGCGGAACGGGCGCCCTACATGCATGCCGGCCAGTTCTCGACGCTGGATCAGGTGCTGCAGCACTACGCGGACTCGCCCAGCGCCGTGCTCGGCCACAGCGAACTGGCGCGACCGGGCGAACGGCACGCCGGGCGGCAGGCCATCCGGCTCACGCCCGCCGACATCCAGGACGTGGCGGCGTTCCTCGGAACGCTCACCGGTCCCGTGGTTCAGGCCAGGTGATGCTGCCGCCCGCGTGCCCGCGCGCTGAGGGGGCCGTTCATCTGCAGGACGGACGGCGGCAGGCCGAACATCGTGCGCGACGTCCTCGAGAGATGGGCGGAGTCGGCGAAGCCCGCCGCATGGGCCGCGCCGGAAAGCGTCTCGCCCTTCATGAGGAGCGTCCACACGTGCAGGAGGCGGCGCCACAGGACGTAGGTGCGCAGGGGCATCCCGGTCTCTTGCACGAACAGGTGCCGGAACCGGCCGGGCGAGAGGTTCGCGGCCCCGGCCACCTCGGCGAGGGACACCGGCTGGTCGACGCGCGCGCGGATGTAGTCGACGGCCGCCAGCACGCGCGGGTCGGACGGCACCCGGGGCGCGGTGTTCGAGACCTGCTGCACCAGCTGCATGCACACCGCCTGTACGGCCTCGTAGCTGCGCTCGACGCGCCACGCCCGGTCCAGGCGTCGGGCCGCCACGTCGACGACGTCCGGGTCGATCAGTTCGAGCCGTCCCTGCAGCCGCGCGGACAACGCCTTGCCCGCCGGCGTTTCGGGCTCGATGAACAGGACTGCGCTCATCTGGCAGCCGGTCACGTCGATGGTGTGGGTGGCCCTGGAGGGCACCAGCGCCGCGGCGCACGTTTGCCACTCGCCATGGCGGCCGAACTGGATGCGCAAGCCGGCGGGCGCACCCAGCGCCAGCTGGATCGCGTAGTGGGAGTGCGGCGCGATCGGCGCCCCGCCGCCGCCCTCGCCGATGAAGCCGCA
The DNA here is from genome assembly GCF_009758015.1 of Ramlibacter pinisoli. NCBI lineage: Bacteria > Pseudomonadati > Pseudomonadota > Betaproteobacteria > Burkholderiales > Comamonadaceae > Ramlibacter > Ramlibacter pinisoli. The sequence goes on from NZ_WSEL01000009.1 coordinate 1,501,630, forward strand.
CACGCCGGCCCAGGCGACGAAGTCGCCTCGATAGCGGCTGGCGGCGGGCTTGTCCATCTGCTTGCGTGGCTTCGGGCGCCAGTCTACCGGCCGACAGCCCAGCTGGTTCGAGGCGCGACCGCCGGGCCGGCGGCACGCCCGGATCGCCCCCGATACCGACCGAATACAAACCCGCGCACGACGGACACGGAGTGAATACCTCCGCCGCCCAGACTGCAGTCATCCAAGGGGCAGGTGGCAATGAGCGGGGCCACCAACACCTTCTTCCATCCCTCGCTCGCGGAGATCGTCATGAACCAGCGCACCGCTTCCACCCTCGCTTACCTCGGCAGCGTCGCCGCGGCCGTCCTGGCCGCCAGCCTCTCGAGTGGCAACGCCCTGGCCCAGGCCCAGCTGGCTGGTCCGTTCGAGGGCGGGCAGTCCGCCAACACGTTCGCGACGGCGCCGTTCACCAGCAAGGCCGATCGCGCGACCGTCTCCGCCGAAGGGCGTGACGCCGCCCGTCACCTGGACTCGCGCAGCGGCTACCAGAGCAGCTACGGGCAGGCCATGTACGCGCCCTTCATCAGCACGCGGTCGCGGACCCAGGTGCGCGAGGAAGCCGTCGCGGCCAGCCACGACACCCAGGTGTTCGAGGGCGGCCAGGCCGGCACCATCGTCACCCGGGTGGCGCGCCCCGCGGCCACCATGGCCGGCAGCGCGACCGCCGCCGCCCAATGAAGAGCCGGCGGGAGCACGGCCGGCCCGGGTTGCACCAGCGGCCCGGGCCGCTTCCCGGTCCGCGGGAACCCGGTGCCAGCATGTATCCCGCTTGTATCCGCAAGGTAATTTCCTGGGCACCGCACCAACCCGCTCCTAGACTGAAAACATGAGCAGCCACGCGCTCCCAGCGACGGCACCGCGCAAGGCCCTGCCGGCCGGTCGCGCGCAGGCCCTGGCGCGATTGGCACTGGCCACCGCGCAGGCGCGCGGCCCGCGCCTGTTCGACCATCTCGTGCGGGAACTGGCGGCCACGCTGGACGTGCCGCTGGTGTTGCTGGCGGTGGCCGCCGACGGCCCCGGCCTGCTGCGCACCCTGGCCGTCAGCCTGGACCACAAGCTCCATCCCAACTTCAAGTTCCCGGCGGCTGCCCTCGACCAGCGTGGCCCCGACTCGTTCTTCGCCGGCGAACGGATGGCCATCGCCTGGGCGCTTCCCCTGGCCGACAGCACCGGCCAGCCGCTCGGCGTGGTCGCCGCCATGGACCGGCGGCAGCCGCCCGCCGTCGAGGCGGGCACGGTGCAGTCGCTGCTGGAGGTGGTGGCGGCACGCGCCGCAGCGGAGATCGAACGCGCGCGCACCGACGAGACCCTGCGGGCGGTCGCCCTCGGCGTGTCCGAGTCGCGCAGCGGCTCGGTGTTCGAAGGCCTGGTGCGGCTGCTGGCCACCATCCTGCAGGTGGACGTCGCCTTCATCGCGCAGCCCGACGCCACGGTGGAAGGCGGCATGCGGATGCTCGCCATGTCCTGCGGGGGCCAGGTGCACCAGGACATCCCGTACCCCCTGGCCGGGACGCCCTGCGCGACCGTGCTGGGCCAGTGCTTCCGCGCCTACCCGTCGGGCGTGCAGGCCCTGTTTCCCGACAGCAAGGACCTGCGCCAGCTGGGCAGTGAAGGCTATGCCGGACATCCCCTGGCGGGGCCCGACGGCAAGGCGCTGGGCCTCGTAGCGGTCGCGTCGCGGCGGCCGCTGGCCCAGCTGGAGCGGGTGAAGGCCACGCTCAAGATCTTCGCGGTGCGCGCCGCGGCGGAGGTGGAGCGGCTGCGCGCCGACCAGGCGCAGAAGCAGGCGGTCGAAGACCTGAGCCAGCGCGAGGAGCAGTACCGCGCGATCTTCGAGAGTTCGCTCGACGGGCTGTTCCTGTGGGACGAGGAACCCAAGGTGGTCGACGTCAACCCCGCCGGGGCGGCGCTGTACGGCCACGCCCGGGAAGAGATCGTGGGGAACACCTATCCGAGCTACATGCCGGAGCAGTACGTCCGGGGACGGCTGGAGATGGTGCGCCGGGCGCTGGCCGGCGAGAGCACGCACCTGGAGACCCGGGTGCTGCGACCCAACGGCACCGGCTTCGAGGCCGACCTGCGGGTGATCCCCTTCCAGCACCGCGGCCGCCCGCATGCGCTGGCCGTGGTGCGCGACATCAGCGAGCGGCGCCAGCGCGAACGCGAACTGCAGCACAGCGAAGAGCAGTACCGGGTCATCTTCAACGCCTCGGTCGACGCCATGGTGCTGCGTGCGGCCGACTTCAGCATCGTCGACGTCAACGCCACCTACGAGGCGTGGAGCGGCTACGCGCGGGCAGAGGTGATCGGGCTGGACCGCATCGTGGCCAATCCCCAGGATGCCAGGGCCACCATCCGCGCGCTGCACGAGGAGGCCCTGGCGGGCGCCACGGTGCGCCTGGAGACGCAACTGCTGCATCGCAACGGCACCCGCCGCGAGTTGGAACTGCGCGGCGTGCCGACCCTGCACCGCGGACGGCCGCACGTGCTGTACATCGGCCGCGACATCACCCAGGCCAAGCAGGCCGAACGGGCCCAGCACGACAGCGAGCAGCAGTACCGCGCGATCTTCGATGCCTCGGCCGACGGGCTGGTGCTGCGCGACGCCGACCGCCGCGCGGTCGAGGTCAACCCGGCCTACCTGGCCATGACCGGCTATGCGCGCGAGGAAGTGCTGGCGGCCGACGGCATGCTGGCGCAGCTCGATCCGGCCCTGCGCGCGCGCCTGCGCGTGGGGCACCGGCTGGCACTGGCCGGCAAGGAACTGCGCTTCGAGATCAGCAGCGTGCGCAAGGACGGCTCGATCCTGCATGCCGAGGTGCAGGGCACGGCCGTCACCTACCGCGGCCAGCCGCACGTGCTGTACGCCGTGCGCGACAGCACGGCCCGGGTGGCGGCCGAACAGCGCCGGGCGGAGCTGGAGCGGCAGCTGCGCCAGGCGCAGAAGATGGAGGCCATCGGGCAGCTCACCGGCGGGCTGGCGCACGACTTCAACAACATCCTGACCAGCGTGCTCGGCTACATCCAGATGGCGCAGGAGCGCCCTCCGGCCGCGCAGGACCAGGAGCTGGTGCGCGACCTGGCCCAGGCGCGCCTGGCGGCCGAGCGCGCACGCGAGCACGTGGCGCAGCTGCTGGCGTTCTCGCGCCCGCGCCACGGTGAGCGCAAGCTGCTGGCACCGGCGCAGGTGACGGCCCAGGTGCTGCAGTTGCTGCGGCCCAACCTGCCCTCCTCCATTGCGGTCGAGTCCGAGGCGGACGACGAGGAGACCGCTACGCCGCCGCCGGTGCTGGCCGACCCGGTGCAGTTCGAGCAGGCGCTGCTCAACCTGTGCCTGAACGCCCGCGACGCCATCGGCGAGCAGGGCACGATCCGGCTGCGCATCGTCCACGCGCCGGCCTGGGGCCATTGCGCCTCGTGCAGCGCGCAGCTGGACGGCGGGCGATGGGTCGGGTTCGAGGTGGAGGACGACGGCCGGGGCATGAGCCAGGATGTGGTCGACCGCATGTTCGAGCCCTTCTTCACGACCAAGGAAGTCGGCCGCGGAACCGGCATGGGCCTGGCCATGGTGCACGGCATCCTGCACGACCACGGCGGCCACATCCAGGTGCGCACCGAACCCGGCCATGGGTCCCTGTTCCGGGTCCTGCTGCCGGCTGCCACGGAACAGCCCAGCAGCAAGGCCCGCGGTGCGCCGGCGACCGTTGCCGCGGCGAGTCCCGCCAGGCTGCGCGGGCGCGTGCTGCTGGTCGAGGACGAGCCCATCGTCAGCGGCTTCATGCAGGACCTGCTGCGCAGCTGGGGGCTGGACGTGGTGCTGGAGTGCGACCCGAAGTCGGCCGCCCGTCGCCTGGCCACAGCGGACGAGCGGTTCGAGCTGCTGCTCACCGACCAGACCATGCCCGGCATGACCGGGCTGGCGCTGGCGCGGCAAGCGCGCCGGGAGCGGCCGCGGCTGCCGGTGCTGCTGTACACCGGCAATGCATTCGACATCACGCAGCAGGACCTCGACGACTGCGGCGTGGCCAGCCTGCTGCGCAAGCCGATCGACCCGGCGACCCTGCGGCCGCTGCTGGGCCGGCTCCTCGAGCAGGGAGCGCGGCCCCTCGCCTGAGTCAGCGCAGGCCTCCATGAGTGGACGTGTCGACGCGGCGCCGGGTGCGCTCGGCCGAGCCGTGCGCTTCGGCCCAGAACGAGCCGAACTCCGAACGTGCCATGCCGAGGTCGCGCAGCGCCGCGTTGTCCAGGGCCTGGAATTCACGGCGGGCCGCGGCACGGCGCCGCGCCTCCGCCAGCCAGGTGGCCGCCCAGCCCAGCAGTTCGCGCAGGTGGGTCAGGAGAAGAAGGTTGGTCATCGCACACTCCTTGCTGTCGGCCCTGCAAGGCCGTCCGGCAACAATGGCGTGCGTCGGTAACCACAACGCTGCAGGCGGTGCACGGCGCGTAGCGTTTTTGTATCGACCGCGGGAAAATCCGGCGATGGACGAGCGAACTCGGCTGCTGGTGGTGGACGACGACCCGTCGGTGCGCACCATGCTGCACGACTATCTCCACGGCCATGGCTTCGACGTCGCGCAGGCCGGCAACGGCGCGCAGATGCGGGCCGAGATCGAGCGCGAACTGCCCGACGCCGTGCTGCTGGACGTCCGGCTGCCCGGCGAGGACGGCCTGGCGCTGGCGCGCTACCTGCGCGAGCACTACGACGTGGGCATCCTGATGGTCACCGCTTCGGGCGACGTGGTCGATCGCATCGTCGGCCTGGAGCTGGGTGCCGACGACTACATCGCCAAGCCCTTCGACCTGCGCGAACTGCTGGCCCGCATCAAGACCGTGCTGCGCCGGCTGCAGGCCAGGCCGGCCGCACCCGCCGGCGCCGCCGGCAGGCCGGAAGCAGCGCCGCAGCGGCGCGGCTTCGGCCGCTGCGAGCTCGACCTGCAGTCGCGCCGCCTGTTCGAGGCCGGCGGCGCGGAAGTGGCCATCACGGCCATGGAATACGACCTGCTCACGGCCTTCCTCGCCAGCCCCAACCGGGTGCTGACACGCGACCAGCTGCTGATGAAGACGCGCAACCGCGAGTGGGAGCCGTTCGACCGCTCGATCGACATCCGCATCGGCCGCCTGCGCCGCAAGGTCGAACCCGATCCGGCGGGCGAGCCGCGCGTGATCAGGACGGTGCGCAACGCCGGCTACATGTTCGTGCCGGACGCGAAATAACGGCCGGGTTGCAACGCGAGGCCGTCGGGCCGTCGACTCCCGGCTAGCGCTTGATCGCCTTTTCCGCCAGCAGGACCACGCCCAGCCCGGCCAGGACCAGCGCGGCCGCGATGCTGAAGCCCACCGGCCCTTCGGGCACCAGCCAGGTCGGGTACTGCGGGTAGGCCTGGGCCAAGCTGTGCAGCGGCGCCTGGTTGGCCTGCACCCGCTGCGCGTTCAGGTTCGACAGGTCGGCGCGCGCGAACACCGCGCCGAGGACGAGGATGCTGCCGGCCAGGAACAGCGTCTTGCCGACCACCATGGCGAACCGCGGGGACCGGGCGATACGGGAGCGAAGCGAAAGCATCGGAGCACTCTAACCGGTGCGCGCGCCGGCATTCGCGGCCAAGGCCGCGCGCGCTGCCCGGCGTTGGCGCGCCAGCGCCGACAGGCCCACGATCGCGGCGAGGAAGCCCGAGCTGGCGCCGGCCACCAGCGACCAGCGTGGCCCGAGCGTGTTGGCCACCAGCCCGATCAGCGGCGCGCCCAGCGGCGTGCTGCCGGCGGAGACGGCGAGCACCAGCGCGATGACGCGGCCGCGCAGCGCGGGGTCGCACCACAGCTGCGCGGCGCTGTGCGCGGTCGTCGTGAAGGTCTGCGTCGACAGGCCGACGAAGAACAGGGCCACCGCGAACAGCCGGTAGCTGGGCATCACGGCCGCGACCAGGAGGAAGGTGCCGAAGGCCAGGGCGGCCCCCAGCAGGAGTTGCATGCGCGGCTTCTCCCGCCCCGCCGCCATCAGTGCACCGGTCACCGAGCCGACGGCCATGGACGAGGTGAGCAGGCCGAACTGGCTGGCGCCCACATGGAACACCGAGACCGCCATGGTGGAGATGTAGATCGGGAAGTTGATGCCGAAGGCCCCGATCAGGAAGAACATGGCCAGGACCACGCGCAGGTCCGGACGGTGCCAGACATGGCGCATGCCGTCGGCCACGCCGCGGCGCTGGCCGCCGCCGGCCACCCGTGGATGGAATTGACCAGGACGCAGCAGGGCCAGGGCCCCCAGCACGGCCACGAAGGACAGCGCGTTGAGCATGAAGACCCAGCCGCAACCGACGGCGGCGATGAGGACGCCCGCAACCGCAGGCCCGACCATGCGGGCCGCGTTGAACGACGTGGAGTTCAGCGCCACCGCGTTCGACAGGTGGGCGTCGCCCACCAGCTCGGCCACGAAGCTCTGGCGGGTGGGGGCGTCGAAGGCGGTGACGCACCCGAGCAGGAAGGCGAACAGGTAGACATGCCACAGCTGCACCGCATCCAGCAGCGTCAGCACGCCCAGCCCGAGCGCGAGCAGCGCCATGGCGGCCTGCGTGAAGAACAGCAGCTTGCGCCGGTCGAGCCCGTCGGCCACGTAGCCGGTGAGCGGCAGCAGCAGGAACTGCGGTCCGAACTGCAGGCTCATCACGATGCCCACCGCCGTGGCGTCCTGGTTGGTCAGCTGCGTGAGGACGATCCAGTCCTGGGCCGTGCGCTGCATCCAGGTCCCCACGTTGGAGACCAGGGCGCCGGCCGCCCACAGCCGGTAGTTGTAGCCCGCGAGGGAGCGGAAGGTGGTCCTCACGGCCCGGATGCCCCGCCCGCGGCGGCGGGCTGCGAGTGGACGACGCGGTTCAGCAGCGCGAGGGCGCGTGCCAGCTCCTGCTGTTCACGCGCGCTGAGTTCCGCGTGGATCGCGCGCAGCAGCCAGTCCTGCTTGGCCGCGCGGTTCTGGCGGATCCACTTGCGGCACGCCGGCGTGAGCGACAGCAACGTCTGGCGCCCGTCCGCCGGGTCGGGCGTGCCCGTCACCAGGCCGGCCTCCTGCAATGCGGCGACGGTCGCGCCCATGGACTGGGGACGGATGCCGGCGACCCGCGCGAGCGCACTGACGGTGAGGGGGCCCTGGCGTTCCAGCCGCCGCAACACGGCGACCTGGGAAGGCGGCAGGTCGCCCGCATCGGCCTGCTCGCGCAGCCGCCGCCGCAGGTTGCCCACGAGCTCATGCAGCTCGACGGCCAGCTGCGCGGGAAGGTCGGGCTGGGAAGTGTCGGTGGCCATGCGGGTGCTGACTAGGAAGGCTAGCTGTGAAGGTTACCTTCATATCTGCACGGCGTCAGGAAGGACCGGCGATGGCCACGCCGGCCGCAAGGAGAAAGGCTGTTCCGGCTAACGGTCGGCGGCCGCCAGGGAGGCCACCAGCTGGCGCGCGCCCCGGGCACTGGCGCCCTTGCCGGTGATCGCCAGCGCGATCGGGTTGGCCAGCATGCGCTCGAACACCGCCCGCACTTCGTCCGCGTCGATGTCGTCGATCAGGGCGAGCGCTTGCGGTATCGACGTGACGGTCCCGCTGGCGAAGAGCTCCTCGACCGCCTGTTCCATGGTGGCATAGGTCCTCTCGCCGGCGCGCACGCGCGACACCGTCAGCTGGTTCTTGGCCCGCTCCAGGTGCACCGGGTCGATGGCGCCGGCCTGCGCCCGCAGCAGGCGGCCGGTGGCCGTCACCAGCGCATCGAGCTTGTCCGGTGTCGTGACCGCCTGCACCACGAAGTTGGCCCAGGCGTCTCCGCTGTCCACCGTCGAATGGGCCGTGTAGGCCAGGCCGAGCTGCTCGCGCACCGTGTCCACCAGGGGAGCTGACATCCCGCCGCCGAACAAATTGGCGGCCAGCGAAGCCGCCAGGCGCCAGCGCTGCTGCGGCAGCTGGTCCTGCGCCGCCGGCGCCAGCGGGTAGGCCATGTTCAGGAACACCTGCGAGACCTGCGTGAAGCGCCGGCCCAGGGCATGGCCGACGTAGGTCGCCGGCACGACGGGCCGCGCGTCGGCGCGGGCCGCCGATGCCGGCATCGCGGCGAAGAGCTCGGCGGCCAGGGCCAGCCAGGCGGCGACGTCGAAGTTGCCGGCCGCGGCGACGACGGTCTTGTCCGCCGCGTAGTGGGCTTGCACGTGGCCGACCAAGTCCTGGCGGCTGAAGCGTTCGATGTTCGCCACGGTGCCGATCACCGGCATTCCCATCGGATCGTCGCCCCAGATCGCACGGTCCAGCAGGTCGCTGGAGCTCTCCTGCGGGTCTTCCTCGTACTCGATCGCCTCCTGGCGGATCACCTCCAGCTCGCGCTGCAGTTCGGCTTCGGGGAAGGTGCTGTTCAGGACAATGTCGGCCGTCATGCGCAGCAGTTGCTCCGCGTGCCGGCCCAGGCCCGTCATGAAGTAGCCGGTCGTGTCCTTGCCGGTGAACGCATTGACGTCCGCGCCCAGCCGCTCGGCATCCAGGTTGATGGCCTGCACGGACCGGGTGGTCGTTCCCTTGAACGCCATGTGCTCCAGGACGTGGCCGATGCCGTTGGTGGCCGGCGTCTCGTCGCGCGAGCCCACGTGCAGGAACACGCCGATGCTGGCGCTGCGCACATGGGGCATGGGGATGGCCAGCAGCCTGACCCCGTTGGCGAGCGTGCGCAGGACCGGCGTGCCCGCCGCGGTGTCGTGAACCATGGCGGCATTGTCGCTGCGGGCGGCGCCGCAGCAGGAGGTCAGTCGCTCCGGTTGTTGACGGCGCCCTTCAGCGCGGCACCCGGGATGAACCGCACGGTCGTGGACGCGGCGATCGTCAGGGCCTCGCCCGTCTTGGGATTGCGGCCGGCGCGCTCCGCCCGGTCAGCCCTCTTGAAGCTGCCGAAGCCGGGAATCACGATCTCTCCGCCTTTCGCGAGCTCGTCGGAGACGATCTTGACGAAGGCATCGATGGACCGGAGGGCGGATGCCTGAGTCTGGTCGGTGGTGGAAGCCAAAGATTGCACGAGCTCGGTCTTGTTCATCGATGGGTCCTTCATGGAAAGCCGGCAGTGTAGGCACCCCAACGCTCGGGCTGGGGTCCGGAGTAACACCCCGTTGCGCCGGCTCGGCCTGGTTGCATCGGTTCCATGCACGTGATTTGCCTTGCCTGCCGGCGCCGAACTTAGAATCGCCGGACCTCGAATCGCGAGGCAAAGACCAACCAATCACAAGGCAACCATGGCAACTGCGAAGAAATCGACCAAGACTGCATCCACCCCGAAGGCTGCTGCCGGCAAGACCAAGGCGCCCGCGAAGGCGGCCCGCAAGGCAGCTCCCACCAAGGCGGCTGCCGGCCCGATGAAGCCCATCAAGGAAGTGTTCAACAAGAGCAGCCTGGCCACCCACCTGGCCGAGACCACCGGTGTCGAGCCCAAGGCCGTCAAGGCCGTGATGGCCGCGCTCGAGAGCACGATGATCGCGTCCGTCAATCGCAAGGGCGCCGGCAGCTTCCAGCTCCCGGGCCTGCTGAAGGTCACGGCGATCGCGGTGCCGGCCAAGAAGGCGCGCAAGGGCATCAACCCGTTCACCAAGGAAGAGACGGTCTTCAAGGCCAAGCCCGCCTCGGTGAAACTGAAGGTGCGCCCGCTCAAGAAGCTGAAGGACGCCGCGGCCTAACGCGCGCTCCCCGCCCTGTTGGCAACGGCCGTCCCCGCGACGGCCGTTCTTCTTTCCGGCCACGGCCTCCCGCCCCGGCCGTGCCGCGGCCCCTCACAATCGCCGGCATGCGTGCAGTGGCGGTCGCCTTCACGGGCAGCGGCGAGGAACTGCGCCGGCGTTCCCGCCGCGACTTCCTCATCAACGTCGTCCTCGGCGGCCTCTACACGCCGGTGGCCCGCCGCCACACGGCGGACTACCTCGCGAGCCGGACCACCATCGATGGCGCGCCCATCGAGCACGTGCCGGTCGCGCGCCGGCGCTGGCCGGCGATCGTGCTGGTCGCCGCCTTCGTTGCCCTGCGGGTGGCCGACGAGTTCGGACATGGTCCCCCGCTGCCCCTGCTGATCGTCGGCGCCGTCCTGTTCTTTCCCGTCCTGTGGACCACCGCAGCGGCAAGAACCATCGACGCGATCCAGTGGCGTGGGATGCGGCTGACCTTCGAAGCCCCGATGGCCGAGGTCTATCGCGCCAGCTGGCCGCTCCTGCTGCTGGGAGTCGCCTGGGCCTTCGCGCAGCCGCAGGTCGCCGCCCGTGCCGCCGCCGCATCCATGACCGACCTGCAGTGGCTGCTCGGGACAGCCGCAGCGGCTGCGGTCGCATGGCCGCTGCTCGCCTGGCAGGCCTTCAACCTGCGGCGGCTGCGCTTCACGCACACCCGTCTGGCGCAGGCGCCGATCGCCTGGGCCGCCCGCCTGCCGGCCTACCTGCGACAGTGCTTTCTGAGCGGTGTGGTGCTGCTGGCGACGGCGGTCGCGCCGGTGCTGCTCCTGCGTACGGTCCTCTTCGGCTCGCTCACCCTCCAGCGGCTGCCGGTGACCGAGGCCGCACTCGTCTACGGCGCCGCCTTCGTCCTGCTGCTGGCGCTGTCCGCGCCGGCGCGGGCGTGGCACGAAGCAAGGATGCACGTGCTCACCTGGGATGGGCTGCGCGTCACGGGCACTGCACGCATCGACTGCGTCCTCGACGTCCGGACATTCGTCCGCCTGCGCACGCTGGACGCCTGGCGCACGATCGGGACGTTGGGATGGCACCGGGCGCAGGCCGTGGTGCGCGCGTACCAGGCCAAGCTGGCATCGCTGCGGGTTTGGGTCGAGTAGGTTTGCTCGGGCCTGCGCGACGCACGGCACCTTCTCGACAGGAGACACACGCTGGAGCGAGTGTTCCGAGCTGAAAAAAAAGCGCCCACTGGTGAGTGGGCGCTTTTCCGCGGCGGACCGCTGATTTTGGCGGAGTGGACGGGATTCGAACCCGCGACCCCCGGCGTGACAGGCCGGTGGCAGAAGTGAGATCTGGCGCGGGCTGGCGGCCGATTCGGAATTCCAAAAATCCCAAGTTCGACCCTTGTTCGTCGCGGGGGCTCCAGGAATGCATTCCAAAAATTCCCGATGCCCCGGGTCGCCGGATCGACGCACAGCCTGGTCTGGCGATCGCGGCCAGCAAACCGTTTGCGCGAGGGTGGAGACCAACAAGTCCGCCGATTGCGCAGGTCTGCACAGCGCCCAACTGTTGGGCATTCAGTATACCACCGCAACTCTTGAACTAGCTCTTTCCTATCTCTCTTCACTTCATCAACTTCATCAACCTCTGGAGCGCAACGTGAGCGTCAAAGCAGTCGCCGGCAAGACCGGCATGATCAACTTTCGGGCCCCGATGTGGCGCGGTAGCCGCTACTTCTGGCCCCGAACCTTCGACCAACAAAGTCTGGCCCAACAGTGGCACGGCCAGGCACTCGCTGCGGCGATGGCCGGCAGCCTCTCGACGCGCGCCGCGCGCCAAGACCGGACGGCTGAGAAGGCACCGCCGCGGATTCAGTTCGCCTCTGTGCAATTCACGTCGTGGAGCGCAGCATGAGAGTCAAGACAACCGATGCGGCCCTGCGCGCCGTCGGCCTCGACAGCCCCCTGGGCATTCTGATCCAGGTGCTGGACGAGACTGGCTGCCGTCCGAAAGAAGTGAGCGAGGCCCATGGCTCGCAGGTGACCTTCTTCTATGACGAAGAAGGGCACCTCTTCGGCGGCCGCCTGCACCTGTTCAAGCACAAGACGTATCACAAAACGGCAACGAGACGAGACGTGCAGCTGTCGCTGGTTGCTGCCCAGCTCCTGCTGGACCGCAAGAAGCTACACGGAAACGGCCCCCTGTTCCCCGCCTTCAATGGTCCGGATGACATCTGCAAGCAGATCGAAGCCGCCTGTGAGGCCGCGGGCGTGTCCGATTTCCAGAGCAAGGACCTGCGCCCGGCTTCCTCAACCGCAACAAGTACACGGTGTCCGAGCTCGACCTGCGCAAGATCTTCGGCGTCACCCAAGCTGGACCGTGAGGAGCCACACGAGGCGCTCCGAGCGGCCGAGGAAGCCACGGGGCACAAGCGCCTGAACACGATCAAGCGCTACGTCGTCCCGAACCTGCGGGCGTCCATGGCCGCGGACCCGGAGTCGGCGCCGGCGCGCCCCGCGCGGCCGCGTCGCTAGGCGGCCAGCTCCTGCCTCGACGAGCCCATCTCCTGCCCCGTCCTGACCCGCAAGTGCTCGCGCTGCAGCGCGCGCTCGGGTTCTCGATGCAGCAGTTCATCTGACCGAGGAGCACACCATGAAAAAGTTAGCCACCAAGGAAGCGGTCTTCGCCGCCTGCGACGAGCTGCACGCCCAGGGCGTGGAGCCGACCCTCCGCCGCCTGCAGGCCCGCACCGGCGGCAGCTACAGCAGCATCGGGCCAGAACTGGAGAAATGGAACGAGGAGCGCAACGCTGCGCCGCCGCCGCCCGAGATCGCGGCCAGGACAGATCGGTTCGCCCGCGTCCTGTGGAGGGCAGCCAAGGAGGAAGCGGATCGGCAAGTGCAGCAACTGCGACAGGCAGCGCAGACCCAGGTGCAGAAGGCCACCTCGGAGCTCACCTTCGCGCAGGAGCACATCGGACAGCTGGAGCGCCAAGGCGAGCAGCTGCAGCAGCAGCTCACGATCGCCCTGCAGACCATCGAGCGGGAGCGCTCGCACGGCCACTTCCTGACGCAGCGGCTCGATCGCCTCGAAGCGCAGAACAGCCAAGTCACCCAGGCCCTGGAGCTGGCGCGCACCCAGGCGCAGGAGCAACTGGCTCGCGCGGCAACCCTGGAGGGGCAGTGCGAGTCGCTGCGCCAGCAGCTGCTGGACGCGATGGCCCGGCTGCAGGGCACCCAGCCAGCACCGAAGCAGCGGCGCAACGCCGCGACCTGACCGCCGCGCTACGGTAATTACCGTAGCAACCGTAGCGCGGACACCTGGTGCCGCTCAGGCTTCCTGGTTGGATCCCAGGACGAGCGGCCGGCGGGCCCGCGCGCGATTGCGAAATTTTCGTTCGTTGTCATCGCTATTCAATGAACGCCGCCCGGGGATGGGCTTCGCAAGCGGCGCCAACCCAACTTGCACTGGAGCAATCGTGAAAGTCATCGAAGGCCGCACCTACAACACCGACACCGCCGAACTCGTGGCCTACTGGAGCTTCGGCTACTCGGGCGACTTCTACTGGGAGGAGACGGGCCGGGCGGTCGTAGCCGGCAAATCGCATGAGCTCTCGACCCAGTTGCGGGCCGAGCCCATCTGGGTCATTGCGGACGCCTCCAGGATGGAGCAGGTCTTTTCGAACCTGATCCAGAACGCGGCTCGCTACACGCCACCGGGTGGCAGCATCCAGATCTCGTCGCGGGCCGACGCGGAGTCGGCGATCGTCGACGTTGTCGACAGCGGCATCGGGATCCCGGGCGATCTGTTGCCACACATCTTTGACCTGTTTGTCCAGGGCGCTCCCGACCGGGTGAAGGAGGGAGGCCTGGGCATCGGCTTGACGCTCGTCCATCGCCTGGTGTCGGAGCATCAGGGCCAGGTGGAGGTGCGCAGCCTCGGGGCCGGGCATGGCAGCCCATTCACCGTCATCCTGCCCCGGATCGGTGCAGAGCCGGAACCCTCGCAGTAGCAGCGACTAACTAGACGACCCTGCGCAGCGATCGGCGTGTCCCGCGTAATAGCCGGGGCCGCAACGGCGACTACCTGAGCCCGAAGCCCGGGTCCAGCTTGCTGCAGGTGAAGCTGACTTAGCGTGACTGGAGGCCAACTGCGCCAACGGACCACGAGTGCCCGCGCAGCCAACCATTGGTTCCGGTCGATCACAAACCGAGCTTCGCGATATGACCGCGAGCCGTCACTCCGGCTCGTTGAATCCCGGCAGGAGCCGGCGGCTTATTCGCGCTTCGCCGTTGTCGGTAGTGCAAATGGATTGGTGTCCGACATCTGATGGCCGGACCGGCCAATAGAGTACGGTGTGACTTCCGTTGGCCGAACCTCTACCTTCCGGGATGTGTTGGTCCGCGACGGCCTGTACGCTGCGCTCGGGTTCCTGAATAACCGCGTCGACTTCCGCTTTACCGGCGTGTACCGCTTCGACGGCGCGATCTTGCGCAACGTCTGCCTGTTCGACCGCGAGGCCCCGGGCGAGTCCGGTGGCCAGGATGCGCCGGTGAGCCAGACCTACTGCGGCATCACCGGGTCGGGCGGCGATGTCCTGAATGTCGAGAACGGCCAGGTCGATCCGCGCTTCCCCTGGATGCAGGGCAGCGCGGTGATTGCCTACTGCGGCGTGCCGGTGTTCGAGCCGCGTGGAGACGTCATCGGGACGGTGTGCCACTTCGACCTGCGACCGTGCCGTATCCCGAAGGCGGAATTGCCCACGATTCGAACCGCTGCAGGGCTGGTGTGGACCTACTGCCTGGCGGCGGACGCCACCATCTGCTGATCCGGGCGCTCAGCGCAACTCGATTGCGAGGGTGACGAAGCGGCTGGCCCATCGGTCGACTTCGCCAGGCGCGGGGCGAAGGTCCGTGCCGCGCAACAGCCACCGGCCCGGAAATGGCAGCGATTCGCGCAGGCGCCCCTGCCCGTCAGTGCGGCGCCAGATTCCTACCGGGCTGCGCGCGCTGACGAATTCGACCGGAAAGTCCGCGAGCGGCGTGCCATCGCGCAGCACTTGGAATTGCAGCGGTGCACGCGCAGCAAGCGCTTGTTCGCCCAGCACCACGATCTCCAGCGGCAGGCCGGCCGGCTTGCGGGCCTGCAACCGCAGCGTCGTCTGCGCCTCAGCCGCCGCCGCCAGCTCGATGCGCGCGAACTTCCGGTAGGTCTCCTGCCAGCGCAGGCCGCGCGCCTGCTGATCGGCCCATGCCTGCCGCGTCGCCGCAGGGGCCTGGATGTCATTGAAGTAGACCTGCACCAGGGCCGGGTCGATGACAACGTCGAGCGCGCCGAGCTCGACCCAGCATGCCAGCGGCTGCAAGCCCCCCGTGGGCACCAGTGGCAGCGAGCGCGGCCCGGCCATGCCGGCCTGCAGCGTGACCACGCTCTCACCATCGGTGCAATGCGACTGCTTCACGTTGTCGGGGCCGACGCCCACGTCCATTACGGGGAACCGGTTGCCGGTACCGATCTCCAGCGACGCGCCGCCTGGCATCGCACGAATCCAGCTGTCATGCGCCCAACTCGCCTGGGCCACGACGCATGCCCATCCGAGGATGAGGCGAAACAGGGTGCGGGAGAGGAGGTTCAGGGAAGGGACCGGAGGGCGGTGCTGCCCCACGCTAGTCTGGCCGGTGAACGGTTCCTGTCGGTACCAACCGCCATGTCGCGTCATCTGCGTCTGCTCAGGATGTGTCGTGGCAGCAGCACCTTATTACGTCCGCGAACGTGGGCGGCAACGACTGTCCTACAAGGCGAGGGAAGGACGGGCTCCAAGAATGAAACCGCACGAGTCATATCGAGACCGAGCAGTTCAAATCCTCACAGGAGAACCCGATGAAAGCAACCCTGCGCCTGTTGCCGGCATGCATGCTGGCCCTGGCCGCCACTGGATCCCTGGCTTCCAGCCACCGTGAATCGCCGGCATTGACCGGCATGCCCAAGCTCGACGCCACGGACCTGTACATGTTCCGAAGCTACGAAACCGGACGGCAGGACTTCGTCACCGTCCTGGCCAACTACATGCCGTTCCAGGATCCCCAGGGCGGCCCCAACTTCTCCATGTTCGATCCCGACGCGCTGTACGAGATCCACCTGGACAACAACGGCGACGCCGTCGAGGACCTGACCTTCCAGTTCCGCTTCAAGAACACATCCAAGGCTGCCGCGCTCACCGTCGGCGGCAAGTCGGTCAAGATTCCCCTCATCAACAGCAACACGATCAGCGGCATCAACCCGGCCAGCCTGAACGTGCGCGAAACCTTCACGGTCGACATGGTGCGCGGTGACCGCCGTTCGGGCACCCGAAGCAGCGTCAGCAAGGCCTCCGGCACTGGCGACTTCGACAAGCCGGCCGACAACATCGGCGAGAAGACCTTCGCGGCCGGCTACGCGGCGTACGCGAACCTGCACATCTACAGTGTCAACATCCCCGGCTGCGCCACGCCCGGGCGCGTGTTCGTCGGCCAGCGCAAGGAGCCGTTCTACATCGCGGTCGGCAAGACCTTCGACCTGATCAACCTGAATCCGCTCGGCCCGGAGGTCGGCGGCAACAACAACGACCTGGAAGGCAAGAACGTCAGCACCATCGCGATGGAACTGCCGATCTCGTGCGTGACCAGCGCCGGCGAACCCGTGATCGGCGCCTTCACCACCGCCAGCGTGCGGCAGGCACGGCTGGCCAACGGCAACCCCGGCAGTGGCCTGGGCAACGCAGCCAAGTCGGGCGGCGCCTGGACCCAGGTTTCGCGGCTTGGTATGCCGCTGGTCAATGAGGTGGTCATCGGTCTGGATGACAAGGATAGGTTCAACGCGTCCAAGCCCAAAGACGACGCGCAGTTCGCCGACTACGTCACCAACCCGACGCTGCCGGCACTGATTCAAACGCTGTTCCCGTCCGCGCCGGCGCCCACCAACTTCCCGCGCACTGACCTCGTGACCGTGTTCCTGAAGGGCATCAAGAACGTCAACCAGCCGGCCAACGTGGTCGCCAGCGAGATGCTGCGCCTGAACACCTCCATCGCCCCGGCCGCCGCTGGAGCGCAGAATCCGCTGGGCGTGGCCGCCGGCGACAATGCCGGCTTCCCGAACGGCCGTCGGCCCGCCGACGATGTGGTCGACTTGTCGCTTCGAGTGGCCATGGGTGCACTCTGCGCGCTGACCGGAGCGACGGACACGCTGCAGGTGGGCTGCAAGCCCGCGGATGCACCCGCCGGCACGGCGGCGCTGACCGATGGCGTGCGCAAGACGGCCGCCAACTACGACACCGTCTTCCCGTACCTGACGGCGCCGCTGCCGGGCAACCTGAACCCGGCGCCCGCTGGCGGCACAACCTTCCCCTGAGCGGAGGCTCGGCCATGAAGACCAGAACTTTGCTGACGCTGGCCGCCACCTGCTTCGCACTCACCGCTTGCGGCGGTGGCGGCGGTGACGGCGGCGGCACAACGACCACTACCACCAACAACGGCGGCGGCACGACGCCGTCCACCACAAACAACAGCGGCAGCGGCGTACCCCAATCCGCGCAGGCTAGTGTGGCCGGATTGATCGCCTACCTGCAATCGCTGATCGCCGGCACCAACGAAACTGCCACGCCGGTGTCGCTGGAGGGTGTGACACTGCCGGTGGACGACACCGTCGGCTCGACGCCGATCTGACGACTCCCTGGGCAGGTTGTCACCTGCCACGAGGGGAGCTCCGCTGACGGGCGACGTGGTAGCCGCCCCGGACGACGAGCAAGTAGCGAGAACTATTGATCTGCGGTACACCATCTTGCGCGGGCCGACGTCTTCTAGTTTCATCGTCGGCTTGTTCACCCCCGCGGCGGGAAGGCTTCGGGGGTGTTTTCTTTTTCGCTTGGATTCCTTTCGGACGCTGCTTCTGTCAGCGCTGAGTCCCAGCGGGCCAGCTCAGCGCTCAACCCAGCGGAGCGCGATGCAGCACATTCGCTGCTGTGTCTACGCCTTCGGGTGCTGTCAGCTCTCGCGCGTCATCGGCAGGACGGCGCGCCTCATCCGGCACCCGCGGAGCCCCACCATAACGGCAGCGAGCGAACCCAGGACGGCGCAGCAATGCGAGGCCCCCTTCCGCGGCGTGAGTCTTCGCCTACGCCCGCCTGATGAGGCCGGCGCCCCCAAGTACCGCCAGATATCTGCGCGGCTTTCAGCGTTGATCACCGCCGTTCCAAAGGCACTTGCAGCCTCAGCATTTAGACCTAAGCAGCGGGGGGAAATTGGCGCTTACGGCGCAGCGTCCCCATTCAGCGCCCCATACGAGCTCTTATGAGTTGCGTATGCAAGATCATCCGCCCGTATGGCGCCAGATCATGCCTAGAGTGCCCCAGCTAATCAAACGGGCCTGCAACAGCTGAGCTGCGAACGACCCGACCCAGGCAAAGATCACAGCCCAGAGAGCGCTTTAGTCATCATCTCGTCCAGCCACCGCGCAGCATCGTCGCTCGCAAGGTGAGCGTAATTCTTGCGCACAGTTTCTTCGCGATCGTGAAGCACGTATGCCGCAGCGGCCCACGCATTGGGATGCATTTTCAGTATCGTCGTGGCGACGATGTGCCTCATGGTTTGCGGACCGACCCCAGGGCAATCACTGAAGTACCGCTTCGAGATGTTCTCGAATTGCCGGTTCAGGCTGTACATGGGCCCATCCGGGGATTTGCTTGAAACGAACAGGTAGGGGTTCGAAGGGCTTGCCAACATCTTTCTGTACGTGTCGCGATAGGCCTCAATATCGCTCCAGAGCTCTCGACGCACCGGCATGTCATACGCACGGTCTTTGGCTGCTCCGGCCAGGTTTTTAAAGTCCTTCTTGTCGATCGCGATTCGCCAGACTCCGTTCACCTCCCGGAGCTGCGCCGGTTCGCCCGAGGGGCTTGGTGCGATTGTGAGCAGAATGAGGTTCTTGGCCCGCAGGGGGTTGGAGGTCAGGAGCTTGACCATCAGTCGGTCGCGCGCCCAGATGGCTTCGGCCATTCCCCCGGTGCTCGGCCGTACAGCATCCATCCGCTTGGTCGCATCCTTGATGGCCGCCAAAGGATTCGGGAGGGACAGGATGGCGGCCACAGGCGCGCTCGGGTCACGCGACAGCTCGCACGTGCTTTCGATGTGCTGAATGAGCTGGCGAGCCCCCTCGTGGGCGGAACGGCACGTGGCATTCCAGGCGAGTTCGTCCCGAGCGTCTGGGTGCACGGGGAAGCGGTTGCGACACTGCGTCAGATAGCCGGTCACGGGATGGCAAATGCTCGCAGCCAATTTCAGGATGCTGCAAATGCCACGATGAAGGACACCTCCGGCTCGGGCGACCCGCCACTCGATGTATGCCTCCAGGTGCTCGCGGTTCAGAAGGGATGCCAGCGACTGCACGGCCTCTGCGGGCAGGCCCGCGCCGCCCGATTCAACGGCCAAGGAAAGCCATCCCACGTACTGGGAGAAATGCGTCCAGGTGATTGCGGCCGTCTGGCAAATGGTCCTCTGTCCAAGGAACGTCACGGATTCGAACCACTGGACCTTGTCTTCGGGTTTCACGGGGCGGCTGGTCGTGTTCCATTTGCCCCTTTTCTGCCGCTTCAGGCCCGACGCGGTCAGGCTGGTCTTGTGAAGGAGAAAGTCTTTCCACTCCTTGACCAAGGTCTCGCACGGATCCTTCAAGCGGTACTTCAGCTTGATTTGCTCGCCGAGGCGGGCTCTGTAGGCAATCTTCGGCGGTTCTGCCTCACTGGCGGACTCAGATCCGGCGGACGGTCGCGCAATGGGCAGCAGATCGGTCAGGGTCCCGGGAGGTTGCCCAAAGAACCGCTCCAGGCTCTGCAGATGACCGAGCTTCCCGCGTTGGGGAAGGCTTCCCCTGAGCCAGCGCTTGAGGCTTGCGTGCGGAACGCGTGCGCGTGAGGCAACGGTCTTGAGCGGCAGGCCCCCATCCAACAGTTCTCGCAGAGCACGTTGCAGCGGCGTCTCGGTGCCACCTTGCGCTGCCGCCTGCCTGTCGAGCTCCAATACCAGCGCGCGCCACTGCTTGACCAACGACTTTCGGTTGCGGATGTATGCCCCTGGCCGGCCCTCCTCCCGAAGTGCTTTGACGTGGGCGGCCACCTGTTTGTAATAGCTGGCGCGCAGGTGTGTGCCGATGAGGCTGTCATCTCGAAATCCACGCTCAGCCATGAACTGGACAAGCGCACTCATCGCGTTCGGCAGTGAGCTGGCGGAGACGGCGTCGCCAGATCGCGAGCGCTCGATCATCACATTCTTGAGTTGTGCAAAGGTCAGGGGAGGAAGGGTCATCGGTCGCTTTGGCGCCCGAAACCTGTGGCGTTCCCCTGCCGGCGTAGTGTCATCAAGCGGCACCGGGGCTGTGTAATGACGCTTGAGCTGCTCAAGCCGTCTTTCTTGACCTTTTTCTTTCACGTCCAGCTCCTTTCCTTTGCAAGGAAGGCGCTGTGCGTGTCATTAACAGTGGATGTGGTGACCTGGCACACCAGATTCGGGCGAATGGGTTGAACACTCGCGATGGGTGTAGGCCCGTGCGTTTAGGCGTCGGCGCCTTGCCGGCCTGACGCCAGGTGCCGCAATGAGGGGTGCACAGAAACGGATCCCGAGATGCAAAGGAAGGCGGCCCCGATCGGGGCCGCCATAGATCACGTCACTTCTTTCGGGGTCGCGGACGCGTGGCATAGCCAAGGGTCCGCAAATGCTCCTGGATGGTGTCGAAGCTGCCCGTTCCTAGTTCGAGCCGTACATTGGACGGCCCCACTTTGCGGCCCTGCAACTCAAGCTCCCGGCACGCCCGTCTCACGTCCTCCAAAGTGATGCCGGGTCGGCCACGTCCCTTCTTGCCCATGCTGTCCTTCGTTGCGCGGGGACGTCCCCCGCACACCGTCTAGCAATGGGCACAAGGCAAAGGATCTCGTTCGATCGGCACGCTCCGGCGAAGACCCAGCGAAGCGGCTACTCCGACGGACGTCACATGGGCGCAGGCAGGCATTCCATGTGAGGAGACGGGCTCTCGATAGGCAGTCGACGCGTTCGATGGAGGACTCTCTTCGCGCCTTGAATTTCGTAATGGAAATTTCTTGCCGCGCGCGGCATCGTGGGCGAGCATTGCTGCCCAGAAGTAGTTTTTCGCGCAATGAAGGAATCAGAGAACCTCGCCGACCGCGTGAACGTCGCGATCGAAGAAGGCCGACTTGTTGACGGCCAACTAGTGCACTCACGGACGCCGGAGGACCCAGCCTGTACGGACCACTGGAACCTCATAACCCCCATCCCGCGCCAGGCCTATTCGTGCTTTCAAGCGGCACGATCGTCCGCGGCGATCACGACCGACCTGATCGGCAGAGACGGAGAGAGCGCGTTCTGGGTCGTGGCCTACCAGGCTAAGAAGGTTCAGCATCGAATCGTGCTTCCGCTGGCCGGCGCCTTCGTCGGATCCCTCTTGGCCGGCATCCCTCACAGCAGCGTCGGCTTGGTCATGCACACGGGCCTTCCGACGCCATTTCTCGAGGCGCGCCTGAGCATCTCCGACGACATGCTTTCGGATCTGCGAGAGAAGCACAACACCGCCGTAGACGAAGGGCGTCTCATAGAGGAGCATGCACGAGCCTTGGCACATATCCTGGCCCCCTCGTCCCTGGACCCCGCGCACGGGATGCCGCGCCCCACCACCATTTCCGTCTCGAGCGTGCTACCGCTTGAATACTGGAACGAGCTCGAGCTGACATTCGGGGCTTGATCGGCGACAAGCCGGCATGAGTTGATTGAACGAATCGAGTCGACGCGATCGCCGGCCCCAACGTGGTTTGCCAGGCACTTCACCGGCACGGTCATTCAACTGGAGAAGCCATGAATGAGCCCGAGTACCAGGTCCCGCAGCAGGTATCCAAGCTGCTGGACGACTATCCCCGGCTTTTCGCGAAAGGCGCGCGCCTGGATGTGTGGTTTCCGCCCGGCTGGGCCGGGATTCTCCGAACGCTCTGTGCCGGTATTGATCGCCTTCTCGACGACCGGCTCGCCGCCGAATTTCAAGTGCTCCAGGTCAAGGAAAAGTTCGGAACGCTGCGCTTCTACTATCAGTTTGCGCACGACGCCAAGCTGACGATCGACATCCAGGGAACGGATGGGACTCAGCGGATCCACATGGAACCGTCATATCCGCCGCTGTTTCCGGCGGCTGCTGTGGACGCCTTGGTCGGCGAGGCAGAGAGGCTGTCCGCCGTCACCTGCTCGAGATGCGGATCGCCCGGCCTGCTTCGAAAGGGTGGTTGGCTTCGGGTGACATGCGCTCGCTGCGAGCGTGCTTCGCCACAGGAGCGCTGATGTCCGAATCATATGCAGCGCTTCGGTCGACCGTATGGAGCAGCGGTTCCTGGGCCGGCATCGCCTCCAAGAGGAACGCCACGAGATGAGTTCCGCGACTTACACCCCTGACCGGTGGACGGTCCTCGCGATCACCAACGCGGCCGGCGAGCGCCATTTCCGGATTCTGGCGTCCTGGTATGGAGGATTTCTCGGCAGCGATAGCTGGCGGATGAGCAGCGGCATCTCCAAGATCGAGCCGGGCCCAGACCACTACCGCGTTCACAACGACACCACCGGCAGCGTCTACATCTGCGTCAAGGGCGCCCAGGGTACGTCCGCATTCGTCTCCCGCGTGCTCGCGAGCTACCAGGAGCAGGCGCGCGCGGCGGGAGCGACCATCAAGGAACTGGACAGCATCGAGGACGTGGCGCTTCCCGTGGATCCGGAACTCGTCCAACGCCTTCGCGAGAGCGTCGCGGGGGTCCGGGTAGACCTGGATGAACGCTTGCCACCGGAAGGCGCTGATCAGCACGACGGTGATGCACCCTGAAACAGCACTTGATCGAACGGCGCTTATGTCAACCGAGGCGCAGCTGGAGCAACTGATGTCCGCCGTGTCCTGGGCCCGGGACTGCGCGGTTCGCATCGAGCACTCACACCCGATGGATCCGAATGAGGCGCCGATCGCCCTGCCCTGGACCGTCGAACTCCTCCCACTCAGCGGCGACGGCCCCCGACAGCGGTTCCAGGAAGCCAGCGAGGCGGCCGTCGTGGAACGACTGTCCGCGCTGCTCGCAGCCGCGCAACCCCTTTAGAAAACTCGATCAGATTCTTATTGCACCATGATCCTTGGCGAATACACCTGCCCGCGCTGCGGCCGTGTTCACATGCGCATCTCGCGTGATGAGGCTGAACGGGTCCTCACCAGGTTGGACCCCGGGGGGTCGATGGAACCGTTTCTGACCTGCTTTGGCTGCGGCGCACCGACCGCGCAGTTCCGGCCGGCGCGCCCCGACGATGCGCCCACGGGCGTGACACTGACTTGCTGCGTCATCGACGAGTAGATGTCCACAGATGCAGGTACACAGGCCGGACCGACGGCAAGGAGGGCGGACCATGACGCTGCGCGCCAGGCCACACCAATTGGATCAATGGCCGCCTGGAGCATCGCGGCGATGTCGTTGATCCGCATGTCCGTCTTGGTCCGGCGGGCCGCGAGGCCTCGCTGCGCGCGCAATGTGCCCCCGAGGCCGGTAACTCGGCAGATCACAAACTAGCGGAGTGGTTGCGTCATGAGCTCACCATATCAACGGACCCGCGCCCTGGTGCAAACCAAGGAGCTGCTGCGCGTCCTCGAGGATGCCGTCGCGCTGCCCGGAGTTCCGGACGCCGTACGGCAACACGCCGCAGCGGTCTTGAAGCACTTCCCGACGCTCGGCGATTTGCAGCGGGTCCATGAGGCTCTCCCGAACCTTTTCGGTCCACCTCCGCCGTTCTCGCGCATGCGCGGCAATCCACAGACCGACGCAGTGATTGCCGCCGGCGAGGGGCTAGGAAACGCCGGGGATAGTCGGGCCGACTGAGCCCTTAAGTGGCTGTAGTTGCCCCAACTGACCGCGTCGTCCAAGTGGCTGTCGTGCTGACCGAACGGGAATGGACCAATGACTTTCCGAATTGACATGATCTCGCTCGACGGCGCGGGCCCCGGTCGTTGGACGTGTGCGTTCAAGGGATTTAGAGGACAAGGCGTCTACGGTCGTGCGCGCCTCGATGACAGCCGAACCAACTTGCTGCTCGAATCGACCATGGATTCGAACGAAAACCTCGTCGTTCCGGTTACAGGTGCACCGATTGCCGCCAGCCGCACCAAACTGCATGCTTGGATTGGCGAACAACTTGAGACGCTCGGCTGGGGCCCGGAGGTCGACCAACAGAACAGGCTTGTCAAGACGCGCGCCCAGGATTAGTGACTTGCAGGGCGGCAATGAACCGGGCGTCCGGCCGCGCATGCGGCCAGCGATGATCGCGCAGGCCCGGCTGTGGCAGGTGGCCACTAGCGGTCGCTTAAAGGGCTGCTGGTCGCAGGAATGCCGTCACCACTTCGAAGTTCCGTTGCTAGTTCCAAGGAGGTTCCTGATGACCATTCACACCTGTTGGCTGGCCCAGCATTCATGGGGATTCGTTGCGATGCGAGCAGGCGAGGTATTGCATTGGCTGTGCAATGGTGAAGAAACCTGACGTCCAATCGGGATCGCTGCTCGAGCGCGGCCGCAGCCCGCCAGACCTGCCTGCGAGACCGCTCGCGCTGGACATGTCCGAAGCCGAGTGGGAGCGGGTCGTGGCTGAACGCAAGGCGCTCGTCGCGCCGCACAGGGACCATCCAGCTGTTCGGCGGGCCTTGGAGATTCTGGTGCCAGATGTGCTGTCTGAAGATGCTTTTGTGGTCTGGCTAGCAAACCCCACATGGTTCCACGGGGGGCTGCGCTCAGTTGACATGCTCGAGGGCGATCCTGAATCAGTGGTTGCGCACGCGCAGTGGGAACTCGAGAATCGGCTCGACCCTCATTGAGTAGCGCGGCAGACTTATGCCCCGCAGTCGCTTCGATCTTTAGTTGAGGATGAGGGCGGCCACGTCTCCTTTCGGCGGCGGATTCAACTGATCGACGCAACACACTAGGCTGCGCAAGCAGAAGGAGTGTGGATTGCGGAGAAGACCAAGAACCAAGTACACGGAAACGCAGAAGGCGCTGATGTGGGAGCGATGGAAAAAGGGGAGACCCTTCACCAGATCGCTCGCCTGTTCGATCGCCCGCATACCTCGATCTGGCAGGTCCTGGCCGAATCGGGTGGCATCCGCCCTCCTGAGCGCCGCCACTCCAAGTTGGCTCTGACCCTGGTTGAGCAAGAGGAAATCTCTCGCGCCTTGGTGGCCGGCGAATCCATACCGGCTGTAGCCGTCCGGCTCGCGCGCGCTCCCTCCATCGCCCGGAACGGTGGCGCCTCTTGCTATCGAGCTACTCAGGCCGACCAAGCGGCTTGGCAGCGGGCACATCGGCCCAAACAGTGCGAGCTAGCTCAGTGCGCCAAGTTGGCCCGCCCGGCAGCTCGTGGAAAGCAGTGAGCCGAGTCATGCGGCTACCTGACCACAGCAGTGACTTTGTCGCCGAGGGCTTCCCTCGCAAATCAGGCAAGATCAGCCGGTCGAAGATGAATGTCGAGGCGAGGCGGCTCAAAGTCGATGTCCGCCAGCGCAGGACTGAGCGCGAGCAAATCTGCGATGGCCGCATCGTAGCCACCCCGACCAATGCGCGGCTTCAGCTTGTGCTTGGCGCGCACGCCACTCGGGGTCCTCGTCGGCATGCGGAGCTTGTAGTAGCGTAGCTTCATGGCGCCCCCTCTCTGGGCATCTATTTTCGCCGCCCTTCCCCAAAAACCGCTCGCAGGGGCACATGCCGGGCAGGCCATTACGCTGCTTTTGGCCGATAACAGTCGCGCACCGATAATCGTCACACAGGAGCGGACATGCTGAGAGAAGTGCTCGGAGGCTACACCTCCAACCCCCACCACCTGACTCTGCACGACCTCGCCGAACTCATTCGTCGAGCTGGGCGAACCGCAGGCTTCGAAGTTCAGAGCGAGTTCCGTGTCTCA
The DNA here is from genome assembly GCF_009758015.1 of Ramlibacter pinisoli. NCBI lineage: Bacteria > Pseudomonadati > Pseudomonadota > Betaproteobacteria > Burkholderiales > Comamonadaceae > Ramlibacter > Ramlibacter pinisoli. Next base: position 1,527,330 of record NZ_WSEL01000009.1, read on the forward strand.
CTGGGTAACGGCGCCGCAGGCGAAATCGACTGGGTGTGGCTCCATCATGGCCACGTGGTCGCTGCCTTTGAGATCGAAGGGCAGGACGCCGCACCTGCCAGCCTCGCCGCTGATTGCGAGAAGTTCCGCGAAGTCGGCGACTGCCTGAAGTTCGTGGCCCTCTACAGCGTGGCGAGTCAACTGATCGCAAAGGGAATGCCGCCCGGAGGACTCGCCTCGAAGGAGTGGATTGCGCGAAACTGGCCGGAGGCCGGGATGCCCGGAATCCAGGTCCTCTTAGACACTGATCTCATGGCACCGGGCGGGATCGAGGCCATCCAGCGCCAAGCGACAGGCCCTGGTCTGCACCGCGCACGGGAGATCCAGGCGCGTTGCGCGATGCCGGAGTTCCTGATTGACCGGATCGTCACGCTGGCCCGCTACTACGCCGAGAGCGTCGAAGAGGGCGTCGGCGCGAACACTCGCGCCAGCGATGCCCTCCTGGAACCCGGGCTGGAGCGGCCGCGCTCGAACTGGGCGCGCGTGCGATCAGTAATTCTCGCTGCTCGCACGACACCGGTCACCGCCGCTGCGACCTGGATGGCCCGCGACTGGTTTCCCGATGCGTGCGCGGCCGCGAACGTGTCGGCCGACGACGTGGCTCGCGCCTGCGCGCCTTTCGAGAGCGAGCTCGCGGCAGAGCGCGTGACTGACGCAAAGACGCTGCGTGCCCGTGCGGCTGTGCGCGCTGTGCGCTACCTGGATCTCCGGAGGCGGGCGGGCGTCGGCGCCAGCTCCCGGGCGTTCGAGGATTTCATTCCGGACGAGTACGTGCCGGTGGGCAAAGGTGCGAACGGGACGGGTCGCCGCGAACACGTGGTTCCCCTCAAGTTGTTGCGAGATCGAAGCAACGAGATGCTCGCAGAGGGAACAAGCGTCGCCGAGGTCGCCGCCTGGCTGCGCGACTATCTTGCCATCGTGGAGATCACGAAGGCCGAGGCCGACGCCCTGGACCACAGCCACCGTTGGAAGACGCGTATGCCGCCGGGATGGGAGTTCGGGACCGGATGCCTATACGAACGCTTGCACCGCGCCGGGTATGCGTTCTCGCCGCATCCTGCCGCCCCGTGCCGCTGCGCTGCATGACGCGCGGATAGGCCAGGTCGCCCGCGCGAGGCCCGGGCCGTGCCCTGGCAGTCTGGGCCTGACATGCTGAATCCTTCCCTTCGACCATTTTGGGGACTGCGGTGCGAACGATGCCCATTCCTCCAATGGCATAGCGGTCGGCGCCGGATCGCCTTTAGCTCTCGCCCATCGTTTTCTAGCCCGTAGCCATGAGGGCAGCTTCTGGCCGGAAGCAGCCGTCGAACTGCAGAGCTAGCGGCTTCTCCCGGCCCCGCAGGCGCTTCACCCGCAGGGAAAGGTCAAACACGTTTGCCGCATCGTAGTTCCACACCACTCGGCTTGCGCCGCCGGTCGCTACCAACCCTCCTCCCAGGGCGGCACGGGACCGAAGCGCGCGACGAGAAAGTCAATGAGCACCCGCATCCGTGAAGGATGCGTGCGATTGGGCAGGTAGACAAGATAGATGCTGCCCTCGGGCACCGGCTGGAACTGCCGCAGGAACGGCACGAGGGTCCCTTGGCGCACGTCCGCGTCGACCATGTGGAGCGGCAGCAGGGCCACGCCGAGGCCGGAAAGGCTGGCCGCGCGGACGGCCTCCATGTCATCGGTCTCGAATGCGGCCGGAACCTTCAGCATGTATTTCCGCCCGCCGCGCCGGAACGTCCACATCCCTTTGGGCGCGAGCATCGGGAAGAACACGCAGTCGTGCATTTCCAGGTCCTCGATCCGGCGCGGCGTGCCGCGCTTCGCCAGATATGCAGGCGAGGCGACCAGGACGAGCCGGCTGATCGCGAGCTTTCGTGCGACCAGGTTCGGCGCCGGGGGCGACGACCGGATGCCGATGTCGAAGCCCTCGGCGCCCAAGTCCACCGTGCGATTGCTGCAGGAGAGCTTGACCTGGATCTTCGGATACTGCTTCTGGAATTCGACGATTGCCGGCAACACGTGCCGCACGGCGAACGCCGGGATCGCGGTCATCTTCACGATTCCGGCCGGCTCGGACTGGGCCTGCGTCACGCGCCGCTCGGCAAGCTCCGCTTCGTGCAGGATGTTCACGCAGTGCTCGTACAAGATGCTGCCGGCTTCGGTCAGGCTGAGCTTGCGCGTCGAGCGGTTCAGCAGCTTCACCGCCAGCGAGCGCTCCAGCGCGCTGACCTCCCGGCTGACGAGCGATTTTGAGATGCCGAGCTTGTCGGCGGCGGCGGAAAAACTCTTCGCGCCCACCACCTCCGCGAACACGTTCATGCCGGCCAGCCTGTTTCTCATTAGCGATGCCCTCGCAACAATGAGTTGAACTAGACCCTATTTATCAGATTCCAGCAACGTTCTAGATTCATCGCACCGGCACCGATATCCGGCCCGGCAACGAACCCAGGAGAAGGTCATGAACGGTGAAGAGATCAAGGTAGGCCAACTCGAGATCCGCTATCTCGTCGATGGTGCGGGAAAGGGCGGGTTGGGCGTGTTCGAGATGACGGTGCCTGCGGGGGCCATCGTTCCCCCGCCACACAGCCACGCCGACAACGAGGAGTGCGTCTACGTCCTGGAAGGCCTGCTTCGCTATTCCGTCGACGGGGGAGCGCGCGACCTCGGGCCGGGCGACTGGATGTCGACGCCGCGGGGCTCGACACATCACTTCATCAACAAGACCGAAGCCGCTGTGCGCGCGCTGGTCATCATGACGCCGGACATCGGGCCGCGGTACTTCCACGATGTCGGCGCCGTCGTCAATGCGGGCGGGCCGCCTGATCGAGTGAAGTTGGCCCAAGTGATGGCGCGATATGGACTGGTCCCGGCGCGGCCGCCGGCACCGGCAAACCATCCGCTCGAGCAGGTCCCCGGCTGACGTGCCGCGGAGCCCTCATGTCAACCAATCCTGAGGCGCTGCGGCGACATCCGGAGTTCGATGGCTGCCTCCGGCCAGAAACAGACATCCGAAGCCGTCTTAGAGTGCTGGCCACAGTCAGGCGCTGGAACGCCCCCTCGTTGAGCGCATGAGCCGAAGAACTCGCGTCACAATTCACAATTGAAGGGACATGTCCGTAGCCGAACCCCCTTTTGCACTTGCAACCTGGAGCCGCTCTGATGGACTGGAGATCGGCGGAACTTTGCCGCAAGCTCAGTTCCCGATCTACAGCGTCACCAAGGTGTTCATCGCTGTGTGCATCCTGAGATTGGTGGAGCAGGGCCGACTCGCGCTGGACGCACCGCTGCTACACCTTTCGAATCTTCCCGAGCTTGAAAGCGGTATCACCCTTCGACACGTGCTCTCACACACCTCCGGTCTTCCAGATTACGGAGGTGTCAAGGCGTACCACGAGGCGGTCCGGCAGCATCCCGGCAACCCGTGGACGTTTGACACCTTTCGGGCGCATACCCTTGCGAAGCCTCTTCTCTTCCCGCCGGGGCAAGGGTGGGCCTACTCCAATCCGGGCTACATGCTCCTCAAGGAGATTCTGCAGGCCGTGCATGGCCTCGACTTTCGAGACATCGTGGCATTGGAGATCTGCCGTCCCCTAGCTCTCTCCCGAACCCGTGTCGTCGATTCGCAAGCGTCCATGGAGGATCTGGCGCCGGCGCTGTCCAGGCAGATTTCTGTCGACGGTCAATCGCAAAGTGTCCCTGCACGCTACCACCCGGGATGGGTTTTACACGGCCTGATCGCATCCACCGCGGAGGAACTCGTCCGCTTCATAGAGGCGCTGTTCGGAGGGCGGCTGCTCGGTGCCAAGACGATGGCGGAGATGGTGCGCATGCGGCGTGTTCCAGGGGTGCATCCGCCGTGGTACGAGCCGAGCTATGGCCTGGGCATCATGGGGGATCCTGCCTCTCCCGCCGGCCCGGTATTCGGGCATACCGGCGGAGGTCCGGGCTACTCCGCGTCGGCTTTTGCCCAATTCGACGCGAACGGGCTGGCCCGGGTCGACTGCGCGCTTTGCGCCGATGAGGAGCTTTGGGCAGAGCGAATGGTGTTCGATCGGCTCCTCGCCTCGCCTGGCCGTGGAAAGTGACCCAGCGCCACCGTCGAACGTGCGACCTTCAGAAGGAAGGCAGCGCCCCGAGCGTATGGCAGGAGTACCTTGACCCCTCGCCTTGATGCCTCGATGTTCGCTACGGGTCGTTTGCTGCCGTCGGAGGACGTACGGTTGTTGCGACCATGAAGCGCGCGTAGAGGGCCAAGGCGAGCGGATGCGTTGCTTTTGATCGGCGAGCGGCTCGCCTTGATTCAGAAGTGCGCGCCGTGTTGTCTCCCCAAGAAAGATGAGAACGGCGAGGGATGTGCCGCTCAGCGCGCGACCTGGGATGACTGCCCGCTGAAGGCATGCCAGCTCGCTTGGCTCCTTCTCGCCAGGCACGCCCAGCTTCCGAACTCGGGCGCCGCTCGCGAGCACCACGGATGCGCGCGGTCGGATTCTCGGTGTCGATTTGAGGTTGCGGACTAACACCGGGAAGCAGAGCACGCGCCCAATAGCGCTTCCAGCGTCTCAGAGTTCACTGGCTTGATAAGGTGCTGGTCGAAGCCAGCCGCCTCAGACCTGCGTCGGTCTTGCTCTTGGCCCCACCCGGTCAGGGCAACAAGCCATGTGGCATCAAGCTCGCGCTCGGCACGCAATCGGCGTGCAACTTCGTAGCCGTTCATTCCCGGCATCCCAATATCCAGGAGCACCACTGCGGGTGGACGGGCGAGCGCCATCTCAATTGCCGTTGTGCCGTCGTTGGCAATCTCCACTTCGTGACCGTCTTCGCGCAAGAGCATTGCGGTAGAGTCCGCCACGTCCTTCTCGTCATCCACGATGAGAAGCCGAAGCGGGTTCGGCGCTACGCTCGCCTCGCCACCCCCGTCTATCGCTTGCGCGGGCGTAGCCACTAACGGCAGGTAGATGCTGAAGGTGCTTCCCAGGCCCGGGCCGTCACTGGCAGCAGCCAGCCTGCCTCCATGCAGTTCGACCAAGTACCTTGCCAGCGGCAGCCCAACGCCTAGCCCCTGCCAGATTCGGTGACGCGAACGGGCGCCCTGCAGGAAAAGGTCAAAAATGGTCGGCAGCACGTCAGGCGCCATACCAATGCCGTTGTCCCGAACCTCGATCACGAGCGCCTGATCAGAGGCCACAATCCTCGCTGCCAGGTGGATGCGTCCGCCACTCTCGGTGTACTTTGCGGCGTTGTTTAAGAGGTTGGACAGAACCTGAGCCAACCTTAACGGATCGGCCTGCAACAGCGCCTCGGACTCCGGCAGCTCGATGGTGAGTTGATGCTTGCCGGCTTCGATCTGTGGACGGCTCGACTCCTCCGCATGTTCGACAACACTGCGCAAGCTGACCCACTCCAGATGCAGTGCAATCTTTCCACTACTGATGCGTGCAGCGTCCAAAAGCTCATCGACGACGCGCACCAACTGGCCCATCTGCCGCTCGCCCATCTCTAGGGCCTTACTTGCGATCTCAGGACGATCGCCACCTCGCCGAATCAGTGCGAAGGCGTTGCGGATCGGTGCGAGTGGATTGCGTAGCTCGTGCGCGAGCGTGGCCAGAAAGGCGTCCTTGCGTCGATGGGCCTTTTGAAGTTCCTGTTCCAGGTGCTTGCGATCGGTAATGTCGCTGACCACGCCGACCCATGAAACCACGTTGCCCTCCTGATCACGCTCGATGTGCTGGCTATCTCGGACCCACCGCAGGGTCTTGCCATCCTTCGTCCAAATTCGGTATTCAGTGGTGAAGAACTCGACGTCGGGACTCGCACGCGCCGCCGCCAACTCGCGGAGGACAACGTCGCGATCTTCATCGTGCAACTGATGAACCCAGCGCTCCCGCCCCTGCAACCATTCGTCGGGAGTGAAGCCGAGCAGGCGCACCACAGCTGGGCTGACGAAGGTGAGCTTGGAGTCAGAAGAGCCGCTGCCTCGATACAGGATTTCGGGCATTGCGTCTGCTAAGTGCCGAAGCTGCACTTCACTCTCGACAAGTTTGGCGCGGTCTCGCCCCCGACTGGCATAGCTGGCTATCAGGCCCGCGATGGCATCGATCAGGTCGCGCTCCTCCTTGAGGAACGGCCCCTCGTCCTCGTCTGGGCGAGGTTCGATGTAACCTACCTCTACAAACCCGAAGTCACGGCCGTCCGCCTGGATGACGCTGCGCTGTCGCCATTCGGTGGTCCGGTAGTTATCGGTCTGATCGACCCGCCCCTCGAGTTCGACCTTGGCATACGTGACCTGAGGATACTGATATGCCTTCGCCAAGTTTTGCAAAATCGCCTTCAGCGCATCGTCGGACAGCTCGGCTTGGCCCGTGATTCGCGCGACGGCGTAGAGGCACTCCAGTTCCTTCACTCGCTCCTGAAGGGCATGCGTGTATCGCTGCAGGTCATCAGCTCCAGTAGACATGCATTTGGTCACGTCGTGGGCGGTGACCCATGGTTCTTGCTGTGATCCACCCAGTCTGTCCGCGGAATCCGGCGCTTGGCCGCTGGGCGTGGGCGTCGGGCGCCCTCATCGCCGGGCTTTGGGAAGGGCTGGCGTGCCTTTGGCTGGCGCACGCCAGCTTCGTGTTGCAGCTTGGAATCATCCTGGCGTCGAGCATGAATGCGATCTGACAACCCATTCCCAGAGCGTTTTGATCGTCGTACCGCGCACCACACATGGCTCCAGTCGCACTCCTTTCGTGGCGCTGAGAAAAGCACGAGCGACGACGGCCTGCGCAAGCGACGATTCCCAAAAGCTTATCGTTTCCTTCACTGTCTGCCATCGGACATTGGTCTTACTCATTCGCCGCTTGCGGCGCAGCATTCCCCAGCCACCTCGCGAGTGCGATGGGGGTTCTTTCCTGCGCCGGGCTATGGGTTGATTGCTACGTCGCGGGTTCCGCAAGACGCTGCAGTCTTTGACGCCATCCCCAAAACGGTGCCGCCGTCGCTCTTCTCAGTGATGGTCAAAAAGGCCGGCTCAACGTTCCACGCCAGTGGAACTCGCGTCAGATGAGGCCGAGCCCGCGCCTCATCGACCCACGCGTTCGCAGAGGCGCACCAGTTCGGCCAGCGACGCGGCGGCCATCTTAGCCATCACGCGGCCGCGGTGGATCTTCACGGTCCTCTCTGCAATGCCCATTTCCGAGGCGATCTGCTTGTTCAATCGGCCCGCCACAACGCCCGAGAGTACCTGCTGCTCGCGCTCGGTCAGCGACGCCAGCCGCGCCTGGATGTCTTCTCGCTCCCGATGGACAACCGAAATGGAATCGACGTCAGTGCCATCGCTGAACCATACCGTTAAGTCCGTTTGGAATAGAGCGATCGGGGACAATGCTCCGTCACCGGTACCCTGAGGCACGTAGTCATGAAGACGCAACAGACGCGCCAGTTGGGCCTCGAGTTCGACGTCATCGTCGGACAACAGAACGTAGTACGACCGCACGACCGATACCTCTGCTGTTCTTATATTTCTCGTTGATCGGCGTGGCGGCGGGCCATGCGGGGAGGCCTAGAACGGCGGCATGGCCTGTTTGCGCAGCCAGGCGACGTATGGCTCGCGCCACTCGAGAGGAACGTCCTCCGCCCGCTTCCCTTGGGTGCGCCAGAACGTGAAGACCGCTGCCGCGTCGCCGGTGGAGTCCATACGCGGTTTGTCGTCCTGGCCGCGTTGTTCTTCGTTTTCCATCGGCGTGCTTCAAGCGTTCGTCCACATCCGCCGCACCAAGTTCGTGCAGAAATCCAAGGACTCCACCTGTTCCTCGGTTACGGGGCTGGTCGTGCCTGGCAGTAGGGATGCAGCGGCGTTGGTTGTTGGGGTTGCGATGACAAGCCGCCCATTTTTGCGATAGGCTTGTCGGGGTCTGTCGTCGCGTCCTCCGACCGCCGGTAGGTCGCGGACTACCGTGCACGCCGCGCGCCGGCGCCGTCTGCGCAAGTGGAAAAACTACTGCCTCCATCGCGCAAGAAGAAGCCGGACCTCCGGCGCGCAACGCACCGGAATCGAGCGATTCGAGGGAGTGCAGCAGAGCCATCGTGTGAACTCCCTGGGAAAGTCTTGCCCTCCTCAGCGCTCCATTCCGTCGATGCAGCACTCGAAGTGCTCGGACCACAGGCCGTGCGCAATTTGTTCTGCTTGCCTGTTTCGGGGGAGGACTGCCACTTACTTGGCACGGCCACTCCGCCGGTCGCCTAGTTCGCCCCTCGGGACCCCTTTCAAGTAGGCAAGGGCATGCCTTCAATTTCCGCGCTGGACTCGTGGCCGACCAGCGGGGCGCTCTCGGTGGCTCAGCTTCTGCCCGTCCTCTCTTACGAGCATGGGAGGACTCCAGCCAATTCCTCCCCCTCTGCTCAGCTTCCCCCGCCGACGACCGAAATCGGCCAGGAGCTGCCATCGATCAATGCTGAAAGCCATTTGAGCTGCACGGCATGACGATCGGTGGTGTTGCCGCCCACCCCCCGGCGCACCTCGAGTGACAGGCAGTGGCTCAGGGCCGGCGTCTCCTATCGAGCAAGAAAGTCGCGGACCAGGCGAATCGTAGCTCGCGGGTTCTCTTCCATGATCCAGTGCCCCGAATCGGGAACGATGCCTTCTGTCACGTCGTCGCCGGCGGCACGCATCACCGCGGCCATCGTCGGGCCGAAGGACTTTTCGCCACCCACCGCAAGGATCGGCATCTTCAGCCGGCCACGAGCCAAGAAAGCGCGGTTGTCGATGGCATCCTGGTCGAACGCGGCGAATTGCGCGAAGCCGGAGTGCATGGCGCCGGGAAGTGCGTAGAGCGCGGCATAGTGGCGCCGGGCACTTTCGCTGAAGCGTTCGGGAGACGCCGAGAACTCGTTCCAGAAGCGGTCCAGGTAGATGCGCTCGCGGCCGGCGACCAGACGCTCCATGTCGGGTCCGCCGAAGCGGAAATGCCACAGCAACGGGTTCTTCAGGATTTCTTCCCACGGCCCGACGCCGGGGACTGGCGCGTCGATCAGCACCAGCCGCCGGACACGCTCGGGGTGCTGTGCGGCGAACTGGAACGCCACCATGTTGCCGATGTCGTGCGCTACGATGTCGACCTCTTTCACACTCAATGCCGTGAGCAGGGCGTCCACGTCGACGGCCTGGTTCTTCTTGTCGAAGCCGCCCGCCGGCTTGGACGACAGGCCTAGCCCACGCAGGTCGGGGACGACCACTGTGTGGTCGCGCGCGAGGTCGACGGCCAGGGGGGCCCACATGTCCCCGGTTTCCCCGTAGCCATGCAACAGCACGACCGCCGGTCCTGAACCGCCTGATCGCGTGTGGATCGTGGCGCCATTGACCGCAATTTCGCGTACCGCGAATCCCGCAAAGGCGAAGTCCTGGGCCGAAACCGTCGAAGGCATGACGAGGCCAATCAGTCTCAGTGCCGATCGAAGACCATCGTGGACTCGAACGGCTTGCCAGCGGGATTGACGCCCTTCGTGGTTAGCGACATGGTCTTTCCGTCTTCGGAGATGATGCGCGTGCCGCTGTAGACGCTCTTTCGTGCCAGCTTCGTCACGAAGCTCACCGTCCGCGCGTCGATCGGCGTCAGAACGACGGTGTCCACGCCCGGGTCCTGCGAGGGGCTGTCCTTGCCATCAGCGGTGTCGACCGAGCCGGTCATTCGTTCGGAATTCCTAACGAGCTCGTAGGTTCGCGTGGCACTCTTCGGCATGGGGTCCGTGGACCTGGATGCCGGCACATTGAGGACCCATGTGCCCGCGACGGTTGGCTCCGCAGCAGTTGCCTGCGGGCCCAGCAACCCCGCGCCCAGGCCGAGTGCGGTCATGAGCGACCCAGTGAGGATCGTGCGGCGATTCATGGCGCGCTCCAGGTGGACACGGTGTCCACAGTTGCAGTTGAAGAACGGACTGCGAAAGAACGGACTGCGAAGATTCGTCGGATGACCGGGTTGCGCCCCGGAACCGTCCTCGTCGGCGAGGTCGCGTGATCGTATGTCGCCGCCGTTCAGGCACAAGCTCGGCAGTGCGCAAATTTTTCAGCTGAGCTTCCCGATCGTCGTGCGACCCTGGCCGCTGCTGGCCCCGCGTCCATGGAAGAGTGTCTCTCCTGGCGCAATTCCATTCATCTGGTCTTGCCCCAAGGAGATCTGCCCATGGGTGCTGCATCCATCCAGTCCGCCCGCAATCGAGCCTGCATCCGTCAAGGATGGCACTGTCACTTGAACATCGTGCCAGCGCAGGTCGTCTGCAACCAGCGGCGGCACGCGCGGGTTCGTGATCTATCCGCAGAAGTCTTTCAATCCATGTGCGTTCGCGCTTAGCAAAGGTGCGCTGGCTTCAAACCACCCCCAGCTCGGACCTAGGCGTCACAAGGCGATCGATTGCGCTACGCTCGCGCCATGAACTACCCATTGCGTTGCCAGTGCGGCGCTATCGAGGGATTTCTGACATCACCCGGCGCCGCAGGTCGGGCCGTGTGCTACTGCCGAGACTGCCAAGCCTTCGCCCGCTACTTGGGCACGCCGGAGGGCATTCTGAATGACCAAGGTGGCACCGACATCATCGCCACGCTGCCCCGTCACGTTCACCTGACAAAGGGCGCGGAGCGCTTGCTCTGCGTGCGCTTGAGCGACAAAGGGATGTTGCGGTGGTACGCGAGTTGCTGCCGTACACCTATTGGCAACACTCCGCCGGATCCAAAGCTCCCTTACGTCGGTCTTGTTCGAACTTGCCTACCGGGCACTCCAAGCGAACTTGATGGCGCTTTCGGGCCCGCCCGGGTTTCACTGAACACCGGCTCGGCGAACGGTCAGGTCAGTCCCACGCGAATCGCAGCCTTCTTCGCCATCCTGAAGATCATGAGGAATGTCTTGGGCGCTCGCCTGAGCGGAGCGTTCAAGGAAAACCCGTTCTTCCGCCCAGGCTCCGCCGTGCCAATAGTGGTTCCGCACGTTCTGAAGCCGGACGAACGTCACGTGCTCCGAGGTGACACCTAACACCCACGGTCATTGCGAGTCCGCAGAGTGGGATGTCCGCATCCGGCCAGAAGCTGCGCTCGCTCAATGCTGAAGGATCCATTTGAGCTGCACGGCATGGCGATCGGTGGTGTTGCCACCCACCACCCGGCGCACCTCGAGCGACAGGCGATGGCTCAGGGCCGGCGCGCGGTGCTTGTCCTCCCAGTGCCAGCTCTGGAACGCCAGGCCCAGCCCGACGTCCAGGCGGTCCACGGCGGCGCGCCCGATGCTGTCGTTGCTCGAGGTGTAGCTGCCGAGCAGGTAGGGCATGACGCTGGCATCGAAGGGGACATCGGGCAACTTGTAGTGCCGTCCCAGTTCGCCCGACAGCGTCGCGTAGTAGGTCTCGGCACGCACCAGCCAGGCGAAGTCGGCGTAGACGTTGGCGAAATTCCATTGGCGGTCCGCAGGGTTCCAGTCGCCATTCCAAGTGTGCGAGCCAGACAGACGCAGCATGACGTCGTCCGGGTACGCGGCGGACTTGCGCCACAGGTACTCCGCCGAAGCGACGGCCAGGTAGTCCCGCGACAGGCGCTGGCGCACGCCCAGGCCTAGCAGCTTGTTCTCGGGCTCGAACGCGAGGCTGCGGTCCTGCAGGCCCGTGGCGGCGCGCGCGAAGGCCCAGGTGGGCAACTGCGCGCCGAGCGGCGTGTAGCGGTAGGAGCCACCCAGGTTCAGCGAGCCGGCGTACTGCGCATAGTCCACCGGCGAGAGCGGCTGGTTGATGTCGGGACCATGATCCAGCCGGACGTTGGCGTTGGCGATCCAGTTGAAGCGGTCTTCCTGCGTCTGCACCTCGCGGCGCCAGCCGAACAGGCGGCGCCGGGCCTCGTCCTCGGACAGAGGCTGGCGCCGCCGGATGCCGTCGGACTCGTCGATGGCGGCGCGGCCGTAGCGGATCGAGTCTTCGCGCCGGTTCAGGTGCTGGGCCAGCAGCGCCATCTCGGGCAGGAGCTCGGTGCGCGCGCCGTCGAGCTGCCAGGCCGCCTCGAACTCGCGCAGGGCCTCTTCGTCGGCGCCCGCGGACTTGAGCTGGTAGCCATGGGCGGCACGCGCCTGCGCGTCGTTGGGCGCCATGCGAACCGCCTCGGCCAGCGCGGCCCGGGCGCCGGCGGCGTCGCCTTGCAGCGCCAGGGCGTTCGCCTTGCCGGTCAGTGCCTGGGCTGCCAAGGCGGCGTCGCCGCCGGCCAGGGCCTGCGCCGCGGCGAAATGCCGGCCGGCGCGGGCCGAGGCCTGACCGCTGCAGTAGGCGGCGGCCAGTTGCTGGCGCGCCGTGGTCAGCGGTGAGGATGCATCCGGCGGCACTAGCCGCAGCACGCCCGCGCAGTCGCGGCCCTGCAAGGTGAGCACGAAAGCTTCGCGCTCCTGCGCAGTCAGGCGGCCTTCCGATTGCAGCTGCTGGATCCTGGCGACCGCATCGGAATGCCGGCCCGCTTCGATCAGCGGCAGCACTTCCGATTCCGCCGAGGGCCGTGGGGGCGGAGCCGGCGGCGGCGTGGGCACCGCGGGTGCGACCGACTGGGCGGCCCTCGCGCCGGGTGCGCCCCGCACGGGGGGCTGCGCGCGCGCTGCCGGCTGGGATGGGGCCGGTGCGCCGGGCACGACCTGCGCCGGCGGCACGCTCGGTCCCGTCGGCATCCCGCGCGCCACCGGCGCCGACGTGCCCGCGGCAATGGCCTGCTGCCACGCGCTGCGATCGCGATCGCCGATGGTCACCTTGTTGGCATCGAGCCACTCGATGGCCGCCCTGGCATCGTCGAAACGATCCAGGCGCAGCAGCGCCCTCACCCATTCCTGCCCGAGGGTGCGACGGACGGCCGCCGTCAGTCCGCTGCCTCGCAGGGCCTCGGGCGCCAGCTGCGCCAGGTCGGCGTCGCGGCCATCAACGTACGCCAGGTAGGTCGCCAGGGCGGTCCCGAGCCCGTCCCCGGGGGCGCGCGCCTGCCAAGCCTGGCTCAGCTCGCGGATACAGGCATGGTCCTTCTGCTTCTCGCAAATGTTGAACTTGACCACGGCGGCTTGCCGGCTGCCGGGGTCGATGCGCTCGACCTGGTCGATGTATTCGCGGGCCTTGTCGTACTGCCGGAGGTCGTACAGGCGCAGGGCCTCGTTGAGCCTGGGAAAGCTGCGATAGGCGCGCAACTCGCTGGCCAGCCAGTTGGCATGCACCGGTGCGGCCGCGCCGCCGAGGGCCGCCAGCAGGCCCAGCATCCGGAGGGGGCCTCTCATGGCTCGCGCTCCCCGGCGTGCAGGTCGGGAAAGACGTGGTGCGTCTTGTCCCAGCGCACCGGTCGCCCGCTGCGTCCGCTAGCCCGCATCAGCAGGAAGGCGCGGAAGAAGGCTCCGATGTTGATGAAGTTGCCCACCACCATGCGCGGCACCGATTGCACGCCCTGCCAGAAGCCGTAGTGGCGCTGCGTGCAGACAAAGCGCTGCGCCAGCCTGTTGAGCATGAACAGGAAGTTGATGAAGGCCAGCGTCCAGAAGGTGCTGTCGGCGGGAATCAGGTCGGGGAAGCGCCACCAGTCGGGGTCGATCAGCAAGTGCCCTTCGCGCACCAGCACCGACAGCACGATCAGGTAGCCCAGCAGCAGTGAGGGAAAGGCCAGCACGCTCTTGCGATCGCGCATCAGCATGTAGCGCATGGCCAGGTCGCCGCGCCAGCCGAGCTTGTGCCAGCTCTGGAACACGATGCCCACCACCCAGCGCGCCTTCTGCCGCACCGCCCCCGAGACCGCGTGGGGGAAGTACTCCTGCACGCACACCGTGTCCTGCACACCCGCGCGCCGGAACCAGGCCGGCGGCTGTCCCTCAAAGCGCACGGGGTAATGCACCAGCATCTGGCGCGCGCCCACCTCGTGCAGGCGCACGCCGATCTCGTAGTCCTCGGTCAGGGCGGAGGTGTCGAAGACCTGGCCTTCGTTGATCTCCTCCAGCAGCGCGATCGCCTTGCGGCTGAAAGCGGTGCCCACGCCAGCGCTGGGCACCTGACCGGTGAGCCGCTGGCGCACCAGCAGGTCCTTGCCATGCCATTCGGCGAATTCGTCGACGTAGTGGTTGCCCACCATCTGCCACCAGGGGCGCACCAACGGCATCACCGGAAGCTGCACCAGGTCGTGGTGCGGCACCAGGTGGTTGAACACGCGTAGTTCCAGGGGGTGCACGACGTCCTCGGCGTCGTGGTAGGCCAGGCAGCCGAAGTGCAGGCCGTGCCTGGCCTCGAAGGCGGTGATGGCGGCGATGATGTGGTTCAGGCAGTCGGCCTTGGTCGTGGGTCCGGCGCGGTTGGTCACCACCTTGTGCAGGTGCGGGTAGCGCTCCACCACCTTGTCGACCTCCGCCTGCGTCTCGGGGTCGTTGGGATAGGTGCCGATGAAGACGTGGTAGTTGTCGTAGTCGAAGCTCCTGGCTAGATAGTCGGCCATGCGCGCGATCACCGGTGCCTCGTGCCAGGCCGGGATCATGATGGCGATGTGCTGCTGCCGATCCCGGTACAGGGCGTCGGCATGGGGTGGCAGCGCATCGCTGCGGCGCCAGTCCCCGTGGTGCGTCAGGCGCCAGTACCAGTAGTGCAGGTCGATGAAGAAGTCGTCGATCGAACTGATCAGGATGATCACGACGCCGATGCGCAGCATCACGGAGATGACCAGCCAGAAGAACGCGAGGAAGTCGACCAGGGTCACACCAGGGTCCTGTCCCATTGCGCCAACAGGTGCGCGATCCGTGTGGCTGCAGTGCCGTCGCCGTAGGGGTTGTGGGCCTGCGCCATGCGCTGGTAGGCCGCCGGATAGTCCAGCAGGCGCGCCGCGGCGCCCACGATGCGCTGCACGTTGGTGCCCACCAGTTCGGCGGTGCCGGCCTCGAGCGCCTCGGGCCGCTCGGTGGTTTCGCGCATGACCAGCACGGGCTTGCCGAGCACGGGCGCCTCTTCCTGTAGTCCGCCGCTGTCGGTGAGCGCCAGGTGGCAGTTTTTGAGCAGCCACACGAAGGGCAGGTAGTCCTGCGGCGCAATCAGGTGCACGTTGCCGCACCTGGACAACATGGCATGCACCGGGCCCTGCACATTGGGATTGAGATGCACCGGGTAGACGATCTGCACATCCGGCCGCCGGGACAGTTCGGCCAGCGCGCGGCAGATGTTCTGGAAACCTTCGCCGAAGTTCTCGCGCCGATGGCCGGTTACCAGGATCAGTCTGCGCGCGGGATCGAGCGTGGGCAGCAGCGCCGCCTGCCGCGCCGACAGCGCCGTGTCCTCGTCCAGGCGCTGGCTCACCACCTTGAGCGCATCGATCACCGTGTTGCCCGTGATGCCGATGTGCGAGGCCGGCACGCCTTCGTTCACGAGCGCGCGGAAGGCGCGCTGCGTGGGCGCGAAATGCAGCCGCGCCACCAGGCCCACCACGCGCCGGTTGAATTCCTCGGGCCACGGCGCGTGCAAGTCGCCGGTGCGCAGGCCCGCTTCCACGTGCCCCACCGGAATGCGGCGGTAGAAGGCGGCCAGCCCGGCGATGAAGCTGGTGGTGGTGTCGCCATGCACCAGCACGACGTGAGGCTGGCGGCGCTGCAGCACCTCGTCCAGGCCGGTGAGCGCGCGGGCACTGAGCTCCGCCAGGCCCTGGTCGGCGCGCATGAGGTTCAGGTCTTCGTCGGGCACCAGGTCGAACAGTTCGAGCACCTGGTCCAACATCTGGCGGTGCTGTGCGGTGACGCACAGGCGGCAGTCGAAGCGCCCATCGGCCTTGAGCGCGCGGACCACCGGAGCCATCTTGATGGCCTCGGGCCGCGTGCCGAAGACGCAAAGGACCTGGAGCGCGGCCGAGGCCGAAGTCTGCATGGGCAGCTTCTGGTTCAAATTCGAAGGCGCGAGATTAACCGTCAACGCGTGGCGTAGCTACACATGCAAGGCTCAGGCCGACCTGGCGGCCTGCTGCTCAGCTTGGTGGACAAGCTCATCCTGGCCAGCAGCGGACGCCGGCGCACTCGGAGGAGGGAAAAGGTGGCGATGCGCGCCCGCGGCGAGAAGATCACGGTGAAAGCGTCGCGCAACCTGTGCGACCGCGCGCTTGGTGTGATCGTGCGGGTCTCATGCCTGCTTGGGGCGCTCTCAGCCTCATGTGATCCGCGGACGTAGAACCGGCGCCTTGAGGCAAGTCTGGCATCCAGCCTGCTGCTGACCAGTAGCGGGCAACCGACTGGGCACAAAAAGAGCCCTCTGGTTCTTTGCCAGAGGGCTCAATGGTCAGGCTGAAGAAACTTGCAAAGAACGCCTGCCGCTGCTGATGATGCGTCGGGTTCTGGGTGGAGTCGACCTGAGCGCGGGTATGTCCCTAAGGTTGGCAAAATTCCGCAAACGAGATGCGCAGGCGGGAGCGAGCGGCCGCCTTCCATGTCGTCAGGTCTCTCGGCCGCCAGGAAGCACTCACCTGCTTGCGACAGCGGCAATCGACCCCAAGCAGACTTCCTGGACAAAACGTGAAGGCTTGGAGAAGTACTGCCGCAATACCGCGATTGCCGATCCTGGATGACGTCCCGGCCCGACGGCAGAAACCTATTCGCGAATGAACTGCCGCAACTTGATATCGGACGTCAGCATGTCCACTAGAAGGTCGTACATCTCCTGTCGACGCGCGCGCCGCGCCTCCAGTACCATTTGCAGCAGCTTTTGAACGTCCTGCTGCTGGCTCTGATGGGCTGCAGAACGGCCGAGCTCGCCGCAGGACTCGTCGATTTTCGTGGCAGCTCCGCCCTTTTGTGCGCCGCAAAACTCTAGCGGAGGCCCCGGCTTTTCAGCCGTGGACCTCCAGCGTCCCGCTCATGTTCTCGTGTCCGTTACCGCAGAACACGTCACACAGGAAGGTGAACTGTCCCGTGCGCTGTGGCGTGAAGCGCAGCTGCGCCTCCTTGCCCGGGACGATGTCGGTGCGCACGCCAAAGTCCGGCAGGTTGAAGCCCATTGGCACTTCGGGCGAAGTGAGGCGCAGCAGCACCGGGACGCCGGCGCGCACGCGCAAGGTCTCGGGATCGAACCGGAAGCGCCGCGCCACCACGTGCAGTTCGAGCACGCCTTCGGATTGCGCCAGCGCGGCGGCCGGCAGGGCGATGACGATCGCTCGGCGCAGGGAATTGACGGCCATCGCATCACCCCCGTGTCACCGGCAGTTCGGACAGCACGTAGCGCGGCGTGTCCGGCTCGGCCTCCACCTCGCGGAAGCCCAGCCCGCGATAAGGCTGCGAGGGGTCCCAGGCCACCGGCGTGCGCTTGGGTTGCGAACCCGGCGCGGGCAACGGGAATATCAGTGACTTCGCCGAGTGGTGTGCGATCGCGCCCGTCATGTGGTGGTTCTCTTGGTGGATGTGGCCGTAGAACACAACGACGTTGGTCTGCGCCTGCAGCAGCTCCAACGCCTGAGCGCCGTCGCGCGTGGCCCAGTCCCATTGCGGGTAGAGGTCGAACAACGGCCGGTGCGCGAACACCACGATGCGCGCGTCGCGCGGCTGCCCCTGCAGGTCCGCCTGCAGCCAGGCGAGCTGCGCGTCGCCCAGCTTGGCCGCCGGGTCGCTGACGTTGTCCAGCACGATGAAGTGCACGCCCCGGTGGTCGAACACGTAGTGCGTGGGCCCGAAGAATTCGCTGAAGGCCTTTCCCTGGTCTAGCGCTGCATCGTGCTCGCCAGGGATGTAGCGCACCTCGCGCACCTTCAGCGCCCGCGCCTGCTGCTGGAACTCGGCCAGGCGCCTGCGCCGCTCGCGTCCGTCCTCGGTGGTGTGGGTGAGGTCGCCGGTAAAGATGACGAAGTCGGGCTGCTCGGCCAGCGCGTTCACCGCCGCGATCGCCTTAGGCAGCGTGCCGTGTGCGTCGGGGTTCTCGGGCCCTTCGAAGCCCCAGTGCGTGTCCGACAGTTGCACGAAGTAGAAGTCGTCCGCCGCCGCGCGCGCCACGCCCGGCAGCGCCGAGGAGAACACCGCGCCGCCGAAGGCGGCCAGTTGCAGGAATTGCCTGCGATCGAGTTCAGTCATGCTTGCTCCTGGAGTGGATTGCGTGCGTGCAGTACCGGCGCAAGCGCGCGCACATTCCACGCCCCTGCGGCTCGCAGGGGCAAGGGGAATAAACTGGCGCTGCCTGCGGTAAGGACCTCCGTGACGCACGAGACCGACCTGAGCCGCTTCGAGCGGCTTGCGCTGCCACATCTCGATGCGGCCTGGAATCTCGCGCGCTGGCTAACGCGCGACGAGCAGGACGCGCAGGACGTGGTGCAGGAGGCGATGCTGCGCGCGCTGCGCTACTTCGCCGCCTTCCGCGGTGAGAATGCTCGGCCCTGGCTGCTGGCGATCGTCCGCAACACCTGCATGGGCTGGCTGCGTGACAACCGGCCCGCGCTGCTGTCGCCGCTGGACGACGAGGAGGACGAAGGTGCACAGCTGCCCGCGCCCGAACGCGACGAGCCGCACGTGGCCGCCGCCTTGCGCGACGAGCGCGCGCAGGTCAATCGCGCGCTGGCCAGCCTGCCCGTGCACTACCGCGAGGTGCTGGTGCTGCGCGAACTTGAGGACTTGAGCTACCGCGACATCGCAACCATCGCGCAGGTGCCGGTGGGCACAGTGATGTCGCGCCTGGCGCGCGCCCGCGACCAACTGCGCGCGGCGCTGCGAACGGAGGCGCGGCCGGGCCTGAGGGCCGTGCCGCGCGCCGCCAACGAGGAGGGCCGGCGATGAGCATGGATCCGCGGCTGCTGAACGCCTTCGTCGACGGCGAACTGGAGCTCGAGCGCCAGCTGGCCCTCGAGCGCGACACCGACGCCGTCGAACGGGCCGCGGTGGAGCGCCTGCGCGCATTGCGCACGACCGTGCGGGAGCATGCGAGCTATCACGCTGCGCCGCCCGAACTGCGCGACCACGTGCAAGCGCTGCTGCGCGCGGAGGTCCGCCCCTCACCCGCGCTGCCGCGGCGGCGCTGGGCCATCGCCTGGCCGTCCTTCGTTGCCGGGGCGGCTGCGCTCGCCCTAGTGCTGGCCTCGGTGCAGTGGCTCCTGCTGCCCCAGCAGGATGTCGGCCGCATCCAGGGCGAGGTGTTGGCCAGCCATGCGCGCGCGATCATGTCCGGACGTCTGGTCGACGTCGCTTCCTCGGATCACCACACGGTCAAGCCCTGGCTATCCGGCCGGCTGGATTTCTCTCCGCCGGTGTCACCTCCGCTGGGCAGCGAACTACTGGGTGCGCGGGTCGATTTCGTCGATGGCCGCCCGGTGGCCGTACTTGTGCTGCGCCATGCCGGGCACGTCGCCGAGTCCTACGCCTGGCCGGTAGCGGGCGCGGACGAGGGCGTGGTCCTGGCGCAGCAGCGCGGCTTCCAGCTGGCGGGCTGGACCGCGCACGGCATGCGCCGCTGGCTGGTGTCGGACCTCAATCCGCAGGAGTTCGCTGCCCTGGTTCGTGACCTGCGCGCGCAGGACTAGACTCCGCGCATGTCTTGCGGGACCGGCTAAACGTCAAAAGGTCGACTGCCTTCGTGCCTGTCCGCCGGCTTGCCTGCGAAAGACGCCCCGACCTCTACCTGGCTTGCTCCGAATTGTGCGCACGGATCTAGGGCTGCTCTCGGCCAAACGCAGCCCTGCTCGGCCGCTCAGGCCTGGGCTGAGACCAAGCGGGGCAGTCCCCCGGCTACGACCAGACCTTCTAGCACTCGCTGTGACGCCGCGACCAGGCCCGGATACTTGTCCTGGCCGAGATAGGTGCACTCATGGACCACCAAATTGCGGTACTTGTGTGCGAGTTCGAACATCTGCCACGTCTCCTCGCCGTACTGTTCGACCGCTGGGGACGCCCCATAGACCCGCAGCGCCTCTTCTACCAACTCCAGAGGCGCCTTGAGACGGACTTGCTGGTACCGGAAGTGCGCGCTTGAAGCTGGTCGACCAGGCGCGTGAACCACGAGGGACCTAGCTAGTGCCTCCACCGCCGACACCACTGTCACCAACCTCGTCGGACCGACCTCCGCGTCTGCGCGAGAAAGCCGCTGGCGGATAACACCCAGTCTAGCTGCGGGCTTCGACGACGCATACGTCTTCCGCAACTGCTCCAGTTCCTCTTGTAGCTCATCAACCATCTCGGAAGTGTAGGATTGAACCGAGCAGGCTGCCCTGGCTCTGCGCAATGGAGGCGTCCGATTAGCGACGCTGCAGCCAGGATCGAACTGCAGCGCGCTTAGACGGTCAGGCACCAAGGCTGGCTGGCTTCGACCAACTCTGATACTTGCGCGGCGATCGCATCGAGCATGGCCTCGAGCTCGAGCTCGAGCTCGCCCCGGTCGATGGCCGCTTCGGCTTGGCGCGCCACTTCCATCAAATTGAGCGCGCACAGAAAACCGGCATTGCTGGCCAGCGTATGCATGCGGCGCCCGGCGGCCTCGCGGTCACCCGCCGCCAGTTCCGCGCGGACATGCTTCACCGCGTCGGCGTTGTCCTTGATGAAGAAGTCGAGCAGCGACAAGAAGATGTCTCGATCGTGCCCCAGGCGTTGTGCCGCGCGCTCGCGGTCGATGCCCGGGATGTCGGGGAATTCGTTGCCTGGTTCCTGCCCCTGCCCCTGAGCCACCGCTGGCACCCGGGGCAGAATCCAGCGCGAGAGCAGTTCCGCCATCTCGTCAAGATCCATCGGCTTGGGCAGCACGTCGTTGGCGCCAGCCTCGCGGGCGGCCGCCTGCTGCTTGGCCCCGACCCCGGCCGTGAACGCGATGATGGGCAGGTCGACCATGCCAAGCTTGTCGCGGATCATGCGAATCGCTGTGAGTCCGTCCATCACCGGCATCTGCACATCCATCAGAACTCCGTCGAATGCATCCGATCGATTCGACAGGATCTGCACGGCCTGCTGGCCATCGGCAGCGAGACTGACGCGAGCGCCCTCTTGGCGAAGCGCCCGATCGACCAGGTCGCGGTTCATAGCGCTGTCGTCCACCACCAGCAGGTGCGCTCCGACCAGACAAGGCCCCATCGGCCGCACTGGTCGTCCGGGCAGTGCCGGGGCGGCCTGTGCCTCGGCCAGCAACATGGGCAGCTCGAACCAGAAACAGCTCCCCTGCCCCGGCTCGCTCGTAGCGCCAATCTGCCCCCCCATCAACTCGACCAGGCGTTTGCAGATCGACAGCCCGAGTCCCGTGCCACCGTAACGGCGACTGATCCCTGCATCGGCCTGGGCGAATGGCTCGAAAAGCCGTTCCAGGGCCTCGGGGACGATGCCGATACCGTTGTCGCGCACCTCGAAACGCAGCCGCAGACCCGCCTCGTTGCGCTCGCTGCACGAAGTGATCAAGGTGACTTCGCCTCGTTCGGTGAACTTGATCGCGTTGCCGATCAGGTTCAGCAGCACCTGTTCGAGGCGCAGGCCGTCTCCGAGCAGCAAGTCCGCCCCGGTGTCCGGTAAGGCGACACGCAATGTCAAGCCCTTGGCGTTGGCTGCCTGTCCCATCAAGCTGTCGATGTCGGCGAGCAGACTGGACAGTTCGAAAGGACGCGGCTCGATACGCAGTTGCCCAGCCTCCACTTTGGACAGATCGAGCACGTCGTTGAGAATGCTCAGAAGGGATTGGCCGGCGCCGCGGATGCGCGCCACCATATCTCGCTGGTTGTTGGCCAGGGGCTCGCGTTGGAGCACCTGCGCTAATCCGAGCACGGCATTCATCGGCGTACGGATTTCGTGGCTCATGTGGGCCAGAAACTCGCTCTTCGCCGCGTTGGCGGCCTCCGCGGCGTCGTAGGCGCCGCGCAGTTCGACCTCGTAGCGGCGCCGCTCGCTGATGTCGCGGGCCACGCCGAGAATCTCGACCAGGCTGTCATCAGGACGCAGCAAGGGGCTGACAGTCAGCTCGACCCACACCGTCGCGCCGTCCTTGCAGCGACACTCCAACTCGTCACGGAAAAAGAGTGCGCCCCCCCCGCCCTGGGCCGCTCGCAGCCTGTCGAAATAGCCCTCGACGGTGGCCAGCGACGGCGGTGTCAGCACGTCGCTCAGGGTTTGACTCAGCATTTCGTCCACCGTGTAGCCGAGCAGCCGTTCGACCGACGGACTGACATAGGAAAAGCGTCCGGCCAGGTCCATCGTCATGATCACGTCGATGGCGTTGTCGGCGAGGAGGCGGTGCCGTTGTTCGCTGATGCGCAGACGCTCCTCGATGGACATGCGAGCCGTGATGTCCTCGACGATGAACAGGAAGCGCGGTGCGGCGGCGTCCGCCACCTTGACCGGGGATGCGGTCAGGCTGACCCAGATCACCGATCCGTCGCTATGGACGTAGCGCATGTTCAGCCGGAAGACCTGGCTCTCGCCAAGTTGCAGTCGCTCGATCTGCGTGCGGATTTCGGCGCGGTCGTCGGGGTGCGTGAAGCGCACAGGTGCCATGCCGGGCAAATCTTCATGGCTGTGTCCGACGATTTCGGCGAAACGCTGGTTGGCTTCGACGATACGCCCACTGCTGGCATCGACCATGACGACGCCCAGCGGCGCCTGCTCGAAGACGACGCGGAAGCGCGACTCCGCCGCCTGGTGGGATTGCAGGCTGGCCAACTCGGCCCGTTGGCGGGCACGGCGCGAGAGCAGGAATGCGCCGGAATACACCAGCAGCAGCCCCAGACCGACCAGCACGCCGGCCTCCCAGCCCATGGCCCGGATGGCCGCGTAGGCCTCGACTTCATCGATCTCGGCAAGCATCAGCCAGGACGTGCCGGCAACCGGGACGGCGTAGGCCAGCACCGGAACATTCCGGTAGTCACGCCCTCCCGAGATGATTCCGTGTTCGCCGCGGGCCGCTCGGGCGGCCGGCATATCCTGACGACTCATGGACTGCACGAAACCCAGATCTGCGCGTTCGAAGTGGCGCAGCGGTGTCACGAAGCGCACGTCCGCGCCCTCGCGGCGCACCAGATAGGTTTCCGCCGTCTGCGTCGGCACCGGCCAGGACTTGACTTGCGGATAGAGGGTGCTGTCTGCAGGCCAGCTGATGTAGGCGACGCCATGCGGCGTTTGTCCGGCCCCGCCGATGGGTGACAGAATGCCATAGTGCACCCTGCCGGCCGCGTCGACGTGCAGGTCAACGAGTTCGATTCGCGGTCGTCGAATGATGTCGAGGATTCGTTCCTGCTCGTTCGCAAGACTGCCCTGGCCGACCGCCAGCGCCAGCTTCGCACTGGCATCGAACATGAGTACGCCGTCCCAGCCTCGAATCTCGGCAACTTCGACCAGACGTCGGCGTATCCATTCCTGCATGGCGCCGTCGCGGCGCCCGCCAGCGATCCAGCGGCCGAAGAGGTTTTCGAGTTGCGAGTGGCTGGCGAAATTCAGTTGGGCATCCATCCGCGCATCGGCCAGGACACCTTCGATCTGCTGGCGCTTTTGCTCGGCGATCACGGCCAGCGTGCGATCGTTGTCGCGCCGGACACCCTCGCTGAGGTGGCGATAGCCGACCACGCCAAGAGCCCCGATGAGCAGGGTGAGTCCGAGCAGGGGCGTAAGAAAGCGCAACCAAACTGTAGGCCCCTCGGGTTCGGATACGGGGAGGGCTTGGCTGGGGATGGCTGTCGTCATGCGGCAGTTCGTTCGCCTTAAACGGTGTGGGGCGTTGCGGCCGAAACAGCCTGGCCTCGCGCTGGCCGTCAGCATGAATCGTGCTTTTGACGCCACGCCAGCGCACCAAAAGTGCTTATTTTGCACCGTAACGGGGCATCTATCCAAGTTATGTAGACATTTAGTCGTCACTGCATGACGCGCCGGCGGTCCGGCACAGCATGGCGGCAGCCACCAGCGGCGCAGCGCCGCCTTCCCTGATGGCGATTCGGAGCAACGCTAGGTCGGGCCTAGAGTCCATGTGGCCATCGATCTCTGCGGGCCGCCGTAACAAGACCTGATGTCCCGAATCGTCATGTCTCTCGGTAGGCAGTAAGCCGCCGTGGGTCAGCCTGAATGACGGACTCCCACACTTCGACGAGTCACCGCAGCAGCCGGACTGCGCGGACTCGCGAAGCGGAGCGCTTGAGCTCGCTACTCTGCGCTACGGCTGCTTCCGGCCAGATGCGGCCGTGCACTCATCAGGCCTCGGCAAGTCCCAGTACGCCAATCTGCCGGAAGCGTTAGGTGGCCAAGTCCAACCCAGTCTACTGCTGGGCGAGCGGATGACCGAGCGGCCGGGGACTGCGCCGGCGGAGCGGTTCCGACGAGGCATCAGGTAGTTCGGCGCGGTAGACCGCTGTGTTCGTTGACTTGGCCAAGGCAAGCTTCAAGCGCCCGGTCTGCAGCGGCCTGGGCTTCCTCAAGCTGTTGTCGTAGTGCAGACACTGCTGATCGCACCGCGCCGGGCTGCAACAGCGTCTGGGCGATCAGCAATCTTCTCTCGATGTCCCTTATGGCGCGCTCGACGTCGTGCCAGTGCTGGATTTGCTCGTCCATTCAGCGACCCCACAAGGCTTGATTGGTCTCGGCCGGCATTTCGATCACATTCGCGCGCTTGATCTAGGCATAGCAGCCTGGGGGTGGCGGGGAACAGATCGACGTCGAGTCTGCAGGGCTGAGCCGCAGTTCTGGGATCGAACGGAGCAAGTCCGTCCGGATGGGGATCAGAAACTCAACAGGCGCGTGGTCCAGTGCCAGCCGATCTTGGCTTCGGCTTGGTCATGTGCGCGATGAAGGTGGACACGCGTGCCAATCACCTTCGGTAGTGCTGTGGAAGTTCTGTCGATGTCCGCCTTGATAAGGCCCATGTTAAGGCACATCAAACCCATCAGCGGGGTAGAGGAGAACTACATGATCCTGGAGATCGCGCTGGGCATCGTCTTGGCGTACATCATCATTGCGCTGCTGCCGTTGATCGTCGCGGGCGGCATCATCCTCGTCGCTCTAGCGCTGATCGTCGCCGTGGCTGCGGCGGTCTGCCCCGCCGGGCTCGACCATTCGGATAGCACGACCCGTGGATTCCTAGTCCGCCGGCTGATGGCAGCTTTCGGCTAGAAATGTTCCTTCGCGGAAGCCGGAGGAAGGACCACTCAAGACTGAGTGCGGTCGGTCCAGTTCGAACGCGCGATGACGGCGATTCCCGACACTGGACATTGGCCGAAGTGCACGGCGAGCGTACCGGTATAGTTTGAAACAGCCTTCGTCGAGCGTCGGATCCAGGCCGGCGTCACGACGGGCGAGCGCCGGCTCCCGTGGCAGCTGCTCGTGCTGGCCTTCATGTGGCCGGCGCCAGGCTGGTTCAGCTGCAGCAGCGTCTCAACGACTTGCCCTGAATGGATCGTTAGGCTATCTCGGCTATTCAAGGAAGCGCACCCGCCCTGACTCAAGCTCGTACACCGCGCCGACGAGTTTCATCGTACCTTGCGCGAGACGCGCCTGACCCTCCGGCGTCTCGCGCAGCAATCGCACGGTCTGGCGGACATTCGCTTCCACGGCCTGGTGCAGCAGTGCCTCGTCGGGCTGCGACGCGTCGAGGCCATCGAGGGCCGGTACGATGTCTTCCAGCAGCGCAGCGATTCGACTGCCTCGCCGCCCTCACTCTTAACAACGCATGAACAGTCACCGTACGAGCATTCCTGTCGAACACAACTGCTCAGTCATCACGGCCGCCGGCGGCGCCCGGAGGTCCTGCACGTCAGGCGCCTGCCTGTTCCCATCCCGCGCGAAGACAAGGTCCTGATCCGATTCCGCGCAACAGGCGTCAACCGGCACGACTGTGGTCAGCGCCGCCGCGGACCCTACACCGATGCACAGCGCCGATTCGATCGAGCAGTTCCTTGCGACTTCAGGTCCACGGGGGGCAGAAGACCTATCCCATGATCTTGAACAGAAGCAAAAGCGGGCCAGCGGCGGCTGAGGGCAACCGCGGGTCGATTGCTGCCGTCCTCCGGCTTGGAGGTAGCTACCTAGCTCCGCGTGTTTACGAGGGAACCCGACGAGTGGCGAAAAGTGACCGCTGCACTGGCCTTTACATCGTTCCGTGACTGGGCTTGCGTCCCGCTCCAGAGCCAGTGGTCGCCCGAGCAGATCGCGGGCTGGCTAAAGCATACTTATCCAGACGACGAGAGCCTGCAGGTGTCACACGAAGCCATTTACCGAAGCCTCTTCATCCAGGCGCGAGGTGCTCTGAAGAAGGAACTGCTCGAGCATCTGAGGCGAACGCGTGGAATGCGCCGCTCACGCCACCATACGCAGAAGACCGCGGTGCACGGCAAGATCTCTGACGCGATCTCGATCAGCGTGCGTCCTGCTGCGGTCGAAGATCGAGCAGTGCCAGGACATTGGGAAGGCGATCTGTTCTTCGGCAGTGGCAACAGCCAGATCGCGACCCTTGTGGAGAGGCAGACACGATACGTGATGCTGGTGAAGGTGGGTGGCAAGGACACGCAGACTGTGGTCGATGCACTTGTGCGCCACGCCCGGAAGCTGCCGCAGGAACTCTATCGATCACTCACATGGGACCGCGGCAAGGAGTTGGCAGCTCACAAGCGCTTCACGCTGGCCACAGACATCAAGGTGTACTTCTGTGATCCTCAGAGCCCATGGCAGCGCGGCTCGAATGAGAACACCAATGGGCTGCTCAGGCAGTACCTGCCCAAGGGCCTGGACATCTCAAGCTACTCGCAGACCAGCTTGGATGCGATCGCACGAAAATTGAATGAGCGTCCGAGGAAGACTCTGGGCTTCAGGACGCCGGCTGAGATGTTCGACGAACGCGTTGCGTCGACCGGTTGAATCCGCCGCCAGAAGCGGACATGCCCGCTCTCACTGGCAGTTCGCGACGTCCTTCACTTGCTGGGCGGTACCTCCGACAACAAGAATTCGCTGCGTCCACAGCTGCGTCCGGGAACCACTTCCGGCGGGTCACTTGCCCAACGCGATCACATCCGCTCCGTTGGCTGTCGCGCTCGCATACGTGAGAACGTAGCGGCCGTCTGATCCGCCTGCGACGGCAAAGCCCGGCGCGGCAGGCCCAGTAAAGATCCCAAGGGTGGGAGAGACCACCAGGTTCAGGGTTCGGTCCACCTCCTGTGTCAAGACAGTTGCGGCGGCTACGGCATCGTTGTTGACGGCGATTGAGTTGATGCTGGCGGTGGTCCCGCGGCGTTCGCCAATGACCGTCTGGAAAAACGCGGTGAAGCCCCGGTCTGCCCGCGCGATGGCCACCGAGTCGATTTGCAGGACCGTGATTCCTCCGATGACAGACTCTGGGTTGCCTTGCGCGTCGACGATCTGCCAGCGTGCCTGGGGCGAGCTCGAGCTAGTCGACGCCGGCTGTCCCCAGGCCAGTCCCACGCGCCCGTCTGCCAGTGGCGCTGCGGCGAACGGAAAAGTCGCAGCTGCCGCGGATGCCGCCACGCCCCGTGCGGCTGCCAAGGGGGCCGTCAAGCCGCTAAACGGTCGGGTGGTGATCGTGAAGCTGAGCCCGCCTAAGGCTGCATCGCCCTGGGTCTGCAGCCATGTCAGTACGAGGGAGCCGTCTGCGAGTGGCACGATGCGTGGCTGCGCCTGGTCGCCTTGGGTCTCGTTAGCCACTGTGGGAGCGCTCCCGACCGCAGCGCCGTTCGCGGAAAAACGTTGCACCAAGATCTGTCGCGGCCCCGCCGCTGTCGATTGCGCTGACCAGGCGACAGCATGTCCGCCGTCGGGCGCTGCGGCGACGTCCAAGCCTGCGTCGATCGCCGCCGCCGGGGCCGTGGTGACTGAAGTCGTGTCCTGCAGCAGTGCCCCGCTCGCGCTGTAGCGTCTCATCTGCACCGTGGCCGCGGCCGGTCCCGAGGAGGCGCTCCAGGCGATGACCCACTCGCCGTTGGAGGTGCCTGCGACGCTGAAGATCGTGGCTTGGCTGGCGACTGCCAGCTGAGGGCCTACTGGTCCGCCGGCGGCGTCGATCAGCTGGGCGATTAGCGCTCCCGCCTGGGTCCACGCAATGACGGCGCCACCTTGGGCAAGCCGGGCCGCCTTTGGCCCGGCCGTGGACGCTCCTATGCTCGCGAAAGCGACAGAGGACGCCACGGCGAGAGGGCCGAACGCGGCGAACTGCGCACCATTTGAGGTGCCGCCTCCGGCGGCCGGCGGCGGTGCAGGGCTGGCCGGACCCGCTGCGGGAGGGAGAGCTGCAGGGCCTGATGCCGCCGGAGGAGTGGTTGCGGGGCCTGGGGCTGGTGCGCTCGCAGGGTTCGATGCGGCGGCCGGGGCGCTCGCAGCCCCCGCCGTGCCCTCGGATGCTGCCCCGGGCGCAGGGGCGGTGCCGCCGCCCCCGCCGCCTCCACAGGCTGCTAAGACGAGCGCAAACAGCGTGGTCACGCTGGCCAGGGTTTTCTCGCTGCGCATCGCCAAACCCCTTTTTGACGGAGAAGGCTATGTTCGGAACCTAACTCTGGGGCCGCAAGCGCGCTTGGGAGCGTCTGTGCCGAGATGTGACGTTGCTGAACGTGCGAGTTTCAGGCTGAGGGGGCTCGGCCCCCTCTGCGCTGCGGCCGTGCTTGACAGGACGCAGGGAGCGAGCGGCTCAACAAACTCTCACGCCGATTGCCGCTTGTCTGGAAGGCGCAGTCGGGCTACGTTCTCGGTGGCGCGGGTGAGGGTTCACCTTCGAGCTAAAGTTGCTGGGCGGGAGATAGCGTCCTGCGGCGTAGTCCTTGAGTTGAGCGGTGGCCCCGGGAAGTTCCGCGCCGAAAGCACTACGCCGCGTCCATTGCGGTTTGCATGTCGGGAGCCCTTCCCGGAAACGAAATAGCGCAGCGCTAGCGTTGACTGAGGACCTTGGCTTGCGGACCGCGCCGTGCACTCGCCGTTCAGCCGTAGTTTTGCGTGCGCTCGTTGCCGGAAGCAACATCTTGGAAATCAACGAAACTCTCCGCCGCAATTCGTTGGTGATCCGCGAGGGTGTGCTGACGGACGACGTCAAACAGATGCCGCACGAGCAGTTCGTCCACGCGGTGCTTCGAGGCAAGCTGAGACAACAGGTGCTGCCGCTCCGTCTGCCGCGCTGGGCTGATGGGAGGTTCGCCGATGGCCACCTTGCACTCTCCGACCTGCCGGGTCAGCATGAAGCGCTGGGCCAGCAGCGCGACGATGCGGTCATCGGTCTCGTCGATCTGCGCCCGCAAGGTGGTCAGAGACTGGTGCGCGTCCTGCATCCTCAATCCATCCGGATGCCCAGGGGCGTCACGTCTCGCTTCAGCCTCGCCACCTCCTTGTCGATCGCCTCGCTGAATTGCGCCGGTGTCGATGCCAGTCTGGAGCTGCCGGGGGTGGCCGCAAACTGCTGGATGAATGCGGGCGACTTCATCGCCGTCGCAACCTCCCGCTGGATCTTTCCGGCGAGGTCGGGTGCCATGCCGGGCGGGCCGAACAGCCCGGCCCAGGCCGGTACGTCGACGCCCTGGATGCCCTTCTCGTTGAGCGTCGGCACGTTGGGCAACTCTGCAATCCTCTTCTCGCCGGCAATAGCCAGTGCGTGCGCCTTGCCATCCTTCACGATCGGCGTGGCGAACGAGGAGCCCCAGAACAGCATCTGGATGTGGCCCGCGACCAGGTCGTTCATGGGTGAGCCCTTATAGGGCGCGTGGATAAGCTTGAGGCCAGCCGATTTCTCGAACAGCGCGCCCGCAAGGTGGGTGGTGTTGCCGTTGCCCGCCGAGCCGTAGCTGACGGTGTCTGGCTTCGCCTTGGCGGCGGCAATCAGCTGTTCGAGCGTCTTGTAAGGCGAGTTGGCTGGCACCATAAGCAGGAAGCCCGCCGTCGACGTGAGCTGCGAGATGGGGGTGAATCCTCCAATCGGCTCGTAAGGCAGCTTCTCGTACAGCACCGCATTGGTGATGTGACCGCCAGTCGTGAGTAGCAGCGTAGCGCCGTCTGGCTTCGCTTTGTTCACCTCGGACGAGCCGATGATCCCGCTGGCGCCGGGTTTGTTGTCGATCACGTAGGTGTTGCCGTTGACCTTGCGCAGTGCATCGGTGAGCTGCCGGGCCAGCAGGTCGGTGGAGCTGCCGGCCGCGAAGGGCACGACCACGCGGACGGTTTGCTGGGCCCACGCTACGCTGGCGAAGCTAGCCACGGCGATAGCTGCAGCAGCCTTGGCCAGGCGATGTAGGAGAGATGCTGTCATGGAAGCAGTCTTTCAGAGATGGTGAATGGAACGGTCCAAAAACGATGCGATCTGGTCGGCGAGCAGCGCAGGCGCCTGGACGGCCGCGGAATGCCCAACACCCGGGAGCGGCTCGAAGCGCGAATTGGGAATGCGCGCCGACAGACCTTTCGCCACTCGGGACGGCACGACTCGGTCTTCGCTGCCCGACAGGCAAAGGGTGGTCACGGAGATGGACTCCGCGCGCAGAAGCGGATGCGTTTCTGCCGCTAGTAAACCGCGCCGCGACGTCGAGGGCGCTCGTGCGAAGCGGTCCGCCAGCTGCGGATGCGTAGCGACGTGCGCCGGCGTGTAGAACATTTCCGCAAGCGCCCGCGCCGATGACGGTAGTCCCGCCCGCAGGGTGCGTAGTTTCCTCGCCCCCTCCGGATGGAGATCGGCGATCGCGCGGTCCAGTGGCCAGGTGTTGCAGAGAACCAGTGCCGTCAAGCGGGCCGGTTGCCCCAGCGCCGCCGATTGCGCGATGCGGCCACCCAGCGAGGTCCCCATGACCGCAAAGCGGGCGAATCCGAGCGACTCCATGAGATCGTTCGCATCCTGCGCCAGGTCCGGGATGTGGTGTTCGCCGGCGTCGGCGGCGGACTCGCCGCAGCCGCGCTGGTCGTAGGTGACGACGCAGGCATGGGCGGCGAGGGCTTCTGCGAGCGCCGAGAAGCTTTCGCGCGTGGCCTCGGCGCCATGCACCAGCAGGATGGGGGCGCCTTCGCCTCGGACGTCGTACGCCGTCCGATGACCGTGCAAGTCCACGAAGCGGGTCATCCGGCCTGCTCCCCTTCCTCGGCCAGGTCGAACGTGAGCTCGATCTTCAGGCCCAGCGGATCGCGAAGGAAGACCTGGTGCAAGGTCCAGCCGGGCACCGGCGCCTCGGTGAAGCCGATGCCGGCCGCCGCGAGCCGGCTGCGTGTGGGGGCGAGACCGCTGGCCCGGAAGGCCACGTGGTCGAGTGCGACGGCCTCGACGCTGGCGGCGCGGCCGGAGGCATACAGATGCACGACCGGCTGGCCGGCGGCATACAGCCAATAGCCGCCGAAGCGCAGCGTGGGCCGTGGGCCTGGTTCGAGTCCCAGCGCCTGCGAGTAGAAGGCACGCAGCCCTTCGAGGTCTTCGGCATCGCAGCGGAGCGTGAAATGGTGCAGGCCGTGGATTGTCACGCCGCCCTCCGCAGCGTCGCGGCGCCTTGGCGCCGAAGCGTGTGTTCCATTGCCGAGGCCAGGCTGGCGGCCGGCTCCTCCGGCACCCAGGGCATGCGCCAGGCCACATGGCCGTCGGGACGGACCAGCACCGCGCCGTACAGGCCCATGTCGAGGCCGTCGCGCGCGTCCACCGACTCGAGTTCATGCGTGCGGATCGGCACGTCCAAGCGCTCGCAGACGTCGCGCGCGGCGGCTTTCCAGTCGGCCGACCGGGGACCGTGCACGATGACGAAATCGCGATCGAACAGATCCAGTGTCGAACGCTGCCGGGCCAGGTCCAGCCACAGGTGGGGAAAGCGGCCGCCGGGCCGGTCGCTGGGGTCGTACCGGCCCAGTGTCAGGCCGCGGGGCGCCGTGCCGTCCGGCACGATCGCGCCGTCGTCGTAGCTGAAGCCCAGCCCCAGCCCGATGCTGTGGCTGTGGTGAACCACGTCCTTGATCCAGAAGTTGATCGCCTGCAGGTTGCGGGATCGGAACGCTTCCTCCAGCTTCATGAAACGGACGGTGTTGCCGTGACTGAAGTCCGCATTGGCCTGGCCGATGGGCCGGCGTTCCGTATCGTAGGTGTCCAGCAAGGCCTCACCCGCCTGTCCGCGCAGCACCAAGGCGAGCTTCCATGCCAGGTTGTGGGCGTCCTGGATGCCGGTGTTCATGCCGTAGCCGCCGGTGGGAGGAAAGCGGTGCGCAGCGTCGCCGACGAGGAACACCCGGCCGCGCGAGTAGCGTGCCGCCACCTGCTTGCTCACCCGCCACACCGAGCGGTTGATGATCTTCACGTCCAGGTTGGGAACGCCCGAATGCGCGCGCGCGAGCCGTACCACTTCTGCATCGCTGCGCTGTGGCGGCGTGACGTCGCTTCCGTCGCCCACCTTGGTCACGGTGAGCCAGCGGTCGGCGCCATTGGTGTTGAGCACGCTGGCTTGCGACACACCGGGGTCGCCCGGCAGAATGCGGAACACGCCGACTTGGCGCACGCTCGGCACGTGCGAGAGATCGCCCTGCCAGTAGTCGTTGTTCATGATGGCCAGGCTGGCTGGGCCTGTCATCGCAATGTCCATCTGCCGGCGCAGGCCGCTGCCGGCGCCGTCAGCGGCCACCAGGTAGAGGGCCGGCCTCTTCGTTTCCTCGCCGGTCCTGGTGTCGCGTGTAAACGCCACCACGCCGTCGGCGGTCTCCTCGTAGCGCAGGAATTCGGTGTCGAAGCAGACACGCCCCAGCCTGGATTGCCGCACGACGCGGTAAAGCTCGTCCTCCACTACGTCCTGCGACACCGTGCATTTCCACGCCGGCGTCTGGCCGAAATCGATCTCGCGCGGCACACGTCCGTATTCGTGCCCCGTGATCGACTCCACGAAGGCGAAGCCATTGGCATCGTCTGGAAGGCCGCGCGCCTTCACCGCGCGCTCGATGCCCCACTGCCGGAACAGCTCCATGGTGCGCACCCAGGTGCCACGGGCGCGCGGGTGGTCAGTGAGGCCGGCATTGCGCTCGACGACCATGAAGGGGATGCCGAAGCGATCCATCAGCAGGGCGGTCGCGAGGCCCGTGGGGCCGGCGCCGACGATCAGGACTGCCGTGGCGCCGGGTGACGCGGGAAGGCGGATGGGATTCATGGCTCGAAATCGCTATAAGTGGGACGGGCGAAGCGAAATTTCCCACTTCCTGGCCTGGACGCGATAGCGTCACGCTGCAAAGAAATTGCGAGATCGAGCCATGAAAGCGCAACAGCAAGTCTTCCCCTCGCTGGCCTCCTACAACCAGGCTTTGAACGACCTAGGCGCCCGCCGCATCGGGCATCGCGTGCTCGCCATCTCCGCGGCAGGCACGCCGTCGTTCACGGGACGCCAGGCCAAGCGCGAGGGCAGCTGGCACAGCCACCACCGCGGCCAGTTGATGTGTGTGAAAGACGGCTTATTGCACGTGCGGACCACGCACGGCTCGTGGGCCGTTCCGCCGGGACGGGCTGCCTGGGTGCCCCCCGGCGTGCCGCACGCGGTCAACAGCAACGGCGTCAGCCACAGCTGGCATCTCTACCTGTCTCCTGCAGCAAGTCGGCCGATGCCGCCGCGCCCCTGTGTCATTGAGGTTAACCCGTTGATCGAGGACATCGTGCCGCGCGCCGTGCTCTGGACGGCCCAGGAGCGTCTCGATGCCGCGCAAGGCCGCTTGATGGCGGTACTGATCGACGAGCTGGCGTCGGCCCCGCACGACCGAATGCAGTTGCCGATCCCGCGCGATCGGCGGTTGCTGCGCATCGCCACGGCCATCTTGGACAACCCGGCAGATACCCGGACACGCGACGAATGGGCTGCCTGGGCAGGCCTGTCATCGCGCACGCTGACGCGGCTTTTCCAGGAAGAAGTGCGGATCAGTTTCGCGCAGTGGCGCGAGCAAGCGGCACTGATGGCGGCTGTCGACAGGCTGGCCCACGGCGAGAGCGTAGCGAGCGTGGCCGATGCCTTGGGTTACGCCACGCCGAGCGGATTCATCGCCATGTTCCGGCGGCACTTCGGCGAGCCCCCGGCACGGTACTTCGCGTCACAGTAGTTGCCTGGGGCAAGTGCATCAATGAGCGGATCGAGTCCGTTTGATTCGTGACATCAACGGGAAGTAGGTCTGCTCCTGGCCGATGCGGTCAAGTGGGACTAGCTCGGAGCGCGGCCAGCGGGCGGATCTAACGGCAGAGCAGCCGGCCCAGCGGGGCCGACGCAGCTGCAGCTGAACGTGGCGCCCATCCCGGCTGCCTGCGCACGGCGACATCATCCCGTGGCGGACAGTAGGTCGGCTAAAGGCGGTTGCGGATGCACGAGTTCTCGCCCTATGCCGTGCTTTCAAGGCCGTACCCACTCACCGGCGAGATCGCGATTCGGCACCCACGCCCGCGAACTCGGGCAGACCTCTTTATCTCCGGATACTCAACTCCCCGAATGCGTTCACGGTCCGCGCGCAACGTTCTTTGATCACATCCGTGGCGAGGCGACCCTCATTGGGAGCTGACTTCAGGGTCGGATACGAACCGATGTCCATGAAGTAGTTAAGGCCCTTATCAAAACACGCTTCCCTCTCGCGATCCAGTGCTACTGCTCGGGACACCTTCTGAATTTCATCCTCACTACCGCAGCCCGCAAGTTGGACAAGGGTAGCGCCCACTAAGCAAAGAATAGAAATTTTTAGACTACTCATCCCGTTTCCTGCCTCTCTTGGGACAAGGATAACTGATGACGCACTAAATCTCGAGGGCACGGCCTGATTCAGCGCAAGGCCGCCGCGGCCCTGATCCACGCGCAGTAATACTCTGCCCTCCCAGAGGCATGCTGCTCGAACACACCAAGCTGAGGCTCAGCGTTGACGAGGCCGGCGGAGCCGTGATCAACGAATCCTGCGCGAGGCGCGTTTACCTCGGATGGTCATCCACACGCGATTCGCTCTGACTGCATTCATCCTTGTCTCGGCGACTTGGGCGCGCGCGGACATCGATGGCGCCGTCGTCGGCGTGTCCGACGAAGACACCATAACGGTGCTGGACGATGAGCGCGTTCAACACAAGGTGCGCCTCGCCGGAATCGACGCTCCGGAGAAGTTGCAGGCCTTTGGAGCGCGCTCAAAGCAGTCGCTCTCCGCATGCGCGTTCGGACAGCGGGCGCATGTCGATGGCGAAAAGGTCGACCACTACGGACGTCTCGTCGGCAAAGTCGTCGTCAGCGGCGTTGACTGCAACCTGCGCCAAGTGCAGGCCGGGCTCGCTTGGCATTACAAGCAATATCAGCGCGAGCAGTCGGCGCCGGACCGGCGATCCTGTTGCGTCACGCTATGCTCATGTCCATGCAGAGGGCGTCGGTCATAGTTGCTTTCCTGGGCCTTGTCTCCGTTGCGGAAGCGCAAGTCCCTGTCCCTGACACTCTTCCTGCGAAGCGACCTATGACCAGGGTTCTTCCCGCAGGCACTCCGCCACCGAGTGACTTCCCGCCTCCAATGATCGATCCACCGTGTGCGCAGACAGGGCGCTGTTCTGCGGAACAACTCCAATCTTGGTACGGCGTGGGACCGCAGGTTGCTTCTCCGACCTCCGCTCCTCCCAGTGGCGTATTGAGACGGCCGCGACACTGATCGACGGACGGGGGGCGGATAACGCCTCGGCGCACAGGAGCTGCTTCGGGTCGGGACCGGCCCTCAACGCACCGCGACAGCGGACCTGCAGCGCGCCGGGCCGCGCTCGCCAAGACTCGCGCTGACTGACGAACTGCAGTAAAGTTTGTCGGCGACCGCTTGCCGAGCAGCGACGTTCGCACTGAGGAGCAAGCTGAGGGCGCAAACATGAACGCCGAGCCCAGCCCGGGCCAGCCAGTGAATCCGAGCGCACCGCCCATCGCGCCGGACGAGCCTGCGGCGGCAGCCGCAGTTGGACTCACCGTTCCCATCGCGAGTCCCTGGCCCGCGCGGTTCTGGAAGGATCTGCGATTCGGCTGGGCACGGCAGCTCGGCGTCGCCGCAGTTGTGCTCGGCACCCTAGCGGCGGTCGGGCACTTTGTGGGGGGCATGATTGGCTGGTGGCACGCCTACGAGGTCACGTTCGGCGCGCTACACAAACAGGAATCGGTGCGGTCGCAAAAGTCGGCGACGCCCGGCACGACTCCGCCAGTGTCGATGGTGGTTCTCCCCCTCTCTCACGTCGGAGGAGCTGACGATGAATGGTTCACCGACGCGTTGACCGGCGATCTCACGACCGAACTGGGCCGTATCACAAACAGTCTCGTGATTGCCCGTGACACCGCATTCACTTACAAGGGCAGGGCCGCTGATCCGCGGCAAGTCGCCCGTGAACTGGGCGTGCGCTACGTCGTGAACGGCAGTGCCCGGCGTACGGACCAGCGTGTGCGCCTCAGTCTTTCCATCGTGGACGGCGAATTCGGCTCGCAGCGCTGGGCGCAGAATTTCGACTTCGATCGATCGGAGCTGTCCAGTTCGTTCGACAACATCGCTCAGCAGATCGCCAGAGCGCTATGGATGGAAATTTATCGTTCGGCTGGCGAACGGGCTTCCAAGTTGAAACCGCACGAAGTCGAGGCCGATGACCTGGCCATGCAGGGCTGGGGCTTCTGGTTTCGCGGCATCACTCCGGAAAACGTGGCGGGGGCGCTTCGCGCGTGCGAGCAGGCAGTCGCCAAGGATTCGCGATCTATTCGAGGGTGGGGATGCGTCGCCGCCATGAGCGGCACCGGCCGGGGCTTGGGATTTGCCGCCGACAAGGACGCCGCGCGGAGGCAGCTCGAGGAAGCGACGGCGCGCCTGCAACAGCTCGATCCCAACGACTTCTTCGCCATCAACTCCAGGGTCCAGATTGCCAACATGAATGGAGACTGGGAAACAGCGTTGCGGATCGCCACTGACTTGGCCGATCGCTTTCCCAGTGAACCCAGCGGGCACCAGCACCAGGCGGTCGCGCTGCTCAGCCTTGGGCGATTCGAGCAAAGCATCTCGGCTGCCGAACGCGCGCTGAGAATCAGCAGACTCGATCCCCGTGTTGGCATCTGGTATTTTGTGATCGCAGCCGACCAGTTCAACCTGGAACGCTATGCCGACGCGGCGGAGAATTCCCGGCGCTCATTGATTGCAAATCCGGCGCTTCCATTGTCGGCCGGCATGCTGGCCGCCTCGCTGGTTCGCTCGGGGCGACAGGAGGATGGCCGGAAGGTCTTGCAAGACCATCTATCCCGCAACCCTGGTTTCAATGCGGCGTTCATTCAGGCCAGCATTCGCAGCACGGAGCCGGACAATATCGCGGGTCGGGACCGCATGATCGCGAGCTTGCGCGAAATCGGGCTGCCTTGAAGCACAGCCGGCGACGGCCGCTTCCGGCCAAGAGCAGCCGTGTCGTCGGGGCGAAAGGCGGCACGGCTCAAGTCGCGTCGCTGCCGTCCCCGCACGCCGGACGTTCGCTTGCGACGTTCCACATGGCTCAGGGTCCGGTGGCGCTCGCAGTCGTGGCTTGTGACATCACGCTTGCCCACGCGCCGTCTACGCGCTTCCAGACCTCCACCACCCACAGCCCACCGCTGAAAAAGCGAGTGACCACAACATCACCTTGAATCTCGAACTGCTCGCGTTCGCGGGGGACGTATGGCCGCTGTTTCTGCGTCTTCAGATTCTCGATCCGATCGGCGCGCGTGTAGAAATTGCCGTTCTGCTGGACAGTTGTGAATTGCGCCGCTGTGTATTTGCCCCACTGCGCGGGATCGACAGCATAGAAGGCTTCGTCGCGCGCACGCATTGCGGCTTGAAGGTCGGGAGGGAGCCTAGTTGCGTCGTTCATTCAAACACTGTAGCGCCCGAACCGCAGGCCCGGCTTTGAGCCGATCCCCCGCCGATTCGGAGGAGGCCGCTCTGGACGACGAAAGGCGGATGCGACAGCACAGCCGCCCCAGCGACGTGCGTCTTCTCGTTCCCCGACCGTATGGTTTACTGAATGCGCGGTCTTCGAACTACCTGTGCCTATGGGAGACAGCAGACAGTCCTGCTGACATTCTCTCAAAGGAAAAACCGTGCCCAAATCCAAAGACCAGATCGTGCTCGATGCCCAGCACCCGCGTATCGAGGTCCATCCCATCCTCGAAAACAACTTCTCGCTGGGCAACCTTCTTCTGTGTCGCTACAGCATCGACGACGGAGAAGCGATGCAACGCAGCGCGCCCGAGACATACTGCACCCCAAGCGCGCAAGAGAGATCTGCTGTGCAAGCTGGCGAATACGTGAGGCTGAACTTCAGAATGGAAGTGGAGTATCGGTCCATCGCGGAGCGCATGTGGGTAAAGATCAGGCAGCGAGAGGGAGACAGCTATATCGGCCGCCTCGCGAACACCCCCGAATTCATCACCACGCTTCGGTTTGGTGATCTGGTGCGATTCAAGGCAAGGAACGTGATCAAGATCGCCGCTGCGGACGCTGTTACCACTCAATTGCTGAGTGGTGCCAATGTTCGCGTTGTCGAAGCTGAGGTGCACGGCGCCTAGTGTGGCCGGGAGCTCGCCACGAACTTGCTACCGAAGCAAGGACTTTGCGGCTGCGGTTGCGGCGCGGCTGCTACCGATCCATAGCAGCCATCCATCCGCCGCGGAATTGGCGAGCGCGCGGGGATGTGATGCGAGTTCGAGAAGTCCTGCGGTTTCGGCGTCTCGTCTGACGCGCGGCCGCTGAAGGGGCACTGCTACTCGACCTTCAGTCCGGCGTCGCGCGCCAGCTTCTGGTACTTCTGCACTTCTGCCTGCTTGTAGGCGGAGAACTGGGCCGGCGTGACGTTGACCACCTGGCGGGAGTTCTCCGCGTACAGGCGCGTCATGCCGGGCGAGCGCAGGACCTTGTAGACGGCCTCGTGCACGCGGTCGATCACCGCCTGCGGCGTGCCGGCGGGCGCCTCGAGCGCGGTCCAGACCGTGAGCTCAAAGCCCCGGATGCTTTCCTGGACAGCGGGCACGGACGGCAGCACCGGGCTGCGCTGCGCGGAGCTGACCGCGATCGCCTTGGCCTTGCCGGCCTGGATGTTCGGCAGGGCCGAGGTGTCGGCGAACAGGAAGTCGACCTGGCTGCCCAGCAGCGCGGTCAGGGCAGGGGCCGTGCCGGCGAAGGGCACGTGCGTGGCATTCGCGCCGGTGAGCTGATTCAGGAAGGCGCCGGCCAGGTGCGGCAGGCTGCCGGGGCCAGAGGAGGCGAAGTTCATCGCACCGCCCTTCTGTTTGAGCTCGGCGACGAGATCGTCGATGGTGTTGATGCCCCGGTCGGGCCGCACCACCAGGAAGAACGGGCTGTCGGACAGGATCGCGATGGGCGAGAAACTGGTGAGGTAGTTGTACGACAGGCTCTTGAAGATGGCCGGTGCGATCGCGTGCTGCGTGGTGCTCAGCAGCATGGTGTAGCCGTCGGCCGGCGCCCGGGCCACGTAGGCCGCGGCGATGGTGGTTCCGGCGCCGGGCCGGTTCTCGACGATGACCGGTTGGCCCCAGTCCTGCGAGAGGTCGCGGGCCACGGCACGCGCCACGCTGTCCGCGCCGCCACCGGCCGGATAGGGATTGACCAGCGTCACGGGGCGGGTGGGAAAGGGCGTCTGCGCCCGGGCGCCGGGCCACACGGCTGACGACAGCGCTGCGGTGAAGGCTGCCTGCAAGAGTTGTCGGCGGGTCATGTTGTCTCCGTAGTTTTAGTGGGT
Source organism: Ramlibacter pinisoli (assembly GCF_009758015.1). Taxonomy (NCBI): domain Bacteria; kingdom Pseudomonadati; phylum Pseudomonadota; class Betaproteobacteria; order Burkholderiales; family Comamonadaceae; genus Ramlibacter; species Ramlibacter pinisoli. Next base: position 1,566,924 of record NZ_WSEL01000009.1, read on the forward strand.
GATCGGAATCGGGCGACGTTCAGGCGGCCGCGTGCACGGTGGCCGGGGCCCGGACTGCCGCCTGGCTGGCGTTGCGCCCCGCTAGGCGCCCGGAAACGAACGCCCATGCCAGGTGGTGGCCGTGGCCCTTGAGGAGCAAGCCGCCCTGGCCGGTCGAGCCGGCGGCATACAGGCCGGGGACGGGGTGCCCGCCAGCGTCCAGTACCTCCAGCTGCGGCGTGACCGCGAGGCCGCCGTCCGCCAGCACGGTGACCGCATGGATAGGGCCGAGCAACAGGAACGGACCGTCGCGGAACCCTGCCGCCGTCGCGGTGGCTTGCAGGCCGGGGAGCGGCATGCCGCTGCGCGCTGCCAGCGCCTCCAGGTCCGGCGCTCGCGCGCACAGATCCGGGCGGTTGCGCTGGTAGTCGTCGACGTAGGCATACGCCACGCTGGGCGCGGTCGAAATGAAATTGGGCCAGCGGGAGAACAACTGCAGCCGCTCGCCGTCCATGAACAGCCAGGCGGCGTTGCCGGGTTGGCGCGCGATGCCGAATCCGATCTTTTCCCCGTCACCCAGGAACGCCTCGCCGGCGCGATTGACCAGGGCGGCCCCGAGCTTGAGCAGATGCGCCTCCGGCGCCAGGGCGGTGGTGACGAAGCTCATGACGAACGGACGCGCCAGCGCAGGCGGCATGGTGCGCATGGCCCAGCGCATGAGCGTCGTGATCGGCCGCACGGGCGGCAATGACAGGAACCAGGGCAGACGCGCGGGCGGCGCGAAGCGAAAGCGCGGATCGTTCAGGGCGATGTCGCCGTTGACAATGACGGCGCCGACATCGCGTGCCATCCGCTGGCAATCACCCGTGGCCAGCCGGTTCACCGCTGGGATGTCCACCTGGTCCTGGTTGCCGAATTCGATCTTGAATTCGCGGCTGGCGTTGAAGTCGCCGCCAGCCAGTACGACACAGCGTGCGCCGATCGCGTGCGAGGCGCCGTCCGGCCCGCAGGCCTGGACCCCGACGATGCGGCCGTCGGGCCCCTGCAGCAGCTTCTCGGCCCGGGTCCCCAGCTGCACCTGCACGCCTGCGCGCTGCGCCCGGCGCGACAGGTGGTAGATGTATGAGCCCGAATTGGGCAGCACGTTGTGCATTCGCGGCCTGCGGTGCGGCGGCTCCTCGAACACGCCGATGAACTCGACACCGCTCTCGCGCAGCCACGCCACGGCGTCGGCAGCATGGCGCGTGAGCACCTCGCAGAGGGCCATGTTGTCGCGGTGAGCGAGGTCGCCGGCCCAGGCGGGCATGTCGGCCAGGTGGTCCTGCCACGAGTCGTCCACGCCGGCCGCGCGCTGATCGGGAGTCCCCGCCGCCGTGATGGATCCGATCGACCAGCCCGTCGTGCCGCCGAGCTTTTCGCCCTTCTCCAGCAGCACCACGGACCGGCCCTCCTCGGCGGCGGTGATGGCCGCCGCCAGGCCCGAACCGCCGCCGCCGACGACTAGGACGTCACACTGCTTCATGGAACACCTCCGTGTGCGCATAGGGCCAGACGGAGGCGAGCTTCTCTGCCGTCGCAACCACCTGCGGCGCGCACGTCTCCAGCGCGGCGCGGTCCATGTGGGCCACCGGCGCAGCCAGGGTCACCACGCCGACGCAGCGCGGTTGCTCGCTGCCGAACTGCTGCACCATGATCGGCGCGCCGATGGCGCCGACCCCCAGGCCGTGCTCCTCGTAGGAGATGGCGTAGCCGCGCTCGGCCGTCACGTGCAGGTCCGCCATGATCTTCTTGATGTCGACCAGCGAGTGCGGCGTCATGCGCTGGATGCCGCGCTCGAGAATCAGGCGGCGCGCCCGATCCGGCTCGATGGTGGCGAGCCAGGCCTTGCCCGCGGCGTGCGTGTGCAGCCCGATCTCGGTGCTGTAGTTCGGGTCGATCTGCAGGTAGCGCTTCTTCGTGAGGATCGACATCACCCACGTGATCGTGTCCTGCTCCACCACCGCCAGGCGGATGAATTCGCCGGTCTGGTCGGCGAGCTCGCGCAGGATCACCTGGCTCTGGTTCAGCAGCCGGGAGCGCGACATCTTCTTCATGCCGACGTTGCTGATGCGGTACGTGAGGCAGTAGTTGCCGGTCTTCTCGTCCTTGAACACGTAGCGCGTGGCGATCAGCGTGTTCAGCAGCTTGAACGCAATCGACTTGTTCACCTCGAGGATGTTGAGGATCTCGGTGAACGACAGGCCATCCGGGGCCTCGGCGAGCTGCTCGATCACGAACAGCGCGCGCTCCACCCCGGTGATGGTGTCGGTCTGCTTGTCGGGAATGCCTGGAATCTTGGACATGGCTCCTGCCCCTTGACGGCGTTGTGGTAACCCATGTTACCATCGCCGCGCCGTTGTGGGTAACCCAGGTTACCCACGATCCCGACGGCCTCGACAACCAGGAGACAGCATGCCCGCCACCCCGCTTCGCCGCAGCATCCTGAGCTACGCGGCCGCCGCACTCGCCAGCCTCGGACTGCAGGCCCTTGCCAGCACCGGGGCGATGGCCCAGACCTATCCATCGCGCCCGGTCAAGTTGATCGTTCCCTACCCCGCCGGCGGTTCCACGGACCAGCTGGCCCGCCTGATCGCGGTGCCGATGGCCAAATCGCTCGGGCAGCCGGTGGTCGTCGAGAACATCAGCGGCGGCAACACCATGATCGGCACGGCGGCAGCGGCGCGCGCCGCTGCGGACGGCCACACCGTGCTGGTCAACAGCCTGGCTTTCTCGGTCAACGTGCTGGTCACCAGGCAGCCCAGCTACCGCACCGAGGACTTCATCCCGGTGGCCCCGCTGGTGACCAATCCTTATGTGTTGAGCGTCAACCTGAACGTGCCGGCCAACTCGGTGAAGGAGCTGGTCGACTACGCCAGGCGCGAGCCCGCCAAGGTCAACGCGGTGTCCCTCGGCCTGGGCGGGGTGACGCACCTGCTCAACGAGCGCTTCGCGGCCGCCGCCGGCGTGCCCATCACCAGCATCCACTACCGGGGCGCCGGCCCGGCGCTGGTGGACCTGATGTCCGGCCAGGTGCAGTTCTTCATCGACACCGCGGTCACGTCCATGCCGCACCTGCGCGCGAACAAGCTGCGGCCGCTGGCCGTGTCTACGCCGGAGCGCTCGGCGCTGCTGCCGACCGTGCCGACCTTCAAGGAACTCGGCTTTCCCGCAATGACGCAGGAAGGCTGGTTCGGCGTCTTCGTCCCGAAGGGGACGCCGGCGCCCATCGTCGAGCGCCTGAACAGGGAAGTGCTGCAGGCCATGGCCACGCCCGAGGTCCAGCAGATCGTCCTGCGCGACGGGCTGCGCGTGCCGCAGTGGACCCCGCAGCAGTTCGCCGACTTCATCAAGGAGGACTCGGCAGCCTGGGCGGGCACGGTCAAGAACCTCAACATCCAGCTCGACTGAGCACGCAGCGCGGGCCCCGCATGAAACACTACCCCGCCCTGGAATTCGCGTCTTCGCACGGCCGGCGCGTCGCTGCGGCCGTGGGCCTGGCCTGCGGCGCGGCTGCCGTGGCCCACGCGCTGCGCACCTCGTCGGCCGCCAGCCTGGCGCTCGGCCTCGCCGGCGCGACTCTGGCCTTCCTCCTGCTGCGGGTGGCAGCGGAGGTCCTGGAACTCGTCGCGGACACCCTGCTGCCCAAGTAGCAACCATGACGGGCACGCAATCTCTCGACGCAGACGTCGCCGTGGTCGGCGCCGGGCTCGCCGGGCTGGTGGCCGCGCTGCGCTGCGCGCGCGGCGGCCGGCGCGTGGTGGTCCTGGAACAGGCGTCCGACGAGCGGCATGTCTGCAATTCGCGGCTGGCCAGCGGCGTGTTCCACGTCGCCTTCTGTTCGCCGGCCACGGCGCCGGAGGAGCTCGAGCGCCGCATGCGCGAGCGCCACCCCGCGGCCGATCCCCGGCTGATCCGTACCTTGGCACACAACGCTCTGCGTGCGGCGCGGTGGCTGCGCGACGAGGCTGGCGCGCACTTCATGCGCGCCGGCGCCGAACCGCTGTACGACTACGTGCTGGCGCCGCCGGCCGTCGCCCGCTCTGGACGTGCGTGGCAGGGCCGCGGCGCCGACGTGCTCCTGCGTGCGCTGGAAGCCACGCTGCAGCGCCACGGCGGCGTGGTGCGCCGCGGGCACCGCGCGCAGGCGCTGCTCCAGGAGCAGGGCCGTTGTACCGGCGCGCAGTGCGAAGGAGCCGAGGGCGCGCTGGAGGTCCGCAGCAGCACCGTGGTGCTGGCCGACGGCGGCTTCCAGGGGGATCCGGATCTGCTGCGCCGCCACGTCACGCCGCGGCCCGAAGCCCTGGTCCAGCGCAATGCGCGCACCGGGCGCGGCGATGGCTGGCGCATGGCGCAGGCAGCCGGCGCGGCCATGAGGGAATCCGCCACCTTCTACGGCCATGTGCAATCCCGCAGCGCGCTCGACGACGACCAGCTGTGGCCTTACCCCTGGCTGGACGAGTTGGCCCGCAGTTGCATCGTGGTGGGAGCCGACGGACGACGCATCGCCGACGAGGGCCGCGGCGGCATCCACCTGGCCAATTGCATTGCCCGGCTGCGCGAGCCGGCGTCCACGTTCGTGATCGCCGACCGCCCAGCGTGGGAAGGCCCCGCCGCCGACCGGCCCACCGGTCCCAACCCGAAGCTGGAGCGCGCCGGCGGCCGCATCCTGCGCGCTCACTCGCTCGCCGCCCTGGCGGCCGAAGCCGGCATCGACGCCCAGGGCCTCGAGCGGGAGGTAGCGGCCTACAACACCGCGGTGCGCAGCGGCGAGTTCGGCACGCTCCAGCCGGCGCGCAGCACAGGTCAGTTCCGCGCCTGGCCGATCCTCACGCCGCCCTTCTACGCACTGCCGGCTGCCGCCGGCATCACCTACACCTTCGGCGGCATCGCCGTCGACCAGCACTCACGCGTGCTCGCCACCTCCGGCGTGCCGCTGCCCGGGCTGTACGCCGTCGGCTCGACCGCGGGCGGGCTCGAAGGCGGCGAGAACGTCGCTTACTTCGGCGGCCTCGTGAAAGCGACCGTCACCGCGCTCTGCGCCGCCGAGCACATCCTGGAAAACACATGAAAGCGATCGAGATCACCCAACCGGGCGGCCCCGAGGTGCTGCGGGTGTGCGACCGCCCCACGCCGCCGGTCGGACCGCTGGACGTCCTGATTCGGGTCGCGGCCGCGGGCGTCAACCGCCCGGACGTGCAGCAGCGCAAGGGCCTGTACCCGCCGCCACCCGGCGCCTCGGACATCCCGGGCCTGGACACCGCCGGCATCGTCGAGCAGGTGGGCACCCACGTCACGCGCTGGCGGCCAGGCGACCGCGTCTGCGCCCTGTCCAGCGGCGGCGGCTACGCCGAGCTGTGTTCCGTCCCACAGGGCCAGGTGTTGCCGGTGCCCGCCGGCCTCGGACTGGTGGAGGCCGCCTCGCTGCCGGAGGTGTTCTTCACTGCCTGGCACAACGTCTTCCAGCTGTCCCGGCTGGCTGCCGGCGAGACGTTGCTGGTCCACGGAGGCACCAGCGGCGTCGGCATGGCGGCCATGCAGATGGCGCGCGTGCTGCGCGACGCGCGCGTGATCGCCACCGCCGGCACGGCGCAGAAATGCCGCATAAGCGAGGAGTACGGCGCCCACCACGCCGTCGACTACCACGGCGCCTGGGACGCGGCGGTCCGCGACTGGGCCGGCCCGCACGGGGTCGATGTGATCCTGGACTCGCAGGCGGCCGACTACGTGGCCCTGGAAGTCGAGCTGCTGGCCATCGGCGGACGGCTCGCCCTGATCGCCAACCACCGCGGCGACCACTCCACGCTGCGCACGCGCGCCTTCGTGCAGCGCAGCCTCACCCTGACCGGCGCGCAGATCCGCCGCCGCGACACCGACTTCAAGCAGAAGATCGCTGACGAACTGGTGGCGCAGGCCTGGCCCGAACTGGCCAGCGGCCGCATCCGCACCCGCATCCAGTCGACCTTCCCTCTCGAGCGCGCCGACGAGGCGCACGCCATCCTCGATCGCAACGAACAGATCGGCAAGGTCGTCCTGGTGGTCGACCCGGCCCTGGCCTGACCCCTCCATTCAACCCCACACACAGGAACACCATGAAGTTCATCAGCTTCGAGCGCAACGGCCAGGCCTCTTACGGCATCGTGCAGGAGGACCGTGTCCTTGACCTCGGTGCCGCGCTGGGCGGCCGTGCCCCCGACCTGAAGTCGCTGATCGCCCAGGGCCTGGTGACCGAGGCGATCGCGCTCGGCAAGCGTGAGCAAGGCTCAGTGGCGCTGGCCGAAGTCCGGCAGTTGCCGGTGATCCCCAACCCCGGAAAGATCATCTGCGTGGGCCTCAACTACGGCGAGCACGTGCGCGAGACCGGCCGCGAGACCACGGAGAGCCCGGCGCTGTTCGTGCGTTTCCCGGACTCGCAGGTCGCGCATGGAGAGGCGATCGTGCGGCCGCCGGAATCCGAGCGGCTCGACTATGAGGGCGAGATCGCCATCGTCATCGGCAAGGGCGGGCGCCGCATCGCGGAGGACCAGGCCTGGAACCACATCGCGGGCTACGCCTGCTACAACGACGGCTCCATCCGCGACTGGCAGCTCGCCACCACGCAGTGGACGGCCGGCAAGAACTTCTGGCGCACCGGCGGCTTCGGCCCCTGGATGGTCAGCGCCGACGAGATCGCGCCTGACCAGGTCATGACCCTGGTCACCCGGCTGAATGGCCAGGAGATGCAGCGCACGACCACCGACAAGATGATCCACGGCATCCCGCGCCAGATCGCCTACGTCTCGTCGTTCGTGCCGCTGTCCCCGGGCGATGTCATCGTCACCGGCACACCGGGCGGCGTGGGCGCCAAGCGCAACCCGCCGGTCTTCATGAAGGACGGCGACGTGGTCGAGATCGAGGTTGACGCAATCGGCATCCTGCGCAACCCGGTGCGCGACGAATCGCGGGCGGGGGCCTGAGATGCAGAAGGGAAGCCGACTGGCCGCCGACATCGGCGGCACCTTCACCGACGTCGCGTACTTCGACCCGGCCACCGGCGCACTGTCGCTGGGCAAGACGCTGAGCACGCCCGGCCGCATGGTGGACGGCATCGCCGGCGGCGTGGCCAAGGCCGGCACGACGTTTGCGCGGCCCGAGACCTTCCTGCACGGCTCCACGGTCGTCATCAACACGTTGCTGGAGCGCAAGGGGACCCGCACGGCGCTGCTGGTCACCGAGGGCTTCCGCGATATCTACGAGATCGGCCGCATCAATCGGCCGGACGCCTACAACTTGTTCTTCCGCAAGCACGTGCCGCTGGTCGAGCGGCGGTTGCGCTTCGAGGTGCGCGAGCGGCTGACGGCCGAGGGAACGGTGGACACGCCGCTCGACGAGGACGGTGTGCACCGCATCTGCGACCGGCTGGTCGAGGAAGGCATCGAGGCGGTCGCCATCCTGTTGCTGCACTGCTACGCCAACCCGGCGCACGAGCTGGCCGTCAAGCGCATCGTGCAGCAGCGCCTGCCGCACGCCTTCGTCAGCGCTTCGCACGAGCTGTCGCAGGAGTACCGCGAGTTCGAACGCTGCTCCACGGCCGTGGCCAATGCCTACGTCGGTCCCATCGTCCGCCGCTATGTGTCGGGGATCGACGCCCACCTGAACCAGGCCGGCTTCGACGGCAAGTTCCTGCTGGTGCAGTCCACCGGCGGGTTATACGAGTCGCAGCAGGCCCAGGTGCAGTGCGTGCGCATGCTGGAGTCCGGTCCTGCCGCCGGCGTGATCGGCGCGCATGCGCTGTGCCGGGAGCTGGGCCTACGCAATGCGGTGGCCTTCGACATGGGCGGGACCACCGCCAAGGCGGGCGTGATCCACAACGACGCCGTGCTGACCACCAATCTGGCCATGGTCGGCGGCTACAACGAGGGCCTGCCGATCCAGATCCCGCTGGTCGACGTGTTCGAGGTCGGCACGGGTGGCGGGAGCATCGCCGAGGTGGACGTGGGCGGCGCCCTGCACGTGGGCCCCCGCAGCGCCGGCGCCGAGCCCGGACCGGCCTGCTACGGTCGCGGCGGTACCTTCGCGACCGTCACCGATGCCAACCTGGTCCTCGGCCGGCTGGGCGTCGCGAGCTTCCTGGGGGGCGAGATGCCGCTGGACCGCGACGCTGCGGCGACGGCGATCCGCGAGCGCGTGGCCCGGCCGCTGGGCCTGGACGAAGTGGCCGCGGCCGAGGGCATCCTGCGCATCGCGGTCACCAAGATGTCCTATGCGGTCAAGGGCGTGTCGACCGAGCGCGGCTTCGATGCGGCGGCCTTTCCCCTCATCGCCTACGGCGGCGCCGGGCCGCTGCACGCCAGTGCCATCGGCCGCGAGATCGGCATGCGCCAACTGATCATTCCGCGCGCGCCGGGCCACTTCTGCGCCTTCGGCATGCTGCATTCGGACCTGCGCTACGACAATGTTCGAACCACGTTCCGCAAGCTCGAGGAGATGGACTTCACCGAGGTCGAACACGCCTTCGAGGAACTGGCCGCCATCGGCCGGCGCACGCTGACTGAGAGCCGGGTGAAGACCGCCTCGGTGAACGTGGACTACGCCGCCGACATGCGCTATGTGGGCCAGGAGCATTCCGTGACGGTGGACCTGGTGCCCGGCATGCTCGCCGCGCGCGACCGGAAGGCCCTGAAGCGGCGCTTTGACGAGGTCCACCAGCAGCGCTACGGCACCTGCGCCCCGGCCGAGAAGGTGGAGATCGTCACCCTGCGCGCGGCGGTGATCGGGGTGATGGACAAGCCTTCGATGGAGACCATCGCGACCGGTGATGCCGCGCCCCCGGCCGCCGCACGCCGTGGCAGCCGCGAGGTCTACTACAGCGAACTGAGCCGCACCGTGCCCGCGATGGTGTTCGACCGCGACCGGCTGCTGGCGGGCAACCGAATCGATGGCCCCGCGCTGGTGGAGGAGCACGCATCCACCACCGTCCTCCTTCCGGGCGACCGGCTCGAGGTGGACGCATACGGCAACCTGAGGATCGAACTGGGAGGAAAGACATGACCACGCCAACCGGGCGCCCGCACACGGATGCGGTGCTGACAGAAATCGTGCGCAACGGCGTGCTGGCCGTGACCGAGGAAATGAAGACCAACCTCATGCGCACGGCCTACAACATGATTATCTACGAGGCCCTGGACTTCACGGTGGGCCTGTTCACCGCCGAGGGCGAGACCATCTCCATCGGCATCGGGCTGCCCAGCTTCATCCGCGGCATGTCCAACACGATCAAGGCCAAGCTGGCGCACTACGTCGACCCGGAGAACGGCTCGATCGGGCCCGATGACATCCTGGTCACAAACGACGCCTACACCACCGGCAGCCACCTCAACCACTTCACCTTCAGCCAGCCGATCTTCTGCGACGGCCGGCTCACGGCCTGGTCGTGTTGCATGGCGCACTGGCCCGACGTCGGAGGCTCTCTGGGCGGAGTCACGTCGGACATCTACTCCGAGGGCCTGCAGATCCCGGTGATGAAGTACCAGGACGCCGGCCGAGTCAACCAGGACCTGGTGCGCATCATCAAGACCAACGTCCGGCTGGCCGAGCGCGCCATGGGCGACCTGCGAGCCCAAATCGTGGCAGTGAACACCGGCCACCGGCGCTTCTCGGAGTTGCTGGCCCGCTACGGCCGCGAGCCGGTGCTGGCGTCCATTGCCAACATCATGGACCTGTCCGAGGCCGCGGCCCGGGCCCGCACCCGCTCGATCCCGGACGGCATCTACGAGGCCGAGTCGTTCATGGACGACGACGGGCTGGACCTGGGGACGCGCGTGCCCATCAAGGTGCGCGTGATCAAAAAGGACGACCAGATCACGGTTGACCTGTCCGAGGTGGCCCCACAGGTGCGCGGCTTCTTCAACTCCGGCCCGAGCACCGGCTACTCCTGCGCGCAGGTGGCCTACAAGTGCCTGACCTCGCCGACCGACTACCCGATCAACGAAGGCAGCTTCCGGCCGCTGAAGGTGATCGTGCCCGAGGGAACGGTGGTCAGCGCCAGCAAGCCGGCCGCGATGCGGAAGTGGATGACCTTCCCGATGACCGTAGTCGACACCATCTTCAAGGCCATGGCGCAGGCCATTCCCGACCGCACCATTGCCGCCCACCACGCCGATCTGGTGATCGCCCTGTTCCACGGCATCTCGCCGAAAGACGGGCAGTTCTTCATCGGCTTCATCGGTCCCACCGGCGGCGGCTGGGGGGCGAAGCAGTCCGAGGACGGCATGAGCGGCGTGGTGTGCTCCAACGACGGCGATACCCACAACAGTCCTTGCGAGCAGTTGGAGGCCAAGTACCCGATCCTGATCGAGCGACAGGCCCTGCGGCCAGACTCGGGTGGTGCCGGCCTTCACCGCGGCGGCCTGGGCACCGAGACGGTTGTGCGGGCCCGCGCGACGCTGGCAGTGGACATCCAGTCCGACCGCATGCACTGTCCGCCCTGGGGACTGGAAGGCGGGCACGCCGGTCTGGCCAATGAGGTGTTCGTCGCGGCTAAGGGGGAAGACCCGGCGCAGCAGCAGACGGGCAAGGTGCGCAACCAGCGACTGCGCTCGGGCGATCGGCTGTTCCTGCGCGCCGGCGGCGGTGGCGGCTTCGGCCCGCCCGAACAGCGCGACCCCGAGCTGGTGGCCCACGACGTGCGCCAGGGCTACGTGGGCGCCGATGGCGCGCGGGAGAAGTACAAGGTGGTGCTGCGCGGCGACGGCAGCGTCGACGGCGCGGCCACGCAGGCCCTGCGCTCGGCCCGCGCCGTCCCGGGGTGAGCAGCGGCATTACAGGAGCCCGCATGACCGCTCCCGCCAACTCCGGTGCCATCGCGTTGCGCGCCATCGGCCTCATGGCCGAGTGGCGCCGGCTGGGCGCGGCCCACCTGGCGCTGGGCGGCGGCGTGTCCTGCGCTTGCGGCTCGGCGTTCGACGGTATATCCGTCGAGGACCTCGAGCACGATCTGGTCGACTACGTCCACGAGAAGCACCGCGGGACGCCGGCGCTAGGCCTGCTGTTCGCGGCCGCTGGCTGCACCAGCGACGCCAGCTGCGACCTCGCCACCCTGCTGCGCACCATTGCCGAAGCGCGCATCGACGATCCGGCCCTGCTGGAGGCGCTGCTCGCCGATCTTGAACGCGCCATTTCAGGTCTCGCGAACGACCGGCGCTGACGCAGGGCACAGGAGGGCTGGGGGATCAGGCGAGCAGATCTCGACCGGCTTACGCGGACGGCTGGCCAGAGGCCCGGGCGGCCTCAGGCTGGTGGGCCGGAGTGGCGAGCATCGTGGGTGGAGCACTTGCGGGCCACGCACGGCGCCCACCTGGAGTGGACGCTCGAGCGCCTTGTGCACTGGCGCTAGACCAATGGGGTGGCGACCGGCCGCACGTCGCTCGTCTGCTTGAAGAGCGGCGCCATCCCTAGCACGGCTACCGCGCCCGCCTGGGCCTGCTCTCGCTGGCAAGGAAGTGCGGCAAGCCCACGCTCGAAGCTGCGTGCCTGGTGGCGCTAGAGATGGGCACGGCGTGCCACAGCCTCGTGCGAGACATCCTGGCCAACGGGCGCGACAAGGTCGCCCTTGGCAGTTTCCTGGCCGACAAACATGCTTGCGCCGCTGTCCGATCAGCCCGGTAGCGGCGGCGGGGTCGAGGGCGATGGTTCACGCCCAAGTTCCGCCCTTCGCTCAGTCCCTGATGTCACCCGAGTGAGCGCTTGTCACCGCAGGGCTCTGAACCCGGCGCGTGTCGCCATTCCTCGCGTTGCCGGGTGCTTCCAGCTCGGTCCGATTTCGTAATCGGAAGTTCTTGCCTGCGAGGCACCTACCGAAGGAGCATCCCCGCGCAGGCCTCAAGTTGCCGTGGCCTGAAAACTCGTTGGCACCCGTGGCAGAAGATCTTCCGACAGCATCACGGCCGCCTTTACCGGCGGGAACACTCCCGCCGCTGCAGATTCCACCTTTCGAGCCTCGCTCCAAGGCGGTTCACCGTAACCATGGCTACACGATCCATGGTTTCAGCAACTTGCCCTTCGCCGCAAAGGCCCCTTGTCGTTTCGCGCCGGATCGTTCACGCACTTCCCGTTCTTGTCGGTCGCTCGGCTGCGTCCGGATCACCGTCGGACGGGGGTGGCCTGTGAGCGGGATCACGCTGTCTACGGACGAACTCGTTGCCTTGACCGGCTACCAGCAGGCCACAAGGCAGCTTGCCGTGTTGCACACCCGCGGGTTTCTGCGCGCATTCATCAGCCGCCGCGGCGATCTGGTGCTGGAGCGAGCGCACTACGAATCTGTGAGCAGGGGCGAAGTTCACGCAGTCGTCGATGGAAAGGTCCTCGCCCAGCCGGTGCGCAAGCAGGCCAATCTCGAGTTCCTGAAGGGGAAGGCATGACGCGCCCCCGCGAAGTCGCAGACGGACTTCCCTATCGCGTGTACGAGCGGTACGGCAAGCGTGTCTATTCAATCGGCTACAAGCTTCCGTCCAACAAGTGGGCGTTCAGCTACCAGTGCAAGGTGACCGACCGCCGGGGAATCGCAATCGCACGCAAGAAGGCCATCCTGGAATCCCAGAACGTCACGAACGACGCGCCCATCGGCGCCTTCGCCGGCCTTGTCAATGCGTGGTTCGCATGGCAGGAGGCGATGCCCCAAGCCAACGGGCACAAGCGCGCGGAATCAACGATCAACGAGAACCGTCGGGAGGCAAACAATCTGGTCCGCGCCTGGGGCCATTTTGAGCCGCGCGAGATCACCAAGAAAATGGGCGCCGACTACCTTGAGGCATGCTTCGCCACCCGCCCGAAGAAGGGCAACAAGGAGATGGCGCTTGCCTCCGTGATCCTCGAGTGGGGGGCCGGCAAGGGCCTGCTGGAGACGAACCCTCTGGCAAACCTGGTCAAGAACATCGTCCGGAGCGATGTGCCCAAGCGTCGCGTGAGCGCCGAGGAACTCAAGCGGGCCGTGGAGACCGGCCGCAAGATGGGCGGCGCTTGCCACATCGTTGCCATGGGCCTCAAGACCGCCTGGCTGTGCGTTCGGCGATCCGTCGAAGTGCGTGCCCTCACCGTGGAGGGCATCACAGCTGAGGGCATCAAGTGGTCCGACGGCAAGGATCCGACCAAACCTGCGGCGCTCATCGAGTGGAGCGACGACTTGCGCGAGGCCATCAACGAAACCCTGGCCATCAAGCGCTTCGAGGACGCCGGCACCATGTACCTGTTCGGGAACATGCGCGGGCAGCGCTACACCAAGGGCGGCTGGAAGAAGATCCTGCACAACCTGATGACCGAGTGCGAGCGGGTCGCCAAGCTGGAGGGTAAGCCGTTCGCCAAGTTCAGCCTGCAGGACTGCCGCCCCATGGGCGTGACGGACAAGCTCGAGAAGGGTCACACGGACGTCAAGGACGCCACCTTGCACAGCAGCGACAAGATGATCGCGGCGACGTACGACCGCCGCCGGGTGCGGCGCGCGACGCCCGTGACCTGAGATGCTTATTCCAAAAACCCGGACTTATTCCAAAAACGAAAAACGGGTTCCAGTCTTGCGACCGGAACCCGTTGATCTTCCTCGTTTTTTGGCGGAGTGGACGGGACTCGAACCCGCGACCCCCGGCGTGACAGGCCGGTATTCTAACCAACTGAACTACCACTCCACGTGGTGCGGCGTTTTGCTCTTGCGAGCCAAGTGCCTGCCACTTGTGCCTCGATCACTGACGTGAATCTTGGCGACCCTACGGGGATTCGAACCCCGGTACTCACCGTGAAAGGGTGATGTCCTAGGCCTCTAGACGATAGGGTCGTAACCTAGGGAATTGCTTCCGTCTCTCTCGACACTTTGATGGTGGAGGTAAGCGGGATCGAACCGCTGACCTCTTGCATGCCATGCAAGCGCTCTCCCAGCTGAGCTATACCCCCGTTGGGTGTCGAGCCTCGAATTCTAACCCAAAAAATCAGCTCTTCGCCAGTCTCTGCAAGACAACTTCGCGAGGCAGCAGTTCGAGCACCGCATCGAGCGACGGCGTCTGCGCCGTGCCCAGTACCAGCACGCGCACCGGCATCGCCAGTTGCGGCATCTTGAGCCCGGTGGCGCGCAGCACCTCCTTGATGCTCTCGGCGATGGCGGCCTTCTCCCAGGCCACGCCTTCGAGCATCCGGGCCAGCATGCTCAGGGCCGGGCGCACGCCTTCCGTGATGTGCTTGGCGAGGTCTTCGTCCGACGGCTTCACCGGCAGGTAGAAGCGCGCAGCCCAGTCGGCCAGTGCCACCGTCGTGTCGCAGCGGTCCTTGAGCAGGCCGCACAGCTGCGCAAGGCGCTGGTCGGGCTCGATGCCGCGCGCGCGCAGGTGCTTCTCGACCAGCGGGGCCAGCTCGCTGTCGGGCATGGCCTTCATGTGCTGGGCGTTCACCCAGCGCAGCTTGGCCTCGTCGAACTGGGCCGCGCTCTTGCCCAGGTGGTCGAGCGAGAACCACTGCAGGAACTGCTCGCGGCTGAAGATCTCGGCGTCGCCGTGCGACCAGCCCAGGCGCGCCAGGTAGTTCACCACCGCATCGGCCAGGTAGCCCTCGTCGCGGAACTGCGTCACCGGCTTGGCGCCGTTGCGCTTGCTCATCTTCTCGCCGCGCTCGTTCAGCACCGTGGGCAGGTGCGCGTACACCGGCGGCTCCTGGCCGAGTGCGCGGAAGATGTTGATCTGGCGCGGCGTGTTGTTCACGTGGTCGTCGCCGCGCACCACGTGCGTGATGCGCATGTCGATGTCGTCCACCACCACGCAGAAGTTGTACGTGGGCGTGCCGTCCGGCCGCGCGATGACCAGGTCGTCGAGTTCGTCGTTGCTGATCTCGATGCGGCCCTTGACCTTGTCGTCCCACGCCACCGAGCCGCCCACCGGGTTGCGGAAGCGCAGCACCGGCTGCACGCCGGCCGGCACCGGCGGCAGGGTCTTGCCCGGCTCGGGCCGCCAGGTGCCGTCGTAGCGCGGCTTTTCCTTGTTGGCCATCTGCCGCTCGCGCAGGGCGTCGAGCTCGGCCACGCTCATGTAGCAGGGATAGACCAGGTCGCGCTCCTGCATCTGCCGCAGCACTTCCTTGTAGCGGTCCATGCGCTGCATCTGGTAGTGCGGGCCCTCGTCGTGGTCGAGGCCGAGCCAGGCCATGCCTTCGAGGATGACGTCGACCGCCGCCTGCGACGAGCGCTCGAGGTCGGTGTCCTCGATGCGCAGGATGAAGGTGCCGCCCTGCGAACGGGCGAAGGCCCACGGGTACAGGGCCGAGCGGATGTTGCCCAGGTGGATGAAGCCGGTGGGCGACGGCGCGAAGCGGGTTCTGACGGTCACAGCTTGTCGAGGCCGCGCGAGAGGTCGGCCTTCAGGTCGTCGATGTGTTCGAGGCCAACGGCCACGCGCAGCAGGCCCTGGCCGATGCCGGCCGCCTGGCGCTGCTCCTCGGTGAGCCGGCCATGGGAGGTGGTGGCCGAATGGCTGATGATGGTCTTGGTGTCGCCGAGGTTGGTGGCGATGCTCATCACCTGCGCGCTGTCGATCACCGTGAAGGCGTTGGCGCGCAGCTGCTGCGGATCGGCGCCCCGCACGTCGAACGACAGCACGGCGCCGCCCTTGCCCGACTGCTGGCGCATGGCCAGGGCGTGCTGCGGGTGCGACTCCAGGCCGGGGTAGTACACGCGGGTGACGGCGGGGTGCGACTCGAGGAAGCGTGCCACCGCCATCGCGTTGGCGCACTGCGCCTGCATGCGGATGCCCAGCGTCTCCAGGCCCTTGAGCACCACCCAGGCGTTGAACGGCGCCAGCGTCATGCCGGCGGTGCGCACGATGGGCGCGAACACCTCGTTGATCAACCGGGCCGAGCCGCACAGCGCACCGGCCATCACGCGGCCCTGGCCGTCGAGATACTTGGTGCCGGAGTGCATCACCAGGTCGGCGCCCAGGTCGACCGGGCGCTGCAGCGCGGGCGAGCAGAAGCAGTTGTCCACCGTCAGCAGCGCGCCGCCGGCGTGCGCGATGTCGGCCAGCGCGCGGATGTCGCAGACCTCGGTGAGCGGGTTGGTCGGCGTCTCGGCGAACAGCAGCCGGGTGTTGGGGCGCATCGCCACCTTCCACTCCTGCAGGTCGGTCTGCGACACGAAGGTGGACTCGACCCCGAACTTGCCGAACTCCTTGGCGAACAGGTTCAGCGTCGAGCCGAACACCGAGCGGGAGCAGACGACGTGGTCGCCGGCCTTGAGCAGCCCCATGCCGAGCAGCAGGATGGCGGCCATGCCGGTGGACGTCGCGATCGCGGCCTCCGTCCCCTCCATCGCCGCCAGCCGCTGCTCGAAGCTGGTGACGGTGGGGTTGGACGTGCGCGCGTAGGTGTAGCCCTCCTGCGGGTTCGCGAAGCGCTGCGCCGAGGTCTGGGCGTCGGGCTGCACGAAGCCGCTGGTGAGGAACAGCGCCTCGGAGTTCTCGCCCCACTGGCTGGGCGGCAGGCCGGCGCGCACCGCCAGGGTGTCGCGGTGCAGGCCCGGTGGCAGGGTCTTGACTTGCATGCTCAGGCCTCCTGCGCGTTGGGCAGCGCCAGGCGCGAGGTGGACTCCTCCAGCGGGTCCTCCTGGCCGACGCGCGCCTCGTTGATGCGCACGATGTCCTCGGGGTTGATGTCGCCGGTGACGTACACGCCGTCGAAGCAGGAGGCGTCGAAGCCGTCCAGCTTCGGGCCGGTGGCCGGCGAGGCGGCCATCACCGCGCGCTTCATGCTGTCGACGTCCTGGTAGATCAGCGCGTCGCAGCCGATGATCTCGCGCACCTCGTCCACCGTGCGGCCGTAGGCCACCAGCTCGCTGGCGGTGGGCATGTCGATGCCGTACACGTTGGGGAAACGCACCGGCGGCGCGGCGCTGGCCAGGTAGACCTTCTTCGCGCCGGCATCGCGCGCCATCTGCACGATCTCGCGGCTGGTGGTGCCACGCACGATGGAGTCGTCGACCAGCAGCACGTTGCGGCCGCGGAACTCGCTGGCGATGACGTTGAGCTTCTGGCGCACCGACTTCTTGCGCACGCCCTGCCCCGGCATGATGAAGGTGCGGCCGACGTAGCGGTTCTTCACGAAGCCTTCGCGGTACGGCACGCCCAGCAGGTGGGCCAGCTGGGTGGCGCTGGGCCGGCTCGACTCGGGGATGGGGATGATGACGTCGATCTCACTGGGCGGCACCGTCGACACCACCCGCTTGGCCAGCGTCTCGCCCAGGTTCAGGCGGGCCTGGTAGACCGAGATGCCGTCCAGCACCGAGTCGGGCCGCGCCAGGTAGACGTACTCGAAGATGCAGGGGTGCAGGCTGGGCTTGTCGGCGCACTGCCTGGCGTGCAGCTGGCCCTGCAGGTCGATGAACACCGCCTCGCCCGCCGCCACGTGGCGCTCGAACTGGTGGCCGGTGCCCTCCAGCGTGACCGATTCGCTGGCCACCATCACGGTGCCGTCCTTGCCGCGGCCGATCGACAGCGGCCGGATGCCATAAGGATCGCGGAAGGCCAGCACGCCGTGGCCGGCGATGAGGGCGATCACCGCGTAGGAGCCGCGCACGCGCCGGTGCACGTTGGCCACCGCCGTGAACACGTCCTGCGGCTGCAGCTGGGCGCCGCGGGTCGACTTCTCCAGCTCGTGCGCGAACACGTTGAGCAGCACCTCGGAGTCGCTCTCGGTGTTGATGTGGCGGTGGTCGGTGGTGAACAGCTCGGCCTGGAGCGCCTGCGCGTTGGTGAGGTTGCCGTTGTGCACCAGCACGATGCCGTAGGGCGCGTTCACGTAGAAGGGCTGCGCCTCTTCCTCGCTGTACGCGTTGCCGGCCGTCGGGTAGCGCACCTGGCCCAGCCCAACGTTGCCCGGCAGGGCCCGCATGTTGCGGGTGCGGAAGACGTCACGCACCATGCCCTTGGCCTTGTGCATGAAGAACTTGCGCTCCAGCTGGGTGACGATGCCGGCCGCATCCTGGCCGCGGTGCTGCAGCAGCAGCAGCGCGTCGTAGATCAGCTGGTTGACGGGGGCGGCGCTGACGACGCCGACGATTCCACACATGGCAAGAGCCTTCCTGAAGTCATTCCGGCAGGTACTGGCCGAACCTCTCGGGCAGCACCGGCTTCAATCCCTTGAGCGCCGTCGTCGAGACGGCGGCGCCCATCGATTCGGTCCACCACGCCGCACTGCGCAGCGGGGTCATGTTCACCACCACGGCCGCGGCCAGCAGCAGCACCACGCCGCGCACCAGGCCGAACGCCGCGCCCAGCGCGCGGTCGACCGGCCGCAGGCCCGCGGCCTCGACCAGCTTGCGCATGCCCCAGGCCACCAGTCCGCCCGCGAACAGCGCCAGCACGAACACCGTGCCGAAGCCCGCCGCGTAGCGCACCGGCTCGGCGGCAGCACCCATCGGCAGCCAGCCCCCGGCCTGCGGTGCCAGCCACTGTGCCAGCACGAAGGCAACCAGCCAGCTCAGCACCGAGAGCACCTCGTAGACCAGCCCGCGCAGCACGCCCAGCAGGAAGGACGCGAGCAGCACGACAACGAACACCCAGTCGAGCGGCGCCAACGATCACCTCACAAGGTGAGGATGGCCGCTGGCAAATCCAGTTCCTTGATCTTGCTGGCCGCCTTGTCGGCTTCTGACCGGGTCGCGAACGGCCCGACCCGGACCCGGATGCGCTTGCCGTCCTTGGTCTCGGCCACGTGGGTATAGGTCTTGAGGCCCGATTTTTCGACCTTCAGCCGGGTCTCGCGCGCCTTGACGGCATCGGCAAAGGCACCGACCTGGACCACGAAGCGGCCGTCGGCGGCGGCAGGCCGGTCGCGGGCCTCGGCCTGCACCGGCTTGCCTTCGAGCAAGCTCTGCGCGCGCGAGGCATCGACCGGCGGCGCGGCCGGCGCGGACGACGTTGTCTTGGCCACGGGCGCCGACGCGGGCGCCTTGGCCGCCGGCTCGGACCGGGCAACGGTCTCCGGCCTGGCGGCGGGCCTGGCTGCCTCGGCCTTGGACGGCTCCCTGGCTTCCGGCCTGGATGCGTCCTGCGGTTCCGCCTTGGCGACCGCCGGCGCCGACGCCGGTGCGGCGACCGCGGCCTGCGGGCCGGACGCCCTGGTGGCCGGCATCGGCAGCGGCTTGGCCTTGTTGCGATCCGGGATCTCGATCGGGATGTCGACCGCCACCGGGCGCGGCTGGGTGTCGAACAGGAGGGGGAAGCCGATGACGCCGATCAGCACCAGCACCGCCGCGCCGATCAGGCGATGCCGCGCGCGGCGCCGCAGGACTTCGACGCTCTCGGCCTGCGCCGGCGTGGCCGGTGTCGCGTCGCCACCCTTGCGGAACTTGAAAAAGGCCATGCAGCGTGTCGCGGTGGAGGGTCAGGAGCCCAGGTGGCGGGCCTGGAGGCGGGGGACGCCATCCTTGAGGACACCGCCCACCGTGTAGAACGATCCGAAGACCAGGATTCTATCAGTGGGGTCTGCCGCGGCCACCGCGCTGCGCAGGGCCTCCTCGGGCGAGGAATGGGTGCTGGAGGCCACGTCCTTGCGGGCCGTCTGCGACTGCCAAAGGGCCTGCAGCGAGGTGGCGGCGGCGGCGCGCGGCGTCGGCAGGTCGGCGAAGTACCAGCGGTCCACCAGCGGGTCGAGCTTGCGCAGCATCACCGCCAGGTCCTTGTCGCCCATGGCGCCGAACACCGCGTGCGTCGTCGGGTAGAAGCCCATGGCATCGAGGTTGGCCGCCAGCGCCGCCACCGAATGCGGGTTGTGGGCGACGTCGAGCACCAGCGCCGGCTGGCCGGGCACGATCTGGAAGCGGCCGGGCAGGTCGACCATCGACAGGCCGTTGCGCACCGCCTGCGCCGTGACGGGCACCCGGTCGCGCAGGGCGGTCAGCGCCGCCAGCACGCCCGAGGCGTTGATCAACTGGTTGGCGCCGCGCAGCGCCGGGTAGCCCAGGCCGGCATAGCGCCGCCCGCGGCCGGCCCAGGCCCACTGCTGCTTGTCGCCCGAGAAATTGAAGTCGCGGCCGAGCAGCCACAGGTCGGCGCCGGTCGTCTCGGCGGCGGCGAGCACGCTGCGCGGCGGCACCGGGTCGCTCACGATGGCCGGCTTGCCGACCCGCAGGATGCCGGCCTTCTCGCGCCCGATCGCCTCCCGGTCGGGACCGAGGAACTCCTGGTGGTCCAGGTCGATGCTGGTGATGACGGCGCAGTCGGCATCGACGATGTTCACCGCATCCAGCCGGCCGCCCAAGCCCACCTCCAGGATCACCAGGTCCAGCCCGCTGGCTGCCAGAAGGTCCAGGATGGCCAGCGTCGTGAACTCGAAATAGGTCAGCTGCACGTCCTGGCGAGCCGCCTCCACGTGCGCGAAGTGCGGCACCAGCGCCTCGGCCGCCACCGCCTCGCCGTTCAGGCGGCAGCGCTCCTCGAAGTGCACGAGGTGGGGCGAGGTGTAGAGCCCGGTGCGCCAGCCCGCCTGCCGGGCGATGGACTCCAGCATGGCGCAGGTGGAGCCCTTGCCGTTGGTGCCGGCGACGGTGACCACCGGACAACGGAACGCCAGGCCCATGCGTTGTGACACCATCCGGACGCGATCCAGGCCCAGGGCGATCGTCTTGGGGTGCAGGCGCTCGCAGTGTGCGAGCCAGTCTTGCAAGGTCTGCATGGCCCCGATTGTCCCAGTTCACCAGTTCACCCCGAGCTCCCATGTCCATCACCGTCTACGGCATCCCCAACTGCGACACGGTCAAGAAGGCGCGCACCTGGCTAGACGCCCACGGCGTGGCCTATGCCTTCCACGACTTCAAGAAGGCCGGCGTCCCGGCCGACCGGCTGGCGGCCTGGAGCCGCGCCGCCGGCTGGGACAAGCTGCTCAACCGCCAGGGCACCACCTGGCGCAAGCTCGATCCGGGCGTGCAGGCCGCCGTCCACGACGACGCCAGCGCCCGCCAGCTGATGCTGGCCCAGCCCAGCGTCATCAAGCGGCCGGTGGTGGAATGGCCGGGCCGCACCACGGTGGGATTCGATCCCGCCACCTGGGAATCGTTGGCCGAGGGTGGCTGATCCAGGAACTTTTACCGCCGCTTTACCCTCCAGTCAGGTGCCGCTGACATGCCTTCCCTAGAATTTCCTGCATCCCTGCCTCCTGTGAGGTTTTCCATGAAACAAGTCGTTGCCCTCACCCTCCTCGGCCTCGCGGCCGCCGGCGCCGCCCAGGCGCAGGAAGTCGGCCGCGTGCTCTCCAGCACCCCGGTCGTCCAGCAGGTGGCCGTGCCGCGCCAGATGTGCGGCACCCAGCAGGTCGCCGTGCAGCAGCCCAAGACCGGCGCCGGTGCCGCCATGGGCGCCATCGCCGGCGGTGCGGTCGGCAACCAGATCGGCTCCGGCGGCGGCAAGGCCGCGGCCACCATCCTGGGCGTGGTCGGCGGGCTGGTGCTCGGCGACCGCATCGAGGGGTCGCCCACCACGGTGCAGAACGTGCAGAACTGCACGACCCAGACCGTCTACGAGAACCGCACCATGAGCTACAACGTGGTGTACGAGTTCAACGGCAAGCAATACACCGTGAACATGCCGCAGGATCCGGGCCCCACGGTGCGCCTGCAGGTCACGCCGATGACGGCGAACGGCATGGAGTCGGTGCCGCCCCCGGCAATCCACCAGCCGGCCCCGCCCCAGCCCATGGTCAGCGCCCCGCCGGTCGTGTACGGCCAGCCGGTGCAGACCGTGGTGGTGCCCTCGGCCTACTACTACCCGCGGCCGTACTACTACCCGCCCGTGGGAGTGAACCTGGGCTTCGTGTACGGCGGGCACGGCCACTGGCGCTGACGCGGCCGCGCGCCGCGCCCGCAACCAAGGCCGCCTCCGGGCGGCCTTGTCATTGGTGGCGGCCCGCGCCGGGCGGAATGGGCGCCGTGGCGGGTCGCCTAAAATCGACCGTTTCCCCCGATCCCCACCCTTTCCCATGACCACCGAGACCCTCCCCGGCGTCAGCGTGACCACGCGCGCCAACGTGTACTTCGACGGCAAGTGCGTGAGCCACGGCGTCACCTTCCCGGACGGCACGAAGAAATCGGTGGGCGTCATCCTGCCCGCCCAGCTGACCTTCAACACCGGCGCGCCCGAGATCATGGAATGCGTGGCCGGCGCCTGCGACTACAAGCTGGCCGGCAGCGACCGCTGGCTGACCTCGGCCGCCGGCGAGCGCTTCTCGGTGCCGGGCAACTCGAGCTTCGAGATCCGCGTGACCGAGGCGTACCACTACATCTGCCATTTCGGCTGAACCCGAGGGACCGCCGGCCATGGCCACCATCCTGCAGAACCTGCCCACCGGCCAGAAGGTCGGCATCGCCTTTTCCGGCGGCCTGGACACCAGTGCCGCGCTGCTGTGGATGCAGAAGAAGGGCGCCCTGCCCTATGCATACACCGCCAACCTGGGCCAGCCCGACGAGCCCGACTACGACGCCATCCCGCGCAAGGCGATGGAGTACGGCGCCAAGCTGGCCCGCCTAATCGACTGCCGCCTGCAGCTGGCGCACGAGGGCATCGCGGCGCTGCAGAGCGGCGCCTTCCACGTCTCCACCGCCGGCCTGACCTACTTCAACACCACGCCGCTGGGCCGCGCCGTCACCGGCACCATGCTGGTGGCCGCCATGAAGGAGGACGACGTCCACATCTGGGGCGACGGCTCCACCTTCAAGGGCAACGACATCGAGCGGTTCTACCGCTACGGCCTGCTGACCAACCCGTCGCTGAAGATCTACAAGCCCTGGCTCGACCAGGCCTTCATCGACGAACTGGGCGGCCGCAAGGAGATGAGCGAGTTCCTCATCGCCAACGGCTTCGACTACAAGATGTCGGTCGAGAAGGCCTACAGCACCGACTCCAACATGCTGGGCGCGACCCACGAGGCCAAGGATCTGGAGCAGCTGGACTCGGGCATCCGCATCGTCAATCCCATCATGGGCGTGGCGTTCTGGAAGGACGAGGTCGAGGTCAAGCGCGAGCAGGTGTCGGTGCGCTTCGAGGAAGGCCAGCCGGTCGCCCTCAACGGCCAGACGTTCGCCGACCCCGTCGCCCTCATCCTCGAGGCCAACCGCATCGGCGGCCGCCACGGGCTGGGCATGAGCGACCAGATCGAAAACCGCATCATCGAGGCCAAGAGCCGCGGCATCTACGAGGCCCCGGGCCTGGCGCTGCTGCACATCGCCTACGAGCGCCTGGTCACCGGCATCCACAACGAGGACACCATCGAGCAGTACCGCGACAGCGGCCGCAAGCTCGGCCGCCTGCTGTACCAGGGCCGCTGGTTCGACCCGCAGGCCATCATGCTGCGCGAAGCCGCGCAGCGGTGGGTGGCGCGCGCCATCACCGGCGAGGTCACGCTGGAACTGCGGCGCGGCAACGACTACTCGCTGCTCAACACCGAGAGCCCCAACCTCACCTATGCGCCCGAGCGGCTGTCGATGGAGAAGGTGGAGGACGCGCCGTTCTCGCCGCTCGACCGCATCGGCCAGCTGACCATGCGCAACCTCGACATCGTCGACACGCGCCAGAAGCTGGGCGTGTACAGCCGCGCCGGCCTGCTGTCGCTGGGCGGCGATTCGCCGCTGCCGCAGCTCACCGACGAACGCTGACCGGACCTGCGGCTAGTCGTACTGGAAGGTGAAGATCAGGTCGAGCGCGCCGCGCTCGCCCGCCTCGGCGCGCACCTGCACCCGCCGCGACAGCTCGTAGTACAGGTACAGGGAACCCAGCGCAGTGGACAGGCTGCGCTCGTACGAGGCGTACAGGTTGCGCCCGATCCGCTTGCCCAGCGTCACGGCCGGACCCTCGGCCGCATCGCGGCGGATTCCCACTTCGTCCAGCCCCAGCAGCTGCGCCGGTCCCCGGCC
Source organism: Ramlibacter pinisoli (assembly GCF_009758015.1). Lineage (NCBI taxonomy): Bacteria > Pseudomonadati > Pseudomonadota > Betaproteobacteria > Burkholderiales > Comamonadaceae > Ramlibacter > Ramlibacter pinisoli. Next base: position 1,590,844 of record NZ_WSEL01000009.1, read on the forward strand.
CGTGCCGCCGCCCGCGCGGCGCTCCAGCAGGGCCAGCGCCGCCGACTGCAGCACCGCGGCCTCGGCGCCGCCCGACGCCGCCGGCCGCCCGAGCACCAGCCAGGCCAGCTTCTCCGCTTCGGGCAGGTCCGGATCGGCGTACAGGCGCACGAACGGCAGCTGCGCCGTGCCAGTGACCTGCACGCCGACCTTCTGGATCAGGTGCGGCCGGATCGCCAGCACGTCCAGGGCCGGGTTGTCGGCCGGGCCGGTGAAGCGCAGCACGCCGCGTTCGATGTCCAGCCGCTGGCCGTAGGCCTGGTATTCGCCGCCGACGGTGCGGACCTGCCCGACCATCTGCGGCTCGGCGAGCGATGCACCGGAAACCACCAGCGCGCCCGCCAGGCGGGTCGAGATGCCCTTGCCGGTCACGCGGAAGTCGTCACCGAAATCGAGGTTCACCGCCAGCGTGAGCTTGCGGGCACCGCCCTCCGCGGCCGCCTCGGGCGTGCGGCGCTGCGGGCCCAGCGCCACGCCGGGCGGCAGATTGCGCACCGCAACGTCCTGGCCCAGGCGTGGCGTGGCCTCGTCCGGCAGGGTGATGCGGGCGCGGTCGATGCGCAGGTCGCCGCGCACCTGGGCAGCCTCGGCATCGACGCCGGCGGCGATCGTGCCCGACAGCGTGAGCTCGCGGTCGCCGCGACTGCTGGCGCGCAGGCGCTCCAGCCGCGCCGTCACGGCGACCTGCGGACTGCCGCCGCTCCAGTTGGCCTCGCCGCTGCCGCTCAGCGTGCCGCCGTCGTCGCCGGCACCACGCAGGACCAGTTCGTCGACCACCAGCCGGTGCGCCTCCAGCCGGGCGCGCAGCCGGCCGTCCTGCAGCGCGACGCCGTCGACCACCGAGCGCAGGGCGACGTCGTCGGCCCGCAGCGATCCGCTCAGCGCGGGCTCGCCGCGCGTGCCGGCCACGCTGATGTCGGCCGCCAGCGAGCCGCGCAGGCGCCAGCCCGGCGGGGCCAGCAGCGACCACACGCCCAGGCGCGGCAGCTGCGCGTGCACCGTGCCCGACAGCGGCGCATCCTGCGGCCAGGTCCAGGCGTTGTCGCTGCGCGCCAGGCGCGTGACCAGACGCGCGTCGGCGCTGCCGGCCCGTTCGGAGTCCCAGCGCAGGGCGAGCGTCACCGCATCGCCTTCGCTGTCGAGCGTCAGGCGGGCCTCGCGCACGCCGGCCTGCACGCGCGCCGGGTGGCCGTCGGCAGTCTCCGCCAGCACCGACAGATCGCCGCGCGCGCGCACCACCGACGCGCGCAGGCGCAGGGTGTCGGCCAGCTGGGCATCCCATTGCGCATCGACCACCATGTCACCGCCCAGCGTGGTCCCCGCCAGCTGGGCGCCGGCGAACAGTTGCAGCCAGGCGAGCGGCACGCCGCTCAGGCGGCCGGCCGTGCGCAACTGGCCGGCGCGCCAGCGCAGCGGGTCCCAGGCCAGCGATGCCTCCGGCGGCGTTCCCGGGGCCGCCGGCGCGACCAGGCCGGCCTCGCCCGCATCCAGGTCGAGCTGGCTGGCAGCCCAGCGCAGGGCCACGGGACGGCGCAGCACCAGCCGCCAGACGCCCTTCCCCAGCGCGCTGTCGCTGGCCGCCAGCTGCAGTGAGGCGACCTCGCCCTGCCAGGCGTCGGCGCCGCGCCGGCCACCGCGACCGGCGAGTTCGACCGTCGCTTCGCGCGTGGCCTGCTGCGCCTTGGCCCGCAGTTCCAGCCGGGCATCGGCCAGCCGGCCGTCGACCTTGGCCTGCAGGTCCCGCACCGCCCATGCTGCCGGCTGGCCGGGGGCGCCCGGCGCCGTCAGCAGCGGCACGGTCGCCGTGGCCTGCACGGTGGGGTCGTCCCAGCCGCCTTGCCAGCCGAGCTGGACCTCGGCCCGGCCGTCGAGCGCGAGCGCGCCGATCGCCGGCGGCAGGCCGGGCAGCTTCTGCAACCAGCGTTGGGCCTGGCCGATGGCGGTGGCCGACAGCCGCATGGTGCCGCCTCCGCTGCCGGGCGCCAGCGACCCCACGCCCCGCACCCGCATCCCCGGGGCCTCCAGGTCGATGCGGCCGCGGCCGGAGCGGCGCGACGGCCGCAGGTCCAGCGCCGCGTCCAGCCGGGCGTCGGCCGTCCGGGCCACCAGGGTCTGCAGCGAGAGCTCGCCGCCGGCCCAGCGGCCCTTGGCCGCCAGCGACCGCACTTCCAGCGGCCCTGCTGCCGCCGCGAGCCCGTTGGTGGCGGGCGGCGCGGCATCGGGAGCCTCCAGCGTGGTGTCGAACGTGATCGCCGGGCCGTTGGCCCGCACGGTGGCGCGGCCGCTCAGGGGCAGCGCCGACAGCATCCCGTGCAGGGCAGCGGGATGGACGCCGGTGAGCGTGCCGTCGACCTGCCAGGCCGCCTCGCCCTGCCACTGGCCGCGCGCCTGCAGCCGGCCGCCGCCCACCCGCGCATCGAGCTCGCGCACCAGCACCGTGCCCGGGGACCGCCAGTCGCCTTCCAGACGCAGGCGCTCGACCGGTGCCCGCCGCTTGTCCCAGGGCCCGGGCAGCGCATTGCGCAGGTCGGCGCTGATGACCCAGGTCTCGGTTCCCTGCGGGCGCACCGACACCCGCCCCGACAGCGACGTGGTCGGCGCCTGCGGCCAGAGCGCGCCGGCGTCCAGGCCCTGCAGCTCGGCCTGGGCCGTCGCGACCGGCAGCTCGGCGAAGGGCGTGACGCGGGCATTGGCCACCAGCCGGGTGCCGGCCGCCGCGGCCGACCCCGGCTCGCCCTGCACCCGCAACTGCGCATCGAAGCCCGCCAGCGGCCCGCTGGCCGTGGCATCGAACACCAGCGGCAGCGGCGCCTTCCCACCCGGCACGGGCGCCACGATGCGGCCCTGCAGCGAGGCCAGCAGCGGCAGGCCCTCCCCGGCGCCCAGCCGGACGTCGCCGCGGTAGTGCCCATCAAACACGCGCAGGTTGCGCAGCGCCAGGTGGTGCTCGGTGCCGTCCCAGCTGTAGCCGGCGGACACCTCGAGCAGGGCAACCTCGGGCGGACCGGCCCACTCCAGCCGCCCCAGCGCCAGTTCGCCGATCGCGACCTGGATGGGCAGCGCCACCGACGCGGGCGGCTGCGGCCGGGTGCCCGAGGGCGGCCGGCGGTCCTCGATCCGCACCACGGCCGCGGTCAGGCGGTCGAGCCGCAGCACGCCCTGCAGGAGCGCCAGCGGCTGCCAGGCCAGTTCGACCTGCCGTGCCTCCGCCGCCAGGCCGTCCTGCTGCCACGCGACCCGGTCGGCCTGCAGGCCGTGCCGCAGGTCGCCGCGCACGCCTTCGACCACCAGCGGCTGGCGCCGGGCCACCTGCTCCAGCACGAAGCGCGCCGAGCCCTCGGTGCCGGACCACAGCCACAGGGCGGCGGCGACCGCCAGCACGAGCAGGACCAGCCCGAACAGGGTTCCCAGCAGCCAGCGCAGGACACGCACGCGTCGCTCCTTCACCAGTAGATGGTGCCGAGGTTGATGTGCAGCCGGTAGTGCTGCGGCTGCACTCCGTAGGCCAGGTCGACCTGCAGCGGTCCCAGCGGGCTGCGCAGGCGCACACCGACACCGACCCCGACCGAGGGCCGGAAGTCGGTGGGGTGGTTGGCCACCGCGCCGGCGTCCACGAACGCCACGCCTTCGAGCGGCGTGTCGACCCCGCCGCGACGGATCGGCTGCTGGTACTCGATGCTGCCGACGGCCATGAAGCGGCCGGGCACCACCTGGCCGTTGACCCGCTCACCGATCTCGCGCAGCGCGTAGCCGCGCACCGAGGTGTCGCCGCCGGTGCGGAACAGCTGGGTCGCGGGCACGCGCGCGCTCTGCGCGGCCAGCACGCTGCCGCCCTCGAAGCGCCACTGGATGCGGCCGCGGCCCACCGGATGGATCTCCACCCAGCGCAGCACCGTGCGCTGGAACGGGCTGCGGCTGCCGGTGAGCGTGACGCCGCCGCCGAGTTCGGCGCCGGCAAAGAAGCCCAGGCTGGGGTAGGGAATGCGGTCGAAGTAACGGCCGTTCCAGATGTAGTTGGCGCTCAGCGATTTGCCGTCGCCGGTGTCCTCGGGCGGCGGCGCACCCTCGGCCGCCGTCACGTCGGCGTTGTCGTACTGCAGGTACACGTTGCGGTCGATGCGCTCCTCGGCGCGCGTGCGCCCCACCCGCAGGCGCTGGCCGTGGGTGACCAGCGCTCCGTCGTCGAGCCGCTCGACGCGCGCCGACACACCCCAGCGCCAGCCGTCCTCGCCCGGCACCGCGTTCAGCTCGGTCTGGAAATAAGGTGACTTCTTTTCCAGCTGCAGCTTGGTGACGGCGCGCCAGCCGATGCCCGGCACCTGGTTGTGCGTGTATTCGATCGAGCTGCGCGGCCCGCTGTCGGTCGACAGGCCGACGCCCAGCACCACCTTGTGCAGCGGCGCCTCGCGCAGCGTGACCTGCACCGGCGCCGCCTCGGGGTCGGCGGCCGGGTCGACATAGATGTAGGCCGAGTCGAAGTAGCCGCTGCCCACCAGCCGCGCCTGGGCGCGCTGGATCTCCTCCTGGTCGTAGATGGAGCCGCGCGGCAGCCGGGCAATGCGCGGCGCCAGTGCCGGGTCGTAGCGCTGGATGCCCGTGACCTGCATCGGGCCGAGGCGAAACAGCGGCCCGGAATCCAGCCGCAGGCCCAGCGCGGCGCGGTGGTCAGCCGCGTCGATGTCGGCCAGGCTGTAGCTCACCTTGCCGGCCGGGTAGCGCCGCATCACCAGCTCGCGCATCGCCTGCGCCTTGGCGTCGTCCCAGCGGTCCTGGGTGAACGGGCGCCCCACCGGCAGGGTCCAGGTGTCACGGATGCGGCCGCGCTGGATGATGGCGTTCGGCTCCTCGGAGGCCTTGATGTCGCCCTCGAACTGGATGTCGATGCTGCCCACGGTGGTCTGCGGTCCCGGCGCCACGTCCACCACCACCGTCGGCACGCCGTCCGGCCCGCCGGGCTCCTGGCGCACGTCGACCCCCGGTGCGAAGTAGCCCAGCGTGCCGAGCAGCTCGCGGGCGTCGCGGTCGGTCTGCCGGGCCAGCCGCGCCAGCTCGGCTTCGTCGAGGTCGCTCACGGCGCGGTAGCGCCGCAGGTCCAGGTGCTGTTCCAGCAGCTTGCGGATCTCGTCCGGGGCGCGGACGTCCAGCGTGAACGCCGGGCGCACCGGCTCCCTGGTCTGGGCGCCGGCGGACGCGGTGGCGAAACAGGCGCAGGCGATGGCAAGCCGCAGCCCGTGCTCAAGCCGGGCGCGCAGGCCGGGAGTCATCGCTGCTCATGGTCTTGTGGTGCGGCGGTTGCCTGCCGCCATGATGCAGAGGTTGCCGGGACCGCCTCGTAGGCCGCCACCGACACGCTGCCGATGGGCCCGCCGTCAGACCACCACCGGCTCGGGCTCGAGGCGGATGCCGAATCGCTCGTACACGCTGGTCTGGATGGCGCGCGCCAGGGTGACCACCTCGCCGCCGGTGGCGCCGCCGCGGTTGACCAGCACCAGCGCCTGCTTCTCGTAGACGCCGGCGTTGCCGACCGACTTGCCCTTCCAGCCGCAGGCGTCGATGAGCCAGCCGGCGGCCAGCTTCACGCTGCCGTCGGGCATGGGGTAGTGCACGATGCCCGGCTCGCGGGCGATGATGTCCGTGCACTGCTCGGGCGTGACGGTGGGATTCTTGAAGAAGCTGCCGGCGTTGCCGATCACCCGCGGATCGGGCAGCTTGGCGCTGCGGATGGCGCACACCCAGTCGAAGATCTGGCGCGGCGTGGGGTGGCGGATGCCGGTCTCGGCCATCTTGCGCTGCAGGTCGGCGTAGTCGATCACCGGCTTCCAGGGCTTGGGCAGGCGCAGCCGCACCCGCAGGATCAGGGCCCGGCCGGCCAGCCCCATGCCGCGCGAGCCGCCCTCGGCGGCGTCGGCCGGCGGGTGCTTGAACACCGAGTCACGGTAGCCGAACGCGCACTGGGTGGCGTCGAGGGTGAACGGGCGCCCGGTCTGCAGGTCGATGGCGTCCAGCGACTCGAACCGGTCCTGCAGCTCGACCCCGTAGGCGCCGACGTTCTGCACCGGCGAGGCGCCCACGGTGCCCGGGATCATGGCCAGGTTCTCCAGGCCCGGGAAGCCCTGGTCGAGCGTCCAGGCGACGGTGTCGTGCCAGTTCTCGCCCGCGCCGACCTCGACGATGGTGGCCCGGGGGCCGTCGTCCAGCACCCGCCGGCCGGCCACCTCGACCTTCAGGACCAGCGCCCGGACGTCCCCGGTCAGCACGATGTTGCTGCCGCCGCCGAGGATGAACGTGGGCCGCCCGGCCAGCGCCGGGTCGGCCAGCAGCTGGACTACCTCGGCCTCGCCGCGCACGCGCACGAGCTCGCGCGCCTTGGCCACGATGCCGAAGCTGTTGTGGGGCGCCAGCGAAACGTTCTGCTCCACGACGATCATGGGACAATTGTGGCCCAACCCACCCGCGATCCCGAGGTCCCTGCCGATGCCGTCCTTCGATACCGTGTGCGAACCCAACCTGGTCGAGGTGCGCAATGCCGTCGACAACACGGCCAAGGAAATCGGCACCCGCTTCGACTTCAAGGGCACCTCGGCCGCCATCGAGCTCAAGGACAAGGAGATCACCCTGTTCGGCGACGCCGACTTCCAGCTGACGCAGGTCGAGGACATCCTCACCAGCAAGCTGGCCAAGCGCAACGTCGACGTGCGCTTCCTCGACCGCGGCAAGGTCGAGAAGATGGGGGGCGACAAGGTCAAGCAGGTCATCAAGGTGCGCAGCGGCATCGAGACCGAGCAGGCCAAGCGGGTCCAGAAGCTCATCAAGGACAGCAAGCTCAAGGTGCAGGCGTCCATCCAGGGCGACAGCGTGCGCGTCACCGGCGCCAAGCGCGACGACCTGCAGGCCGTCATGGCCCTCATCCGCAAGGACATCGACGATCTTCCGCTGTCGTTCAACAATTTCCGCGACTGAGCGCCCCGTGCCGCGCGCCGTCCCGCTGGCCTCCTGGCTGCTGCTGGCCTGTGCCGCAGCGCAGTCGCAGACCGTCGCGGTCCAGGGCATGCTGGGCGGCAAGCCGCTGCTGGTGGTCGACGGCGGCGCCCCCAAGACCGTGGCGGTCGGCGACACCTGGAAGGGCGTCAAGGTGGTCTCCACCGCCGGCGACCAGGCCGTGCTCGAAGTGGGCGGGCGGCGCCAGACCCTGCGGGTGGGCGAATCGCCCGGCAATTTCGGCGGCGGCCCGGCCCGCCCCGGCGGCAGCCGCATCGTGCTGAGCGCCAGCAGCGGCGGACATTTCACCAGCGAGGGCAGCATCAACGGCCGCGCCGCGATGTTCATGGTCGACACCGGCGCCACCCTGGTGGGCCTGGGCGCGACCGACGCCGAGCGGCTGGGCATCGACTACAAGGCCGGCCAGCCGGTGCGCATGTCCACCGCCAACGGCGTGGTCATGGGCTGGCAGGTCAAGCTGCCCAGCGTGCGGCTGGGCGACGTCGAGGTGCGCGAGGTCGACGCCGTAGTGGGTTCCGGCTCCATGCCCTACGTGCTGCTGGGCAACAGCTTCCTCGGCCGCTTCTCGATGCGGCGCGACAACGAGCAGATGGTGCTGGAGCGCCGCTACTGATGCCTGAAACCGCCCCGGGAGCCGTCACGACTGCGTCGCCGCCGCGCGACTCCGCCCTCGAGCCGCTGTCCAACCCGGTGTTCCGCATGCTGTGGTTCACCTGGCTGGCGGCGAACACGACGATGTGGATGAACGACGTGTCGTCCGCCTGGCTCATGACCACCATTGCGCCGTCGCCGCTGTGGGTGGCGCTGGTGCAGTCGGCCTCCACGCTGCCGGTGTTCTTCCTCGGCCTGCCCAGCGGCGCGCTGGCCGACATCCTGGATCGCAAGCGCTATTTCATGGCCACCCAGTTCTGGGTGGCCATGGTGGCGGTGGTGCTGTGCGGCGTGATCCTGGCCGACGAGATGACGGCGCCGCTGCTGCTGGCCCTGACCTTCGCCAACGGGGTCGGCCTGGCGATGCGCTGGCCGGTGTTCGCGGCCATCATCCCCGAGGTGGTGCCGCGGGCGCAGCTGGCACAGGCGCTGGCCCTCAACGGCATCGCGATGAACGGCTCGCGCATCATCGGCCCGCTGCTGGCCGGCGCCATCATCGCCGGCGCCGGCAGCGCCTACGTGTTCGTGCTCAACGCCGTGCTGTCGCTGGTGGCCGGCTTCACCATCATGCGCTGGCGGCGCGAGCACCACGAGAGCCCGCTCGGCCGCGAGCGGCTGACCAGCGCGATGCGGGTGGGCGTGCAGTTCGTGCGCCAGTCCAGCCGCATGCGCGCCATCCTGCTGCGCATCGCGCTGTTCTTCCTGCATTCCACCGCCCAGCTGGCGCTGCTGCCGCTGGTGGCGCGCGGCCTGCCCGGCGGTGCCGCCAGCACCTACACCATCCTGCTGGCCTCGATGGGCTCGGGCGCCATCGTCGCCGCTCTGAACATGCCGCGCATCCGCGCCGCGCTGCCGCTGCAGCGGCTGCTGCTGGTGGGCATGACCCTGCAGGCGCTGGGCACGCTGGGCGTGGCCTACGCACCCGCCCTGTGGCTGGCCGTGCCGGCCATGATCGTCTCGGGCGCGGCCTGGATCTCGGTGGCCAACTCGCTCACCGTCGCCGCCCAGATGGCGCTGCCCGACTGGGTGCGCGCCCGCGGCATGTCGATCTACCAGATCTGCATCATGGGCGCCACTGCCAGCGGCGCGGCGTTCTGGGGCCAGATCGCCACCGTCTTCAGCGTGCGCGACGCCCTCTCGGTGGCGGCCTTCAGCGGCGTGTTCCTGATGGTGGTGGCGCAGCGGCTGGTGGTCGACCGCGGCACCGAAGAGGACCTCACGCCCTCGCAGGTCATCCGCGTGCCCGACATCCCGCGCCCGCCCGAGTCGGGCCGCATCCGGCTGTGCGTGGAATACCTCATCGATCCGGCCCAGAACCAGGCCTTCCTGGCCGTGATGCAGGAAAGCCGGCGCAGCCGCCTGCAGCAGGGCGCGCTCGACTGGCAACTGCTGCACGACGTGTCGGACCCGACCCGCTACGTCGAGCAGGTCACAGACGAATCCTGGACCGAGCACCTGCGGCGCTTCGACCGCCTGACCGCGGCCGACGCCCTGCTGCGCGACCGCCGCCTGGCCTTCCACACCGGCGACGGCCCGCCGCGCGTGATGCGCTACGTCGTCATGCAGGACTGAGTCCTGCCGCGCCGCGACCCAGCGGCGCCGCGCGGTCCCGGCTGCTGCCGCGCCGGCGCGCACACCCGATTCACAAGAAGGAGGAGTTTTCCATGCGTATTGCCTGCGTGCTTGCCGCCCTGGCGTTTCCCGTGCTCGCACACGCCCAGTCCGCCCCGGCCATCCGCGGCGCCGGCGCCACCTTTCCCGCCGAGGTGTATGCCGCCTGGGGCTCGGGCTATGCCCGCGACAAGAAGGTGCCCCTGCAGTACCAGGCCGTCGGCTCGGGCGAAGGCGTCAAGCGCATCACCTCCCGCCAAGTCGACTTCGGCGCCAGCGACGAACCGATGGCCGCGGCCGAGCTGCAGAAGAACAACCTGCTGCAGTTCCCGACCCTGGTCGGCGGCCTGGTGCCGGTCTACAACCTGCGAGGGGTCAAGCCGGGCGAGCTGCGCCTGAACGGCGCAGTGCTGGCGAAGATCTTCGCCGGCCGCATCAAGGCCTGGAACGACCCGGAACTGGCCGCCCTCAACCGCGGCCTGGCCCTGCCGGCACGGCCCATCCACCGCGTGGTGCGCGAGGAGGCGTCGGGGTCGACCCGCACGCTGGTGCGCTACCTGGCACGCCACGACGCCAGCTGGGAACCGCGCATCGCGCTCAAGGTCGACTGGGCCGGCGAAGCGCAGGCGGTGCGCGGCACCAAGGGAATGGCCGAGGCGGTGAAGGCCACCGAAGGCGCCATTGGCTACGTCTCCTACCAGGAAGTGGTGCGCCAGTCCCTGTCGGCCGCGCAACTGCAGAACCGCAGCGGCGCCTTCGTCCTGGCGGGCGAACGCAGCATCCAGGCGGCGGTGGCGGCCAGCGACCTGTCGCGCGGCGACGAGACGGCGAACCTGGTCGACGTGGCCGGCCCCGAGGCCTGGCCGCTGACCGAGACCACGTTCGTGCTGCTTCCCAAGACCGTCACCGACCCGGCCCAGGCCAAGCGCACGCTGAACTTCTTCTACTGGGTGTTCGCCCAGGGCGACCAGATGGCCTCGGACACCGGCTTCGTGGCACTGCCCACCCGCATCCAGGCACGGCTGCTCTCGCGCTTTCGCGAGATCACCGGTCCGGACGGGCGTCCGATCGAATTCCTCGGCGCCCAGCCCTGGGCCACCGAGTACGCGTTCAACTGGTTTTCTTCGCGCCCAGCCGCGACTCGGTCCCGGCCAGCAGGCGCTTGATGTTCGCGCGGTGGCGCCAGGCCAGCAGCGCGGCCATGACGAACAGCGCCGCCGCGACCTCGGCCTCGGCGTACCAGGCGATGCCCTTGCCCATGAGGTAGTAGACGGGCGCGAACACGGCCGCCACCAGCGACGCCAGCGACGAGTAGCGGAAGAAGAACGCGACGATCAGCCAGGTCGCGGCGGTGGCCAGGCCCAGCGCCCAGTGGATGCCGAACACCGCGCCCAGGAAGGTGGCCACGCCCTTGCCGCCCTGGAAGCGGAAGAACACCGGGTAGAGGTGGCCGAGGAACGCACCCAGCGCCACCAGGGCCACCGTGCCCTCGTCCAGCCCCCAGCGCTTGCCGACGGTGCGCACCAGCAGCACCGGCACCAGGCCCTTCATCGCGTCGAGCAGCAACGTGACGACGGCGGCGGCCTTGCTGCCGGAGCGCAGCACGTTGGTGGCGCCCGGGTTCTTGCTGCCGAAGGTGCGCGGGTCCGACAGGCCCATGACGCGACTGACGATCACGGCAAAGGCCAGCGAGCCCAGCAGGTAGGCGGCCAGCGCGGCAATGGAGGGGTACAGCGAGCTCATCGGTCGACGATTCTGCCAGCGCCGGGCCCGGGTCGGCCGATCAGGTCTCGTCGAGCGCGCAGCGCACCGGCCTGGCGTCCAGCAACTGCACGCAAACCTGCGGGTCGATGCCCACCAGGTAGCCGCGCCGGCCGCCGTTGATGGCGATGCGCGGCAGCCCCAGGATGGTCTCCTCGACGTAGACCGGCATCGCCTTGCGGGTGCCGAACGGCGAGGTGCCCCCCACCAGGTAACCGCTGTGCCGGTTGGCGACCTCGGGCTTGCACGGCTCGACCGACTTGGCCCCGATCTGGCGCGCCAGGTTCTTGGTCGAGACCTTGCGGTTGCCGTGCATCAGGACGATCAGCGGGCGGGCCTTCTCGTCCTCCATCACCAGCGTCTTGACCACGGTGAAGGGATCGAACCCCAGCACCCTGGCGCTGTGCTCGGCCCCGCCGTGCTCCAGGTACTCGTAGGGGTGCTCGGTGAACGGCACCCCGCGCGCCTTCAGCAGCGCCGTGGCCGGGGTCTCGCTCACGTGCTCCTTGCGGGCCATGGTGCGCCTTCAGACGGCGGGGTCGCGGATCTCCCAGCGCACCTTGTCGATCTCGGCCAGCAGTTCCGGCGCCAGCGTGGTGCCCCAGGCGTCCAGGTCCTCGTCGAGCTGGGCCAGCGTGCGCACTCCGATGATGGTGCTGGCGACCTGCCACTTGGTGTAGCAGAAGGCCAGCGCCATCCGGGTCGGCGTCAGGCCGTGGTCGCGCGCCAGCTGGTTGTAGCGGCGCGCGGCGGCCAGCGCCTCGGGCCGGCCCCAGCGCTGCTTGCGCACCGACTCGAACTTGCCGATGCGGGCGTCGCGCGGCGTGTCCGGGCCGTCGGTGCCGCACAGGTCGTACTTGCCGGTGAGCAGGCCGAAGGCCAGCGGCGAATACGCCAGCAGCGACACGTCCAGGCGGTGCATGGTCTCGTCCAGGCCGTTCTCCAGCCCGCGGCTGACCAGGCAGTAGACGTTCTGCACCGTTGCCACGCGCGGCAGGCCGTGCTGCTCGGCCAGGCGCACGAACTCGTGCACGCCGTACGGGGTCTCGTTCGACAGGCCGATGTGGCGGATCTTGCCGGCCTTGCGCAGCCGCTCGAAGGCTTCCAGCTGCTCGTGGATCGAGGTCTGGGTGCGCTCCTGCTGCGGGTCGTAGTACATGGAGCCGAACATCGGCACGTGGCGCTCGGGCCAGTGGATCTGGTAGAGGTCGATGACGTCCGTCTGCAGCTGGCGCAGCGACTTCTCGCACGAGGCGACGATGTCGCTGGCCGTCATGCCGACGCCCTCGCGCACCCAGGGCATGCCGCGCGAGGGACCGGCCACCTTGGTGGCCAGCACCACCTTCTGACGCGCCGCCGGGTTCTTGCGGAACCAGTTGCCCAGGATGGTCTCGGTGGCGCCGAAGGTCTCGGCGCGGGTGGGCACCGAGTACATCTCGGCGGTGTCCAGGAAGTTGATGCCGCGTTCCAGCGCGCGGTCGAGGATGGCGTGGGAATCGGCTTCGGACACCTGTTCACCGAAGGTCATGGTGCCCAGGCAGATGGGGGTGACGCGCAGGTCGCTGGCGCCGAGCGGGACGAGGTTCATGGAGGAAGACTGGCAGGGCCGGAACGGCGAAGCTGCGCAGAATAAACCAACCCGCCGGCCCGCCGTCCCCGCCCTGCCCGAAGGCCCTTCCCCGGTGATCCTGCGCGGGCCGGGTCCGCCGCGGCCGAGGCCTCAGCCCGCAGCGCGCGCCCTTTCTTCCTCCTGCAGCCGCAGCACGCGGCGCTGCACCTTGCCGGTGGTGGTCATGGGCAGCGCCTCGATGAACTCGATCTCCTTCGGATACTCGTAGGGCGCCAGCTTGCCGCGCACGTGCTGCTGCAGTTCGGCCACCAGTTCGTCGCCCGGCCGATGGCCCGGCGCGAGGACGATGTAGGCCTTGACCAGCGCGCCGCGTTCGCGGTCCGGCTTGGGCACGACGGCGGCGTTGGCCACTGCCGGGTGCTTGACCAGGCAGTTCTCGATCTCGCTCGGGCCGATGCGGTAGCCGGCGGCCTTGAACACGTCGTCGGCCCGGCCCTGGTACCACAGGTAGCCGTCGGCGTCGCGGGTGGCGAGGTCGCCGGTGCGGCACCAGTCGCCGGTCGACTTGCGGCGCGTGGCGGCCTCGTTGCGCCAGTAGCCGAGGAAGAAGATCGGATCGGGATCGCCGTGCACGTCGTAGCGGTTGACGGCCACGTCACCCGGCACGCCGACCGGGCATTCGTTGCCGTCGTCGTCGATGACGGCAACCCGGTGCCCGGGATAGGGCCGGCCCATGCTCCCCGGACGCGCCGGCCAGCCCACGGCGCCGGTGAAGGCCGTCAACCTGCCGCCGGGCCGCCCCAAGGCAGGTTGGGCCCCCTCGGGGGGCAGCGCACCACGCGAAGCGGGAAGCGTGGGGGCCCAGGTCATGCTGCAGTTGCCGACCACGTAGTTGATCTCGGTCTGGCCGAACATCTCGTTGACCGCCACGCCCAGCTGGTCGCGGCAGTAGGCGAACACCGCGTCGCCGACCGCCTCGCCGGCGCTCATGATGGCCTGCAGCTTCAGCCGGAACTGCCGCCGCGGCTCGGGATAGGCCTTCATCATGGCCTTGAGCGCCGTCGGGAACAGGAAGGTGTGCGTGACGCCGTGCTCCTGCAGCAGGGCGAAGGCGGTCTCGGGGGCGAAGCGTCCGTTGTAGGCGACGATGGGGCGGCCGAAGTAGAGGGACGGCAGCAGGGCGTCCATCAACCCTCCTGTCCACGCCCAGTCTGCCGGGGACCAGAACACTGCCGTGTTCTGGTCGTCCCCGGCGCTGGGCGCTTGCCATGGCTTGACGCCCGCCCCCTCCCCTTCCCTGCCCCTCGCGGGGGAGGGTGTGACAGGCGTGGGGGTCCCATCGACGCGAGAGGCCGAGAGTGTTGGGTCGAAGCCGAACCAGTTCTGGCTGCAGACGAAGCCGGGCAGGTTGCCGATCAGCGCGCGGTGCGGGATGAGCGCGCCCTTGGGTGGGCCGGTTGTGCCGCTGGTGTAGATCAGGACGGCACCTTCGTCGGCCTGGGTGGGGACGGCGGCGAAGGTCGACGGCTGGCGCGCGAGTTCGCCCCCCCAGTCCAGGTCGGCCTGCAGGGCGGCGGCGTCCACGCCCACGATGGTGCGCAGCGCCGGGCAGTTCGCGCGCACGGCCAGGATGTTGGCGATGGAACTCTCGTCGACCAGCGCCACCACCGCCTCGCTGTCGCGCAGCCGGTAGTCCAGCGCCTCGGGGCCGAACAGCATCGACAACGGCATGGCGATGGCGCCGAGTTGGAAGATCGCCATGTAGGCGATGGCGGTCTCGAAGCGCTGCGGCATCACCAGCGCGACGCGGTCGCCGCGCTGCACCCCGAGGCCGGCGAGCACGCGGCTGAGCCGGTTGGCCTGTGCCTGCAGCGCGCCGAACGTGAGCACGCGGCCGTTGCCGGCCGCCCCGTGGGCGCGGATCGCGATGCGGTCGGCGCCGTCCGGCCGCTCGGCCCAGCGCGTGCAGCACACCTGAGCGATGTTGAACTGCGCCGGCACCGACCAGCGGAACGCTGCATGCATGCTCGCGTGGTGGTCGGCGTTGTCGCTGCCTTGACTGACCGGCATGGGCTCCCCTCCTATGATCGGCCGCAATGTACCAACCCCGACGTACGTCGCGCAGCGAGTTTGTCCCGATCCGCCACCTGCGCTACCACGTGCGGGTGTGGGGCGAGCCCCGGCCGGGCCAGGTGCCGCTGGTCCTGGTGCACGGCTGGATGGACGTGGCGGCGTCCTGGCAGTTCATGGTCGACGCCTTCGCGCAGGACCGGCACGTCATCGCACCCGACTGGCGCGGCTACGGCCTGACCGAGACGCCGGTCGTCGACAACTACTGGTTCCCCGACTACCTGGCCGACCTCGACTGGCTGCTGGACCACTATGCACCCGGCCAGGCGGTCGACCTGGCCGGGCACAGCATGGGCGGCAACATCGCCATGCTGTACGCGGGCGCCCGGCCGCAGCGCATCCGGCGGCTGGTCAACCTCGAGGGCTTCGGCATGCCCGCCACCCGCCCGGCGCAGGCGCCGGGGCGCTATGCCAGGTGGATGGACGAGCTGAAGGCGCTGCACCGCGGCGAGCTGGTGCTCAAGACCTACGACGACGCCGACGGCGTCGCGCGCCGGCTGATGAAGACCAACCGGCGCCTGTCCGCGGACAAGGCCGCCTGGCTGGCGCGCCACTGGGCCCGGCAGGGGGCCGACGGCCGTTGGCAGATCCTGGGCGACCCGGCCCACAAGATCACGAACGCCCAGCTGTTCCGGGTCGACGAGGTGCTCGAGCTGTACCGCCGCATCACCGGCCCGGTGCTGTGGGTCGAGGCCAGCGACGACAGCCTGTCGCAGTGGTGGGAGGGGCGCTTCACCCTGGCCGAATTCCACCAGCGGCTGGCGGCGGTGCCCGACCTGCGCAAGGCGGTGGTCCAGGACGCCGGCCACATGCTCCACCACGACCAGCCGCAGGCACTGGCCGCCGTGGTCGAGCCCTTCCTCGACGGCTGAGCCAGGGCCGGAGCCACGGCTGAGCGTGACCCGTCCGCCGCGGGGGGCGGTGATTGTTCACGGAAATGCCGGGCGAAATGTCGGTCTGCGACAGGCGCTGGCGTAGGAGGCCTCCTACCCATAGACTCTCATCCGTAGTTAACAAGGGTGACTCGGATGAGCAGGAAGTTCTGGTCGCTGCTGCTGGCAGCGATCCTCGCGCCTTGCGCCGCGCCTGCGATGGCCGCGGATGAGACGGAGCAGGGCCTGGCCACGCTGTGGGAAGTGCTGTGGCACCAGAGCGGCACGCCCACCCGCATCGTGCGCTGGGAGAACGAGATCCGCCTGCGCCTGACCGGCGTCGACCTGCCCCAGCACCGCGACTACATCCTCAACGCCCTGCGCACCGTCACCGACGAGGCCGGCGTGCGCCTGGTCGACGTCACCGACCAGCCCAATGCCACCCAGCTGGCCAACCTCAAGGTCGAGGTCACGCCCGACACTGCCCTGGAGGACAACCAGCCCTGCGTCACCTACCTCGACTTCCGCAGCGAGGACAAGGTCGACACCGCCAGCATCCAGATGCGCAGCCGCGACGTGTACCGCTGCGCGTACCACGAGGGCATGCACCTGATGGGCGTGCGCGGCCATCCGGCCGGCAAGACCGTGCTGAGCTACTTCCCGGTCAAGGTCGACGGCCTGCTGCCGCTCGACCGGGTGATGCTGCGTGCCTGGTACTCGCCGCGCATGAAGGGCGGCATGACCCCCTTCGAGGCCCTGCCCGTGCTGGCCGACGAGCTCGTGGCCACCATGCCCGACAAGGCGACGGCCGCCCAGACCCGCGACCGCTTCTTCGCCAGCACGATGGACCAGATGCAGGCCTACGCGGCCGGCAAGGGCGACATTCCGTCCATCGTCAAGCGCTCGGGCAAGTCGACCGACGAAGGCATCCGCCGCGGCCGCAGCGAGATGAGCTATTTCCTGGGTGTGGCGTACTTCGAGGGCACGACCGTGGCGGTCGACCAGAAGCAGGCGCTGTCCTGGTTCGAGCGCGCGGCCAGCGCCGGCAACCGCGGCGCGCAGGCCTGGCTGGGCAACCGCCGCTGAGCCGGCACGGCCCCGCGGGGCCATGCCACGGATGAGCCTGGTGCGGCGGCGGCCGCGACCGACGGCGAACGCACGATCCTGGGGCGCAAACCCCACGCGGATGGGCCATTTCCGGCACACTTGCCGGCCGCCCGCGCATCGACGGGCGCGTCCCCCGCCCCGCAGTGCCGCAAGCGTCCATCCGATTCCGCCGCATCCTCCTTCGCAACGTCGCGCTGCCGCTCGGCCTCGGCGTCTTCAGTGCCGCCGTCTTCATCGGCCTGATCCTCTACCTGATGAGCGCCATGCGCTGGGTCGAGCATTCCGACCTGGTGCTGGCGCGCAGCTATGCCCTGCAGAAGCTCGACCTCGAGCTCGAGTCGGCGGTGCGCGGCTTCCAGCTCGCCGGCGACGAGCGCTTCCTGGAGAACTTCGACCGCACCCGGATCGAGCTCACGGCCGAGGTCGCGCAGCTGCGCGAGCTGGTGGCCGACAACCCCGAGCAGGTGCGCCGGCTCGAGCGCATCCAGGGCCTGCAGCAGCAATGGGCCGCCGGGGCGGCCGAGCGCATCGCGCTGCGCCGCGCCGACTCCCAGGCCAGCCTGGTCGCGCAGGCGAACCTGGGCAGGCAGCTCAAGGACGGGGTGCGCGACCTGTTCGACGAGATCGCGGCCACCGAGGAGCGCCTGCGCGCGGAACGCACCGCGACCGTCAACAGCACCACCATCACCTCCGTCACCGCCTTCGTCTTGCTGATGCTGGCGGTGGGCGCCACCCTGGCCTGGCGCGGCCGTGAAGACCTGCTCGGCCTGTCGCAGAGCTACGAGGCGGCTCGGGCCGAACAGCAGCGCCAGTCGGACGCGCTGCAGGCGCATGCCTGGCTGCACGAGAACCAGAGCCGGCTGTCGGAGCGGCTGGCCCGCGAACAGGAGCTCACGGCCGTCGGCCATGCCGGGCTGGAGGCACTGGGCGAGTCGCTCGGGATGGCGGTGGCCGCGGTCTACACCGCGGAGGCGGAGGGCGGCTTCGTGCGCCGCGCGACCTGGGGCTGGCCGGCCGGCGAGGACGACGGCAACGCCCAGGTGCCGGCCGGGCGCACCCTGCTGGCGGAAGCGGCGGCCCAGCGCCGCCAGATCGCGCTCGACGACGTTCCCGCGGACTACCTGCAGGTCGCCTCGTCGCTGGGCTCGAGCACCGCGCGCTCGGTGCTCATCTCCCCGGTGCTGCACGAGGGCCGCCTGGTCGGCGTGCTGGAGCTGGGCTTCCTGCGGCCGCTGCAGTCGCGCGACCGCGACCTCACCGCCGCCGCCGGCGAGATCTTCGGCGGCGCCATGGCGGCCGCCCGCTACCGCGAGCGGCTGCAGGACGCGCTGGAAGAGACCCAGCAGCTCAACGAGGAGTTGCAGGTGCAGCAGGAGGAACTGCGCACCGCCAACGAGGAGCTCGAGGAGCAGTCGCGGGCGCTGAAGGAATCGCAGGCCCACCTGGAGAGCCAGCAGGCCGAGCTGGAGCAGACCAACGTGCAGCTGTCCGAGCAGGCCGACCGCCTCGAGCAGCAGCGCGACGCGCTGCGGGGTGCGCAGCAGGCGCTGGAGGAGCGCGCGCTCGAACTGCAGCGCGCCAGCCGCTACAAGTCGGAGTTCCTGGCCAACATGTCGCACGAGCTGCGCACGCCGCTGAACAGCTCGCTCATCCTGGCCAAGCTGCTGGCCGACAACCCCGAGGGCAACCTGAATGAGGAGCAGGTGCGCTTCGCGCAGTCCATCCACGGCGCCGGCGCCGACCTGCTGAACCTCATCAACGACATCCTGGACATCGCCAAGGTCGAGGCGGGCAAGCTGGAAGTGCGGCCCGAGCCGACGCCGGTGGGCGCGCTGGCCGAGGGCCTGAAGGCCATGTTCCTGCCGCTGGCCACCCGCAAGGGCCTGGCGCTGGAACTGCACGTCGCGCCCGACGTGCCGAAGGCGCTGACGACCGACCGCCAGCGGCTGGAGCAGATCCTGCGCAACCTGGTGGGCAACGCGGTGAAATTCACCGAAACCGGCCGGGTGGCGCTGCACGTCACGCGCCACGGCACCGACGCCATCGCCTTCGAAGTGCGCGACAGCGGCATCGGCATCGAGCCGTCGCAGCAGGAGCTGATCTTCGAAGCCTTCCGGCAGGCCGACGGCACGGTGAGCCGGCGCTTCGGGGGCACGGGCCTGGGCCTGTCGATCTCGCGCGACCTGGCCCGCCTGCTGGGCGGCAGCATCACCCTTACCAGTTCGCCCGGCGTGGGCAGCACCTTCACGCTGGTGCTGCCGCTGGAGTACCAGGCGGGCGCCGCCGCCCCGGCGCCGGCGACGACGTCCGCCCCGGTCGCGCGCCTGCCGGCACCCACGGTGCCTCCGGCGGCGGCAGCGGCGCGCGGGCCCGCGTTCGAGGACGACCGCACGGCGCCAGCGGAGGGCCGGCGCACCGTGCTGGTGGTGGAGGACGACGAGCCCTTCGCCCGCATCCTGTTCGACCTGGCGCACGAGCTCGGCTACCGCTGCCTGGTCGCCCACCAGGCCGACGAGGGCGTCGAACTGGCCCTCGCCCATGCGCCCGACGCCGTGCTGCTGGACATGCGCCTGCCCGACGACTCGGGCTTGTCGGTGCTGCAGCGCCTGAAGGAGAACGCGGGCACCCGCCACGTGCCGGTGCACGTGATCTCGGTCGAGGACCGGTCCGAGACCGCCCTGCACCTGGGCGCGATCGGCTACGCGCTCAAGCCCGCCACGCGCGAGCAGCTGCAGGAGGTGTTCTCGCGCCTGGAATCCAAGCTGAGCCAGAAGGTCAAGCGGGTGCTGGTGGTCGAGGACGACCCGCGCCAGCGCGACAGCATCGTGCAGCTGATCGGCGGCGGCGACGTCGAGATCGTGCCGGTGTCCGAGGGCGGGCAGGCGCTGCAGGCGCTGGCCGGCTCGGTGTTCGACGTCATGGTGATCGACCTGAAGCTGCCCGACATGACGGGCCAGGAGCTGCTGCGGCGCATGGCCTCGGGCGAGAGCCGCTCGTTCCCGCCGGTCATCGTCTACACGGGCCGCAACCTCACCCGCGACGAGGAAGCCGAGTTGCTGCGCTACTCGCGCTCCATCATCATCAAGGGTGCGCGCTCGCCCGAGCGCCTGCTCGACGAGGTGACGCTGTTCCTGCACCAGGTGGAGACCCAGCTGTCGACCGAGCGCCAGAAGATGCTGCGCGCCGCGCGCAACCGCGACAAGGCCTTCGAGGGGCGCCGCATCCTGGTGGTGGACGACGACATGCGCAACATCTTCGCGCTGACCAGCGCGCTGGAGCAAAAGGGCGCCGGCGTCGAGGTGGCGCGCAACGGGCTGGAGGCGCTGGACAAGCTGCGCCGCGCGCCGGCGGACATCGACCTGGTGCTGATGGACATCATGATGCCGGAGATGGACGGCTACGCCGCCACCCGCGAGATCCGGCGGGACCCGCGCTGGCAGAAGCTGCCGATCATCGCCGTGACCGCCAAGGCGATGAAGGAAGACCAGCAGCGCTGCCTGGAGGCCGGCGCCAACGACTACCTGGCCAAGCCGATCGAGCTGGAGCGGCTGTTCTCGCTGATGCGGGTCTGGATCCCGAAGATGGAGCGCATCTGATGGCGGGGCTGGCGGAGATCGAGATCCGCCTGCTGGCCGAGGCGGTCTTCCTGCGCTACGGCCATGACTTCCGCGACTACGCACCGGCGTCGCTCAAGCGGCGCGTGCTGCAGGCCCAGCAGAAGATGGGCCTGCCCTCGGTGTCGGCGCTGCAGGAACGCGTGCTGCACGACGCCGGCCAGTTCGCCGTGCTGCTGCAGTACCTCACGGTGCCGGTCAGCGGCATGTTCCGCGACCCGTCCTACTTCCTGGCGCTGCGGCGGCAGGTGGTGCCGGTGCTGCGCACCTACCCCTCGCTGAAGGTCTGGGTGGCCGGCTGCAGCACCGGCGAGGAGCCGTTCTCGCTGGCGATCGTGCTGGAGGAGGAAGGGCTGCTGGAGCGCACCATCCTCTACGCCACCGACATCAACCCCGCCTCGCTGGACAAGGCGCGCCAGGGCATCTTCGAGCTGGAGCGCATGCAGGCCTTCACGCGCGACTACCAGCGCGCCGGCGGCACCCGCAGCTTCGCCGACTACTACACCGCGGCCTATGGCGGCGCGCTGTTCGACCGGCGGCTGCGCGACCGGATCACGTTCGCCGACCACAGCCTGGCCACCGACGCCGTGTTCTCCGAGACCCAGCTCGTGTCGTGCCGCAACGTGCTGATCTACTTCAACCGGCGCCTGCAGGACCGGGCGCTGGGCCTGTTCCACGAGTCGCTGTCGCACCGCGGCTTCCTCGGCCTGGGCTCGAAGGAGACGCTGGACTTCTCGGCCTATGCGACGCGCTTCGAGCCGGTCAGCCGCCCGGAGCGCCTGTACCGGAGGGCGGGCCGGTGACCGCACCCGCTGGCGCTCCCATGACGCGGAGGCGGCCCGAGCTCGTGGCCATCGGCACCTCGGCCGGCGGCATCGACGCGCTGTTCCAGCTGTTCGACGGCCTGCCGCCCTCGGACCACGCAGCGGTGGTGACGGTGCTGCACCTGCCGGAAGACCACGACAGCCAGCTGGTCGAGTTGTTCGCGCGGCGGCTGGGACGCGATCGCGTCCACGAAGCCCAGCCCGGTGCGCGGCTGGAGCCCGGGCGGCTCTACTTCGCACCCCCGGGCTACCATCTGCTGCTGGAAGCCGATCGCACCTTCTCCCTCAGCTGTGAGCCGCCAGCGCTGTTCTCGCGGCCTTCGATCGACGTGCTGCTGGAGTCCTGCGCCGATGCCCTCGGCCCGGCCGTGGCGGGAATGCTCCTCACCGGCGCCAACGAGGACGGCGCGCGCGGGCTGGCCGCCATCGGCGCCCGGGGCGGCCTCACGGCCGCACAGGACCCCGCCGATGCCGCCTACCCGACCATGCCCGCGGCTGCCATCGCAGCCGCCCCGCCGGACTTCGTGCTGCCCCTGCCCGACCTCCGAACCCTGCTCCACACCCTGCTGACCCGATGAGTCTGTCGACGGAAACCGATGTGAACGTGCTGCTGGTCGACGACCTGCAGGAGAACCTGGTCGCCCTGGAGGCCCTGATCCGCCAGCCGGGCCGGCGCATCCACACGGCGCGCTCGGGCGACGAGGCGCTGTCGCTGATGATCGAGCACCCGTTCGCGCTCGCCATCCTGGACGTGCAGATGCCGTCGATGAACGGCTTCGAGCTGGCCGAGCTGATGCGCGGCACCGAGCGCACGCGCGGCATCCCCATCGTGTTCGTCAGTGCGGCCGGCCGCGAGCAGAACTACGCCTTCCGCGGCTACGAATCCGGCGCGGTCGACTTCCTCTACAAGCCGCTCGATCCCCACGCCGTGCGCAGCAAGGTCAACGTGTTCGTCGAGCTGTTCCGCCAGCGGCTGGACCTGCTGCACATGCAGGGCGAGCTCGAGCGAGCGGTGCGCATGCGCGACGACTTCATGTCCATGGTCTCGCACGAGCTGCGCAACCCGCTCAACACCTTGTTCCTGCAGGCGCAGCTGCGCAAGCGCATGGCCGCGGCCGGCAGGTTGCCCGACGCGGCGGCATTCGGCCAGCTGGTGCAGCGGGACGAGCAGCAGATCCGCAGCATGATCCGGCTGCTGGACGACATCATCGACGTGTCGCGCTCGCGCACCGGCCAGCTGGCGATGTCGTACGCGCCGATGGACCTGGCCGCGCTGGCGCGCCGTGCCGTGGAGGCGATGGACGAGCCGGCGCGCGCCGCCGGCGTCGCGCTCAGCCTGGACGCGCCGGCCAGCATCCCCCTGGTCGGCGACGAGGTGCGGCTGGAGCAGGTCATCACCAACCTGCTGACCAACGCCCTGCGCTACGGCCGTTCGCGCCCGGTGGCGGTCACGCTGCGTGTCGACGGCGGCGAGGCGGCGCTGTCGGTGCGCGACCACGGCGACGGCATCGACCCGGCCGACCAGGAGCGCATCTTCGGCCAGTTCGAGCGCGCCGAGTCCGGCCGCGACGTGCCGGGCCTGGGCCTGGGGCTGTTCATCAGCCGGCAGATCGTGCTGGCGCACGGCGGCCGGCTGGAGGTGCACAGCACCCGCGGCGACGGCGCGGAGTTCATCATCCGGCTTCCCTCGCCGCCCGGCGGCGCATGAGAAAATCGACGGTTTCCCCGAAAGCACACCATGGACGCAGAACGCATCAACCTCATCGGCACCACCCTCGCGGACCTGCAGTCCAGGTGCGGTCAGCTTCGGGGGTATCTTTGACTACGATGCCAAGTCCGAACGCCTGAGGACCGTCACCGCCGCCCTCGAGGACCCGGCGGTCTGGAACGACCCGAAGAAGGCCCAGGAACTGGGCAAGGAAAAGAAGCAGCTCGATGGCGTCGTCATCGTGCTGCAGGACCTCGACCGTGAACTGGCCGACAACCTCGAGCTGTACGAGATGAGCAAGGAGGACGGCGACGAGGCCGGCCTGCAGACCATCGAGGCCGAGGCCGCCAAGCTCACCGCCATCGTCGAGGACCTGGAGTTCCGGCGCATGTTCAACCAGGCGGCCGACCCCATGAACGCCTTCCTGGACATCCAGGCCGGCGCGGGCGGCACCGAGGCCTGCGACTGGGCCGGCATGCTGCTGCGCCAGTACCTGAAGTACGCCGAGCGCAAGGGCTTCAAGTCCAACGTCGAGGACGAGACCGCCGGCGACGTGGCCGGCATCAAGAGCGCCACCATCAAGGTCGAGGGCGAGTACGCCTACGGCCTGCTGCGCACCGAGACCGGCGTGCACCGGCTGGTGCGCAAGTCGCCGTTCGACTCCGCCGGCGGCCGCCAC
Organism: Ramlibacter pinisoli; assembly: GCF_009758015.1. Lineage (NCBI taxonomy): Bacteria > Pseudomonadati > Pseudomonadota > Betaproteobacteria > Burkholderiales > Comamonadaceae > Ramlibacter > Ramlibacter pinisoli. The sequence continues at coordinate 1,614,409 of NZ_WSEL01000009.1, forward strand.
ACCAGCTTCGCCAGCGTGTTCGTCTACCCCGAGATCGACGACTCGGTGGAGATCAACATCAACCCGGCCGACGTGCGGGTCGACACCTTCCGCGCCTCGGGCGCCGGCGGCCAGCACATCAACAAGACCGATTCGGCGGTGCGCCTGACCCACGTGCCCACCGGCATCGTGGTGCAGTGCCAGGACAGCCGCAGCCAGCACAGCAACCGAGACGTCGCCTGGCAGCGCCTGCGTTCGCGCCTGTACGACCACGAGATGCGCAAGCGCATGGAGGAGCAGCAGAAGCTGGAGGACACCAAGACCGACGTCGGCTGGGGCCACCAGATCCGCAGCTACGTGCTGGACCAGAGCCGCATCAAGGACCTGCGCACCAACGTCGAGATCTCCAACACGCAGAAGGTGCTGGACGGCGATCTCGACCCGTTCATCCAGGCATCGCTCAAGCAGGGCGTCTGAAGCCGTCCCAACCGAACACTGTGACCATGCGAGAAGGCCAATCCACCGTCGTCTACCGGGCCGATTACCAGGCGCCCGCGTACTGGATCGACACCGTCGAACTGTGCTTCGATCTCGACCCTGCCAAGACCCGGGTGCTCAACCGGATGACGGTGCGCCGCAACCCGGACGTGCAGCCGCAGCCGCTGCGCCTGGACGGCGACGAACTGGTGCTCTCGCGGGTGCTGGTCGACGGCCAGGGCACCTCGTTCAAGATGGAAGGCAGCCGGCTGGTGCTGGAGAACCTGCCGGCGGGCAACGAGCCGTTCAAGCTCGAGATCTTCACCACCTGCGCACCGGCCAAGAACAGCAAGCTGATGGGCCTGTACGTCAGCAACGACTCGTTCTTCACCCAGTGCGAGGCCGAGGGCTTCCGCCGCATCACCTACTTCCTCGACCGGCCCGACGTGATGGCCAGCTACACCGTGCTGCTGCGCGCCGACCGCCGCAAGTACCCGGTGCTGCTGTCCAACGGCAACCTGGTCGAGCAGGGCGACCTGGGCGACGGCCGCCACTTCGCCAAGTGGGTCGACCCGTTCCGCAAGCCCTGCTACCTGTTCGCGCTGGTAGCCGGTCAGCTGGTGTGCCGCGAACAGCGCATCCGCTCGCGCACCGGGAAGGACCACCTGCTGCAGGTGTTCGTGCGTCCCGGCGACCTGGACAAGACCGAGCACGCGATGAACTCGCTGATGGCCTCGGTGGCCTGGGACGAGGCCCGCTTCGGCCTGCCGCTCGACCTCGAGCGCTTCATGATCGTCGCCACCAGCGACTTCAACATGGGCGCGATGGAGAACAAGGGCCTGAACATCTTCAACACGAAGTACGTTCTGGCCAGCCAGGCCACCGCGACCGACGTCGACTTCGGCAACATCGAGTCGGTGGTGGGACACGAGTACTTCCACAACTGGACCGGCAACCGGGTCACCTGCCGCGACTGGTTCCAGCTGTCGCTCAAGGAAGGCCTCACCGTCTTTCGCGACCAGGAGTTCAGCCAGGACCTGGCCGGCGAGGCCTCGGCCCGCGCGGTCAAGCGCATCGAGGACGTGCGGGTGCTGCGCACCGCCCAGTTCCCCGAGGACGCCGGCCCGATGGCGCACCCGGTGCGCCCCGACCAGTACCTGGAGATCAACAACTTCTACACCGTGACGGTGTACGAGAAGGGCGCCGAAGTCGTCCGCATGATGCAGACCCTGGTCGGCCGCGAGGGCTTCCGGCGCGGCATGGAGCTGTACTTCCAGCGCCACGACGGCCAGGCGGTCACCTGCGACGACTTCGCCCAGGCCATCGCCGACGCCAACCCGCAGAGCCGGTTCGCCGGGCTGCTGCCGCAGTTCAAGCGCTGGTACAGCCAGGCCGGCACGCCCCGCGTCACGGCGCGCGCGAGCTGGGATGCCGCCAGCGGCACCTACGGCCTTGCGCTGTCGCAGAGCTGCCCGCCGACGCCGGGCCAGGGCGCCAAGGAACCGTTCGTGATCCCGATCGCCTGGGGCCTGCTGGACGCCGGCGGCCGCGAGGTCGCCAGCGGCATGCACGTGCTCACGCAGGAGAGCGAGACGCTCACCGTGCCCGGCCTGCAGGGCGAGCCGGTGCCCTCCATCCTGCGCGGGTTCACCGCGCCGGTGGTGCTGGACTTCGACTACACCGATGCCCAGCTGCTGACCCTGCTGGAGCACGACACCGATCCGTTCAACCGCTGGGAAGCGGCGCAGCGGCTGGCCGTCAACCGTGCGCTGGCCTGCATCGGCGACCCCGCCGGCGGCCCGCTGCGGCTCGACGCGCCCTACATCGAGGCCATGCGCAGCATCCTGCGCCACCCGACGCTCGATGCCGCCTTCAAGGAGCTGGTGCTCACGTTGCCCGCCGAGGCCTACATCGGCGAGCAGCTCGAGGTGGTCGATCCGCAGCGGGTGCATGCGGTGCGCGAATCGATGCGCGAGCAGCTGGCCACCGCGCTGCTGGACGACTGGGCCTGGGCCTGGGACGCGCACCGCGAGAGCGGCGCCTACAGCCCCGACCCGGTGTCGTCGGGCCGGCGCGCCCTGGCCGGGCTGGCCCTCACCCACCTGTGCATCGCCGCGCGCCAGGCCGGCGACACGGTGTGGCCGGGCAAGGCCTACCAGCGCTTCAAGGACGCCTCCAACATGACCGACCGCTTCAACGCCCTGGCGGCGCTGGTGGTGGGCGGCCAGGACCTGGCGCGGCCGGCGCTGGAGCGCTTCCACGCGATGTTCCGCGACGAGGCCCTGGTGCTCGACAAGTGGTTCGCGCTGCAGGCCGGCGCGCCCGACCGCGGCGGCAACATCCTGCCGGCGGTGCGCCAGCTGATGCACCACCCGGACTTCAACATCCGCAACCCGAACCGCGCCCGCAGCCTGATCTTCAGCTACTGCAGCGCCAACCCGGGCGCCTTCCACCGCCCCGACGCGGCCGGCTACGTGTTCTGGAGCGAGCGCGTCATGGAGCTGGACGGCCTGAACCCGCAGGTGGCGGCGCGGCTGGCGCGCGCGCTGGACCGCTGGCGCAAGCTGGCCGAGCCGATGCGCGGCGCCGCCCGCGAGGCCATCGCCCGCGTGGCCGCCAAGCCCGACCTGTCCAACGACGTGCGCGAGGTGGTCACCCGCGCCCTCGCCGACTGACCGAACGCCCCAGGACCGACATGAGCAAGATCTCCCTCACCCGCTACCTCGTCGAGCAGCAACGCGTCGACGGCCTCATCCCCTCGCAGCTGCGGCTGCTGCTCGAAGTCGTGGCCCGGGCCTGCAAGAGCATCAGCCACGCCGTCAACAAGGGCGCGCTGGGCGGCGTGCTCGGCTCGGCCGGCAGCGAGAACGTGCAGGGCGAGATGCAGAAGAAGCTGGACATCATCGCCAACGAGGTGCTGATCGAGGCCAACGAATGGGGCGGCCACCTGGCCGGCATGGCCAGCGAGGAAATGGACGGCATCTACGTGGTGCCCAACCGCTACCCGCACGGCGAGTACCTGCTGCTGTTCGACCCGCTGGACGGCTCGTCCAACATCGACGTCAACGTGAGCATCGGCACCATCTTCAGCGTGCTGCGCATGCCCGAGGACGACCGCGGCGTGGACGAAGGCGACTTCCTGCAGCCGGGCAACCGCCAGGTGGCGGCCGGCTACTGCGTGTACGGCCCGCAGACCACGCTGGTGCTGACGGTGGGCGACGGCGTCGCGATGTTCACGCTCGACCGCGAGCAGGGCTCGTTCGTGCTCACCCAGGAGAACGTGCGCATCCCCGAGGACACGAAGGAATTCGCCATCAACATGTCGAACATGCGGCACTGGGACGCCCCCGTGAAGCGCTACATCGACGAGTGCCTGGCCGGCAAGGAAGGCCCGCGCGGCAAGGACTTCAACATGCGCTGGGTCGCCTCCATGGTGGCCGACGTGCACCGCATCCTCACGCGCGGCGGCATCTTCATGTACCCCTGGGACAAGCGCGAGCCCGGGAAGCCGGGCAAGCTGCGCCTGATGTACGAGGCCAACCCCATGGGCTGGCTCGTCGAGCAGGCGGGCGGCGCCGCCACCAACGGCCACGAGCGGATCCTAGACATCCAGCCGACGAAGCTGCACGAGCGGGTGAGCGTGATCCTGGGGTCGAAGAACGAGGTCGAGCGGGTCACGTCGTACCACCGCGAAGCCAAGCAGTAGGGCTAGACCGTCGCGCGGGAAATGAGGGGCGGTCTTCGCCCCTTCCCGTCATGCCGGGCTTGACCCGGCATCCATCTCCGGAACCAGGCCGCACCCGGTCCTCGCGCGCAAGATGGCTTGCGGGTCAAGCCCGCAAGGACGTGACGGGTTCATGTGTTCCTTCACCCCACCAGCGGCGCCAGCAGCGCCATCCCCTGCTCCCAGTCCGTGGCCATCCCCTGCAGCAGTTCGTCTGCCGCGAGCGGCCGGCCGGAATGGACGGCGCGCGCGCCCTTGAGGATCAGCGTCTTGTTGGCCTGCGCGATCGCCTCGAAGCAGGCGGCCGGATCGTCCAGTTCCGGGTAGCCCTGGGTGGCCATCCAGCGCAGGTGCGCGGCCAGCAGTTCGAAGGCAGCGCCGGCCTGCCGCACCGAGGCGAACGCCCACTGGTGGTAGTGCGCCAGGCCCTGCTCGCGCAGCGTCGGCAGGTCCTGCTCGAGGCGGGCGGCGAAGCGCGGGAACGGGTTGGTGCGCGGCCGCCACCCATGGTGGTCGCACAGCAGCTCGAACGCCAGGTCGGACAGGTCGGACGGCGTGCGCCGCACCAGCCGGTCGATGCGCACCACCTCGGCGAACAGCGGCAGGAAGGCCGGATCGGGCGCGGCGTCGAGCCGGAACAGCTGGCGGAAATCCTCGCCCTCCAGCTCGAAGTAGCCGGCGTTGTGGAAGTAGCCCAGGCGCTGGCGCGCGAGGTCGAGCTCCGCCATCAGGATGGTGGTCTTGGTGTGGGCGCGCCGGTAGTCGGTGCCGGCGGTGTCGGGCAGCCAGAACGCATCGGACTCGGTGGCGATGAGCTTGCCGGCGGCCAGGTGCTCCTGGGCATGCTCGACGAGCGGGCGCCAGATGGTGAGCTCCTGCACGTCGACGCCGTACAGGCTGCGCAGCTCGGCTGCGGGCGGCTTGAAGAACGTCCACTGGTCGCCCTCGAAGTCGACCGCCAGCGTGAACGACAGCATCGCGAGCGGCTCCAGCCCCAGCGTGTGCAGGAACCCGATCCACAGGTCGGCGTAGCAGTTCTTCTCCGGCCAGGCCGCGGCATCGCCGTGCAGGCGGTGCCGGCGGTAGCTCTCCGGCACCAGGCCGGGCAAGGCGGCGAGGCTCATGGGACGGCTCCCGCTCGCACTCAGGGCCACAGCTGCGCGCGCACGGTCTGCGGCCAGTCGGCCGGGTCGTAGCCGTGCGTCTTGATCAATGCCAGCGTCACCCGCTCCAGGCCGAAGCCCAGGCAGGCCGTGTGCGCCACCGAACTGTCGGCATTGAGGATGCCGAACTTGCCGCTGAAGTGGTCCTGGTGCCAGTTGAACGAGCAGATGGCGGTGGGCTTCTCGCGCGAGATCACCGGGCACAGGATCTCGAATTTCAGCCGCTGGTCGACCTGGTTGGCGGCCATCATCCGGCCGGCGCGGCCGAAGAACGGATCGGACGCGACGTCGCTGTCCACCGGCAGTTGCAGCCCGCGCAGCAGTTCCAGGCCGCGCTGCAGCCAGGCGTCGCGCCAGGCCACCACCTCGTCGGGCCGGCCGACCCGGATGTACTCGCGCATGCGGAAGTGCTGCAGCCGCGTGGGCTCGTCCGACGGCTCGTGGCGGAACACCCAGTTCATCACCGTGACCAGCCGGCCGCCCGCCGGCAGCAGGCCGCTGAAGGTGGGATAGACGGGATAGCAGGCAGCCGGCGTCAGCATGACGTCGGTGGGGGCCAGCAGGTCCTCCCAGCGCTCGCCGGCATGCACGCGCGCCGACAGCTCGCGGGCCTGCTGGTCGCTGCCGCGGAAGCTGTGCACCGATCCCGCCAGCTGCGGGAAGTTGTCCATGTAGCCGACCTTCTCGATCAGGGCGCGCGCCAGGATGGGCGGGAACATCAGTTCCTGGGCGTTGTCCGGCGCGGCCGTGCGGGTGACGAGGTCGTCGAAGCGGCGCAGGATGTCCTCGAACACGGGGCCGCGGCCGTAGGCACCGGCGATGCCGGTGGGCACGATCAGGCCGTTCTCGATCAGCGCTTCGGTGAAGCCGTGGATTTCGTAGGTGCGGATGTCCATTCAGGCAGCGTCCTTGTAGACCAGGAGCATCGACGCGTTCTTGGCGGCGATGCGATCGTTGGAAATCATGAGCGAGCCCGACAGGGCGTCGCGGTAGTGCCGCCCCAGGGCGAAGGGGCTGTCGTTCTTGTAGCCGAGGATGCCGACGATCTGCAGCGCCTGGTGCACGATGCGCGGTGCCGCCTCGGAGCTGGCGATCTTGAGGTTGTTCAGCCGCAGGGCCCAGCCCATGCCCATCAGCTCCTCGCGGTCGTCGCCCAGCGCATCGAAGTCGCGTGCGGCCGACAGCCAGTTCTGCTTGAGGGCCTGCAGCTGCACCTGCAACTCGGCCAGGCGGGTGGCGGTGGGCGGCACCGTGCCGGGCGTTTGCCGGGCCTGGCCGCGCACGAAGCTGGCGGCCTTGGCCACCGCGCCAGCCGCGATGCCCCACCACAGCGCCGACCACAGGATGTGCGAATACGGGACCATGGTCTGGGCCGAACAGTCGGCGAAGGCGCCGGGCACGATCTGCTCCACCGCGCCGCTCGAGCGCAACTGGAAGCCCGGACTGCAGGTACCGCGCATGCCCAGCGTGTCCCAGCTCGTCGTCTGGGTCAGCGTGCAGTCCTCGCGCCGCACCAGCACCAGCACCTGGTCGCTGCGGGCCGCCTCCTCGTCCTTGCGGCAGGTGACCAGGATGGCATCGGCATGCGCGCAGTAGGAGCCGGTGGTGGCGTCCTTGTCGAGCTGGAACCGGTCGCCGGCGCGGCGCACTGCGCACACGCTGGAACGCGTGTCGCCGGACGGGCCGACCTCCGACGTCATCGAGGCCAGCAGATCCTGCCGGCGCACCAGGTCGCGCAGGTAGTCGCGCAGGTAGTCGCTGCCCATCCCGTGGCGCGCCAGGCAGGCGAGCTGGATGTAGTGCATGGCCAGCACCATGGCGCTGGATCCGCAGGCCTGGGCCAGCGCGGCACACAGCTGCGAGAGCTCCTGCACGTTGCAACCTGGCCCGCCGAGTTCACGCGGGACCGCGGCGGCCAGCACGTGGTCCTCTCGCAGCGCGGCCAGGGTCTCGATCGGAAAGCGCGCCCTGGCATCGACGTCCGGCGCCTGCGCCGCGGCCACGCCGGCCGCGACCTTGCGCACGGAATCGATGAGTTGCGGAAATCCCGTTGCGGTGTGCGAATCCATGTCTTGCTCGTTCTCCCATGCATGAGAAGGTGTGAGCCACACTAGCATCGCCGTTCTCGTCCGTGGGGCGGAGAAGAGCCCGAAATTGCCGAGCAAGCACCTCATCCAGCCACTCGAACGAGCCATGTGGGCCACGTTGCCCGCCGTGGTCGGGCTCGGCATCGACCTCGTCCACATCCCGCGCATCGAAGAATCGCTGCGCGCGTTCGGCGACGCGTTCGCAACGCGGCTGTTCACCGAGCGCGAGCAGGCCGACGCGCGCGCCGTGCCGGGCCGCGAGGCGGAGGGCTTCGCGCTGCGCTTTGCCGTCAAGGAAGCAACCATCAAGGCGCTGTCGCTCAGCGACGATGGCGTGAACTGGCGCGAGATGGAGGTCGTTGCCGGCACCGGCGGCGCATGTCGCCTCGTCTTGCATGGCGTGGCACGCGACAAGGCGCGGGAACTAGGCGTTGCCAGGGCGCTAGTCTGTTGGAGCCATGAGGGCGCATACGCGATGGCGACGGTTGCGGCTGTGTCCGACACGGTCGGGTCAGGTCGCTGAACAGAATGCGACGCCATGAGCACTCTGCTACAAGCTGACACCACCATCCGCCGCGTGCTGCGGGACCACGGGCGCCTGGGCGCCGACCCCGAACAGCTGGCCCCGGACGCCGACCTCTACCAGCACGGCATGACCTCGCATGCGAGCGTGAACGTCATGCTCGCGCTCGAAGGCGAGTTCGACGTCGAGTTCCCCGACCACATGCTCAAGCGCAACGTGTTTCGCAGCATCGGCTCGATCGAGCGTGCGCTGCAGGAGCTGATGGCGGACTGAGCCTCCATGCCCATGGATGGCCTGCCGCGGCGCGGGGCGCTGCCCGCGCGCTGGCGCCTGTGCGCCACCGAACCCGGCGCACCGGCGCCGGGGGAATCCGCCGACTGGGTGCCGCTCGAACGGCCCCTCACCGCAGCAGCGGCCTGGCGCGCTGCCGGCCGCTGGTCGCTCGATGGTTCACCGCACGACTTCGACGCCCAGGACTGGTGGTACGCCGCGCAGGTCGACGGCGCCGCACTGCAAGACATGGTGCTCGGCTTCGACGGGCTCGCCACCTTGGCCGAGGTGCGGCTCAACGGGCAGACGCTGCTGCACTCGGACTCGATGTTCCTCGCCCACCAGGCGCGGCCCGCAGCACTCGTGCACGCAGGCGCGAACGAGCTGCTCATCCGCTTCGCCTCGGTACAGGCCGCCCTGCAGCAACGCCGGCCGCGGCCGCGCTGGCGCACGCCCATGGTGGCGCACCAGCAACTGCGCTGGATGCGCACCAGCTTGCTCGGCCGCACGCCGGGATGGTCCCCGCCGGCCGCCCCGGTTGGCCCCTGGCGCGACGTGTGGTGTTGCCCCGAGGACCAGGCCATCGCCTGGCGGCTGCAGCCGTCGCTGGTTGCGGGCCAGGGGCAGTGCGCGGTCGAGCTGCGCGCCCCGGCCGGCTGGGCGCGGGATCTGGTCGAGGCGGAGTTCGTGCTGCGTGGCCCCGACGGCGCCGAGCAGGTGCGGCCGTTGGAGAGCCATGGCGGCGAACGCTACACCGCCCACGTGACGGTGGCACAGCCGGCACTGTGGTGGCCGCATACGCATGGCGAGCCCCTGCTCTCCACGGCGGCCCTGCGCACCCGGTCGCGCAGCGGCGCCGTTCGCACCCTTGGGCTGGGGACGGTCGGCTTTCGCCAGGTCGAGATCGATCGCACGGGCGACGGCTTCGCGCTGCGGGTGAACAGCGAGCGCATCTTCTGCCGCGGCGCCGGCTGGACGCCGCTCGATCCGGTCAGCCTGCGCTCCGGCGCCGCCGAATGTCGCGCCGCGGTCGGCCAGGTGCGCGACGCCGGCCTGAACATGCTGCGCCTGGCCGGCACGCTGCCGCCCGAGGAAGACCACTTCTACGACGCCTGCGACGCGCTCGGCGTGCTGGTGTGGCAGGACTTCCCGTTTGCCAGCATGGACTACCCGTTCGACGATGCCGGCTTCGCGGACCTGGCGGCACGCGAGGCCGCCCAGCTCGCCGCGCGCCTCGGCCATCGCGCCTGCGTCGCGGTGCTGTGCGGCAACAGCGAAGTCGAACAGCAGGCGGCGATGTGGGGGGCGCCGCGCGAGCTGTGGCAGCCGGCGTTCTTCCACCGGCAGCTGCCGGCGCTGTGCGCGCAGCACGCCCCCGCCACGCCGTACTGGCCCTCGAGCGCCCACGGCGGCGCCTTCCCGCACCAGGCCGACACCGGCACCACCTCGTACTACGGCGTCGGTGCCTACGAGCGACCACTGGACGACGCGCGCCGCAGCGGCCTGCGCTTCGCCACCGAGTGCCTGGCCTTCGCCAACATCCCCGACGACGCGGCGCTGGCCCGCCTGCCCGGTGGCCTGGCCACGCGCGTGCACCACCCGCAGTGGAAGGCGCGCTCGCCGCGCGACTTGGGCGCCGGCTGGGACTTCGACGACGTGCGCGACCACTACCTGCAGCGGCTGTTCGACGTCGATCCCGCCCGGCTGCGCCACCAGGACCACGACCGCTACCTGGCGCTGGGCCGGCTGGCGACCGCGGAGGCGATGGCGGCCGCGTTCGCCGAGTGGCGCCGGCCGGCATCGGGCTGCGCCGGCGCGCTGGTCCTGCAGCTGCGCGATCTCTGGGCCGGTGCCGGCTGGGGACTGCTCGACGAGCAAGGCGACCCCAAGGCCTGCTGGCATGCCGTGCGCCGCTGCCTGCAGCCGCTGGCCGTGTTCCTCACCGACGAGGGCGGCAACGGGCTCGCCGTGCACGTGGTCAACGACACGCCGCTGGAGCGTCGGCTGGTGCTGGAACTGTCGGCGTGGCGCGAGGGCGACGTGCAGGTGGCCCGGGCGGAGCGTCCCGTGGTGGCCACCGCGCGCGGCGGCTGCACCCTGAATGCGATCGAGGTGCTCGGCCAGTTCCTCGACCTCAACCACGCCTACCGCTTCGGCCCGCCGTCTTGCGAGGTGGTCAGTGCACGCCTGCTGGAGGACGGCCGGGAGGTCGCGACCGCCCTGCACTTCCCGCTCGGGCTGGCGCCGCTGGTGGCCACGCGTTCGCGCGATCTCGGCCTGGCGGCCGCAGTCGACATCACCGGCGATGGTGAAGCGGTCGCCACGGTGCGCACCGGCCGGTGCGCGGTCGGCGTCCATCTCGACGTTCCCGGCTGGCAGGCGGCCGACGATCACTTTCACCTCGCACCCGGTGCCTCGCGCCAGGTCCACCTGCGCCGCACGGTGGCGGGGGCGGTGCTGGCCGGCCAGGTCCTTGCCCTGAATGCCGCTGCGGCGGTCCCGCTGGAGACGCAGCCATGACCCACCCGACGCACGCCCATACCGACGCGGTGCCGCTGCATGTCGAGGCCGCCGGTGGCTGGTGCCTGGGCTGGTTCCATCCACCCCAGGCGCCGGCGCACGACATCGCCGTCGTGCTGTGCCCGCCCATCGGCCACGAGGCGGTCTGCAGCTATCCCACGCAGGTGCAGCTCGCCCGCTCGCTGGCGCAGGCCGGCCTGCCGGTGTTCCGGTTCGACTACCACGGCACCGGCGATTCGGCCGGCGACGACAACGACCCCGGCCGCGTCGCGGCCTGGCTGGCCAGCGTCGAGGCAGCGGTCGCGCAGGCCCGTGCCTGTTCGGGCGCAGGGCGCATCGCGCTGCTGGGCATCCGGCTGGGCGCCACGCTGGCCGTCGCCGCCGCGGCCCGGCTCGGCGGTGTCGACCGGCTGCTGCTGTGGGCACCCTGCCCCAGCGGCAAGGCCTTCGTGCGCGAACTGCGCGCCGCCGGGGTGGTGGATGCCGACGGCGGCGTGCACGCCTTCGGCTACCGCTACACCGCCGCCACCGTGCAGGACCTGCTGGCCCTGGACGCAACCCGTCTGGACGCCGCGCCGGCACGCCAGGTGCTGGTGGTGGGCCGCGACGACATCCCGGGCGAGGGGCCGCTGCCCAAGGCGCTGCGCCAGCTCGGGATCGAGGTGACGGTCCAGGTCCTGCCGGGTTTTGCCGCCATGGTCGACGAGCCGCGCGCCGGCGTGCTCGCGCCCGAGACGCTGCGCACCGTGGCCGACTGGCTGGCTGCCGGCGTGCCGCTGCGCAGCGGCGACACCCCGCCCGGCCCGACCGTCCGGGCGCCCGACGGCATCACCGGTCCGGTGCGCGAGCGCCTGCTGCAACTGCGGCCGGGTCAGCCTCTGCACGGGGTGGTGGCGGAGCCGGTCGCAGGCGCGCCGCGCGACCGGTGCGGCCAGACGGCCATCGTGCTGCTCAACGTGGGCGGCAATCACCGCATCGGTCCGCACCGCTTCTACGTGACGGCGGCGCGAGCCCTGGCCGCGGCCGGCCACCGCGTGCTGCGCCTGGACCTGCCCGGCATCGGCGACAGCCCGCCCCTGGCCGGACAGCCCTGGGCCAGCCTGTACGACAAGGACGCGGCAGCCGACGTGCGCGCCGCGCTGGACGCGCTGTCCCAGCGCGGCTGCCGCGAGTTCGTGCTGATGGGCATCTGCTCGGGCTCGTACGTCGCCTTCCAGACCGCTCTGGTCGATCCGCGGGTGGGCAGCGTGGTGCTGATGAACTCGCGCCTGCTGGAATGGACCCCCGGCCAGCCGGGCGACACCTGGCAGTCGTCGATGCAGAACTACGCCAAGTCCAGCAGCTGGTACCGGCGAGCGCTGCTGCGGGCCGAGACCTGGCAGCGCCTGGTCCGCGGCGAGATCGACGTGCCGCTGATCGCGCGCCGCTTCCTCGCCCTGGCGGCGGCCCGCCTGCGGCGGCTGGTGGCGCCGGGCAGCGGCGGCAGCCTGACGGACCGGATGCGCCGCCTGTGCCGGCGCGGCTGCAGGGTGCTGATGCTGGTGTCGGACGCCGACGACGGGCGCGACTACGTGGAGTTCCACTTCGGCGCCGGCGGCCACCGCCTGCGCGGCCAGCCGGGGTTCCGCATGGAGATCGTGCCGGACGCCGACCACACCTTCTCGCGCCCCGGCAACCAGCCGGGGGTGGTCGAGGCCCTGTTGCGCCACCTGGACCAGCGCACGGCCGCCGCGCCGGCCCCCGCCCCCGCTTCGGCCCGGGTGTCGGCGCCCGATCAGCTGGCGCTGCGACCGCCGCTATAATCGCGGGCTCCGTGCCGGAGTAGCTCAGTTGGTAGAGCAGCGCATTCGTAATGCGAAGGTCGGGGGTTCGATTCCTCTCTCCGGCACCAGATCACGCAAGGGCTTGCTGCTATGAAAATGGCAGCAGGCCCTTTTTGCGTCCGGCCTGTCGCCGCCGTGGCGCCGCGGCGGGGGCCCATCCCCGGGGGTGACACCGGGCGGCCTCGCCAGCGCCCGCAGGCTAGGCGTCAGGCGCGATCTTTGCCGCGTCGCCGCGGAACGCGTACGCGAGCATCGGCGGCGCCGGACAATCCTGGTGCCGCAGGAAGACCCATTCAATGCGTTGAAGCGCTCGAACTCGGGGGCGACCGCGGCCGCTACCTCGGCGGCCGCCATGTTCAGGGGGCGCCCCGCCTCCGTCCAGATCTGGGAGAGTGACCGCACGCCGTCGACCATCGCCAGGCAGGCCAGCGCGGCGGCCGATGGCTGGAGCCGGATCGTGTGGCGGGAGGAAAACTGCACCGTGACGGCTCCGCGCTCGCGCAAGCGCCCTGCGGTCTCGGCCGCCGTGGCGGTCAGGAAGTAGGGGACCATCTCCGGGTCCTGGAAGCTTGCCGCCGCACGCCCGGGACGCGCCGCATAGAAGCCGTGCGCATACATGTGGCCGTGCAGCAGTTCGCCGATGGCCTGGCGCTCGCGCCGTTCGCGCGGCATCAACTTCTGCCTGAGCTCCTCGCCCTCGAAGTAGATGTCCGGCTCGTACTCCAGCCGCAGCGTTTCGTGGAAGTTGGTGAAGTTCGCCACGGACAAGCCGGCGGCTTCCACGAACTGGTAGAGCTCGGGGACGGTGTACGCGCGGTCCTGCGCATGCAGGAACGTATCCACGAGGTTTGCGTCATCCGCCATGGTGGCCTCGACCTTCTGGCGGCTCCGCCCTCGAAGCATGAGGTGTGCCGGCGACAGCGCGCGCACCGATTCCTTGAAGTTGGCGATCTGGTTGCGCAGGTCCGGCTCGCCCTTGTTGACCAGGCGCATGAGGTCCTGCATTGCATACACGTCGGCACGCCCATAGCGGCCGTAGACCATCAGCCCCATGCCCCCGTCCTCGCCCAGCACCTCGGCCAGCGCGCGCAGGCCCGCATCGGGATCTGCCAGGTGGTGCAGGACACCGAGGCAGGAGATGTAGTCGAAGCGGCCGATCCCCAGCCGGGGGGCGTCCAACAGGGAGCCATGGATCCAGCGCACGCGCGATTCCAGTCCCCTTGCGCTGGCCCTCTGGCGCGCGATGTCCAGGCTCGCCTCGCTGATGTCCAGGTAGACGATCTCGGCGTCGGAATCTTTCAGTTGCGCGGCCAGGAAAATCGCGGAGTCGCCCGTGCCGCCACCGGCAACCAGCGCCCGGAATCCCTTGCCGAGATCCCGCCGCCCGCCGAACACGTGGTGGTGAACCTTTCCGAGGATGTCGGTGCGCGTCAGGGGGAGACTGCCCGGACGTTCCGCGACCGGGTTGCGCGCCGGGAATGGGAACGCTTCGTAGAGGTTGCGTACCTTGGAGTTCTCCGCCATTGGTTCAGTCTAGCGAACACGCACGCGTAGCACATCAAGATCTTCCCGGAGCTGGATTCGCTCGAGCCTCGGCGCATGACGCCACCCTGCAGGCGCCGGCTCGAACTGATGCGTGCAAGTGCGCAGCCGCCATGGGACCATCGTCCCATCCCCCGGGCCCCGTGCTCATGCCTAGCATCCACGCATGGCGCGTCCCCTGCACCGACCCATGGCCTGGGCCGCGGTGTGGTCCAGGCTGGCCGGGCTGGTGCTCGCCGCCTGGCTGGCGCTGCTGCCCTGGGGGGCCATCGGCCAGATTCCTGGCACGCGGCCGGCGCCGAGCCAGCCAGCGGAGGCCCAGCAAGCCCGCGATCCGCTGGGCCGCGAGACGCCGCGCGGCAGCTTCACCCGTTTTTCGAGCGCCGCGAACAGCGGCAACTTCGGGCTGGGCGCGCGCTACCTGCAGCTGTCCGCCGCGCAGCGCGACAAGGGCGAGCTGCTGGCCAGGCAGCTGGGTGAGCTGACCGACCGCTACTTCCTGGTTCCGCTCTCCACCATCAGCGACCGCCCCGAGGGCCGCATCAACGACGGCCTGCCGATCGACCGGGACCGCGTCGGCCCGATGCGCATCGGCGGCGACGAGTTCTACCTGGAGTTGGTCAGGGTCCAGGATCCGGAGGGCCGCCTCGTCTGGCTGGTGTCCAGCCAGACGCTGGCGCGCGTGCCGCAGCTGCATGCCGACATGGACCGCTCCTGGGCCGAGCGGGTCCTGCCCGACGCCCTGTCGCACACCGTGGTGCTGGGTGCACCGCTTCCCCAGCTGGTGATCTGGGCCGCTTCGCTGGCGCTGCCGCTGCTGGTGGTCCCCGCATTGCTGTGGGCGCTTCGCGCATTGACGCGCGGACTCGCGCGCAAGCGGAGCCCGCTCTGGGCACAGTGGTATGTCGCAGCACGATGGCCCTTGGCCGTCGTCCTGGTCCTCCTGCTGCACACCGCCGCACTGCCGGCCTTCGGCAGCTCGCTCGCGTTCCGGGTCATCTACGTGCGCGTGATCGCCGCCCTGCTGGTGGCGGCGTTGGCCTGGACCTTGCATCGCAGTGCCCGGGTCCTGTTCGAGCGCGCCAGCGCACGGCTGCTGCAGGAAGGCCGCAGCGGGCCGCGTTCACTGCTGCTGCTGGGCGAGCGCCTGTTCATGGCCCTGCTGCTGGTGGCGGCCGTGCTGGGCATGCTGGCGGTCGCCGGGGTCCAGGTCACCGCGGCACTCGCCGGCCTGGGCATCGCGGGCATCGCCGTCGCCCTCGGCGCGCAGAAGACGGTCGAGAACATCCTGGGCGGCCTGATGCTGCTGGCAGACCAGGCGATCGCGGTCGGCGACACCTGCCGCATCGGGGCCCACATGGGCGTGGTCGAGGACATCACGCTGCGATCGGTCCGCATCCGCACCTTCGAGCAGACCCTGCTGTCCATCCCGGCCGGCGTGCTGGCGCAGGACACCCTGGAGAACTTCGCCTCGCGCGGCAAGATCCTGCTGCAGACCAGCGTGCGCCTGGCCTACGGGCCGACGGAGCACGAGCTGCGCACGCTGCTGGAGGAACTGCGCGGGCTGCTGGCGGGGCATCCGCGGATCGATCCGACCGGTGCGCGGGTGCGGCTCGCGGGCTTCGGCGTCCAGGGCATCGAAGTGGAACTGTTCGCCTACTTCCAGACCGCGGATGGGCTGGAATTCCTGGCCTTGCGCGAGGAGCTGCTGCTGCAGGTGATGCGCGTGGTCCAGGCCCGGGGCGCCGTCTTCGCGCCAGCCTGGACGGTCCCCGGGGCGGCGGCAGCGGGCGCCACGGGGTGATGGGTTCCGGATGAGCCAGCCAGTCCGGCCCGCAGGGCCTTGCGCGACCGCAGTGCCGAAAAGGAGCACAGTTGCGCCAGGTCTCGTTCCTGACGGGGTGCGGCGGTTCCCCGGCAGTGCGTCGGCGTCCAACCGCCTTTGCAAGGGAGCATGCCATGCAAGGCAGCATCGAGAAGCGCGCCTGGTGGGTCTTCGCAGCGGTTCTGCTGGCCGCGGCGGCAGCGGCCGCGGCTTGGTACGTCGGCCTGCCGGGCAGCTACGCGACCTATGAACTGCGTACCCAGGACCCGGTTTCGGGGCTGATCGAAGGCTCGCCGGTCGAGTTCCACGGGGTCGAGGTGGGATCCGTCCACGAGGTGCGGCTGCTCGACGCGCGGACCGTGCAGGTGCTGCTGCACGTCAGGCGCGAGGCGCCGGTCACCAAGGCGACCGTGGCCACCATCTCGGGGCGCGGGCTGGCCACGCGCGGCTTCACCGGCTACGTGTACGTGAGCCTGGAGGACAAGCCGGGGGGCGGGGCCGCCCTGGTGCGCCAGCCGGGCGAGTCCTACACCCGCATCCCGACGGCGCCGGTCGAGTCGGTCACGCTGGACACCTCGATCCACCAGTTGAACGAGAGCGTGCGCGGCGTCACGGCGATGCTCCAGGACACGCTGGACGCCGACACCATCCGGGCACTCAAGTCGACCGTCGCCAACCTCCAGCAGGTCAGCACCACCCTGGCCGCCGACCAGGCCAGGCTGCGTTCGACCCTCGCCAACATGGAACGCGCGTCGGCCCAGCTGCCGCCCCTGCTGCAGGCCGGCGGCGAGGTGGCGCGCGGGCTGCGCGACGGCGTACTGCCGCACGCAGAGAACACGCTGGCGCGCATCGACGGCGTGGCGCAGTCGGCGGCCGGCACCCTGCAGCAGGTCGATGCGGCCGGCAAGGCGCTGGCGCCGATGGCGCAGTCGGGCCAGGCGGCGCTGCGCACGATCGACGGGCAGCTCCTGCCCCAGACCCGGCAGATGCTGGCGCGCATGAACGAGCTGCTGAGCAAGCTCGACGACACCGCCGACCGGGTGCGTGACAACCCCTCCGTGCTCGTCTGGGGCCCCCGCCCGCAGCCGGCCACCACCGGGCCGGAGCGCCCGGAGTCAGGGCAGCATGCGCAGGAGCGTGTCGTCGCGCCGCCGGAAGTGGTGGTCCAGCGCTGCCCCGGCATGCAGTGCAACCAGGCCGAGCAGGGCATTGGCCAGCCAGCGGTGCAGGACCTCCAGCGCCTCGAACAGGCGCGGCTGCAGGCCGATCAGGTGCGGAACGTTGAACCAGCCGAACACGGGCACGGGGTAACCGCCCGCTGACGACATCAGCCAGCCCGTCACGGGCAGCAGGACCATCAGCGCGTACAGGCACAGGTGCATCACGCGCGCCGCGAGTTGCTGCCAGGGGGGCAGCCCGCCCGGCAGCTCGGGCAACGGGTGCAGCGCACGCAGCGCGATGCGCACCAGCACCAGGCCGAGCGCCACCATCCCCAGGCCCTTGTGCACCAGGATCAGTGTGATCTTGATCTGGTCGTGCCCGATGTCCGGCAGCGACACCATGTACAGCCCCAGCACGACGAGCGACGCCAGCACCAGCGCCATGGCCCAGTGCAGGACCATGGCGAGGATCCCGTAACGCTGCGGACTGCTGGCCCAGGCGGACATGGCGCCATCCTGCCGAAAAAGCAGGCGGACCGCCACGGCAGGGGTCTCCCGCTCCAGCCCGCCGGTCACGGGGGCACCGCGCATCGGCGGGGTCGGCGCCGTCCCACGCCACGCTCATCCTGATCCGACGGACCGGCCGCGCTGGAGTGGTAGAACCGCGGCATGGCGCTTTCCCCCCAATCCATTGCCAAGGCCGTGCGCAGCAAGGCCTCGCGCGCCCAGCGCAAGGTCCAGGAAGCCGAGCACGAACTGCATGCGGCCAACGCGACCCTGCTCGACGCGCTGCCGCGCCACGACGAGCAGGCCATCGAGCACGCGGCACGCCGCACCGCGAAGGCCGAGTCGGCCGTGCACGCGGCGTCCGAGGAACTGGAAGTGGTGAGCCACCTGCTGAACGACACCACCTCCATGCTGGTGTCCCCGGCCGGCGCGTCCGGCGAGGGCTTGCGGTCCCTAGTCGAGCGGCTGCGCCAGGTCTAGCCCTTGTCCGCCACCGAGCCGTCGACGCCGTCGGATTTCGATTCCCTGCGCGGCCGGGAAGAAGACCTGCCGCTGGCCGCCTGGCGGCGCAGCATGCGGCGCCTGGCCGACCTGAAGGCCCTGCGCGAGAACATCCTGGCCGTGCCCGACGTGGCGGCCCGGCATCCGGAGATGCTGGAGGACCTGGCCCGCCTGATCGCGACCGAGGACGCGCGCGCCGCCCAGCTGGTCAAGCAGTTGAGCGGCTGAGACCGTCGACCGGCCCCTGTTCGCCTTGCGCCTGCCGCCTGCGCAGGCCATTCTTGGTGGCACGACGATTTGCCACGATCGGACAGCCGCAGCACGGCGCCGCGGTGGCGACTGGCGAGGGATCTCCGATCCCCGCCCGCACGACAAGCTGGGGAGCGCGACATGACATCGACCACTGCCGGGCTTCCGCCCGTGGGGATCCGCTGGACCGTCGGCGACGTCAGCGATCGCGGCTTCGACGCGCTGCGCCTGTCGATCTGGGGCGCCTGGCACATCTTCGGGCTGCAGGCCTCGTACGTCGTCTGCGTCCACGCCATTTCGGTCGATGTCGCGCGCACGCGCACCGGCCCCGTCCCTCCCGAGCTCAGCTGGCACGACGCCACGCGCGACGTCCCGCCGTTCCTGCGCATGGTGCTGGGCAACGGCATGGCCGAGGGTGCCGGCTGGAAGCTCGCGCCGCTGCGCTACTTCCCCTTCCGGCATGAGCTCTCGCTCGACAACGACTGCATTCTCTGGTCGCTGCCGCCCAGCCTGCAGGACTGGTTAGCCCGGCCGGTCCGGCATGCCGGCTGCGTGCTGGCCGAGGACGTGCAGCCCTGCTTCGGGGAGTTCGCTCCCGAATGTCCGCGGCGGGCACTGCACGCCGGGCTGCGCGCCTTGCCGCCGCGGTTCGACCCGGGGCCGCTGCTGCGCGAGGCCCTGGCGCGCCGCCAGCGCGATGTGTCGACGCCGCTGGCGTTCACCTGCGAACGCGACGAAGAGGGTTTGCAGGCCGCCGCGCTGTCGCTGGCCGGTCCCTTGCGCGTGGTGCCGCTGGAGGAAGTGACGGTCTGCTCGCCCTTCCCGCCGCACCTGCCGCACCTGGGCAGTTGCGGCGCGCAGCTCGTGGGCCTCAATGCGAGGTCGATCGACGGGGAGTCCTGCGGCCGGCCGGCCGATGCCTGCATGGCCGAGCACTGGGAGCGCCATGCAGGCGACCTGAAAGAGCGCACCGGCGCGCCGGCGCGCTTCGAGCTGGCCGGCCTGGCCTCGGTCTGACGCTCAGGTCTTGGAGCGCGAACGGACCGTCGAGAACAGCGGGACGTCGCCGCCGACCGAGCTGGGCATGGTCTTGCTGAAGTCTTCGATGCCCGGCTTGCGGACCTGCTTGGCGGCCGAGTAGACGAATTCGATCAGGCGGCTGGCCTCGGCGCGCAACACCGTGGCTTCGGTCTCCCAGGTGAGGAAGGGCAGCGGCGCACTGCCGGCGACATAGGCCATGTAGGCGCTGACGACCTTTTCCTCGGCCTCCCGCGCGGCCGTGTCCGCCCGGTACCACGCGCGCATGCTGCGCTCGAAATCGTTCACCTCGATCTCCCCTGTCGTCTTTTGTACTTGAGTATCCGAACATTCCAGCGGGCACGCCGCGCAAACGCACCGCAACCGATCCCGAGCGCAGCGCCGGATGCCGCGTCGCGCGACAAATGTCGCATACCGCAGGCCCGATTGCCACAGGGCCCAGCGCGCCTCAGGAGCGCGGCCGGCGAAGTTCGACAGCCGTCCCCTCCGTCTCCGACAGCAGCGCCGTGCGGCCCGGGTCGCCCAGGTTGGGCGGCAGCTCGCCGGCCACCGCGGCCGTGACCGCCAGCTGCCAGCCCTGGGCGCGCGCCAACGCCTGCAAGGCCTGCGCGCGCTGGATCGTCGGCCCGGGCACCGGCGCGATGCCTGCATCGCCATGCAGGGGGTCGCGCAGGCGCACCAGCCCCGCCGGCCCGGTGTCCATGCCGATCGCCAGAGCCGCGCCGCTGGCACCCGTGGTGGCGGCGAGCACGTTGGCGATCGCGGTCTGCAGCCCGAACGCGGAGCGCAGCGGATTGGCCAGGCTCGAACGGCCCTGGGTGTCCGCGCGGTAGACGGCCAGGATGGCCTGGCCGTGCGGCAGCACGTGCACGGCGCCGAACAGGTACAGCGCGTCGCTGGCGGCCTGGTGCGCGCGTTGCAGCAACTCCGCGGCGTCCGGACGGCCGGCCGACTCGCGCTCGAGCAGGCTGAACAGGTCGGCCACCAGCACCACGGCGTTGTCGAACACGATCTCCTGGCCGGCCTCGACATCGACCTTCCACTTGGAGTTGAGCTCCTGCAGCAGCTGCGTCTCGTAGCGCGAGGCGAGCTGTTCGCGCTGGTGCGCCAGTGCCGCGTCCATGTCCTCCATCAGGCTGCCGGCAATGGCCTCGTACTGCGTGCGGCGGCGGCGCAGCAGGGCCTCGGCGGCCTCCACCAGTTCGCTGGGCCGGAACGGCTTGGGCAGGTAATCGTCGGCGCCCGCATTCATGCCCACCCGCACCTGCGCCCGCTCGGCCAGCGAGGTCAGCAGGATGACGGGGGTGGTGCAGATGGTCGGTTCCTTGCGGACCGCGGCCACCAGCTGGTAGCCATTCATCCCCGGCATGACCACGTCGCACACGATGAGTTCGGGTGCCTGCTCGCGGGCCAGCTGCAGGCCTTGCTGGCCGTCGGTCGCCTCGCGCACCGTGTGCCCTGCCTGCGCCAGCACCAGGGCGGCGAACGCACGCTGGTGTGGATCGTCCTCGATAAGCAGCACGGCGGCCATGTGCTTCGATGATACGTTGCACTCCGATGCCGTCAGTTGCAGCACAGATGCGCCGCCCGGGGTTAGGTATTTTGCTTAGACCGTTCGCCGTGTTTTCCTCATCCGTGGCAGCAACAAACAGACACACTGGTTGCATGTTGTGTGGGTGCAATCCTCGCATGAGGAGCAGTTCGGAGCAGGCAGTACATGGCGCGGGTTGTTGAGAGACTGGCTGGCTGGGCCCGGTCGTCGTGGTCGGTGTTCGCCGAACTGCGCGGCAGCACCTTCGAGGAGACCGCGCCCACGCCCGGCACCGAGGAACCGATCTACCGCCTGCGCGAGTGGCCCCGGTTGCCCGCCGCCCTGCGCACGGCCGACGTGTTGCGGCTGCTGTCGCTCATGAGCAACCGGCCGGTGAACCGCAGCTGGATGCTCCGGCACTCGCCGCTGAAGCCCGATCGCATAGAACGCCTGCTGCGCACCCTGACCGAGCAGGGGGCGCTGGACATCATCGATCCGTCCTGCTTCCCGGCGCAGGTCCCGGTCGCGCCCTGAGGCTCAGGCCGGCTTCGGGGCCGCCTGCACGGCGGCGCCGCCACGCTGGGCCATGCGGTCGACCAGCCGCTGCAGGTTCGACAACGACAGCAGGTGCATCGACACCAGGTGCAGCTCGCCGGCGCGGAACAGCGACAACACCGTGGCATCGGGCAGCGCCATCAGCTTCTTCTCGTCGACCACCATCAGGCCGGCCACGGTGAAGCTGCGGCCGTCCACCAGGTCGGCGCGGGCGCTCATCTCGGTGAGCAGGCCGGCCTCCTCGAGCTTGCTGCAGAACGCCTGCGTGCGCACGTACTCGGCCTGGTAGCGCTGCAGGAACTCGAGCGCGTTCTGCAGGTACGGCGTGTTGTTTCCCTGGGCGTCGAACAGGGCGTCGCCCTCGCTGGTGTTGACGCCCTCGAAGCCCTCGTCGATGCACACGCCCATCTGCTGGCCCGGCAATTCCGCCAGCACGAACGGGTAGCGCCGCACGAAGGCCGGCACGTAGGTGGCCTTCCAGCGCTCCTGCTCGTCGATGAACAGGTTCTCGCCGCTGCGCAGCCCCAGCACCACCACCGGCGCCAGCTTGCCGCCGGACAGCCGCGTGAAGACGATCGCGTACTCCTTGCAGGCTTCGTTGAACTCCACGCCGGCCAGGTACAGCGAATTGGCCTTGCGCGCGAAGCTGAACCCGCTGGCCGCCCGGATGCGGCGGTCGCGGTGCTTCTCGCGATTGAGCAGCACGGGTTTCTCGTACCAGGGCATCTGCGCCATCGTCATTCCTCCTGTGTTTCCATGGCCAGGCGGCTGGCCAGCACCTTGTCGATCCGCCGTCCGTCCAGGTCGACCACCTCGAACAACCAGCCACCCGCCTCGATGCGTTCGCCCACGCCGGGCAGATGGCCGGACACTGCCAGCAGCAGGCCGGCGACCGTGTTGTAGCGGCCGCGGTCCTCCTCGGGCAGGTCGCGGATGTCCAACCGCTCCTTGAGCTCGGCCACCGGCATCAGGCCGTCGAGCAGCCAGCTGCCGTCGTCGCGCGGCGTGGCCCAGGGCTCGGTCTGCGCCTCGGGCCGCAGCTCGCCGGTGATGGCCTCGAGCATGTCGCGCGGCGTGAGCAGCCCCTGCACCACGCCGTACTCGTCGACCACGAACACGACGCGGTGCGACTGGCGGCGGAACTGCTCCAGCAGCTCCATGCCGCTCAGGGTCTCGGGCACGAACGCCGCGGGAATCGCCTGCGCCGCGACCAGGCCCTCGTGGTCCCGGCCCAGGGCCAGCAGGCGGGCCACGCTCACCACCCCGAGCACGTCGTCGAGCGAGCCGCGGCACACCGGGTACCACGAGTGCGCGCCGCCCTCGCCGGCCAGGCGCAGGCCGTCGGCCACCGTGGTCGCGGCGTCCAGCCACTCGATGTCCGAGCGCGGCACCATCATCGACGTGAGCGGCCGGTCGTCCAGGCGGAACACGTTCTGCACCATGCGGTGCTCCTGCGCCTCGATCACGCCGGCGTCGACGCCCTCCTCCAGGCTGTGCGAGATCTCCTCCTGCGTCATGCCGCGCGACTGTGCGGTGTCGATGCGCATGAGCTTGAGCGTGGCCTGCGTGGTGGCCGACAGCAGCTTGACGAAGGGGCCGGCCGCCTTGGCCAGCCATGCCATGGGGCGCGACACGAGGCGCGCCACCGGCTCGGGGTAGAGCTGGCCGATGCGCTTGGGCACCAGCTCGCCGAAGATGATGGTGACGAACGTGATGAGCGCCACCACGATCGCGGTGGCGGCGACGCCCGCCACGCCCTCGGCCACGCCATAGGTCTGGAGCCAGGCCGCCAGCGAGGCGCTGAATGCGGCCTCGCCGACGATGCCGTTCAGCACGCCGATCGAGGTGATGCCCACCTGCACGGTGGACAGGAACTGGGTCGGGTGCTCCAGCAGCCGCAGCGCCATGGCGGCACCGCTGTCACCGTCCTCGGCCATGGCCAGGAGGCGGGCCTTGCGGCTGGAGGCCAGGGCCAACTCGGACATCGCGAACACGCCGTTGAGCAAAGTCAACAGCGCGATCAACAAAAAATCCATGGCCCGCGGCGAGAATCCGACACGATGGGACTGTATCTGATCGGGGATGTGCAGGGCTGCGACGAACCGCTGGGCCGCCTGCTGGATGCCGTGGCGTTCTCGCCCAGCCGCGACCACCTGGTGGTGCTGGGCGACCTCGTCAATCGCGGGCCCGACTCGCGCGGCGTGCTACGGCGGCTGGCGGCGCTGGACGGGGCGGCCACCTGCCTGCTGGGCAACCACGACCTGAGCCTGCTGGCCGTCGCCCACGGCGTGCGGCGGCCGCGCGCCGACGACACACTGGACGGGGTGCTGCAGGCGCCCGATCGCGCCGCGCTGCTCGACTGGCTGCGCCGGCAGCCGCTGGCCGTGCATGCGCATGGCCTGCTGATGGTGCATGCCGGCGTGCTGCCGCAATGGGACCTGGCACAGGTGCTGGCCCTGGCCGGCGAGGTGGAAGCGGTGCTGCGCGGCCCCGGCCTGGGCGCCTTCCTGGCGCAGATGTACGGCAACCAGCCGGCGCAGTGGAGCGACACGCTGGCCGGCGCCGATCGCCTGCGGGTGGTGGTCAACGCGCTCACCCGCCTGCGCTTCTGCACCGTCGAGGGCGAACTGCTGCTGCAGGCGGGCGGCGGGCCCGAGCAGGCGCCGGCCGGCGGCATGCCCTGGTTCGACGTTCCGGGCCGGCGCACCGCGGGCACGCCGATGGCCTTCGGGCACTGGTCCCAGCTGGGCCTGCTGCTGCGCGACGACGCGATCGGGCTGGACACCGGCTGCGTGTGGGGCGGCTGCCTGAGCGCGCTGCGCTACGACGCGGCGAGCGGCGCGCGCGAGGTGATCCAGGTGGGCTGCCCGCAGGCGCAGCGCCCGGGCGACTGACTCACTCGGGCTGCTTGAACAGCGCCGCGACCTTGCGCTTGGTCTTGATGTTGGCCGAGACCCGGCTGGTGACCGGCTTCATGCCGCTTTCCCAGGCCGGCTTCACGTCGCCCTGCGGCGCCTGGTAAGGCTGCTCGAAGAACGGATCGGCCGGCGTGCGCACCGGCCGCTCGAAGCGCTCGAACCGCTCGGTGCGTTCGGGCCGCGCGGGGCGCAGGCGTTCGCGCTGGGCGTCCATGGTGTCGCGCTCGTCGCCCAGTTCGCCGCGCTCGCGCCAGGTGCGGCGGCCGTCGTTGATGCGGCCGCGCGGGCGGTCGTCGTCCCACTCCAGCGCCTCGAGCTCCACCTTCTTCTTCAGCAGCTTCTCGAGGTCGGCGACCAGCCGTCCATCGCTGGGCGAGACCAGCGTGACCGCCAGGCCCGACGCGCCCGCCCGGCCGGTGCGGCCGATGCGGTGGACGTAGTCTTCCGCGTTGAACGGCACGTCGAAGTTGAACACCGCCGGGACGTCCTTGATGTCCAGGCCACGCGCGGCGACGTCGGTGGCCACCAGCAGGTCGACCTCGCCGGCCTTGAACGCGGCCAGCGCCTTCAGGCGCTCGTCCTGGCTCTTGTCGCCGTGCAGGGCCGTGGTCTTCATGCCCTCGCGCTCGAGCGAGCGCGCCAGCCGGGCGCAGCCGAGCTTGCTGTTGACGAACACGAAGGCCTGCGTGAGGCCGCGCTGGCGCACGATCTGCTTGACGGCGCGCCGCTTGTCGTCATCGGAGACGCTGTAGAAATGCTGCTCGACCGTCGAGGCGGTGGCGTTGGGCCGCGCGACCTCGATGGTGACGGGATCGTTCAGGTAGCTGTTGGCCAGCCGCTTGATCTCGGGCGAGAAGGTGGCCGAGAACAGCAGCGTGGTGCGCTGCTTGGGCAGGTACGACAGGATGCGCTGCAGGTCGGGCAGGAAGCCGATGTCCAGCATGCGGTCGGCCTCGTCGAGCACCACGTACTCGACCTGGTTGAGCACCGCGTTCTTGGCCTCGATGTGGTCGAGCAGGCGGCCGGGCGTGGCCACCAGCACCTCGACGCCCTTCTTCAGCTCGGCGGTCTGCGGCTTCATGTCGATGCCGCCGAACACCACCGCGCTGCGCAGGCTGGTGTGCTTGGCGTACAGCTTGACCTGCTGGGCCACCTGGTCGGCCAGTTCGCGGGTGGGCAGCAGCACCAGGGCGCGCACCGGGTGCCGCGCCGGCGAGGTCGACGTGTTCTCGTGCTTCAGGAGCCGCTGCAGCAGGGGCAGGGAGAACGCCGCCGTCTTCCCGGTGCCGGTCTGGGCCGCGCCCATCACGTCCTTGCCGGTGAGGACGACGGGAATCGCCTGCGCCTGGATGGGGGTCATCTGCTCGTAGCCCATTTCGGCCACGGCACGCGCCAGCGGCTCGGCCAGCGACAAGTTGGAGAAGGATGCACTCATGGGAACCCCGGATTGTCGCACCTGGACCGGGGATGCGTCCGGACCGGGGCTGGCGCCCACTTTCCGGGGCGCCGCAGCGCCCCGCCCACGTGCCTAGAGAGAAGCCGCGCGGAAGGTGTCGCAGCCCTTGATGTTGCCGCCCTGCCAGCCGGCCTGGAACCAGCGCTGGCGCTGGGCGCTGCTGCCGTGGGTGAAGCTCTCGGGCACGACGGCGCGGCCGGCCGAGCGCTGCAGCGTGTCGTCGCCGATCTTCTGGGCCGCATTGAGCGCCGCCTCGATGTCGCCCGGATCCAGCCATTGCTTGGATTGCTGCGACTGGCGGGCCCAGACGCCGGCGAAGCAATCTGCCTGCAGCTCCAGCCGCACGCTCAGGGCGTTGCCCTGCTGCTGGCTGCCGCGCGAGCGCAGCTGGTCGACCCGGTCGGTGATGCCCAGCAAATGCTGCACGTGGTGGCCCACCTCGTGCGCGATGACGTAGGCCTGGGCGAACTCGCCGGGCGCCCCCAGCTGCTCGCGCAGCGTGCGGTAGAAGCCCAGGTCGATGTAGACCTTCTCGTCGGCCGGGCAGTAGAACGGGCCCATGGCCGACTGGCCGGCGCCGCACCCCGTGCGGATGGCGCCGTCGAACAGCGCCAGCTTGGGCTCGCGGTAGGTCGCGCCGCCCTGGGCGAACTGCTGCTTCCAGACCTCCTCGGTGTCGGCCAGCACGGTGGAGACGAAGCGGGCCGTGCGGTCCTGCGCCGGCGGCTGGTGGGCCGGCGCCTGCTGCGTCTGCGGCGCGGGACCGCCGCTCAGCAGGCTCAGGATGGTGAGCGGGTTGATGCCGAAGATGGCCCCGCCGACCAGGGCGATGACGATGGTGCCGATGCCGATGCTGCGGCCGCCGATGCCGAAGCCGCCCAGGCCGCCGCCACCACCGCCGCCGTCTCCGCGGTAGTCCTCGACGTTGCTCGATTCGCGTTCGCCTTCCCAGCGCATGGTGCGGCTCCCTTGCTACAGTGGTCCGATGCTAAGCCCTGCCGCCAAGCCGCCTGTCGGCCAAGCCCGCATCCTGGTCACGGGTTTCGACCCTTTCGGCGGCCAGCCGGTCAACCCCAGCTGGCTGGCGACCCAGACGCTCGACGGCGCCGAGATCGACGGGCACCGCGTGGTGGCGGCCCAGCTGCCGACCCGATTCGGGGATGCGCTGGCGACTCTGCAAGACCTGCTGGGCCAGCACCGGCCGGCCCTGGTGCTGTGCACCGGCCAGGCCGGCGGCCGGGCGGCCCTCTCGCTGGAGCGGGTGGCCATCAACATCGAGGACGCCCGCATCCCGGACAACGCCGGCCGGCAGCCGATCGACACACCGGTGATCGCGGACGGCCCGGCGGCCTACTTCACCACCCTGCCGATCAAGGCCATGCTGGCCGCACTGCTGGCCGAGGGCATCCGGGCCGACGTCTCGCAGACCGCCGGCACTTTCGTTTGCAACCATGTGTTCTACGGACTCATGCACCTGCTGGCCACCGACCGGCGCTGGAGCGGGGTGCGCGGCGGGATGGTGCACGTGCCCTGGCTGCCCCAGCAGGGCGCGCCCTCCATGACGCACGAGCAGGTGGTGCGCGGCCTGGAGGTCGCGTTGCAGTGCGCCTTGCGCACGCAGGTCGACGTCCGCCTGCAGGCCGGCGCGATCAGCTGACGACCGGCGCCGCGCGAGCGGCGGTCCCTGCCCGGCCGCGCCGTAAAATCGGGACGTGGCCACCCTCAACGCCGACCTGCACTGCCACTCCGTGGTGTCCGATGGCACCCTCACGCCCGAAGAGCTGGCCGCCCGGGCCAAGGCCAACGGCGTCGAGCTGTGGGCCCTGACCGACCACGACGAGATCGGCGGCCAGGCCAGGGCGCTG
Organism: Ramlibacter pinisoli; assembly: GCF_009758015.1. NCBI lineage: Bacteria > Pseudomonadati > Pseudomonadota > Betaproteobacteria > Burkholderiales > Comamonadaceae > Ramlibacter > Ramlibacter pinisoli. The sequence continues at coordinate 1,642,122 of NZ_WSEL01000009.1, forward strand.
GCCGCGGCCCGTGCCAACGGCCTGCAGTACCTGACCGGCGTCGAGATCTCGGTCACCTTCGCCAACGAGACCGTGCACATCGTCGGCCTGGGCTTCGATGCCGACGACCCGCGCATGCTCGAGGGGCTGGAAGCCACGCGCGGCGGCCGCGGCGGCCGGGCCCGCGAGATGGCCAGCCAGCTGGCCGCGGTGGGCATCCCGGGCGCCTACGAGGGCGCCCTGAAGTACGCCGGCAACCCCGAACTCATCTCGCGCACCCACTTCGCCCGCTTCCTGGTCGAGGTCGGCGCCTGCCGCGACACCGCCGAGGTCTTCCGCAAGTTCCTCACCGAGGGCAAGCCCGGCTACGTGCCGCACCGCTGGGCGTCGCTGAAGGACGCGGTGCAGTGGATCTCGCGCTCCGGCGGCGTGGCCGTCATCGCCCATCCGGCGCGCTACAAGTTCACGGCCAACGAGGAATACGCGCTGTTTTCGGAGTTCAAGGCCCATGGCGGTCGCGGGGTCGAGGTGGTCACCGGCAGCCACACCGCCGCCGAGGCCGTGCGTTACGCCGGCACGGCGCGGGAGTTCGGCCTGGCTGCCTCGCGCGGCAGCGACTTCCACAGCCCCGGCGAGAGCCACACCGACCTGGGCCAGCTGCCCTACCTGCCCGACGCGCTGACGCCGGTCTGGCATCTGCTGGCGGATCGCATCCGGTGACCGGCCCCGGGGCGCCACGCCCGGCGCGCAACGAGCTGCTGGGCATCGGCCTCGTGCTGGCCGCATCGGCCTGCTTTTCCGCGCTGGACACCACCACCAAGGGCGTCAGCGCCTCCGTGCCCCTGCTGATGGCGCTGTGGTTCCGCTACGCCTTCCAGGCGCTCGCCACCACCGCCGTCGTCCTGCCCTGGCGCGGCACCGCGGCGCTGCGCACCCGCCACCTGCCGTTCCAGTGCCTGCGCGGCGTGCTGCTGCTCACCAGCAGCCTGCTGGCCTTCCTCAGCCTGCGCTACATGCCGGTCGGGGAGTTCACCGCCATCGTGATGATGGCGCCACTGGCGGTGACGCTGCTGGCGGCGACGGTGCTGAAGGAACATGTCTCGCGCCTGCGCTGGACCCTGGTGGCCGGCGGTTTCGCCGCCACCCTGGTCATCATCCGGCCGGGCGGCGAGTCGTTCAGCTGGGCCATGCTGCTGCCCCTGGGCCTGACGGTGACCAACGCCTGGTTCCAGGTGCTCACCAGCAAGATGGCGCGGACCGAGGACCCGGTCACCATGCACCTGTACACCGGCTGGGTGGGCACGCTGCTCGCATCGCTGGCGCTGCCGTTCGTGTGGACGCCGGTGCACGACCCGCTGCTCTGGGTCGGCCTGTGCTTCATGGGGCTGATGGGCACCGTCGGCCACTTCCTGCTGATCCTCGCCTACCGCAATGCGCCCGCCGCCACGCTCACGCCCTACCTGTATTCGCAGATCGGCTTCGCCATGCTGCTGGGCTGGCTGGTGTTCTCGCATGTCCCGGACGGCTGGTCGCTCCTGGGCATGGTGACCATCGCGATCTGCGGCGCGGCCGGCGCGTGGCTCACCGTGTTCGAATCGCGGTCGGCGGCGGCACCGCGCCCCGCGCGAGCCTGAGGCGGCCATGGCGCAATATTTCGAGCTCCACCCCGACAACCCGCAGCCCCGCCTGCTGAAGCAGGCCGTGGCGCTGCTGGCGCAGGGCGGCGTGCTCGCGGTTCCCACCGACTCCAGCTACGCCCTGGCCTGCCAGCTGGACGACAAGGCCGCCGCCGACCGCCTGCGCCAGGTGCGCGGGGTCGACGAGAAGCACCACCTCACCCTGCTGTGCCGCGACCTGAGCGAGCTGTCCACGTACGCCCGCGTCGACAACCGCCAGTACCGGCTGCTCAAGCTCGCCACCCCGGGGCCGTTCGCATTCATCCTGGAGGCCACGCGCGAGGTGCCCCGGCGCCTGAGCCACCCGCAGCGCAAGACCATCGGCCTGCGCGTGCCCGACCACCCGGTGCTGCAGCAGCTGCTGGACCTGCACGGCGGCCCGCTGCTGGCCACCACGCTGATCCCGCGCGGCGAGGACGCTCCCCTGAACGACGCCCAGGAGATCCGCCAGCGCCTGCAGCACCAGATCGCCGGCGTGGTGGACGCCGGGGCCTGCCCGCTGCAGCCCACCACGGTGGTCGACCTGTCGCCCATGGGGACGGGCGGCGACCCGGTGATCACGCGCCTGGGGCGCGGCGACCCCGCCACCCTGGGGCTGTGAACGGAGGGCGCGGCGGCGCCCGGCGGCCCTCTGAGACAATCGACGGGTGAATATCGACTCCCTCATACAGACGGTCCTGATCTACGCCCTCCCGGTGCTGTTCGCGATCACGGTCCACGAGGCGGCGCACGGCTACGTGGCCCGCTACCTGGGTGACAACACGGCCTACGCCATGGGCCGCGTGACCCTCAACCCGATCAAGCACATCGACCCGGTCGGCACCATCCTGATGCCGCTGGTGCTGTATTTCGCCACCTCCGGCGCCTTCCTCTTCGGCTACGCCAAGCCGGTGCCGGTGAATTTCGGCCAGCTGCGCCGGCCCAAGCGCGACATGGTGTGGGTGGCGCTGGCCGGCCCGGCCTCCAACTTCATCCAGGCCCTGCTGTGGGCCATCGTGTTCACGGTGCTGGCCGGCAGCGGCGTCACCGAGCGCTTCTTCATCGAGATGGCCAAGGCCGGCGTGCTGGTCAACCTGGTGATGTGGGCCTTCAACCTGTTCCCGCTGCCGCCGCTGGACGGCGGCCGCATCGTCGCCGGCCTGCTGCCGCGGCGCGCCGCCTGGAACTTCAGCCGCATCGAGCCGTGGGGCTTCTTCATCGTGATGGGCCTGGTGGTCGCCGGCATCGTCGGCACCTGGTGGCTGCGGCCGCTCATCTCGGTGGGCTATACCGTGCTCGGCCTCCTGCTCACGCCGCTCACCGCGCTGTTCTGACGCCATGACCGCACCGATCCGCTACCTCACCGGCATCACCACCACCGGCACGCCGCACCTGGGCAACTACGTCGGCGCCATCCGTCCCGCCGTGCAGGCCAGCCGCCGCCCGGGCACCGAGAACTTCTACTTCCTGGCCGACTACCACGCGCTGATCAAGTGCGACGAGCCGGCCCGCATCCAGCGCTCCACGCTGGAGATCGCCGCCTGCTGGCTGGCCGCCGGCCTCGACCCCGACCAGGTGTTCTTCTACCGCCAGTCCGACATCCCCGAGGTGACGGAGCTGACCTGGTTCCTCACCTGCGTCACCGGCAAGGGCCTGCTCAATCGCGCGCATGCCTACAAGGCCGCGATGGACCGCAACGCCGCGGCCGGCGCCGACCCGGACGCCGACGTCACGGCCGGCCTGTTCATGTATCCGGTGCTGATGGCGGCCGACATCATCCTGTTCAACGCCCACAAGATTCCCGTCGGGCGCGACCAGGTCCAGCACATCGAGATGGCGCGCGACATGGCGGCCAGCTTCAACCACCTGTACGGCGAGCACTTCGTGCTGCCGGAGGCGGCCGTCGACGACTCGGTGGCCCTGCTGCCGGGCCTGGACGGGCGCAAGATGAGCAAGAGCTACGACAACGTCATCGGCCTGTTCGCCCCGCGCGAGCAGGTCCGCAAGCAGATCTTCTCCATCGTCACCGACTCGCGCGCGCCCGGCGAGCCCAAGGACACCGAGGGCTCCGCCCTGTTCCAGATCTACCAGGCCTTCGCCGACGCCGAAGAGACCGCGCAGCTGCGCAAGGCCTACGCCGACGGCATCGCCTGGGCCGACGCCAAGCAGGTGCTGTTCGAGCGCATCGACCGCGAGATCGCGCCCATGCGCGAGCGCTACGACGCCCTGGTGGCCGAGCCGGCGCAGTTGGAGGCCATCCTGCGTGCCGGCGCCGACAAGGCCCGCGGCCGCTCGGCACCGTTCCTGCAGCGCCTGCGCCACGCGGTCGGCCTGCGCAACCTGGCCGACCAGCCGCAAGCGGCCAGGTCCAAGGCCGGCAAGGCGGCGCTGCCCGCCTTCAAGCAGTACCGCGAGGCCGACGGCAAGCACTATTTCAAGCTGGTCGACGCCGCCGGCGCGCTGCTGCTGCAAAGCACCGGCTTCGAGGCGCCGCAGGAGGCCGGCCGGGCGGTCGCCCGCCTGAAGCAGCAGGGCTGGCCGGCAGGCGCCGAGACCGCCGCCCAGCCCGCACCGGGCATCGACGAAGCCACCATCCGCGCGGCCCTGGCGCAGCTCGCCGCATGACCACCCCCGCATCCGCCGCCGCCGGCGGCCAAGGTATCCTTCCCGTTGCCATGAAGCCCACCCCGAATCCCGCCACCCTGTACGTCATCGACGACCACCCGCTGATGCGCGAAGCGGTGGTGATGCTCCTGCGTCGCATGCGTCCGGGCGCCAACGTCATCGAACTCGATCGCATCGGCGGCATGGAGTCGTCGGTGCGCCAGCACGGCTTCCCGGACCTGATCTGCCTGGACCTCAAGCTGCCCGACACCACCGGCACCTCGGGCGTGCACGAGATGAAGAACCGCTTCGCCGACGCGCCGCTGGCGGTGCTGTCGGCGTCGCCCGCCGCCGATGCCGAGGAGGCCTGCATCGAGGCCGGCGCCGACATCTACATCGAGAAGTCGTCCGGCGCGCAGGAGATCGGCAACGCGCTGCGCGCCCTGCTCACCACCGATGGCAGCTTCGAGGAGCTGGCACCCACCGACAGCAAGCTGTCCAAGCGGCAGAACCAGCTCATCGTGATGCTCGACCGCGGCCTGTCCAACCGCGAGATCGCCGACGAACTGGGCATCAGCGAGCACACGGTGAAGGTGCACCTGTGGCGGCTGTTCCGCCGCCTGGGCGTCAAGAGCCGCACCCAGACCATCCACTACGCCCGCACCCACGGGCTACTGAGCCACTGAGGTCGCGGGCCGGGCGTCGCGCCCGGTGATGATGGGCGGCCCCAGCAGCACTTCCGGCCGGCCGTACTTGATGGTGTCGATCGACGAGGCCGCGCGCTGCGCAGCCTCGACCGGATCGGTGGGCCGCAGCAGCAGCCGGAACACGGTGCCGCGGCCGGGCCGCGAGGCCATGTGCAGGGGATGGCCCAGGATGTGCGCGAGCCGCGCCACGATGTACAGGCCCAGGCCGAACCCGTCGTCGGTGCCGGCGTGGCTGGGCACCTTGTAGAACTCCCGGAAGATCTCGCGCTGGTGCATGGGCGCGATGCCCACGCCGGTGTCCCAGACCTCGATGCGGGCGCCAGCGGGCGTCACGCGCGCGGCCACCAGCACGCCGCCGCGCTGGGTGTACTTCACCGCGTTGGAGATCAGGTTGCCCACCACCCGCTGCAGCAGGATGGGGTCGGACGCCACGCTGCCGGTCACCGAGTGGACGCGGAACTTCAGGCCCTTGGCTTCGGCCAGCGGGCGGTAGTGCAGTTCCAGGTCCTGCAGCAACTTGTCCAGCCGCAGGGTCTCGACGTGCAGCCGGATCTTGCCGGAGTCCAGCCGGGCCATGTCGAACAGCGAGTCGAACAGCGAGTTCACCGCCTTGGTCGACTCCACGATCTTGGGCGCCAGGTCGTGCACCAGCTCCGGTTCGCTGCCCAGCCAGTCGGCGTACAGGCCCAGCGCATGCACCGGCTGGCGGATGTCGTGGGCCGCGCTGGCCAGGAAGCGGTTCTTGACCTCCACCGCGTCGAGGGCGGCCTGGGTCTGGCGCGTCAGCGATTCGATCAGCTGGTTGTTGCGGTACTGCAGCTCGTAGTTCTTGCGCTGCGTCACGTGCTGGCGCAGGCCGGCCTGGCGCAGCACCTGCCAGAAGAGCATCAGCAGCAGCACCATCCACCAGTGGTAGGCCGGCCCGGTGAAGCGCAGGTCGAAGCCCATGCGCCAGACCATCACGCCCAGCGCGGTGGCCGCCAGGGCATCCAGGTAGGAGCGCATGGTGGCGAGGTGGCTGGAGAGGGTGTTGATGGCGAACATCGACAGGCCCGAGAGCACCAGCCAGCACACGAACTGGTCCTCCAGCGAGGCGCGGTCGAAGAACAGCAGCGTGCTCAGGCCCCACATCGCGCCGGTGACCGGCCACACCAGTCCCCAGCGGCGCACGAAGGCCAGGTGCTCGTGCGGGCCGGCCGGCGCGACCTCGCGGGCATAGAGCCGCATGATGGCCAGGCGCACGGCGCCCACGGCGGTGGTCAGCACGGCCCATCCCAGCAGCGCCGGGCGCGGGACGTCCGGCCACAGCACGGCCAGCACCAGCGCGATCAGCAGCAGGCCCAGGATCCGGGTGGTGCGCTGGGTGCGCATCAGCCCGCGCACCAGCTCGCCCTCGACCCAGGCGGCCTCGTCGGCGGCGGGCTCGGCGGGGATGGCGTGCGGCTTCACCCCCCGATTGTCACTTGGCCGCGCCGGGCCGCGGCCCCGGCCCTCAGTGGCGGCGCCGCTCGGCCGACGCGATCTTCAGCTGCTGGCGGTACTTGGTGACGGTGCGCCGCGCGACCTGCAGGCCCTGCACCGAGAGCTGGCGCGCGATCTCGACGTCCGACAGCGGCTGCGCCGGCGCCTCGGCGGCAATCAGTTCCTGCATCAGCCCCCGGATCGCGGTGGGCGAGCACTCGCCGCCGCTGGCCGTGGCCAGCCCGCGCGAGAAGAAGTACTTCAGCTCGAAGACACCGCAGGGCGTGGCCATGAACTTGTTGTTGGTCACGCGCGAGACCGTGGACTCGTGCACGCCGACCTCCTGCGCGATCTCGCGCAAGGCCAGCGGCTTCATCGCCATCGCGCCGTAGGCCAGGAAGCGGTGCTGCCGCTTCAGGATGGCCTGCGCCACCGCCAGGATGGTGGAAAAGCGCTGCTCCACGTTGCGCACCGTCCAGCGCGCCTCCTGCAGGTGGGCCCCCAGTTCGGCATGCTCGGCGTTGCGATGGCGCCGGAACAGCTCCGCATAACCGCGGTTGAGCCGCACCCTGGGCACCACGGCTTCGTTCAGCACCGCGGTCCACTGCCCGCGCACCTTGTGCACCAGCACGTCGGGCGTGACGTACTGGGTCTGCGGCGTGCCGTGGCGCCAGCCCGGGCGGGGATCGAGCCGGCGCAACGCCACGCACGCCTCCTCGGCCTGCGCCAGCGTCGCGTCCAGCCGGCGGGCGACCGCCGCCACGTCGTGGTGGGCCAGGCACTGCACGCAGTCGCGCAGGATGCGGGCGGCCAGCGCCCGGCGCGGCGGCGGCTCGATCAGCGGCAGCTGCAGCCGCAGGCACTCGACCACGTCGCGGGCGGCGACGCCCGGTTCCAGCGACTGCACGCGGCACAGGGCGATGGCCAGTTCGTCGCTGTCGGCGGGCGGATCGAGCGGGACCAGGGTGCCGATGTCGGCCAGCGGCGCGCGCAGGTAGCCGTCGTCGTCCAGGGACTCGATGACCGCCGCGGCCAGCGCCCAGTCGCGCTCGGGCAGGTTCAGCAGGTTGAGCTGGCCGGTCAGGTAGTCCGCGAGCGACGAAGGCGCGGCGAGCGTGTCGAACACCCCGTCGCCGTCGACCATGCGCGAGCGGGCGATGGGCTCGGCGCCCCAGGAACTGCCGTCGGCCGGCGGCGCCGCCGCGTCGTCGGGGGCCTCAGCGTCGGGCGCCGCGGCCACCAGCGGCAGGTCGGCCACCGGCGCCGTCTCGTCGGCTTCGAGGAAGGGATTGTTGTCGAGCGCGTCGCGCACCGCCTGCGCGAAATCGAGCGATGACATCTGCAGCAACCGCACCGCGCGCTGCAGGCGCGGCGAAAGCGTGGGCTGGAGGGTCGAGGTGACCTGCAAGCTCAGGGAATGCAATCGGATCTCCTGGCGCGACGGGCGCGCATGCGACGCAGCCGCAAAGGCCGTGCCGGTCGCGCTGCGGGTTGCCGGGCGGTCACCATTGAGACCGTCCGTCACAACGGCAGCCGCCGCAGGCGCGGCGCAAGTCCGACGACCGTGGCGGAAAGGCGCCAGGTGGCCGTCGATCCTGCGGAATGCCAGCCGGACCGATCGGCACTGACGGCAGGACTTGCAGCAAGAACGGCCGAGCACAGCGCGGCCGTGGAAACAGGATGTTGCCCAGCCCCCCGCCCGAACTGAGCGGGGTCTACTCTTGCCAGGTCATGCGGAACTCCGCCGCGCCGTCCGTGGATCCCCTGGCCGCGCCGCCGGAACGCTACCGCCTGCTCGCGCCGCTGCGGCGCTACCTGGTGAGCGTGGTGGTCCTGGCGCTGCTGCCGCTCGCGGCGCTGCTGGCCTGGCAGATCGTGCGCACGGCAGGCGACGAACAGGCGCAGATCGAGGGCGACCTCGCGCGCTCGGCGGCCGCGTTCGCGGCAGCGGTGGACAGCGAGATCCTGGCCTCGCTCGACGCCCTCACCGCGCTGTCGCACGCCGAGGCCCTGCGCCGCGACCTGCCGGCGGCCTTCGAGCGCCTGCTGCGCACGCGCCCGCCGACGCGCCGCGACTGGCAGGGCGTCTTCCTGGTCGACCCGCGCGGCCGCTTGCTGCTGGATTCCGGCGCGAACCGCGCGCCGATTGCCGACGCGTTGCCGGCGCTGCGCCAACGGGTGCTGGAGACCAGCCAGCCCGCCGTGTCGTCGGTGCTGGAAGGACCTGGCCGCGAGCTCGTGCTGCTGGCCGTGCCGGTTGCCCTGGACGACCAGACCGGGGTGCTGGGCGCGCGCCTGCCGGCCGCCACCTGGCAGCGCCTGGCGGGGGCGGCGGGGCGGCCGGAAGGCGGGTACGCGGTGTTGCACGACGCCCGCCAGCGCGTCATCGCCACCAGCCTGCCCGGCCCGCTGAAGCCGGGCGCCCAGTTGCCGCCCGGCCCCGTCGCCGCCTCCCGCGGCCGCCCGTTCGGCGTCGAGCGCACGGCCGGCCTCGACGGCAGCGAGGTCTATGCGGCCTGGCAGGTGGTGCGGTCCGCGCCGGGCTGGGGGGTGCAGATCATGGTGCCGGCCGCCCCCATCGTGGCCGCCCGCCAGCGCACCGTGGCGACCGCGCTGGCGGCCGGCGCCGGCAGCCTGCTGCTAGGGGCCTTGCTGGCCTCGCTCGCCGCGCGCCGGGTCACCCGACCGCTCAGGACGCTGGCGGCCGAAGGCCATGCGGGGCTGCCGGGCCCCATCGAGGTGCAGGAGATCGCCATGCTGCGCGACGCCCTCCAGGCGGCCTCGCTCAGCGATGCCCGCTCGCGCCGGGCGCTGGAAGAGGACATCGCGAAGCGGCGCCGCATCGAGGACGAACTGCTCGAGGCCCACCAGGTGCTGCAGGAGCAGCAACGCCTGATCGAGCTGACCCAGGAGGCCGGGCGGGTGGGCTTTTGCCAGTACCGGTTCGACACCGGCGAGCTGTTCTGGACCCAGGGCCACTGCAAGCTGTTCGGGCTCGACGGGCTGGACGGTGACGGCCTGGCTGCCTGGCTCGACCGCATCGGACCGGAGGATCGCGAGCGCGTGCGCGGCCTGCTGGACACCGCCTGTGCCGAACGGCACGACGCGCTGACGGTCGAGTACGCGGTGCCGCAGCCGGACGACACCGCCCGCTGGCTGTCCAGCCGGCTGCAGTTCGAATACGACGACGCCGGTGCGCCGCTGCAGTTCGCGGGCGTCTCGGTCGACATGACCGACCAGCGCGAAGCCGAGCTGCAGCGCGAGGAGCTCACCCGGCGCGAGGTGACGGCCCGGCGCGACGCCGAGGCGGCCAGCCGCGCGAAGGATGAACTCCTGGCCATGCTGGGCCATGAGCTGCGCAACCCGCTGGGTGCGATCTCGGCCGCCGCCGACGTGCTCGAGGCCGCACCGCCGGCCAGCAACAGTGCCGGCGAGGCCCGCGCCATCATCGGCCGGCAGGCGCGCAACCTGGCCCACATGGTCCACGAGCTGCTCGACGTCGGCCGTGCGATCACCGGCCAGCTCACGCTGGCGCGCCGCCCGGTCAACCTGGCCAGCGTGCTGGACCGGCTGCGTGGCACCCTGCAGGTGACCGGCGAATCCGGGGCCCACGAGCTGCACCTGGATGCGCAGGATGTCTGGGTCCACGGCGACGCCGTGCGCCTCGAACAGGTGCTGTCCAACCTGCTCGGCAATGCCCTGAAGTACACGCCGGCCGGCCGCCGGATCGACGTGACGATCCGCGCCGAGGGCGCCACGGCCGTGATCGAGGTACGGGACACCGGCAGCGGCATTGCGCCGGCACTGCTGCCGCGCGTGTTCGACCTCTTCGTCCAGGGCGAACGCCCGCTCGACCGGCGTGCCGGCGGCCTGGGCATCGGCCTCACGCTGGTGCGCCGCGTGGTGGAACTGCACGGCGGCACCGTCGCGGCCACCAGCTCGCCCGAGGGCACCTGCTTCACGCTGCGCCTGCCGGCCATCGACCCGCCGTTGCAGCCGGAGGGCGACACCCTGCCGCCGGGACGGCGGCGCCGGGTGCTGGTGATCGACGACAACGCCGACGTGCTGGCGGCACTGCGCAGCAAGCTCGAGCTCGACGGCCACAGCGTGAGCACGGCCGCCGACGGCATCGACGGGCTCAACCGCCTGCTGCGCCAGCAGCCCGAGGTGTCCATCGTCGACATCGGCCTGCCCGGCCTCACCGGCTACGAACTGGCCCGCCATGCGCGCGCCGCGGGCTATGCGGGCCGCATGATCGCGCTGTCGGGCTACGGGCAGGAGCGCGACATCCACGATGCCCTGGTGGCGGGCTTCGACGCCTACCTCGTCAAGCCGGTGGAACGGGGCGAGCTGCGCGCCAGCCTCCGCGCGGCCTGACCGCTGGGCTTCAGTGCGAGGGAGCTGATCTTTCTTCCAACGCATGCGTGCGGTTACACCACCGCAGGCCCATGCGCGCGAATAATCAGCCCGGCATTTGCCCGCCCGCAGGCGGGAGGGAAGCAGGGGGAGGTTCAGGATTCCCATGGCCCACGCACTGATCGTCGAAGACGACGTCGACGCCGCACGCATGATGGCGCAGCTGGTCGCGGCCGAAGGGTTCTCTGCAGCCACCGCGCAGTCGCTGCGCGAGGCGCGCCGCCAGATGGCCATGCAGCAACCCGACGTGGTCCTGCTCGACCTGCAGCTGCCCGATGGCAACGGCATGGCCCTGCTCGACGACGCCGACCTGATGGGCAACTCCGAAGTCGTGCTCATGACCGGCCACGCTACCCTGGAGACCTCGATCCAGGCGCTGCGCTACGGTGCCGCCGACTACCTGGTCAAGCCGGTCAGTGCGCGCCAGCTGCAGGGCATCCTGTCGCGGGTGATGAAGCCCTCGGTGCTGCAGGACGAGGTGCGCACGCTGCACGACGACCTGCGGCGCACCGGCCGCTTCGGCCACCTGGTGGGCACCTCGCCGGCGATGGAGCTGGTCTACGAGCAGGTCGCCCGCGTGGCCGGGACCTCGGTCACCGTCTTCGTCACCGGCGAGAGCGGAACCGGCAAGGAACTGGTGGCGCGCACCGTGCACGACCTGAGCCGCCGGCGCGCCAAGCCCTTCCTGGCCGTCAACTGCGGCGCCATCTCGCCCAACCTGATCGAGAGCGAGATCTTCGGCCACGAGAAGGGCAGCTTCACCGGCGCCGAGCGCCAGCACCAGGGCTTCTTCGAGCGCGCGCACGGCGGCACCCTGTTCCTGGACGAGATCACCGAGATGCCGCTGGAGCTGCAGGTCAAGCTGCTGCGGGTGCTGGAGACTGGCACCCTGATGCGGGTGGGCTCGACGACCCCCCAGGAGACCGACGTGCGCGTGGTCGCCGCAGCGAACCGCGACCCGGCGCAGGCGGTGTCGCAGGGCCGCTTCCGCGAGGACCTGCTGTACCGCCTGAACGTCTTCCCGATCGAGCTGCCCCCATTGCGCGAGCGGCCCGACGACCTGCCGCTGCTGGTCACGCACTTCCTGCACGACATCGGACAGCGCGAAGGCGCCACCAAGCGCGTGACCCAGGCAGCGCTGGACCGGCTGGCGCAGTACCGCTGGCCGGGCAACGTGCGCGAGTTGCGCAACGTGCTGCAGCGCGCCTGGGTGATGACCAGCGGGCCCGAGATCACCGACCAGTGGCTGCCCCGGAACGTGCCGCTCACGGCAGGCGTGGCGGTGCCGGCGGTGGCGGCCCCGGCCCCGGGAGCCGCCGCCCCGGGAGCCGCCACCATCGAGGTGACGGTGGGCACGACGCTGGCGGCGGTGGAACGCCAGGTGATCCTGGCAACCCTGAACTACTACGGCCACCACAAGGAGCGCACCGCCGCGGCTCTCGGCGTGTCGCTCAAGACCCTGTACAACCGGCTGAAGGACTACGGCCTCTAGTGCGCGCGGACGCCACCGGACACCACCGGGTCCTTGCCGATCGCTTCTTTTTCATCCGGATGCAGACCGCACAAGGTTTGGGCGCGCCTGCGGATGGGCACGCAGGCAGTGGGGCCGGGCACGCCCGTTGCCAATCTTCGGGCTCCGACAACGTTCATCCAACCGGAAAGGACAGGCATCCCATGGCTTCGCAAGACTCCACCCCCCAGAAGCAGGACACCTCGGGCTCCGGCCCGCGTCGCAGCCTGCGTGGCTTCGCGGCGATGGACCCGCAGCGCCAGCGCGAGATCGCCAGTCTCGGCGGACGTGCCGCCCACCAGAGCGGGCATGCCCACGAATTCACCACCGAGGAGGCCCGTGCCGCCGGCAAGAAGCGGCACGCGGCACGCAGTGGCGCCGACAGCCCGCGCTGAAGCCGGCCTCACCGTCGAGCTGTAGGACACGGCGGCGGTCGGCCACCCCTCCCCGCCGACACGGCGCTGCCTGCATCCGTTCCACGATATGGCGCAGGCAGGATCCGATGACCACCGAGACCCACTCCGACCCGCTCGCCCCGTTGCACGAGGCGAGTCGGGCGCTGTGGCTCGCGACGCTGTCGCTGATGGCCGCGTTCATGCAGACGCAGGCGCCGGCGCACCGCGTGCTGATGGCGCGCCGCATCGCCCGCAACTTCGAGACGCTGCACCAGCAGGAATGCTTCTCGCCCGATTGCCGGCGGCGCTTCGCCCGCCTGGGCGCGCGCTGGCAGGCACAGGCCGACCGGCTGCACGCCGGTACCGCACCGTCGCGCTGGACCACGCTGCTGCACCGGCTCGGGCTACGGTGAGCGCGGCGCGACTGTGCGCACGCACCTACACCACGCGGCGCGTGGTGCCGACAAGCGCGCGGGCGCGCGAACTGCAGACTTCGCCTTCCACCTGAACCCCGCACGATGGCGAAGACCAAAGGCATGGCCCCCACCTCCACGCGCGCGCTGTGGAAGGGTGCCATCACGTTCGGCCTGGTCCACATCCCGATCGGCCTGTATTCCGCCACTGCGGAGAGCGGCGTCGACTTCGACTGGCTCGACCGCCGCACCATGGACCCGGTGGGCTACAAGCGCATCAACAAGAAGACCGGCAAGGACATCGACAAGGCCGACATCGTCAAGGGCGTGAAGTGGCAGGGCGACGAGTACGTCGTGGTCAGTGCGGAGGAGATCGCCAAGGCCTATCCGCGCACCACCCAGACGATCGAGATCGAGGCCTTCGTCGACGCCGACGAGGTGCCCTTCGTCTACCTCGAGCGGCCCTACTACGTCGGTCCCGTGAACAAGGGCGACAAGGTCTACGCGTTGCTGCGCGAGGCACTGAAGCAGACCAACAAGGTCGGGATCGCCAAGGTGGTGATCCAGACCAGGCAGCACCTGGCGGTGGTGATCCCGTGCGGGCCGGCGCTGGTGCTGAACCTGTTGCGCTGGGGCGGCGAGATCCGCTCCTGGGAGGACCTGCGGCTGCCGCCCGCGGACGCCAAGTCGGCGGGCGTCAAGGAAGCCGAACTGACCATGGCCAAGCAGCTGATCGAGGGCATGACGGCGCACTGGAGCGCCGACGATTTCCGCGATTCGTTCAAGGACGAGATCATGAAGCTGGTCGAGTCCAAGGCCAAGGCAGGTGACACGGCCGAGGTGACCAAGGTCGAGCCCGCCACGCCGGCCGGCGGCGCCGACGTCATCGATCTCACCGAACTGCTCAGGCGCAGCCTGCGGGGCGGCAAGGACGCCGCTGCGCCCGCACCGGCCGTGGCACGCAAGCCGGCCGCCCGCAAGACCGCCACCCCCAAGAAGGCGGCACCCGCCAAGTCGCGCGCCAAGCGCGCCGCCTGACCGTGCAGCCCCTGCTCTACCACGCGCTCTGGGTTGCCGCGGCGCTGGCGCTGATCGCGCTGGCCAGCGCCCTGATCGCGCGCCGCCTGCGCTGGAGCGACCTGCGCCGCGCCACGGCGGAGCAGGCGCTGGACGCGCTGGCACGCTATTCGGAGTGGCTCGCGCTGCAGCGCCGCACGGCGCTCTTCCAGGGCGACCGGGCGGCGGGGAGCTCTCCCTTGGCGGAGGTGCGCCGGGCCCAGCAGGCGTGCTTCCCCGAGCTGGCCGCCGCCCTGGTGCCCCTGCTGGAGGTGCATGCGCGCATCCTCGATTTCCTGTGGCAGCAGCAGCTGCTGCGCACCCGCGACCCCGAGGCCTGGCTGGAGTCGGACCACGACGCCCGCTTCATGGCCCTGTGGGCCGACCAGCGGCTGGCCGTGCACGGACTGGCCGAACGGCTGCGCCGGGCGGCCGGCGAGGGCCTGGTGGACGCGGAACCCGAGTCCGTCTTCCCGGCCTAGGGGTGCCCCATGAAAAAACCCCGGGAGACCGGGGCTTCTGCTGTCTCGCGACCAGCGACCCAGGCGGGCCGCCGGGATCAGGCGCTCGGGCCTTCGCTGGACGGGGTGGAGCGGGCTTCGGCGGCGCGGCGGGTGCGCACCTCGACGCTGCGACGGGCAGCCGCCCGGGCCTCCTCGCGCGAGAACTGGTGGGCGCGGCCGGCTGCATGGGCAGTGCGGCCACCGAGGGCTGCCACCTGCTTCATCTTCTCGGCGTCGAGAAGGGCGAAACCGCGCTTGCGAGGGGTATCCGAAGGCTGGGTCATGGTTGGCTCCTGGGTGAAGAAAAGAGGTACCCCATCCTTGGCCAAGCTCAGCGGGGGTCGTGTAGGACAAAGCCCCATGCGGTCGTCGGCAGCCGTCGCCAGGTCGTCGGAAGGCCCGCGCGGGCCGGCGGGAGTAAGTCCTTCGACTGATGAGCTCGTTCCGGCGACAGCCCCAGGGCCCTCGGTAACAACCCGGTACCTTGGTCTGCTGGCGGGGCGCCAAACGCGCAAGAATGGTCCGATGGCCACTGTCCAGACCCCCTCGATCACCGACGCCCAGCGCGGTGAACTGCGCCAGTTGCTCGATCGGCGCGAGGCCGACCTGCGTGCCGGCATCCGCCTGCTGCGCGAGGCGCTGGCCGCCCCTGCCGGGGTGGCGGAGGTACGCGACTCGGTGGAGGACGGCGACGCGCGCGCCGCCTCCAGCACCGAGCTGACGCAGCTGCGCCGGCTGGAGGACGAACTGCACGCCGTGCTGCATGCCCGCGACCGCATGCGCAGCGGCGACTACGGGCGCTGCGAGGAGTGCGACGAGCCGATTCCCCTGGGCCGCCTGCAGGCCCGTCCGGAGGCCCGCCTGTGCCTGCAGCACGAGGAGGCCTGGGAGAAGGCGCACCCGCAGGGCGCGCCGGTGCAGGCTACTTGATCGCCTGGATGCGGTCGTACAGCTCGCGCGGCCACGGCGCGTCGGGCGCGGTCAGCGGTCCCTTCACCGCGGCGGCGAACGGCGCCCGGTCGACCTTGGCCACCGTCTTGCCCTTCTTCTCGAAGTCGGCCACCAGGCGCGTCTCGGCGTCGTAGATCTCCTGGCCGGCACGCGAGGACGCTTCCCAGAGCACCTCGTCGAACAGCTTGCGGTCCGCCGCATTCAGCTTGTTCCAGGTCGGCCCCGCCACGATGGTGACCAGCGACTCGGTGATGTGGCCGGTGAGGGTGATGTACTTCTGGACCTCGTAGAACTTCTTGGCCTCGATGGTCGGCAGCGGGTTCTCCTGCGCGTCGACGGTACCGTTCTGCAGCGCCAGGTAGACCTCGGCGAACGCGATCGGCGTCGGGTTGGCGCCCACCGCCTTCGGGAACATCGTGAACAACGGCGCGTCCGGCACGCGCAGCTTCAGCCCCTTCATGTCCTCGGGCTTGGTGATGGGCTTGTTCGACGTCATGTGCCGCAGCCCGTAGTAGGTGTAGCCGGCGATGTGCTGGCCGCCGGTCTTCTGGCCGTAGGCGGCCACGATGTCCTTGAACACCGGCCCGTTGCGGAACGCCTGCCAGTGCGCGTAGTCGCGGAACACGAACGGCGCCGACGCGATCGACATCGGCGGGTAGGCGCGGCCGGCGAACGCCATGCCGGTGTAGATGATGTCCACCGTGCCCAGCGTGAGGCCCTGGTTGATCTCGGTCTCCTTGCCCAGCGACGAGGCCGGGAACACCTCGATCTCGTAGCGGCCGCCCGAGCGCTTCTTGATCTCCTCGCCCGCCCACACCGCCTGCTTGTGGTACGGCTCGGAGGTCTCGTAGACGTGCGCCCACTTCAGCTTGGTGGTCTGGGCGCCGGCCAGCGGCGCCGCCAGCGCGAAGGCCGCGAGCGCGGCAAGGCGGGTGAGGGTCCTGCGGTGCATGGCTTGTCTCCTTTTGTTGCGGCCGGCGTGCCGGCCTGGGGCCAGGAAGCAGGACGCCCCCCGGGGGGGCGTCCTGGATCAGTGTCCGAGCACCACCGACGGCAGCCAGAGCGAGAAGGCCGGCACGTAGGTGACGATCAGCAGCGCGGCGATGAGGGCGCCGTAGAACGGCCAGATGGTGCGCATGACGTAGCCCACCGAGACCCCGCCGATGGCGCAGCCGACGAACTGGGTCGTGCCCACCGGCGGCGTGTTCAGGCCGAGCGCGCAGTTGATCAGCAGCATCATGCCGAACTGCACCGAGCTCATGCCGTAGTGCTGGCAGATCGGCAGGAAGATCGGCGTGCACAGCAGGATGGTGGCCGCCATGTCCAGGAACGTGCCCAGGATGAACAGAAACACGTTGACCAGCAGGAAGATCAGCCAGGGCTGGGTGGTGATCGAACCCAGCATCTTGCCGGTGAGGTCGGCCACGCCGTACAGGCTGATCAGGTAGCCGAAGGTCGACGAGATGCCGATCAGCAGCAGGATGACCCCGGTGGTCTTCACGGCCTTGGACGCCGCCTTGATGAACTGCTGGCGGCTGAGCGACCGGTACACGAACACCGTCAGCGCCAGCGCGTACAGCACCGCCACCGCCGCCGATTCGGTGGCGGTGAACACGCCCGACAGGATGCCGGCCAGGATCAGCACCACCACCAGCAGCCCCGGCAGGGCGGAGGCGAAGGCGCGGGCGACGGCATTCCAGCCCGGGAACTTGCCGGCCGGGTAGCCGCGCGAGACGGCCACCAGGTAGGCCGCCACCAGCATGCAGATGGTGAGCACGGCCGCGGGCATCAGGCCGGCCAGGATCAGCGCCGCGATGGACACCTTTCCGCCCGCCGCCAGCGTGTAGATGATCATGTTGTGGCTGGTGGGCATGAGGGCGCCGACCAGCGAGGCATGGGTCGTCACGTTGACGGCGTAGTCGGCGTGGTAGCCCTCCTTCTTCATCATCGGGATCATCACGGCGCCCATGGCCGAGACGTCCGCCACGGGCGAGCCCGAGACGCCGCCGAACAGCGTGCAGGCCACCACGTTGGACATGCCCAGGCCGCCGCGCACGTGGCCGATCAGGCTCTTGGCGAAGTCGACGATGCGGTCGGCGATGCCGCCGTACAGCATCAGCTCGCCGGCGAAGATGAAGAACGGGATGGCCAGGAACGAGAACGCGCCCATGCCGGAGGTCATCTGCTGGAAGCCCACCGCCAGCGGCAGGCCCTCGTACAGCAGCGTGCCCAGGGCCGACAGGCCGATCGAGAAGGCGACCGGCACGCCCAGCAGCAGCAGCCCGAAGAAGCTGCCCGAGAGGATGAGGAGAGGGATCGTCATTGCCAGGCAGGCTCCACTTCGCGGCCCTGTGCCAGGGCGATCAGGTGCTCGATCGAGAACAGCACCATGAGGGCGCCGCAGACGGCGGCCGGCACGTACTTCCAGCCTTCCGAGATGCCCAGCGTGGGCAGCCGGTAGGTCCACACCGAGTGGACCAGGTAGGCGCAGTTCCAGGCCATGGCCGCGCCGAAGATGAGGATCAGGGCCTGGATCAGGTATTCCATCTTCAGGCGCAGCGCCTCGGGCGCCAGCACCAGGAACGATTCGAGGCCGATGTGGCCGGCGTCGCGCACGCCCACGGCGGTGCCCAGCATGGTGACGTACAGCACCAGCAGCAGCGCCAGGCTCTCGGCCCAGGTGGGCGTGCTGTTCAGGACGTAGCGGCCGAAGACCTGCCAGGTGACTGCGCAGATCAGGGCCACGATGCCGGCGATGCCCAGCCACATGCAGCCGCGCGCAATGGCGCGGCACAGGCGCGTGTACCAGCTGGCCGGCGCGGCCGCCGGCACGCCTTCGGTGCCGGCGGCCTGCGCGGCCTGCGCCGCATCCAGCGGCAGCGGGGCCTTGCCATCGGCCGGGAGGGGCATCGCCTGCGAGCTCACTTGGTGTCCTGCACGCGCTTGATCATCGCCTTGAGCTTGGCGTCGGTGATGAACTTGTCGTACACCGGCTTCATGGCGTTCTGGAACGAGGCCTTGTCGACCTGGATGATCTCGGCGCCGCCGGCCTTGACGGTGGCCAGCGACTTCTCCTCGCGCTCGTCCCACAGCTTGCGCATGTAGGGCACCGACTCCTTGGCGGCCTGGCGGATCGCCTTCTGGTCATCCGGCGTCAGGGTGTCCCACACGCGCTTGGAGAACAGCAGCATCTCGGGGGCCATCGAGTGCTCGGTGACCGAGTAGTACTTGGCCACCTCGAAGTGGCGCGAGCTCTCGAACGAGGGGTAGTTGTTCTCGGCGCCGTCGACCAGGCCGGTCTTGAGCGCGGTGTAGACCTCGCCGAAGGGCATCGGGGTGGCGTTGGCTCCCATGGCCTCCAGCAGCGCGACCCACAGGTCGGACTGCTGCACGCGGATCTTCATGCCCTTGGCATCGGCCAGCGTCTTGACCGGCTTCTTGGCCGTGTACAGGTTGCGCGCGCCGCTGTCGTAGTAGGCCAGGCCGACGAAGCCCTGCGGCGCGCAGGCCGCCAGGATCTCCTCGCCGATCGCGCCGTCCAGCACCTGGCGCATGTGCGCCTTGCTGCGGAACAGGAACGGCATGGTGGGCACCTGCGTCTCGGGGCAGATGTTGTTCATCGGCGCGATGTTCACGCGGGTCATCGCCAGCGCGCCGATCTTGGTCTGCTCGATGGTGTCCTTCTCGCTGCCCAGGGCGCTGTTGTTGAACACCTTGATGGTGTGCTTGCCGTTGGTCAGCGCCTTCAGGCGCTCGCCCATGAACTTCACCGCCTCGACGGTGGGATAGCCGTCCGGGTGGATGTCGGACGAACGGAATTCCGTGGCCTGGGCGCCGAGCGCCGTCAGGGCCAGGACGGCGGTGGCGAGCGTCTTGAGCTTCATGCTGTCTCCTGGGTGGTGAAGTCTTGGGTGGGGAACACGGTGCAGGCCGGCTCGGCCAGGCCGCGCACGCCGGGGCGCAACGCGAACAGGCCGCCGGCGAGCGGCTGGTCGGCGAGGTCGCCGCCCGGCCGGATGGAAGTGACGAGCAGCAGGTCGAGCCCGGCGCCGCCGAAGGCGCACATGGCCGGCTTCTTCACCGGCACGGCCAGCGAGCGGTCGAGGCGGCCGTCGGGCGTGAAGCGATGCACCAGGCCGGCGTCGTTGCCGCAGATCCAGTAGCAGCCGTCGGCATCGACGGCCGCGCCGTCGGGGCGGCCCGGCAGCGGGCGCATGTCGACGAACGGCCGGCGGTTGCGCGGCGTGCCGCTGTCGGTGTCGTAGTCGTAGGCCCAGACCTGCTGCACCTGGGGGTGCGAATCGCTGAGGTACATGGTGCGGCCGTCCGGGCTGAAGGCCATGCCGTTCGGGGTGATGAAGCCCTGCTCCAGCGTCCGCAGGCCGCGGCCGTCCAGCGCGTAGAGCACGCCGTCGGGGCGCGCCAGGCCCATGTCCATCACCATGGTGCCGGCCAGCAGGCGGCCCTGGCGGTCGCAGCGGCCGTCGTTGAAGCGCATGCCGCCCGCCGCGTGCCGCACGGCCGCCAGCCGCGTCGCGGCGGCGGCCCCGCCGCCGGCCGGCAGCGTGAGCCGGAACACGCCGCTTTCCATCGCGGCGATCCAGCCGCCCTGGCCGTCGGCCGCGATGCAGCCGGCCATCTCGGGCAGGGTCCAGCGCGTGACGCTGCCGTCCTCGCGCCAGCGCAGCAGCAGCCGGTTGGGGATGTCGGACCAGTACAGCGCCTGCTCGGCCACCGACCACACCGGGCTCTCGCCGACCGCATTGCGGGCATCCAGCAGCAGCTCGGCGTCCATCGGTCGGCTCAGAGGGTTTCGAAGGGGCCGGCCTTGACGAAGCCGCCGCCCTGGAACTTGCCGCCCAGGTCGGACGGATCCAGCGCGGGCTGGGCCTCGACCTTGGCGCGGAACGGCTCCGAGCTGTCCTTGGGACGGTAGCCGAGGTGGGCGGCCTTGGCGTTGTCCCACCACACCTCGCGGTTGGCCGACATGCCGTAGACGATGGTGTGGCCCAGCTCCGGCGCGAAGAGGCAGCAGCGCACCAGCTCGGTCAGGTCGTCGTAGCTGAGGAACGTGACCATCATCCGGCGGTCCTTCGGCTCGGCGAAGGACGAGCCGATGCGCACGCAGGCCGTCTCGATGCCGTAGCGGTCGAAGTAGAAGCGCGACAGGTCCTCGCCGAACGACTTGGACAGGCCGTAGTAGCTGTCGGGCCGGCGCGGCGCATCGGCGTCCAGCTGCAGGCCCTGCGGATGGAAGCCGATGACGTGGTTGGAGCTGGCGAACACCACGCGCTTGACGCCGTGGCGGCGGGCGCCCTCGTAGAGGTGGAACACGCCCTTGATGTTGGCCTCGACGATCTGCTCGAAGGCGTGCTCGGTCGAGATGCCGCCCAGGTGCACGATGGCGTCACAGCCCTGCACCAGCCGGTCGACCCCCGCCTTGTCGGCCAGGTCGCAGGGCACCACCTCCTCGCCGGCACGGGCCGGGGCCATCGGAGCGATGTCGGACACCCGCAGCACCTCGGCGAAGGCTGGCAGGCGGTCGCGCAGGACCAGGCCGAGGCCGCCGGCGGCGCCGGTGAGCAGGAGACGGTGGAAGCGCGCGTCGGTGGTCATGGCCTGAATTCAGATGTCAGTTGTCGTACGACTTCGGGGATTATCGTGACTCGCTCCCCGGGACATCTACGGGTAATCCCGGAGGTTGCGCTACCTTCCAAGCTCATCCATCTTGAATGCATTCGGCAAAGTTGTACGATGACCTTGCCCATGCCGTCCCCCTCCCCCGCCTCCTCCCTGCAGTTGCAATCCGGCGCCCTCGCCTGCGTGGTCGAACCGGCGCTGGGCGCCTGCCTGCGCTCGCTGACGCTGGGCACGCTGCCCGTGCTGCGCCCCTCGCCGGCCGACCTGCCGACCGCCCGCCAGGCCGGCAGCTACCCGCTCGTGCCCTGCTCGAACCGCGTGGCGAACGCCCGGCTGGCCTGGAACGGCAGGACCTGGCCGCTCACGCCCAACAACCCGCCGGAGCCCCACGCCATCCATGGCATCGGCTGGCAGCGGGCCTGGACGGTCGTGCGGCACGACGGGGCCTCCGCACTGCTCGCGCTCGACCACCCGGGCGACGCCAGCTGGCCGTTCGCCTTCCGCTGCGAGCAGGCACTGCGCATCGAGCCCCAGGCGCTGGTGCTCGAGCTGGCCCTGACCAACCGGGCGCCCGAACCGGCCCCCGCCGGGCTCGGCTGGCATCCCTTCTTCGTCAAGCGGCCGGGCGCCCGGCTGCAGGTGGCGACGACGGCCCGCTGGCAGATGGGCGAGGACAAGCTGCCGACGGTGCGCACGCCCGACCGCGGCATCGACCAGCCATGCGACACGCTCGACGTCGACCACTGCTTCGATGGCTGGGACGGCCAGGCGGAGCTGGTCGACGACGCGCTCGCGGTGCGCGTCACCTCGTCGCTGCGCCACGTCGTGGTGTTCACCAACCCGTCGCGCGCCGCCGTCGCCATCGAGCCGGTGAGCCATGCCAACAACGTGTTCGGCGAGCCGGCGCTGGGCGAGGGCCTGCCGCCCGGGCTGCTCGGCCGCACGGCGCTGGCGCCGGGCGAGACGCTGCGCGCCTGGATGCGGATCGAGGTGCACGCGCGCGGTGCCTGAGCGCCGCCGGCTGGCCTATTCAGCCTGGATGCGCAGCGTCTGCACCAGGCGCGACCAGCGCTCGCGCTCGGCGCGCATGAAGGCGTCGAACTCGGCGACGGACATCTTCGGTTCCGCGATGGAGCCCAGCGCCTGCAGGCGCTGCACCACCTCGGGCTGGCGCAACAGGGCCTCGACGTCGCGGTTCACCCGCGCCACCACATCGGCGGGGGTGCCGGCCGGCGCGAACAGGCCATTCCACCCCGTGTACTCGAAGCCGGCGAAGGTTTCCGACAGGCTGGGCACGGTGGGCATCTCGGCCAGCCGCTGCGCGGTGCTGGTGGCGAGGGCACGCACCTGGCCGCCCTTGACGTAGGCCGACAGGGCGGCGTCGGGCAGGCACACCAGGTCGATCCGGCCGCCGATCACGTCCTGCATGGCATCGGTGGCCTTGGTGTAGGGCACGTGGTTGAACTTCACCCCGCCCAGCTCCGCCACGCTGTCGGCCAGCATGCCGGAGAAGGTCTTGGGACCTTCGGTGGCGACGCTCACGGAGCCGGGCGCGGCCTTGGCCTTGGCGAGCACTTCGGCCAGGGTGCGGGCCGGGAAATCGGCCCGCGCCGCCAGCAGGAACGGGCTGCGCCCGACCAGGCGCACCGGCACGAAGTCCTTCGCCGGGTCGTACGGCAGCGACTTGAACGTGTAGACATTGGTCACCATCGCCGCCGTGGTGGCGTAGTAGAAGGTGTAGCCGTCGGCCGGCGACCGCGCCGCCGCCTGCGCGCCGATCACGTTCTGCCCACCGGGCTTGTTGTCGATCACCACCGGCTGCTTCCAGCTGCGCGACAGCTGCTCGCCCAGGTAGCGCGCCAGGATGTCCGGGCCCGAGCCGGCCGGCTGCGAGAGGATCAGCTTGACGGGCCGCTCCGGCCACTGGCCCTGGGCGAAGGCATGCGGGTGCAGTCCGGCCAGCGCGGAGGCGGCAGCGGACAGGGCGAAGGTGCGGCGTCTCATGGTGTTGTCTCCTCGAGGGATGGTTCGGATGCGGGGATGGACTGCAGGCGCCGCGCCCACCCCGCCAGCAGCGAGGCGATTCCGGCGTCGTCCGTCGCGGTGCCGTACACGTAGTGGTCCGGCCGCACCAGCGCGGCAACGCAGCCGTGGCGATCCATCCACTGCGCGACCACGCCGTCGGCTTCCGGCCGCTGCGCCAGGTCGAGCAGCGCCAGCCGGTGCGGCAGGTGGCGGGGCGCGCGTGCGCCGGCGGCCAGCACCAGGCGCCAGCCGCGGCCCACGCTCTCGTCCATCAGCCGGCCGTCGTCGGCCAGCCGGGGTTGCGGGAACAGCGTGCCGCGCCCGCTGGTGTCGCCGGCGGCCAGGAAGCCGCCCTCCAGCCGGGGCAGCACGTCCTGGCGCGGCGTGTCCTTCACCACCCCGCCGCAGTCGGCCAGCAGCCTGGCGTCGCGCGCCCGCGCGCTGGCCGGGTCGCGCTCGCAGATCACCGCACCGATCGCCTTGATGCGGCTGGTGAGCTCGCGCACGTGCGCCTGCCGCTCGGTGCCGTAGCTGTCGAGCAGGTCGTCGGCGGCGGCACCGGTCGCCTCGCCGCGCAGCACGGCATCCAGCTTCCAGGCCAGGTTGGCGACGTCGCGCACGCCCTGGCACATGCCCTGGCCCAGGAACGGCGGCTGCATGTGGGCGGCGTCGCCGGCCAGGAAGATGCGGCCGGCGCGCCAGCGGCTGGCCACCAGCGCATGGAAGCGGTAGCTCGCCTGGCGCCAGAGCCGGCCCTCGTCGGGCGTGATCCAGCGCGCCAGCAGCTCCCAGGTGCGCGCCTCGGTGGCGGCCTCGCGCGGGTCCTCGCCCGGCAGCAGCGAGATCTCCCAGCGGCGGTGGTTCTTCGGCCCTATCACCAGGGTGCAGGGCCGCTGCGGCTCGCAGTACTGCACGCTGGTCGCCGGCAGCCGGGCCAGGCCCTTGTCGTTGACCAGCACGTCGACCACCAGCCAGGGCTCGTCGAAATCGAGGTCGTCCAGCGGCAGGTCGAGCGCGGTGCGCACGAAGCTGGCCCCGCCGTCGCAGGCGATCACGTACCGGGCCGTGACGGTGGTCGTGCGCCCCTGCGCGTCCAGCACCTGCAGCGACGCGCCCTGCGGTCCCTGCGCCACCGCCACCACCTGCGCCTCCAGCTCCACCCGCATGTTGGGCAGGGCCGCGAGGCGGTCCCGCAGGGCCCGCTCCACCGGCGGCTGGGTGAAGACGATGGACGGCGTGTAGCCCTGGGGATAGGGCGGCGCGACCATCGTCATGCGGCGGATCAGCTGGCCGTCGGCGCCGAAGTACTCCGACGGCGTGAAGGGCTCGCAGTGCGGCGCGATCGCGTCCACCAGGCCCAGCTGCTGGAACACCCGCATGATCTCGTGGTCCAGCGCGATGGCACGCGGGATCTCGTACACGCCGGGCAGCCGGTCGCAGGCGTAGACGCTGTGGCCCGCCTGCCCGAGCAGCGCCGCCGCCACGGCGCCGCTCGGCCCCAGCCCGACGATGGCGACGTCGACCACGGGACCGCTCATGCCGCCTCGTCCACGATGGGGTTGGACAGCACGCCGACGCGCTCGATCTCCACCTCGTAGGTGTCGCCGGCCTTCATCCACACCGGCGGCGTGCGGGCCTGGCCGACGCCGGCCGGCGTGCCCATCACCAGCACGTCGCCCGGCTCCAGCGTCATCACGTCGGCCAGCAGCGCGATGGTCTCGGCCACGCCGAAGATCATGTCGGTGGTGTCGGCGTCCTGCATCACCCGGCCGTTCAGGCGGCCCTGGATGCGCAGGCCGGTGGCGCCCGGCGGCAGTTCGTCCGCGGTCACCAGCACCGGGCCGAAGCCGCCGGTGGCATCGAAGTTCTTGCCGATGGTCCACTGCGGCGTGCGCTTCTGGTAGTCGCGCACGCTCATGTCGTTGAAGCAGCTGTAGCCGAACACGTAGGGCAGCGCATCGGCCTCCTTCGTGTGGCGCGGCACCGTCCTGCCGATCACCACGGCCATCTCGGCCTCGTAGTCGAACCGGGTCGACACGCGGGGCACCACGCCCGGCTCGCCATGCGCCATCAGCGAGGAGGCGCCGCGGAAGAAGAACCAGGGGTAGTCGGGCTTGTCGCGGCCGCCTTCCTTGGCGTGGTCGTAGTAGTTCAGGCCCAGGCAGACGATCTTGCCGGGCTCGGGCACCAGCGGCGCCAGCCGCACCGATGCCATCGGGATGCGCGGGGCCCGGCTGTCCAGGGCGGCGCGGGCGGCCGCGTGCAGGTCGATGCCGGCCTTGAGCGCGGCGCGCAGGTCCGGCGGCACGTGCGGCTGCGCGGCGTTCAGGTCGATCAGGTCGGTGCCGGCGGCGACCGCCAGGCGGGGTGCGCCGTCGCGCAGGTAGGTGGTGAATTGCATGGGTGGGCTCGCAGGGGAACAGGGGTGTCAGGCGATGGGCGCGAACAGCACCCGCCGCTGCGCCTCCTTCAGGTCGGGGCCCGGCGGCGGCGAGATGCCCCACTGGTCGACGCGGCCGGGCGGCCACTTCCAGTCGGCGGGGCCGCGCGGCACGTAGCCGGCGTCCACCTGCTGCACCTCGGCCGTGTACTCGATGACGATGCCGAACGGGTCGATGAAGTAGTTGAAGAGGTTGTTGCCGGGTCCGTGCCGTCCCGGCCCCCACTGGATGGGGAAGCCGGCGTCCTTCATGCGGCCGCCGCCGCGCATCACCGACTCGCCGTCGGGCATGAGGAAGGCGATGTGGTTCAGCGCGTCGTTGTCGGCCACGCCCACCGCCAGCGTGTGGTGGTCGCCGTTGCAGTTCATGAAGGCGATGGCCACGGTGCGGTCGGCCAGGGTGAAGCCGAGCGCCTGCTCCAGGAAGCGCTGGGTGTCGTCGACGGCATGGCTGTTCAGCACCACATGGGTGATGCGCTCGGGCCGGTCGCGGGCCGGCGCCGGCGTGCCGCGCCGGTCGCCGTGCACGACCTGGAACACGCGTCCGTGCGGGTCGCGCAGCAGCAGGCCGATGCCGCCGGCCGGGTCGTCCGCGAGCGGGCCGATGGCGCGCACCAGCGTGCCGCCGGCCGCCACGGCGTGGTCGGCCACCGCCTGCAGCCCGGCCTCGTCGCGGGCGCGCAGCGTCACGTGGCGGATCTGCGGCACCGGTCCGCCCGCGTGCAGCGCGAGCAGGTAGCCGTCCGCGCCGCTGCCGCGCAGGTACAGCACGCCGTCGGCGCGGTGCGCCACCTCGAGGTGCCACACCTGGGTGTAGAAGCGTTCGGCACGCGCCAGGTCGGGGACGTCCAGCGCCACGCTGCGCAGGCCGAGGATCCAGGGAGAGCTCATGTCGTTGCGGTGTCCGGAAGGCCGAGGAAGCGCTCGGCGTTGTGGCGCACCAGCTGCGCCGCGACGGCGGGCTCGAAGCCCGCCTCCTCGATGCGCGCCACCGGCGTGCGGTCGTGGAAGTTGAACGGGTAGTCGGTGCCGATGAGGAGTTGCGAGGCGCCGAAGGTCGCCACCAGGTGGCGCAGCATCGGCGTGTCGAACACCAGGGTGTCGTAGTAGAGGCGGCGGGCCTGCTCGGCGGGCGACTGGGTCACGGCCTCCTGCAGCGCAGGAAACACGTTCCAGCCCTGCTGCAGGCGCGGGAGCAGCGAGGCCAGCGTGCCGCCGCCGTGGCTGAAGGCGATGCGCAGCCCGGTCCGGCGCACCAGCAGGTTGCCGGTGATCACCGAGGCGGCGGCCAGGCCGACGTCGCCGGGATAGCCCAGCACCTGCTGCAGCGCCGGCGGGCCGACCAGCCGGTCCATGCCGGCCGGGCGGATGGCGTGCACGAACACCGCGGCGCCCAGCGCCTCGCAGGCCTCGAAGAAGGGATCGAACGCCGGCGCGCCGATCGGCACGCCATTGATGTTGCTGCCCACCTCCACGCCGGGAAAGCCGAGCGTGCGCACCACGTGCTCCAGTTCGCGGATGGCGAGGTCGACGTCCTGCAGCGGCACCGCGCCCAGGCCGGCCAGCCGGCCGCCGCTGGAGGCGGCCATGCCGGCGATGACCTCGTTGGTGTAGCGCAGCAGCTGCTGCGCATCGGACGGTTGCATCCAGTACGACAGCAGCTCCGGCATCGGCGAGAGCACCTGCAGGTCCAGGCCCATGGCAGGCAGGTCGGCGATGCGCCGGGGCGCGTCCCAGCACCGGTCCGAGACGGTGCGGTAGGTCTTGCCGGCGATCACCACGTTGCGGTGGCAGGCGTGCGCCGCCTCCATCGACGGCCAGTCGGCCGGCACGGCCGACCCCAGGTAGCGCGGGAAGTGCTCCGGCACCACGTGGGCGTGGGCATCGATGCCGCAGGCGCAGCGCAGGCGGATGGGGCGGTCGTGCGCCCTCTCGGTCGGCATCGTCATGGGTGTCTCCGGGGCGGATGCTAGGCAACCCGACCCCATCCGCCTAGATGATTCCGTGGATACCTAGAATCCACGCCATGAATCCGCGCGACGTCGACCTCAACCTGCTGGTGATCTTCGACGCCATGGCGCGCCACCGCGGCGTCAGCCGCACGGCCGAGGCCGTGGGCCTGAGCCAGCCGGCCACCAGCGCCGCCCTGGCCCGCCTGCGGGCGGTGTTCGGCGACCCGCTGTTCGTGCGCGCCGGCGCGCAGATGGAGCCGACGCCGCGCGCGCTGGAGCTGGCGCCGGTGGTGCGCCAGGTGGTGGAGACCATCCACCGCGAGATCCTGCAGCCGGCCGCGTTCGACCCGCCCAGGTCGCGGCGCGCCTTCACCCTGCTGACCCCGGACATCGGCGAAGTGGCGTTCCTGCCGGGCGTGCTGCGCCGGCTGCGGGCGGAGGCGCCGCACGTGCAACTGCAGGCGCGGGCGATGCCGCGCGAGGCGGCGGCGGGGGCGCTGGAGTCCGGGGCCGCCGAGCTGGCGGTGGGCTTCTTCCCCGACCTGCACAAGGCCGGGTTCTTCCAGCAGGGGCTGTTCCGGACGTCCTATGCCTGCATCACGGCGGCCGGCAACGCGGCGGCGCCCTCACGCATGACGATGAAGCAGTACCTGGCGGCCAAGCACGTGGTGGTGCGGCCGGACGGGCGCGAGCACGCGCTCGACCGGTTCCTGCGCGACAAGGGCCTGGAGCGCGACGTGGCCCTGGAGCTGTCGCACTTCATCAGCCTCCTGGCGCTGCTGCCCGGCACGGACCTGGTGGCCACGGTGCCGCAGGACATCGCCACCGTGCTGGAGCGCCACATCGCCGTGCGGCGCATCGAGCTGCCGTTCAAGCCGCCGCAGATCGAGGTGCAGCAGTTCTGGCACCGGCGCATGCACCACGACGCCGGCCATGTCTGGCTGCGCGGGGTGGTGCACGCGGTGAACCGGCGCGGGCCGAACGAGCCGCTGCCGGCCTGAGCCGCTCAGCCGCTGACCAGTCCGGCGGCGGCGACGCCGGCCTTGCAGATGGCCTCGTCCTCGTCGCCGGTGCCGCCGCTGGCACCCACCGCGCCCAGGATGGTGCCCTGGGCATCCTTGATCAGCACGGCACCCGGCTGCGGCAGGAACTTGCCGCCGGCCGTGGCGGCCAGGGCGACGAAGAAATTGGGGTTGTCCTTGGCACGCTCGGCCAGCGCCCGGCTGGAGGCACCCATGCCGACGGCGGCCCAGGCCTTGCCGCGCGCGATGTCGAAACGGAACATGCTGGCGCCGTCTTCGCTGGCGAAGGCCTTGACGTTGCCGGCATCGTCCAGGACGGCGATGCCCATCGGCTTGTAGCCGGCTGCCTTGGAGTGGGCGAGGGCGGCGGAGATGATCTGGTTGGCCTGGGCCAGCGTGAGCGTGGGCATCGGGAACGGTTCCTGTTCGGTTGGAAGCGGCGGATTGTTCCATGACCGGCGGCCCTCCCGCCAACGGCCACGCGCTGGGCATGACGGCAGCGCACGGCCTGTTCCTACAGTTCAGTGACCAACCGGTGCGTAAAGTGTCGCCGTGGTCAGTACCTCCAGAGTCCGCCCCCAGGGCCCCATCGTCCGGCTCGTCGTCACGGGCGTCGAGCGCCAGCCCCAGCCCGACGGCACGTCGAGCGTGACGGCGCTGCACGGCACCAATGGCCAGCGCCGCTGGCGGCTCAGCCTGGCCGATGCCCTGCTGGCGGCGCGCACCGGGCGCTACGTGTTCGAGATGGAACATGCCGGCGAACGGCACCGCGCGGAGCTGCTGGGCGAGACGGGAAGCGAACGCCTGTACGCGCGCACCGCCGACCATTCCAACCTGCTGGACGCGTTGCCGGACGTCCTCGCGCCGACCGCTTCCTGAGGTCAGTCGGCGCCGTCGGCCGGCAGGCGGGCGCCATCGATCTGCTCGCGCAACCAGGCATCCCCGCCCAGCCGGGCCAGCTTGTCCCGCTGGTGCGGTTCGAGTTGGACGGTCACCGCCACCCTTCGCGGCGTCGCAGCGCGCTTCGGTCGGTCCGGTGATGTCCTGGACGGTGCCTGGGGCCTGGCGCCCCCGATCTGGAACATGGCTGCAGCCTAGCGCGCCTCCAGTTGCCCGCCTGTAGGCCCACCGCGCCGCCGCAACGCCCAGCCAGAGCCGCTGTCGCCCGGATGGGCGATGGACTCCTCGCGCCCGCCACCTAAGATGCGCTCCATGTGCGTTTGCGCTGTACCGGATGAACAAATGTTGCTTCCATGCCAGCCGCTCGCACCCCGTCGTGATGCATCTCACGACCGGACGCCCGAAGGACGCTCGCCGGGGGGCGAGCGCAACAAAAAGAAGTAATCTGAAGCCGTGAAGTGCACCTGCATCGTCAAAAACGCCTACGTGGTCCGCATCCCGCGCACCTGGTGGATGCGCCTGCTGCCGTTCTCCAAGCATTACCACTGCACCCACTGCGAGGCGAAGTTCCTGCGCTTCACCGAAGTGCGCCATGACTACGGCGTGCGGGTGTCGCTCGACTCCAGCCACGACGACAGCACCCTCACCCAGCCCCTGGTGCGCAAGCGCGTGCGCGCCGGCACCGGTTCGCGCGCCCGTTCGGGCTAGGCCGACCGGCAGCCCGCGGCTGCCATCCCATCAAACGATCAACTGCCGGCGGTGCGCCTGCCCGCGGCGGCGGTTGGCATGGTCTTGCGTCGCCCGCCTTCCCGGCGGCGACGACGCGCGCGACATCACCGGCGCCACCCTGCCGATCGACGGCGGCTGGCAGGCCCGGGGCTGATCCGGTCTCAGTAGCCGGCGCGCGGCGCGTCGTCGGCGGCGGCCGCCGGCTGCAGGAACGAGGCGGCGAGCTTGCGCGCGGCCCCCGCGTACAGCAGCACGTCGACGCCGGTGGCCACGAAGGTGCAGCCCAGTTCGAGGTAGCGGCGCGCCAGCGCCGGGTCGGAGGTCAGCGTGCCGGCTGCCTTACCGCAGCCGACGATGGTGCGCATGGCCTGCTCGATGGCCGCCTGCACCTCCGGGTGGCCGGGGCGGCCGCGGTGTCCCATCGACGCCGCCAGGTCGGCCGGGCCGATGAAGACGCCGTCGATGCCGTCGACGGCACAGATCGCCTCGATGTTCGCCAGCGCGGTGGTGGTCTCGGCCTGCACCAGCAGGCAGACCTCGCCGTCGGCCACGTCGAGGTAGTCGGTGCGGCTGCTCCAGCGCGACGCGCGCCCCACGGCGCTGCCCACCCCGCGCACGCCCAGGGGCGGGTAGCGCGTGGCCGACACCAGTGCGCGGGCCTGCTCGGGGGTGTCGACCATGGGCACCAGCAGGGTCTGGGCACCGATGTCGAGCAGCTGCTTGATCAGCGGCACCTCGCCCGCGACCGCCCGCACCACCGGCCGGGACCGGTACGGGGCCACCGCCTGCAGGGCGGCCAGCGTGCTGCGCAGGTCGTTCGGCGCGTGCTCGCCGTCGATCAGGAGCCAGTCGAAACCGGCCGTGGCACTGACTTCGGCGAGGTAGGGATCGGCCATCGAGAGCCACAGTCCGATCTGCGGCTGGCCGGCGGCCAGCGCCGCCTTGAACGGGTTGCCCGTTGTCATGTCAGTCCTCCTTGGCAAACATACTTGACGTGCTGGTAGTCCTCCAGGCCGTGGCGCGATCCCTCGCGGCCGTAGCCCGATTCCTTGACGCCGCCGAACGGCGCGGCCTCGGCGGCCAGCGCGCCCTCGTTGACGCCGACGATCCCGGCCTCCAGCTGGTCGGCCACCCGCCAGATGCGGGCGGCATCCCGCGAGAAGAAATACGCCGCCAGCCCGAACGGCGTGTCGTTGGCCAGCCGCACCACTTCCTCCTCGCCGGCGAAGCGGAACACGGGCACGACCGGACCGAAGGTTTCCTCGCACGCCAGCTCCATGTCCGGCGTGGCGCCCACCAGCACCGTCGGCGCGTAGTAGTGGCCGCGCCCCGGCACGTCGGGCGCCTGCAGGATGCGCCCGCCGGTGACCACCCGGGCCCCGCGGGCGAGCGCGTCGCGCACGTGGCGGTCGATCTTGTCGACGGCGCGGGCGTTGATCATGGGACCGATCTGCGAGCGCGGGTCGGTCGCCGGCCCCACGTGCAGCGCGGCCACGCGGGCGGCCAGCAGCTCGACGAAGCGGTCGTGCACCGCCTCGTGGACGTAGACCCGGTTCGGGCACACGCAGGTCTGGCCGCCGTTGCGGAACTTGGACACCATCAGCCCCTCGACCGCGGCGGCGAGGTCGGCGTCCTCGAAGACGATGAAGGGCGCGTTGCCACCCAGCTCCAGCGACAGCTTCTTGAGCGTCTGCGCCGAGGCGCGGGCCAGGTGCTTGCCCACCGGCGTCGAGCCGGTGAAGGTGATCTTGCGCACGCGCGGATCCGCCAGCCACACGTCCACCACCTCCGGCGTGCGCGCCCGCGAGGCGAGCACCAGGTTGATGGTGCCGGGCGGGAAGCCGGCCTCCTGCGCCAGCGCCACCAGCGCCGCGGCCGTGAGCGGCGTGTCCTCGGCCGGCTTGGCCACCACCGTGCAGCCGGCAGCCAGCGCGGGCGCCAGCTTGCGCGCGATCATGGCCAGCGGGAAGTTCCAGGGCGTGATCGCGGCCACCACGCCCACCGGCTCGTTGACGGCCATCAGCTTGCGGCCGCGCACCGGCTCGGGGATCAGCTCGCCGTGGGTGCGGGTGGCCTCCTCGGCGAACCACTCCACATAGGAGGCGCCGTACAGCACCTCGCCGCGCGCCTCGGCCAGCGGCTTGCCCTGCTCGCTGGAGATGATGCGCGCCAGGTCCTCCTGGTGGGCCACGATCAGCGCGTGCCACTTCTTCAGCAGCTGGGCGCGCTCGCGGCCGGTGCGTCCGCGCCAGGCGGGGAAGGCGGCCTGCGCCGCCTCCAGCGCCGCACGCGCGTCGTCGGCGCCGCTGTCGGCGACCTGCGCCACCGCCTGCAGGGTCGCCGGGTCGATGACCGCCAGCTCCTGGCCGCCGGCCGCCGGGCGCCACTGGCCGGCGATGAAATTGAGGCTGCGCAGCAGGTCACCGCGCACGAGATTGCCCAGCATGGGAAGCTCCGATGGTTGTGTTCATGTGCGGCGCCTGGTGCGGCGCCGCTCGGGCCCCGGGTCGCGCCCGGGATGGCATCCGTCGTGTCAGCTGACGATGCCCAGGTGCCAGGGCACGAACTCGTTGTCGCCCAGGCCGAGCCGCTCGCTCTGGGTGGGTTCGCCCGAGGCATGGGCCAGGATGGCGTCGAAGATGCGCTGGCCCATCTGCGGCACGTCGACCTCGCCGTCCAGGATGGCGCCGCAGTTGATGTCCATGTCGCCGCGCAGCTTGTGGAACATCGCGCTGTTGCTGGCCAGCTTGATGGTGGGCGCCGGCTTGGAGCCGAACATCGAGCCGCGGCCGGTGGTGAAGCAGATCAGGTTGGCGCCGCTGGCGATCTGGCCGGTCACGGCCACCGGGTCGTAGCCGGGCGAATCCATGAACACGAAGCCGTTGCGGTCGATGGGCTCGGCGTACTCGTAGACACCCTGCAGCGGCGTGGTGCCGCCCTTCATCGCCGAGCCGAGCGACTTCTCGAAGATGTTGGCCAGGCCGCCGGCCTGGTTGCCGGGGCCGACCACGCCGTTGAACTGGCCGTTGTGGCCGCGCGTGTAGTCCTCCCACCAGGCCAGGCGGTCGAGCAGCTTCTGGCCCACCGCCGGCGAGATGGCGCGGCGCGTGAGCATGTACTCGACGCCGTGGATCTCCGGGGTTTCCGACAGGATGGCGGTGCCGCCGTGGCGCACCAGGATGTCCATGGCGGCGCCCAGCGCGGGGTTGGCGGTGATGCCGGAAAAGCCGTCGGAGCCGCCGCATTCCAGCCCCACCTTGATGTGGCTGGCCGGCACGCGCTGGCGGCGGTAGGCATTGGCCAGCGGCAGCATCTCCTCGATGGCGCGGACGCCGGCCGCGATGGTCTCGGCCGTTCCGCCCACCTCCTGCATGACCATGGTGCGCAGCAGGCGGCCCTTCTCCAGGCCCTGCGAATCGACCAGGTCCGCCACCTGGTTGCGCTCGCAGCCGAGGCCGACGATCAGCACGCCGGCCATGTTGGGGTGGCGGGCGTAGCCGGCCAGCGTGCGCCGCAACAGGTCGAAGTGCGGGCTGGGCGACGACATGCCGCAGCCGGTGGTCTGCGCGAAGGCGGCGACGCCATCGA
This sequence comes from Ramlibacter pinisoli, assembly GCF_009758015.1. NCBI lineage: Bacteria > Pseudomonadati > Pseudomonadota > Betaproteobacteria > Burkholderiales > Comamonadaceae > Ramlibacter > Ramlibacter pinisoli. The sequence continues at coordinate 1,676,068 of NZ_WSEL01000009.1, forward strand.
CGTTGGGGAAGGCCTTCAGCCGCTCGGGCGTGAAATGGGCGGCGATGCGGTTGATCACCGTCGCCGAGCAGTTGACCGACGACAGGATGCCGATGAAGTTGCGCGTGCCCACGCGCCCGTCCTCGCGCACGTAGCCCATGAAGGTGGCGCGCTCGGCCTCGGGCACGTGGTCGACCGGCCGGACGTCGAGGCCGAAGCCCGGGTCGCGCGCGAAGTCGACCAGCCGCAGGTTGTGGGCGTGGACATAGTCCCCCGGCTCGATGGCGCGCGCGGCGACGCCGATGACGGCGTTGTACTTGCGCACCGGCTCGCCTTCGGCGATGGCGCGGGCCGCGATCTTGTGCCCGGCCGGCACCTGGGCGCGGGCCTTGACGCCGAACTCGGGCAGGGCCTGGCCCAGCGCCAGCGGGGCCTTGGCCACCAGGACGTTGTCGTCCGGGTGCAGGCGGATGAGGGGACTGTCGTGCACCGGCATCAACCCTTCGCGAGCAGTTCCTTGAGCTTCAGGCGCTCGATCAGCTGGGTCTCGCGGTCGTAGACCTGACCGACGTACTTGCGATAGTCCGGACCGTCGAGGTACATCACCGGCGCGTCGATCTTGGCCGCCACCGACTTGAACTCCTCGCTCTGCACGGCGAGGCGGAACGCATCGCGCAGCCGCTTCTCCACCTCGGGCGGCAGGCCGGCCGGCGCGCCGATGCCGTTGGGCGCATCGACCACCACCTTGTAGCCCAGCTCCTTGAGCGTCGGCGTGTCCTTGAAGCGCGGCGTGCGCTCCTCGCCCCAGGTGGCCAGCAGGCGCAGCTTGCCGGCCTCGACGTGCGGCGCCCACGAGCTGGAGTCGGCAAGCATGTCGACCTGGCCGCCCAGGGTGTCGTTCAGGGCCGCCGACCCGCCCTTGTAGGCGATGGCGTTGAGCTGGATGCCCGCTGCCATGGCGAACTCCTCCATGCCCACGTGCGTCGCGCCGCCGACGCCGGCGTGCGCGTAGGTCACCTTGCCCGGGTTGGCCTTGGCATGGGCGACCATGTCGTGCAGCGTCTTGAACTTCGAGTCCGGCTGCACGGCGATGCCGAAGGTCTGGCCGGAGGTGCGGGCGAGATAGGTGAAGTCCTTGCGCGGATCGGCCTGCAGCGAACCGAGCTGCGAGAAGCGGGTGACCGAGATCGGGATCTGGCCGATGGTGTAGCCGTCGGGCTTGGCGGCGGCAATGGCCTTGGCGCCGATCATGCCGGCGGCGCCGGCCCGGTTGTCGACCGTGACCGGCTGCTTGAGCGTGCGCGCCGCGACCTGGCAGATGGCGCGCATCGAGGCATCCGCGGTGCCGCCGGCCGGCCAGGGGCAGATGAAGGTGATGGGACGCGACGGATAGTCGTCGGCACGGGCCCAGGCCGGCAGCAGCAGGCCGGCGGCTCCGGCCGCGGACGCGGTCAGCAGGCGGCGGCGATCGGGCGAAACGCGATGCATTGTCTTCCTCGTGTGATGGATGGCGAAACGGCCCGCTTTGACTGGGGCTCGGAACCGCAATGGTGGCGCGGATCGTCATAACTGGCCAATCAAGAAACGGCATGGCTTCATGATGCGGTCGTTAACTAGCACCCCACCCTGCCGCGCTTCGGGCGCCCGCGTGGACGAGGCGATCCGCTCCGAGGCAGCCTGCCACTGACGCGCTGCCGCGGACGGTCGATTCCGGTCCTGACAACACCGGCCTGAATTTGTTGCGGTCGGCGCCCCCTCGCGCCGGCCGGTCACCGTTGCGGCTGTGGCTGTCCGCTACCCTTGTGCACTGCAGCAAACCGCATCCGGAGCATGGATTGAACGTCGACGATTGCTACCACGAACTCGGCCTGGCGCCCGGCTCGTCCGATGCCGAGGTCAAGGCCGCCTGGCGGCGGCTGGCCGCGCGCTGGCACCCGGACCGCAACGCCAGCCCGCAGGCGCTGCGCAAGATCCAGCAGATCAACCGCGCCCTGGACGAGATCCGCCGCGCCCGCGACGAGGCGGCGGCCGAAGCGGCGGCCGCGACCGAAGCCAGCGAGGCCAACGAGGCCAACGAGGCGAACGAGCCTGACGAGGCGCCCGACTCGGCGATGGACACGCTGCAGGAGCACACCGTCGCGGTCACGCTCGACGAGGTGGTGGCCGGCTGCAGCAGGGAGGTACGCGGCGAGGTCGTGGACGATTGCGCCGAGTGCGCCGGCAGCGGGCTGCAGGCGCACGCGAGCAGCTGCAGCGAATGCGGCGGCGCCGGCCAGGTGCGCCAGCCGTTCTGGTTCGGCTGGGGCGCATCCCTGGTGGAGTGCAGCGCCTGCCGCGGCCACGGCAGCACCCGCCAGGGCTGCCCCGCCTGCGACGCCACCGGCAAGGCGGCGCCGCGCAAGTACCGCGGCCACGTCGACATTCCCGCCGGCGTGCGCGACGGCGACCTGCTCGACGGCACCGCCCGGGTCCAGGGCCGGGATGCCAGGCAGCCGCAGCGGGTGCGCGTGCGGGTGCGGCTGGAACCCCATGCCCTGTTCGAGGCCGAGGCCGACGGGACCGTGCGGCTCGAACTGCCGGTGGACGGCTTCGCCTGGATGGCCAACCGCTGGATCGACGTGCCGACGCCGCACGGCCTGCGCCAGATGAAGCTGCTGCGCGGCGCGGCCAACTACCGCATCAAGGGTGCCGGCCTGCCGTGGCAGCCCGGCGGCGCGGCGGCCGACTGCATCGTCACGGTCGTGCCCACCTTCCCGGCCGAATTCAGCCGCGCGCAGGAGGCGGCGGTCGACCGCCTGGTGGCCAGCAACTCCGGCGCGCCCGGCACCGCGGCCCATGAGCGCCTGGCGGCCTGGCAGCGCCGGGTGGACCGCTGGCAGGGACAGGCGACGCCGCGCGAACGCAAGCGGCGCTGAGCAGCGCCCGGCCCGCGGCGGACCGCCTCACACCATGTCGGGCGCGGACAGCGAGGGCGTCTCGGCGATGCGGGCGGAGATCGCGGCGCAGGCCGCGAGCAGCGGTGCCACGTAGGCCCGCTCGGGGTCGTCCTTCTGCCGGAACATCAGCGTGCTGACGCTGATGGCGGCCACCGGCGTGCCGCCATGGCCCCGGATCACGCCGCCGAAGCAGTAGATCGCCGACTCGTTCTCCTCGTCGTCGACCGACCAGCCGCGCGCGCGCGTCGCGTCCAGCTGCTGGCGCAGGCTGGCGCGGTCGGCCACGGTCTTGGGCGTGTGGCGGCGCAGCTCCAGTCCCTTGAGCACGCCGTCCAGGACGCCGGGCTCGAGCGCGGCCAGGTAGGCCTTGCCCACCGCCGTCGAGTGCATGGAGACGCTGGTCCCGATGCGCGAGGCCATGCGCACGGCGCTGGGACTTTCCAGCTTCTCGATGTAGACCATGGTGTTGCCGTTGGGCACGGCCAGGTGCACGGTCTCGCCGGTGAGGTCGCGCAGCCGCTTGAGCTCGTCGGCCGCGACCAGCCGCAGTTCGGAGCGCCCCCAGCTGCGGCTGGCCAGCTGGATCAGGCGCGGGCCCAGGGCCAGGCCGCTGCCGCCCTGCCCCTCCACCAGCAGCCGCTCGGCCAGCAGGCCGGCGACGATGCGGTGCACCGTGGGCCGCGGGTAGCCGCTGGCGCGCACCAGCCCGGCCACGGTCGGGCGCTCGCGGCCCTCGGGCCAGTCGGCCACCAGCTGCAGCACGTGCATGAATTTCGAGAACGACGCCGTGCCGGCGACCTGGGCCGCCGGCGACGCGGCGTCGCCAGGATCGGCGGGCGGCAGGAAGGGATCGGACATCGGTCGCAGCAGGATGGAACTCCCGGATGGTAATGACCGGCGCCGCCCCTGGAACGCCAGCGTGTCAGGACACCATGTAGCCGCCGTCCACCGGCAACACGACGCCGGTCATGAAGGCGGCTGCCGGCGTGCACAGGAACATGGCTGCCCGCGCCACGTCGTCGGGCGTGCCCCAGCGCGCCAGCGGCGTGCGCGCCAGGATGGGGCCGGCGCGGGCCGGGTCGTCCTGCAGCGCCTGGGTGAGCGGCGTCGCGATCCAGCCCGGCGCCACCGCGTTGACGCGGATGCCGTCCGGTGCGTAGGCGATGGCCAGCGACTTGGTCAGCTGGGCCACCCCGCCCTTGCTGGCCGAGTAGCCCGGCACCAGGCCGCCGCCGAAGAAGCTCAGCATCGACGCGGTGTTGACGATGCAGCCGCGCCGTGCCTTGAGCCGTTCGCGCGCCGCGGTGCACACGCGCATGGTCCCGGTGAGGTTGACGGCCAGCACCTGCTCGAACACCTCGAGGTCGTGCTCGGCACCGCGCTTGATGATGCCGGCGCAGTTGAAGACGATGTCCAGTTCGCCGATGTCGGCCAGCGCCGCGTCCAGGTCGGCGCTGGAGGTGACGTCGGCCTGGCGCACCTGCACCGCCGCCTGCAGGGTGCCGTCGCCGGCGCCGAGACCCAGGGCCGTCACCTGCGCGCCCAGCGCGGCCAGGTGGTTGGCGATGGTGGCGCCGATGCCCTGGGTGGCACCGGCCACCAGCGCGCGCTTGCCGTTGAACAGGCCAGGCTGGTAGGTCATGGCCGGCCTCAGTTCTTGATGCCCAGCTTGGTGATCAGCGACTTGAAGTAGGCGTTGTCGCGGGCGATCACCGCCTTGAAGGCCGCGTCGTCGGCGTAGACGAAGCCCAGGTTCTGCTTGTCCAGGGTTTCGCGGAACGCCGGCTCGCTCGACGCGTTGAGGGCCAGCTTCTTCAGGTAGGCCACCACCTCGGGCGGCGTGTTCTTGGGCGCCGCGATGCCGCGCCAGGTGCCAATGCTCAGGTCGATCTTGCGCTCCTTGAGCGTGGGCACCTTGTCGAAGCCCTTGACGCGCTGGTCGGCCATCACGGCCAGGGTCTTGAGCTTGCCGGCCGCCACGTAGGTGCTGACCTCGGCCGGGCTGACGGCCGCCGCATCGACGTGGCCGCCCAGCAGCGCCAGCACGCCGGGGCCGGCGCCCTGGAACGGGACGTGGTTGAACTTCACGCCGGTCTTTTCCTCCAGCGCGGCGGCGGCCAGGTGCCAGATCGAGCCATTGCCGGCATTGGCCACGCCGATCTTGCCCGGGTCCTTCTTCGCGGCGGCCAGGAACTCCTCGATCGTGTTCCAGGGCGCATCGGCGCGCACGGTGATGGCAGCCGGGTCGGCGTTGAGCTGGGCGATGGGCTGCAGGTCCTCGTAGGAGATCTTGCCGATGCCCATGTGCGGCAGCGTGGCCAGTTCCACCGTGATGACCGCGAGGCGGTAGCCGTCGGGCTTGGCGGCGGCGACGTCCTGCCAGCCGATCGAGCCGCTGGCGCCGGGCTTGTTCACGATGATCATGCTTTGCGGCATGTGCTTGCGGCTGGCATCGGCGAACGAACGCGCCAGGGCGTCGGTGCCGCCACCGGGCTGGAACGGCACGACCAGCTCGATCGGGCGGCTCGGGAAGTCGGTCTGCGCCTGCGCGACGCCGGCCCCGAGGGCCAGCAGGGCAGCGAGGGCCGTCAGGCCGCGGCGGGTACGGTTGAAGGTCATGGAAGTCTCCATCGGGTTGTTGCTGAAGTCAGCGGTTGGGGTCGGTGCAGGGACCTGCACCGGGAATCGGATCGCTTGCGGGTCTCAGTAGGTGGCGCGGCCGCCCGACAGGTCGAACACCGCGCCGGTGCTGAAGCTGCAGGAGCCGGAACACAGCCAGGCCACCATCTCGGCGACCTCGGGCGGCTCGCCCAGGCGCCGCATCGGGCTCTTGTCGACCATGGTCTGCACGTGGGCGGGCGCCATCTGGTCGAGGATGGCGGTGCGCACCGCCGCCGGCGCGATGGCGTTGACCAGGATGCCGGTGGTCGCCAGTTCCTTGCCCAGCGACTTGGTCAGGGCCAGCACCCCGGCCTTGGCCGCGCTGTAGGCCGACGCGTTGGGCGTGCCTTCCTTGCCGGCTAGCGAGGCGATGTTGACGATGCGTCCCTGCCCGGCGCGCCGCATCAGCGGCACCACGGCGCGGCACACGTTGAAGACGCCGACCAGGTTGACGTCGACGATGCGCGTCCACTGCGCGGGGTCGTAGTCATCCAGCGGCACCGTGGGGCCCGCGAAGCCGGCGCTGTTGACCAGGAAGTCGATGCGGCCCCAGCGCGCCGCCGTGGCGGCCGCGGCGGCGTCGACCGCGGCGCGGTCGGTGACGTCCACTGCCAGGGCCGTGCCCGCCTCGTCGGCCGGCGCCAGGTCCCAGGACACGACCGTCGCGCCGGCCTGGCGCAACTGCCGCCCCACCTCGGCGCCGATGCCGCTGGCGCCGCCGGTGACGACCGCGACCCGGCCCGCGAAGTCGTACTTCGCCTTGTCGTCCGCCATGGCGTTCAGCGGATGAACTGGTCGGTGAAGTCGGCGCCGAGGCCGACGGCCTCGTAGTGCTTGCGGCACATGTCGATCTTGGTGAAGACGTCCTCGTAGCCCATGCCCTTGCCCCAGGGGTCGGTGTAGTACATGACACCGTTGACCTGGAAGTAGGTGATCATTTCCTCGACGTCTTCCGGCACGTAGAGCGTGTGGGTCTCGCCGGGCGGCTCGAACACGTAGCTGCCCTCGGTGGCTTCCCAGTCGTGCTCCAGGTACTTCCAGCGGCCCTTGAGCACGAAGCCGTGCACGGCCTGCGGGTGGCGGTGCCGGCTCAGCACGCCGGACTTGCGCACCTTCAGCAGATTCATCCAGTAGCCCTGGCTGGCGTTCAGGCACAGCGGGCGGAACCAGACGTTCTCCGCCTGCGGCACCCAGACCCGGTCGTCCGTCGGGATGGCGTTCGGCACCACGATCTCGGGCAGGGCCTCGCGCGGGTTCGGGTACTGGTAGGGCGTCATCGGCTCGGGATCGGCGCGGTCAACGGGCATGCGGCTCCTTCAAAGGGTTCGTCCACATATTGGACAGTTATCCACATTGTAGACAGGCCTAGGGTTTTGGAGCCCTGGGATAACCCTGATCAAGGTGACAAGGCGTGGCTCGAGCGGGGCGCCGGCGACCCGGGCTCCGGGATCCATCAGACCGATGTGCGGGAAAGGGAAGGCCGCGGCATCGCGGCCTCCAGCGTGGGCTGACGGGCGTGCGGCCGCAGCAGCGGCCGCGGCGCGCCGCAAGACCGGCGCGTGAGGCAGCGCCCCACGCACCGGTCAGCCGGCCATTAGTCGACGTCGAGCTTCAGCGGCGCGATCACCTTGCGCCAGGTGGCGGTCTCCGCCTCGACGAAGCGGACCAGGTCGGCCTGCGTGCCGCCCCCCGCCACCGCGCCCTCGGCCGACAGCCGGCTCTTGAAGGCGGGCGTCTCCAGCGCGCGGTTGCTGGCCGCGTTCAGCCGGTCCAGCACCGGCTGCGGCGTGCCCGCCGGCGCGACCAGCGCGTACCACGAGGTCGCGACCACGCTGGGATAGCCCGACTCGACGAAGGTCGGCACGTCGGGCGCGGCCGGCACGCGCGCATCGCCGGTGATCGCCAGCGCCTTCAGGCGCTTCTGCTGCACCAGCGGCAGCGCCGTGTTGATGCCGTCGAAGTGCATCTGCACGTGGCCGGCCATGGCGTCGGCGTTGGCCGGTGCGCTGCCCTTGTACTGCACGATGGTCAGGTCGGGGACGTTGGCCGCCGCCTTGAACATCTCGCCCACCAGGTGCGCCGAGCCGCCCGTTCCCTGCCCGGCCAGGTTCACCTCGCCGGGCTTGGCGCGGTAGTACTCCAGCATCTCCTTGACCGTGTTCGGCGGGAACGCCGGCGACGCCACCAGCATGAAGGGCGCCTTGGCCAGCAGCGACACCGGCACCAGCTTCTCGGGCCGGTAGGGCATCTTCTTGAGCAGCACCGGGTTGATGGCCAGCGTGCTCACCGTGGCCATCATCAGCGTGTAGCCGTCGGGCGGCGAACTGGCCACGAACTGGGAGCCGAACACGGTGCCGGCACCCGGCTTGTTCTCGATGACGAACGGCTGCCCGAACTCGTCCTTCAGGTGCTCGCCAAGCAGCCGCGCCAGGATGTCGGTGGTGCCGCCGGGCGGGTACGGCACGACGATGCGCACCGGCCGCGCCGGCCACGGCTGCGCCGTCTGCGCGGCCGCCGGCAGGGCCGCGCAGGCCGCCAGCACGCTCAGGGCCGCGCCGCAGAACCGCAGGAAGGGAGTCGTTCGCATGGCTTGCTCCTTGGGGACAGTGGAAGGCGGAAGACCAGGACCGGGGCCGCGTCAGCAGCCCTCGCCGTAGACCGCGCGCGCCTGCTCGGCGCCGAGGAATCCCTGCTCGACGTCGACGTCGACGGCCGCGCGCGCCCGCTCGTGCGGGTCGCCGTAGCCGGCGCCGCCCGAGGTGGTGATGGTCACCAGGTCGCCGCGCTGCAGGCGCACCGTGTGGCGCAGGTCCAGCGGCAGCTCGCGCCCCGCCCGCACCAGCGTGGCGCTGGCCCGGCTGCCGCTGCGGCCGCCGAACAGGCCGTCGGGGGCGATGCGGAAGCGGTCGCCATAGAGCGAGAAATCGACGCCGTCCTGCAGCACCTCGTACTGGCGGAACAGCCCGGCGCCGCCGCGGTGCCGGCCATGGCCGAACGAGTCGCGGGCCAGCCCGTAGGACACGATGCGGAAATGCTCGAATTCCATGTCGAGCGCCTCCACCGGCGAGTTGGTGGTGTTCGACAGCGACGCCGCGATGCCGTCGGCGCCGTCGCTGGCGGCGCTGGCGCCGAAGCCGCCGCCATAGGTCTCCAGGCAGACCCGGTAGCGGCCGTCGGCCAGCCGCGCCAGGCAGGTGATCAGGGCGGCATCGAAGCCCGAGGAGATGACCTTGTCCGGCACCACCTGGGCCAGCGCCTTCATCACGGCGCAGTAGGCGCGGTAGCACGGTTCCATGCGGGCCCGCACCGGCGCGGGCGGGCGCGGGTTGAGGATGCTGCCCAGCGGCACGTCCACGCTGACCGGGCGGAAGCTGCCCTCGTTGAACGGCACGTCCGAGCCCACCAGCACGCCCTTCAGGCAGCTCATGACCGCCGAGAACGTCGACGCCCAGGGCGCGTTGATGTTGCGGGTGACCTGGGCGTCGGTGCCCTCGAAGCCGATCCGCAGCGAGTCGCCGGCCACCGTGACCTGGGCCCGGATCCAGACCGGCTGGTCGTGCACGCCGTCGTCGTCCATGGCGTCCTCGCCGCAGTAGGTGCCGTCCGGGATCTCGCGGATGGCGGCGCGCAGCTGCGACTCGGCATGGTCGGTCAGCGCCACCATCACCTGGCGCACGGTGGCCACGCCGTAGCGCCGGCACAGCTGGCGCACGCGCTCGATCCCGATGCGGTTGGCCGAGAACTGGGCGTTGAAGTCGCCCAGCGTCTGCTCGGGCACGCGGACATTGGCGCGCAGCAGCCGCTCGAAGTTGCCGCCCTGCCAGTCGCGCTCGTAGTCGAAACGCATCGGCGGCAGCAGCAGCCCCTCCTGGTAGACGTCGGTGGCCGAGTTGTTCAGGCCGGCACCACCGCCGCCGAGGTCCAGGTGGTGGGCGACGGTGCCGGAGAACGCCACCAGCTCGCCGTCGACGAACACCGGCAGGAAGATGAACACGTCCTGCAGGTGCTGGCCGCCGTGGAACGGGTGGTTGTTGACCAGGAAATCGCTCTCGCGCAGCGTGTCGGCCGGGAAGGCGTCCAGGCAGGCCCGCAGGGTGACGCCCATCGATCCGAGCTGCATCGGGATCATCTCGGCCTGGGCGATGACGTTGCCGGTCCGGTCCAGGATGGCGGCCGAGGCGTCGCGGGCCTCGCGCACGATGGTGGAATAGGCCGAGCGCACCAGCTTGATGCCCATCTCGCGGGCGGCGGCGGCCAGCGCCTGGCTGACCACGGCGTAGTCGACGGGATCGAGGGCCATCAGGTTGCTCCCTTGCGTTGCAGGACCAGGTTGCAGGCGTCGTCGTTGCGGGCCGACCAGCCGGGCGGGACGTAGATCGTGGCGGTCTCGTCCTCCAGCAGCAGCGGCCCGGGCACCTCGCCGCGCGCCAGCAGCTGGCCGCGCGTGGCCACCGCGCAGGCGTGGCGGGTGCGCCACTCGTAGACCTCGGTGCTGCCGAGCGGGCCGGGGTCGGCCGCCAGCGAGCGGCGCGGCAGGTCGACCATCTCGGGCGCGGACGCGCCGAGCCGGAAGCCCACGATCTCCAGCGGCTTGCCAGCCGCCCCGCCGCGGCTGAAGTACACCTGCTCGTGGGTGGCCAGGAAGGCCTCCTGCAGCGCCGCCTCGGTCAGCCCGGGCAGCGCCGCCGGATCGACCGGCACGTCCAGCTCGAAGGCCTGGCCGACGAAGCGCATCTGCAGCGTCAGCGTGTAGCGGCACTGCGCCGCCACGCCCAGGGCGGCGAAGCGCTGCTCGACGGCCGTGCGCTGGGTCGCGAAGACCTCGCGCACCGCCGCCGGCGCCTGCGCATCGATGCGCACGCGCCGCGTCAGCACCTCGTACTGGGTGAACTCCGCCGCCACCAGGCCGAAGGCCGACAGCACGCCGGCGTCGGCCGGGATCACCACTGTCGCGATGCCCAGCTCCTCGGCGATGCGGGCCGCATGCAGCGGCCCCGCGCCGCCGAACGGCACCAGCACGTAGTCGCGCGGGTCCTCGCCCAGCTCGGTCGAGATCAGCTGCACGGCGCGCACCACGTTGGCGTCGGCGATGCGCACCGCGTCATCGGCCATCTGCTGCACCTCGACGCGGTAGGTCGCCGCCAGCTCCTCGAAGGCGCGCCGCGAGGCGGCGGCGTCCAGCGCCATGCGCCCGCCGAGGAAGGCCTTGGGCCGGATGGTGCCGCGCACCACGTGGGCGTCGGTGATGGTGGGCTGCACGCCGCCGCGGCCGTAGCAGGCCGGGCCGGGGTCGGCGCCGGCCGAGCGCGGACCGACGTGCAGCATGCCGCCGCTGTCGCTCCAGACGATGCTGCCGCCGCCGGCGCCGACCGAGGCGATGTCGACCACCGGCGTGCGCACCGGCAGGCCGTCGACGGCGGTGCCGGAGGTGACCGCCGGCTGGCCGTCGGCGACCAGGCAGACGTCGGTGCTGGTGCCGCCCATGTCGAGCGTGATCAGGTTGCGGTAGCCGGACAGGCCGGCCACCCGCACCGCGCCGGTGACGCCGCCGGCCGGGCCCGAGAACAGCGCCGTGATGGCGTTGCGCCGGATCGCGGCGGCCGGCAGGCGGCCGCCGTTGGACTGCATGACGGAGAAGCGGCCGCGGAAGCCGTTGGCCTGCAGCCGCTCCTCGAAGCGGCCCAGGTAACGGTCGATCACGGGCTGCACGTAGGCCGACAGCGCGGTCGTGGAGGCGCGCTCGTATTCGCGGAACTCGCGGCTCACCTCGCTGGAGCAGCTCACGTGCAGGTCGGGCCGGTGCCGGCGCAGCCAGGCCGCCAGCGCCTGCTCGTGCGCCGGATCGACGTAGGCGTTGAGCAGGCAGATCGCCACCGCCTGGTACGGCCGCGCGAACAGGAATGCGTCGAGCTGGGGGCCGAGCGCGTCCAGGTCGAGCCGCTGCGCCACGCTGCCGTCGGCCAGCCGGCGCTCGGGCACCTCGAACACGTCGCGCCGCTGCACCACCGGGGCCGGCTTGGCATAGCGCAGCTCGTAGACCTTGGGCCGGTCCTGGCGCTGCACCAGCAGCAGGTCGGCGAAGCCCTGGGTCACCAGCAGCGCGGTGAGCGCACCCTTGCGCTCCAGCACGGCGTTGGTGGCGACGGTGGAGCCGTGCACCAGGTCGCCCATCGCCGCCAGCGGGATGCCGGCCGCCTCGAAGGCGGCGAACACGCCCTCCTCCGGCCGCCCCGGCACGCTGGGCACCTTGGCGATGCGCACCGTGCTGCCCTGCAGCGCGACCAGGTCGGTGAAGGTGCCGCCGACCTCGACGCCGACACGCCAGTCGGCCGTCATGGCGCCGCCCCCGGGGCCACGGCCGCCGTGACGATGATCTCCACCAGGATGTCGGGCGCGGCCAGCCCGGCCTGGATGGTGGCCCGCGCCGGCGCCTGGCCGGCGGGGATCCAGGCTTCCCACAGCTCGTTCAGGGCGGCGAAGTCACGCGCCGGGTCCTTCAGGACCACCAGGGCCGACAGCAGCCGGGTGCGGTCGCTGCCGGCGTCCTGCAGGTGCTGCTCGAGGCGGTCGAACACCTGCGCGAGCTGGCCGCGGATGTCCTGCGAACGGTCGGGCGCGGTGATGCCGGCCAGCCAGGCCACGCCGTTGTGGATGACCGCCCGGCTCAGGCGCGGCCCGGGCTGGATTCTCTGGATGTCCATGGGTCCTTGTCTCCTCTTGTTCGTCAACGCCACACGTCGTCCACGCGGTCCCAGCTGCCGGCGCGCAGGTCGGGCTTGGCCGCGATCAGTTCCTGCTTGCGCACCTTGCCCGAGGCCGTGCGCGGGAACTCCTGCAGGTACTCCACATAGCGCGGCACCTTGAAGGCGGCCAGGAACTGCCTGGCGTAGTCGGTGATGCGCTGCGGCGGCAGGTCGGCCGGCTGCAGCCCGGGCTGCAGGATCACGCAGGCCTTGACCTCCTCCTTGCGCAGCTCGTCGGGGACCGGGATCACGGCGACGTCGGCGATCTCCGGCAGCCCGCGCAGCACCGATTCGACCTCGCGCGCCGGGATGTTCTCGGAGCTGCGCCGGATCATGTCCTTCACCCGGCCGACGATGAACAGCCAGCCGTCCTCGTCCTGGCGGAACAGGTCGCCGGTGCGGAACCAGCCGTCCTGGAAGGCGTCGCGGCTGGCGTCCGGCCGGTTGTAGTAGCCCAGCAGGATGCCGCTGCCGCGCACCTGCAGCTCGCCGATGGTGCCGGGCGGCACGACCCGGCCCGCCTCGTCGACCACCCGCACCTCGCGGAACGGGCCGACGACACCGCACGATCCACTGCCCGTCATCTGGGCCGCCTCGATCGGCACGAACATGGTGGAGCCGATCTCGGTCATGCCGAAGGCCTCGCGGGCGTTCAGGTTGAAGCGCCGCTCCACCTCGGCATGGATGACGGGCCGCAGGCCGTACACGTTGGCGCGCCGGACCTGGTTGGCGCCGTCCAGCGGCAGCGGCGGCTGCTTGTAGGCGGGCTCGGCCGGCAGCTGGCAGAACTGGATGCGGTGCTCGTGCAGCCAGGTGCTGAAGCGGCTGGCGCTCTGGCGCGCGGCGACGAACAGGGTGGCCCGCTGGTAGAACGTCATCAGCAGCAGCCACTGCGGGTCCATGTAATAGAACGGCGTGGAAGTCAGGATGCGTTCGTAGCGCAGGCCATCGCGGGCCGAGTTGATCTTGCCGATGGTCACCCAGTAGCGCTGCGTGAGCAGGCAGCCCTTGGGAAAGCCGGTGGTGCCCGACGTGTACTGGATGTTGCACAGGTCGTCGGGGCCCACCGGCTCCGGTGCGACGAAGCCGGCCTCGCCGGCCCCGAGCACGGCCTCCCAGCTCTGCTGCGCGGGCCGTCCCGTCCCCACCACCACCGTGCGGCCGGCGTCCAGCCCGTCCGGCCAGCGCGCCACCCCGTCGAGGACCTCGAGGAAGCTGTCGTGCAGGACCAGGAACTGGGCCTGCGCGTCGTTCAGCACGTACTCCAGCTCGCGCGCCGTGTAGCCGACGTTCACCGGCACCATCACCGCGCCCAGCCGCCCCAGCGCCAGCCAGGTGATGGGGAACTGCGGGATGTTGGGCAGCATCACCGCCACCCGGCTGCCCTTGCGCACGCCCAGCCGGTGCAGGCCGCCGGCCAGGCGGTCGGCGGCGCCCTTCAGCTCGGCGTACGTGTAGCGCTCGCCGGTGTCGATGAACTGCACGGCGCAGCGATGGGGCACGGCGGCGGCAGCCTCGTCCAGCAGGGCGGCGGTCGAGGCCGGCAGCGGCTCGGCCTCGATCTGCCGGCAGCGCTCGCGCAGGTCGCGCGAATAGGCGGGGTCCAGCCACTCCGGCGCCAGCGGCCTCTGCATGCGGGCGGTGTCCGCGCCGTCGGTCCGGGTGCTCATGCCGCCGCCTGCCGCAGGGGATACGGCTCCTGCGCCACGGCCCGCTTGTACTGGTAGGGCTCGGCGACCTCGGCGCCGAGCAGGCGCGCCGCATGCCAGGGCCAGCGCGGGTTGTCCAGGATGCCGCGGGCCAGCGCCACCAGGTCGGCATGGCCCTCGGCCACGATGGCCTCCGCATGGCGTGGATCGCGGATCAGCCCGACCGCGATGGCCGGGATGCTGGCCTCGCGGCGCACCTGGCTGGCGAACGGGACCTGGTAGCCGGGCCGCAGCGGAACCGCGGCCGCGCTGTTGCCGCCGGAGGAGACGTCGACGAAATCGCAGCCCAGCCCGCGCAATTCGCGCGCGAACGCCACCGTGTCCTCGGGCGTGATGCCGCGCTCGTCCCAGTCGGTGCCGTTGCAGCGCACGCCCAGCGGCTTGTCGCGCGGCCAGGCGGCGCGCACCGCCTCGAACAGCTCGAGCGGGAAGCGCATGCGCGCGGCCGCCGTGCCGCCATAGCCGTCGCTGCGGCGGTTGGCGATCGGCGACAGGAAGGAGCTGATCAGGTAGCCATGCGCGGCGTGCAGCTCGATCAGGTCCAGGCCCAGGCGCACGCAGCGCTGCGTCGCCCGCACGAAGGCGGCGATGACCTCGCGCATGCCCTGCGCATCGAGCGCCTGCGGCGTCTGCCAGCCGTCGGCGAACGGCACCGCGCTCGGTGCGACCGTGCTCCAGCCGCCCTCCCCCGCGGGGATCGGCGCCCGCCCGTCCGAGGGCTTGATGCGCGCGCCCTTGCGGCCCGCGTGCGCCAACTGGATGCCGACCGGGATGTCGCTGTACTGGCGCACCACCTGCAGCACGCGCGCAAGTGCGCGCTCGTTCTCGTCCGAGTACAGGCCCAGGCACTCGCGCGTGATGCGCCCGCGCGCCTCCACCGCGGTGGCCTCGATGACCAGCAGGCCCGCCCCCGACAGCGCGAGGTGGCCGAGGTGGATCAGGTGCCAGTCGGTCGCGCAGCCGTCCACGGCGCTGTACTCGCACATCGGCGCGATGACGATGCGGTTGGGCAACTCCAGCCCGCGCAGCGCATAGGGCCGGAACAGCGCGCTCGTGCTGCTCATTCGGGTTGCACGCCGGCCTGGCGCAGCAGGTTGCGGTAGGTCTCGATCTGCTCCTTGACCAGCGCGCCGAACTGCTCGGGCGTGCCGGGCACCAGCGTGAAGGCCTGGCCGTCCATGGCGGCGATGACCTCCGGCCGCTTCATGGCCGCGTTGAACTCGCGGTTCAGGCGATCGACGACCGGCCGCGGCGTGCCGGCCGGGCCGACCAGGCCCTGCCACAGCACGATGTTGAACTTGGGCATGCCCGCCTCGTCGATCGTCGGCACGTCGGGCAGCAGGGCCGAGCGCGTCTTGAGCGAGGTTGCCAGCGCGCGCAGCTTGCCGTCCTTGGCGTGCGGCAGCGTGGCGGTGGGCGTCGCCCACATCGCATCCAGCCGGCCCGCCACCAGGTCGATCACGGCCGGCGGTTCGCCCTTGTACGGCACGTGCACCAGGTCCATGCCGGCCAGCGCGTTCATCTGGGTGAAGGCGACGATGCCGCTGGCGTTGCCGGTGCCGTACGACAGCTTGCGCGGATTGGCCTTGGCGTACGAGACGAACTCGCCCAGGGTCTTGGCCGGCACCGCGGAATTGACGAACAGGAAGAAGGTGAAGCGGCCGAAGTCGGTGATCGGCGTGAAGTCGGCCACCGGGTCGTAGGGCGGCTTCTTCACCGTGGCCGGCACCACGGCCATGACGCTGCCGCCCGCCACCAGCAGGGTGTAGCCGTCGGGCGCGGCCTTGGCGACCTCGGCCCCCGCGATGGCGCCGTTGGCGCCGGGCTTGTAGTCGTAGACGAACGGCTGCCCGAGCGCCGTGGAGACCGCCTGGCCGAGGATGCGGGTGGTCTGGTCCGTCGCCGAGCCGGGCGAGAACGGAATCACGATGCGGATCGGCTTGTTCGGGTACTCCGCCTGGGCCCAGGCACCCATCGACAGGAACAGTGCCAGCAGGCACCCAGCAATGCGCTTCATCGTCATCTCCAGTCAAAGGCCAGTCTGTGCATAGGTCTCGCGCGCCGCGGCCGGGCTCACCTTGCCGTTGCGCAGGTCCGCCAGCACCTGCTCGCGCGGCCGCTCCTGTGGCGCGCCGAAGCCGCCGCCGCCCGCCGTCTCCACCAGCAGCCGGTCGCCGCGCCCGAGCTCAGTCACCGTCTTGGACGGGATCTGCTCGACGCGGCCGTCGGCCCGGTGGATGGTGGCGCGCGCCATCGCGCCGGCGCCGCCGCCGCGAGACCCGCGCGCCTGCGTGAAGTGGCGCTCGCCGCGGTAGGTGAAGCGGATGCCGTCGACCAGGAACTCGTATTCCTTGACCACGCCCAGCCCGCCGCGGTGCCGGCCGGCGCCGCCCGAGTCCGGCCGCAGGCCGAAGCGCAGCACCCGCACCGGCACGTCCATGCTGAGCGATTCGAGCGGCAGGTTCATGCTGTTGGAGCCATCCGTCTGCAGGCAGTCGACACCGTCGCTGGCCTGGCTGGCACCGGTGCCGGCGGCCACCAGCTCGCTGACGATGAAGCTGCTGCCGTCCGGCCGCCGGCCGCCGAAGGCCAGCATGGTGGAGACGCTGGCCGAGGCGGCCGGGACCCGCTCGGGCACCGCCTCGGCCAATGCGCCGACCATCATCCCGCACATGCGCTTGATGGTGGCCGTGCGCGCGTTCACCGGCGCCGGCGCCACCGGGTTGACCAGGCTGCCCTCGGGCAGGTGCAGGGTGACGGGCCGGAAGCAGCCGCCGTTGGTGGGAATGCTGGCGTCCGTCAGGGCGCGCACGGCGTAGTAGGCGGCGGCCTGGGCGCCGGAGGGCACGCAGTTGAGCGGCCCCTTGAGCTGCGGGTCGGTGCCGGTGAAGTCGAAGTGGATGGTGCCGTCGCGCACGGTGACGGCCACCTCCAGGCGGACCTTGCGGTCCAGCTCCACGCCGTCGTTGTCCAGCCAGTCGACGTAGTGGAAGGTGCCCTCGGGCAGCTGGCGCAGCGCATTGCGGGTCATCGCCTCGGAGCGGTCGAGCAGCAGCCCGAAGCCGCGCTCGATGTCGGCCGCGCCGTAGCTGGCGCACAGCTCCGTGAGGCGGCGCTCGCCGACCCGGCAGGCCGCCAGCTGGGCGTGCAGGTCGCCGAAGAACGTGTCGGACAGCCGGATGTTCAGCCGCAGGATCTCGCGCAGGGTCTCGTTCTCGCGCCCGGCGTCCATGTACTTCAGCGGCGGCAGCCGCAGGCCTTCCTGGTAGATCTCGGTCGCGTTGGTCGGGATCGAGCCGGGCGCCATGCCGCCCATGTCCTGGTGGTGCACCGTGGAGACGCTGAAGGCGACCACGCGGCCGTCGGCGTACACCGGCACGAACAGCGTGATGTCCGGCAGGTGGGTGCCGCCGCAGTAGGGGTCGTTGAGCAGGTAGACGTCGCCGGGCGCCATCGACGCCACCGGGTACTTGTGCAGCACGGCGTGCAGCGCCGGGATCATGGTCGCGAGGTGGATCGGAATCGCGGTGGCCTGCGCCATGGTCTGGCCGTCGGCGGTGAACACGGCCGCCGAGCAGTCCATGCCCTCCTTGACGATGGGCGAGAAGGCGCTGTGCAGCAGCGTCATCTGCATCTCGTTGGCGATGCCCTCGAGCTTGTTGCGGATCACCTCCAGGGTGATCGGGTCCAGGGACTCGACGCGCGCGTTCATGACGTCTTCCTCGCGATCAGGGACTCGTCGGGAGCGACGCTGACCCGCCAGCCGGGCTCCACCAGGGTGGTGGTGTCGGCCTGCTCGACGATGGCGGGCCCGTCGATGACGTCGCCCGGCGCCAGCCCGTCGCGGTCGAACACGGCCGCCGGGACGAAGTCGGCGCGTGCGTCGAGCAGGATCCGGCGGGTGCCCTTGCGTGCCGGCGGTCGCGTGCCCGTCGCCGGACGGCGCGCGGCCGCCGCGGGCTCGGCGGCCGCCGCGGCCCGCTGCACCACCCGCAGGTTGACGAACATGGCAGCCGACCGCGTGGCGTGCCCGTAGAGCTGCTCGTGCAGCGCGCAGAAGCGGTCGTACAGCTGGCCGAGCAGCCGCTCGGGGTCGTCGGTCTCGAACGGCACCTCGATGTGGTGGGCCTGGCCGACGAAGCAGACGTCGGCCAGGCAGCTGGTGCGCACCTCGGCGACGTCGACCCCATCCTCGCGCATCCGCTCCGTGCACTCGGCCGCCAGCCGGTCGCAGCGTGCCAGCACCTCGGCGACCCCGGCCTGGGCGAACTTGCGCACGAAGGCACTGGCGGCCTCGTGCTCCACCGTGGCCGACAGCAGGCCGGCCGCGCACAGCACGCCGGGATAGCGCGGCACCACGATGGTGTCGATCGACAGCTCGCGCGCCAGCGCCGCGGCGTGCAGCGCGCCGCCGCCGCCGAACGGCATCAGCGCGAAGGCGCGCGGGTCGACGCCGCGGCTGATGGACACCAGCCGGATGCCCTCGGCCATCTGCACGTTCACCACCCGCAGGATGCCCAGCGCCGCCTGCAGCACGCTCATGCCCAGCGGCCGGGCGATCTTCTCTTCCACCGCCCGCAGCGCCAGGTCGCGGTCGAGCTTCATGCTGCCGCCGGCGAAGTAGCCCGGATCGATCAGCCCCAGCACCACGGAGGCGTCGGTGACGGTCGCCTCGGTGCCGCCGCGGCCGAAGCAGGCCGGGCCCGGCTGCGAGCCGGCCGAGCGCGGCCCGACGCGCAGCCCGCCGCCGGCGTCGATCCAGGCCACGCTGCCGCCACCCGAGCCGATCGAGTTGACGTCCACCATCGGCACCCGGATGCGGTAGCCGTCGAGCAGGCCATCGGGGCGGATCACGGGCCTGCCGTCGGCAATCAGCGCGATGTCCGAGCTGGTGCCGCCGATGTCGACCGTGATGATGTTGCCGTGGCCGGCCGAGCGCCCGACCTCGCGGGCGCCGACGACACCGGCGGCCGGGCCGGAGAGGAACAGCCGGATCGGCCGGCGCCGCGCCACGCGGGCCGAACAGACGCCGCCGCGCGACTGCATGATCTGCAGGGTGGCCGGCACGCCGGCGCCGGCCAGGTCGGATTCCATGGCCGCCAGGTAGCGGTCGAGGCCGGCCTTGACGTAGGCGTCGAAGCAGGTCACCACCGTGCGTTCGTATTCGCGGAACGCCGGATCGACCTCGGAGGACAGCGACACCAGCAGCCCCGGATGCCGCTCGCGGATGAAGTCGGCCGCCTGGCGCTCGTGCACCGGGTTCATGTACGAGAACAGGAAGCAGATCGCGATCGCCTGCACGCCCTCGTCGACCAGCGCCTGCACGGCCGCGGCCAGCGACTCGGGGTCGAGCGGCGTGGTCACCTCGCCGGTCGGGCTGATTGCCTCGACCACGCCGCGGCGCTGGGCCCCGGGCGCCAGGAACACGGGCGTCTCCGGCCGCAGGATCAGGTCGTAGATCTGCTTGCGACTCTGGCGCCCGATCTCCAGCACGTCGGTGAAGCCCGCCGTCGACAGCAGCCCGAGCCGGGAGCCCTTGCGCTCGAGAACGGCGTTGGTGGCCACGGTGGTGCCGTGGACGAACCGCACCACGTCGGCCGGTGCCACGCCCCAGGCCGGCAGCAGTTCGCGCAGCACATTGCGCACGGCCTCGGCCGGGTCGGGCCGGGTCGAGGGCACCTTGGCGATGCGCGTGCGCCCGGTGGCGTCGCGGGCGACGACATCGGTGAAGGTTCCGCCGATGTCCACGCCAATGGCGACCTTGTTCATGCAGACACTCCCAGGAATCGCGCCGCGTTGCCGTGCAGCCACTTGTCGCGCACGGAATCCTTCAGCGGCAGTTGCAGGACCTCCTGCACCGCGCGCTCGATCGGCTGCATCGGGTACGACGTGCCGAACAGGATGCGGTCCTGCAGGACGGTGTTGCCGTACTGGAGCAGCCCCTCGTAGCCGGAGCCCGGCGTGGCCAGCAGCTTCGGCCGGACGGCCGAGACGGCGATCGACAGGTTGGGATGGCGCCAGGCCACCCCGATCAGTTCGTGCACCCAGGGCCAGCCGGGCGGCGATGCCACCACCCGCAGGCCCGGCACCTCGACCAGCACCTGGTCGAGCAGCAGCGGCCGCCCGTGCTCCATCAGGCAGTCGGTGGAGAAGTTGATGCCGCAGTGGATGTTGACCGGCACGTCCAGCTCCACGCACTTGCGGTACAGCGGGTAGAGCCGGGGATCGTTGATCGCGAGCCGGTGCTCGAAGCACTGCAGGTTCAGGCCGCGCAGCCCCAGCTCGCGCACCGCCACTTCCAGTTCGCGCACCGCGGCCTCGCCCTTGTGCGGATCCACCCCCGCCCAGCCGATGAAGCGGGGCGAGTGCGCGCGGCAGAACGCGGCCACGGCTTCGTTGTCGACCTTGATGCCGAACGTGGTCTCGACGTCCTTGGCCTTGACCACCACGTGGCGGGCGCCGACCCGGTCGTAGGCGGCCAGGTAGCTGCCCAGGGGATCGCTGCCGGCCGCGTCACGCACCTGCGCCTCGCTGCCCTCGTAGACGCGCCGGTAGTTGCGCAGGTGGGCGGCGCCGGCCCCGTCGAACGCGGGGATGGGCGGGCGACTGTTGAAGTCGATCACGGTCATGCGGCCCCCATTCTTGGAAAGGCGGCTGCCGAAGTCCATACACTGCGGGTTACGGCATTTGCTACCGGAGGTTATGACCCATGAACGCGCACCAGCTCGAGGTGTTCGAGGCCATCATGCGCACCGGTTCGGTGAGCGAGGCGGCGCGCACCCTGGACGTCTCCCAGCCCGCGGTGTCCAAGACGCTGCGCCTGGCCGAGGAAGCGGCGGGCTTCGTGCTGTTCCGGCGCGTGCGCGGCCGCCTCTATCCCAGCCCCGAGGCCGAGACGCTGCTGCCCCAGGTGGAGCAGCTGCGCAACGAGATGAACGCGATCTCGCTGCTGATCCAGCGCCTGCGCGACGGCCATGCCGGCCACGTGACGGTGGCCAGCGCGGCGTCGCTGGCCCACGCCTTCCTGACGCCGGCCATCGCCCAGTTCAGCCGCGCCAACCAGGACATCCGCATCGAGGTGCAGATGCTGCCGACCCACCAGGTCGCCGAGCGCGTGGCCCACAGTCACGCCGACTTCGGCCTGGTGCACGAGCCGACCGACAACCCCTACATCGACGGCGAGAACATCTGCCAGGCCGAGGCGGTGTGCTTCATGCCCCGCGACCACCCGCTGGCCAGCCGGCGCAGCGTGGGCCCGCGCGACCTCCAGGCCCAGCCGCTGCTGTGCTACCGGGACGACACCGCGATCGGTCGCCTGGTGCGCAAGGCGCTGGCCGACGCCGGCCAGCGGCGCGAGATCGACATGGTGGTCAACCAGTCCGAGCAGGCCCTCGACCTGGTGGAGGCCGGCTGCGGCCTGGCGATCTCGGAGCCCTTCCTGCACGTCGCCCGGCCGCGCGCCTCCATCGTCGGCGTGCCGTTCCGCCCCGCCATCCCGCTGCGCCTGCGCATCATCCGCGCCCGCGAACGGCCCCGGTCCCGCGCCGCCGCGCAACTCGAGCGCGTGGTGCGCGCGGTGATCGCCAAGACGACGCGGCGCTCGCCGTTCCTGATCAAGGACATCCAGCGCTGAGGGCGGCGCCGCCGCTCACAGCTCGTGCGCGTGCAGGTGCTCGGCCACCGTGCACGGCCAGCCGTGCCGCTCTTCGATGGCCTGGCGCAGGCTGTCCGCCGCCACCGGCTCGCCGTGGGTCACGAACACGCGCCGGGGCGGCCGCGGCAGCCGTCCCAGCCAGGCGAGCAGTTCGGCGCGATCGGCATGGGCCGAGATCGAGCCGAGGCTGGTCACCTCGGCCCGCACCGGTACGTCCTCGCCATGGATCCGCAGCTGGCTCGCGCCGCCGGCCAGGGCGGCGCCGCGGGTGCCCGCGGCCTGGTAGCCGGCCAGCAGGATGGTGTTGCGCGCATCGGGCGCGAAGGCCTTGAGGTGGTGGACGACGCGGCCGCCGGTGGCCATGCCGCTGGCCGAGATGATCACCGCCGGCACCCGCAGGCGGTTGAGGCGCTCCGACTCCTCGACCGAGTTCACGATCCGGGCCACGCGGCACATGCCGGCCGACTGCTGGTCATCGAGCCGGTGCTCGGCGCGGTGGCGGTGGTAGATCTCCGTCGCGTCGGCCGCCATCGGGCTGTTGAGGAACACCGGCAGGTCGGGGATGCGCCCTTCCTGCTTGAGCTCGTGCAGCAGGTGCAGCAGCGCCTGGGCGCGGCCGACCGCGAACGCCGGGACCACGACGATGCCGCCGCGCGCCGCCGTGCGCGCCACGATGCCCGCCAGCACCGTGGCCGTGTCGGCCTCGACGTGGCGCCGGTCGCCGTAGGTCGACTCCACCAGCACGTGGTCGGCGGCAGGCGGCGCCTCCGGCGGCCGCATCAGCACGTCGTCGTCACGGCCCAGGTCGCCGGAGAACAGCACCGTGCCGCCGTCCCAGGCCACGTGCACACTGGCCGCGCCCAGGATGTGGCCGGCCCGGGTGAAGCGCAGGCGCACGCCGGGGATGGGCTCGAAGTCCTCGTGGAACGGCCGGGGCTGGAACAGCCGCAGCGACTGGCGGGCGTCCTCCTCGGTGTACAGCGGCAGCGCCGGCCGGTGCTTCGACAACCCGTGCCGGTTGTCGTAGGCGGCATCCTCCTCCTGCAGGTGGCCGGCGTCGGGCAGCATCAGCCCGGCAAGGTCGCGCGTCGCGGGGGTCGAGTAGACCGGCCCGCGGAACCCCTGCCGCGCCAGCGCCGGCAGGTAGCCGCTGTGGTCGATGTGCGCATGCGTCAGGACCACGGCGTCGATCGCCGCGGCATCCAGCGGCAGGGGCTCCCGGTTGCGCAGGCGCAGGACCTTCAGCCCCTGGAACAGCCCGCAGTCCACCAGCAGCCGCCGTCCCTCGTGCTCCAGCAGGTACTTCGAACCCGTGACGGTGCCGGCGGCACCCAGGAAGGTCAATCGCATCGTGCTTGCTCCGTCGTCCTGCCGCGAAGCTGCGGCCGGCGCCACGGTAGCGGGCAGCCCGCGCCCGCTAGTTGACGCACCTCAAGCAGGACCGGCGTCCCGCGGCCTGCGGGGCCGTCAGTCGGGCAGCGCGCGCAGGCCTTCGCCGTCGCGCACGGCGCGCAGCGCGTCCAGCGAGTGGATCGTGATGTGGCGCTTGTGGACGCCGATGATGCCCAGTTGCTGGAAGGCCGACAGGGTGCGGCTCACGGTTTCCAGCGCCACGCCGAGGTAGCTGCCGATCTCGGCGCGCGACATGCGCAGGTGGAACTCGGTGGCCGAGTAGCCGCGCGCCTGCATGGCGTCCGACATCTCCAGCAGGAAGTAGGCCAGCCGGGTCTCGGTGTTGGTGCCGCCGAGCACCTGCATGTGCCGGTACTCGCGCACCACTTCCTGCGCCAGCGCCCGGCACATGGCTTCCTGCCACTGCGGCCCCTGGGCCGACATCGCCTGCATGCCGGTGAAGGGCAGCACCCAGACGTCGCTGTCCTCCAGCGCCGTCGCGGTGAGGGCATGGGCGCCCCCGGCGATGCCGTCCATGCCCATCAGGTCGCCCGCCATCCAGAAGCCGGTGACCTGGTCGCGTCCGTCGCGCAGCAGGACCGAGGCCTTGAAACTGCCGCGCAGCACGGCAAACAGCGATTGCAGTGCGTCGCCCTCGAGGTAGGCGGGCTGGCCGATCTTGATGCGGCGCAAGACGAAGGCGGCGCCGTCGAGCAGCCCGGAGGATCGGGCCGGCAGGCCGGGGCGCAACGCCTCATCGGACAGGTCCTGCTCGCGCGGGCGCGGCGGCGGGCGCGCCTCGCCGGCTTCGCCGCGGGCTCGGAAGGGGATCCGGACTTCCGGGGCCGCCGGCTGCGGCCAGGGCGACAGCGGCGACGTCAGGGAGCCCACGGGAATGGCGGTGATGGGCATGGGGACCTCCGGGGAGTGCAGCCTTGGCTGCCATGCGGAAGGGGCCGCTCCACCTCCGCGCCGGCCCGTCGATGGAGGCCACTCTAGTCGGCCAGGAGCCCCTGCACATGACAAATGTCAAGCAGGCGGGGGTGGGGGAACCGCTGGGGCAAACCGTTACCGGATCAGCTACCGGCCCGGCCGTGGTGCCCGGCCGTGGCCATCGCACGCGGCGCGTGGTGTCGGACGGCCGCACCCATCCGTTGGCGACGGGCCCGCGCGCAGGGCCGCGTCGACCCGGTCGCGCAGGTCGGCCCAGGCCACGTGGCAGAGATCGAGCCCGAGCACGCCGCGCACGCGGCGCCGGGTGAGCGGGCCCAGCGCCTGCCGCAGGTGGCCGACGAACGGTTCGGTGCCGATGACGGTGAGGTCCCGGAAGGCGCCCGTCCGGGCCGACCGCTCCAGCAGGGCGGCCAGCTCGGCGGCGAAGCGCCGGTGCTCGCGCCGGTGCGAATCCACCCGCGCCGCCAGCGACGCCCCGCCGGCGCCGGGGCGGCCGAAACGCCAGCCGCGGCGGTCGGGGTCGGTCCGCGGGCCGGCCCCGTGGTCCTCGGCCTGCGCGAACGCCTGCAGCACCGTCAAGGTGCCGTCGGGGGCGCGATGCAGCACCCGTGCGCGCGACGCGCTGGCGATGACGATCCAGTGCATGGCAATGCCTGGCAACCAGCCGGGGCCTTGCAGCCGCCGCGGCCGACCACCACGCGGCGCTGCGGGTCAGGCGCTGGACCGCACCGTGAGCACGGGCACGGGGGCCATGCGCACCACCTCTTCCGCGCCACTGCCCAGCAGCACGCGGCCGATGCCGCGCCGGCCGTGGGTGCCGACCACGACCAGGTCGGCGTTCCAGGCGCGCGCAGCGTTGGCGACCATTTCGCCGAGCCGCCCGTCGGGCTGGTTCACCAGCTCGGCGTCGGCCGGCACGTCGGCCTTGCGGGCGATCGCGAGGGCATCGTCCAGGATCTTCTGCCCCTCCTGCCGCACCACGTCACGCAGCTGCGCGCTGTAGGGGTAGCCGCTGACGGAGGCCAGCTCGTCCAGCGCATGGACCACCCGCACGCTGGCCTGCCCCTGCCTGGCGAGCTGCAGCCCGGTGTCGAGGGCATGGTTCGAGGTCTCGCTGCCGTCGACGGCGATCAGGATGCGTCGGAACATGGGGTCTCTCCTCGGGGATGGATGGAACGCGCATGGTCGGCGGTGCACGGCACAACCGGATTGCGCCAGATCAAGTCAGGCACGGCTTTGCGGGATTCCCCGGGGCGGCACGGAAGAGTCCGTTCCCCGTCAAGCTCGTGACGATCCCCGTCATTGCGGGCTCGACCTCCGATCCCGAACACGGCTCGGGTGCGACGTCGACCTGGAGATGGATGCCGGGTCGAGCCCGGCATGACGAACTTCTCGGGCGTCCCGGCGGCGTGACGAACTCTTCCCGATCCTCGTCATTGCGGGCTCGACCCGCAATCCATCTCCCGAACGCGGTCCGTGCGCGGCGCTGGGTTCGGAGATGGATGCCGGTTCGCGCCCGGCATGACGACTGTCGCAGCCGCTGCCCGCTCCGGAGTCTGCCGGCCGTAGCCGCTCACTCGGCCTTGAGTCCCGACGCCTTCACCACCTTGCCCCACTTGGCGTGGTCGGCGCGGATGAACGCCTTGAACTCGGCGGGCTGCATCGTCCAGGGCTCGTAGCCCATGGTCTTGATCGTCTCCGCCATGTCCCTGGAGCGCACGACCTTCACGGTCTCGGCGTGGATGCGCTCGACCAGGGCGGCCGGCGCCTGCGCGGGCGCCACGAGGCCGAACCACAGGTCGCTGCCGGCCTCCTCGAAGCCGGGGTAGCCCGCCTCGCGCAGCGTCGGCACGTCGGGCAGCACCGAGCTGCGCCGCGAGCTCAGGATCGCCAGCGCGCGGATGCGGCCCGTCTTGAGCTGCGGCAGCACCGTGACCGGGATGTCGAACATGCTGGCGACATTGCCGGCGATCACGTCCGTCATCGCCGGGCTGTTGCCCTTGTAGGGCACGTGCACGAGCGGAGCGCCGGTGAGCGTCTTGAGCAGCTCGCCCGACAGGTGATTGGTCGCGCCGTTGCCGCCCGAGGCGAAGGTCGCCGCCGTCGGGTTGGCCTTGGCCCACTGCACGAATTCCTGCACCGTGGACGCCGGCACGTTGGCATTGACGACCAGCACGTTGGCGTACGACACGATGGGCGTGATCGGGGCCAGGTCGGTGAGCGGGTCGTAGGGGTTTCGCTGCATCACGTGGGGGTTGATCGCCGTGGTGCCGGTGTGCGCGAAGCCCAGCGTGTAGCCGTCCGGCGCTGCCTTGGCCACGGCGTCGATGCCGATCGAGCCGCCGGCGCCGGTGCGGTTGTCGATCACCACGGGCTGGCCCACCGCTTCGCCCAGCTGCTTGGCAAAGGCGCGCGCCAGCACGTCGCTCGGCCCGCCGGCGGCGAACGGCACGACCAGGCGCACCGGCCGCTGCGGCCAGGCACCCTGCGCGAACACGAGAGGCGCCGGCAGCGCCAGCGGCGAAGCGAGCGCTGCCTGGAGCAGTGCCCTGCGGGTGATCGTCATCCTTGTCTCCTTGTCGTCATGGGCCGGCCTGGCTGGCGGCACCCGTCTGCACCAGCGTCTCGATCTCGTCCTCGCCGAAGCCGCACTCGCGCAACACCTCGCAGGTGTGCTCGCCGGTCCGGGGCGCGTGGCGCCGGTGGGCCGGCGCGGTCTCGGACCACTCGGTCGGGATCGCGGTCATGCGCAGCGTGCCCTCGCTGGGGTGCGCCACCTCGCGCACGAAGCCGGTGGCCTGCACGTGCTCGTCGGCCAGCATGTCCTCGACGTCGTACATGCGCGCGGCGGGAATGTCGGCCCGCTCGAACAGCTGCAGCCACTCGTCGCTGCTGCGGGTGGCGAGCACGTCGCTCAGGTAGCCGTACACGTGGTCGATGTTCGTCAGGCGCGAATTCTGGGTGTGGAAGCGGCTGTCGGCGTCGAACTGGGCGCCGCGGCCGATGGCGGCGAAGAAGCTGCGCCACTGCTTGTCGTTGTAGACCATCACGCACAGCCAGCCATCCCGGGTGCGGTAGGGCCTGCGGTCGCGCGCCAGGCTGCGCTGGTAGCCGGCCGGGCCGACGGCCGGCTCGAACTGGCGGCCGGCCAGGTGCTCGCCCAGCACGAGGGACAGCATGCCCTCGAACATCGGCACGTCCACGCGCTGGCCGCGGCCGCTGCGCTCGCGGTGGAACAGCGCGGTGGTGATGGCGTTGCACAGCTGCAGTCCCACCATCCGGTCGACCAGCACCATGGGCGCATAGCGCGGCTGGTCGGCGCCTGCCTGCTGCGACAGCCACGGAATGCCGCACATGCCCTGGATCAGGTCGTCGTAGGCCGGCCGTGCCGCGTACGGGCCGTTCTGGCTGAAGCCGTAGGCGCCCACGTACAGGAGGCGCGGATTCGCTTCGCGAACCGCGTCGTACCCCAGCCCGAGCCGTTCCATCGCCTGCGGACGGATGTTGTAGACCAGCACGTCGCAGTCACGTGCCATGCGCAGCAGGGCATCGCGCGCGCCGGGCTGCTTGAGGTCCAGCACCACCGAGCGCTTGTTGCGGTTGATCGACAGGTAGAAGTGGCCCATGTCGGCGTTGCGCATCGGGCCGGACTTGCGCATCACCTCGCCGCCAGGCGGCTCGACCTTGATCACGTCCGCCCCCAGGTCGGCGAGCATGCAGGTGGCGAACGGGCCCATCACCACGCTGGTGAGGTCCAGCACGCGAACGCCGTCCAGCGGTCCTGCCATCGGCGCGGCCCTCAGAGACCTGCCTCGCGCAGCATCTCGCGCGCGGTGATGACCTGCAGGATCTGGCTGGTGCCCTCGTAGATCCGCAGCAGCCGCACGTCGCGGTACAGGCGCTCGATGGCGTACTCCTTGATGTAGCCGTTGCCGCCGTGGATCTGCAGCATGCGGTCGGCGATGCGGCCGGCCGCCTCGGTGGCGAAGTACTTGGAGCAGGCCGCCTCCAGCGTGGTCTTGCGGCCGGCATCGCGGTCGCGTGACGACTGCTCGACCAGGGCCTTCGCGGCCAGGTACTCGGCCTGGCTGTCCGCCAGCATGCCCTGCACCAGCTGGAACTTGCCGATCGGCTGGCCGAACTGCCGGCGTTCCACCGCGTACTTCGTGCCTTCGTCGAGCAATCGGCGCGCCAGGCCCACCGCGACCGCGGCCATGTGCAGTCGCGCATGGTCCAGCGACTTCATCGCGTTCTTGAACCCCGTGCCTTCCGGCCCGAGCATGGCGCTGGCCGGCACCCGGACGTCGTCGAAGGTGACGTCGGATTCATGCGATCCCGCGAAGCCCATCTTGGCGTAGGGCCTGGCGACCGTCAGCCCCGGCGTGCCGCGGTCCACCAGGAAGGCCGAGATGCCGCTGGCCCCCGAGTCCTTGCTGCCGGTGCGGGCGAACACGGTGAACACGCCGGCATGGATCGCGTTGGTGATGAAGCGCTTGGCGCCGTTGATCACCCAGTGGTCGCCGTCGCGCACCGCCCTGGTCACCAGCGAGGCGGCATCGGACCCGCTGTCCGGCTCCGTCAGCGCGAACGAGGCCAGCATCTCGCCGGTGGCGAGCTGGGGCAGGTACCGGCGCTTCTGCTCCTCGGTGCCGAAGTTGAGGATGCCCAGCGTGCCCACGCCGTTGGTGGTGCCGAAATACGAGCGGAACGCCGGCTGCGCGTAGCAGATCTCCTGCACCACGCGGACTTCCTCGTACACCGACAGGCCCAGCCCGCCGTATTCCTCGGGGATCGTCATGCCGAACAGGCCGAGGTCGCGCAGGCCCTGCACGACACGGGCGGGAATCTCGCCGCTGGCCTCCACTTCCGCCTCGGCCGGAACCAGCACGTCGCGGGCGAAGCGGCGGGCGGCATCGACGAGCAGTTCAAGCGTCTCTTCGCGTTCGGTCATTCGGGTGCCTCGATCGGATGGAGCCACTCTAGGACCGTCCTTGATACCGGTCCAATACCCGTTTTTTGCGCCGTGATATCTTTTTGTTCCATGAACCTGCAGCAGATGAAGCAGCTGGTGGCGCTGGCCGAGACGCTGAACTTCCGGCGCGCAGCCGAGCGCCTGCACATGGCGCAGCCGCCGCTGTCGGTGTCGATCCGGCGTCTCGAGGACGAACTGGGCGCCCGGCTGTTCGCGCGCGAGCGGCGCGGCATCCGCCTGACGCCGGCCGGCGAGGCGGTGCTCGCCCATGCCCGCCAGATCGCCTTCCATGCCGAACAGCTCAAGCGCGCGGCCGCCAGTGCCAGCGGGGGCATGTCGGGCCGCCTGCGCATCGCCTTCGTGGGGTCGGCGGCCTATTCCCTCTTCCCGCGCGTGCTGCCGGTGTTCCGCGAGCGCTTTCCCGGGGTGGAGCTCGACCTGCGCGAGAGCACGACGACGCAGATGCTGCAGCAGGTGGAGCGCGGCGACGTCGATCTGGCGCTGGTGCGCTATCCCGTCGTCGAAGCCACGACCGTGGTGCTGCGCCCGGTGGAGAGCGACGTCCTGGCGGCGGCGCTGCCGGCCGGCTCGCCGCTGGCCCGCAAGCGCACGCTGCGCATGCGCGACCTCGCCGACGAGCCGTTCGTCACCTATTCGGCAACGGCCGCCATGAACCTGCGCGTGCAGGTGGTCGCCGCCTGCCAGGCGGCGGGCTTCACGCCGCGCATCGTGCAGGAGGCGGTGCAGGTGCAGACGGTGCTGAGCCTGGTGGGCAGCGGCCTGGGCGTGGCCCTGGTGCCCTCGCTCAGCCGCATGCAGGCGCCGGCGGGCGTGGAGTTCCGCAGGCTCACCGACGGCGGCGAGCGGCTGGAAACGGCGCTGGCCGTCGCCACGCATGCGCACAACGAGCCGGCGGTTGCCGCCAGGTTCCGCGACGTCCTGGCCGAGGTGGAAAGCCAGGGCGCGAGACGCCAGCGCAAGCGCGTGGCCCAGCCGGCCTGATCCCGCACACGGCTGCCGGGGAACGGCCTATGCTGGCCGCAGGCAACCGGGCCGGCCAGCCTGCGGCCCACTGATGCAAGGAGCAGCCATGCCCAGATACAAGGTCGGCTATTTCGTCGGCAGCCTGTCGTCCACCTCGATCAACCGCCTGCTGGCCAAGGCGCTGACGCGCCTGGCGCCGCAGGAGATGCAGCTGGTCGAGATCCCCATCAAGGACCTGCCGCTGTACAGCCAGGACTACGACGCCGATTTCCCGCCACCGGCGCGGGCGCTGAAGCAGGCCATTGCCGACGTCGATGCGATCCTGTTCGTCACGCCGGAATACAACCGGTCCATCCCCGGCGGGCTCAAGAACGCCATCGACTGGGCCAGCCGGCCGTGGGGGCAGAACTCGTTCGCGCGCAAGCCCTCCGGCGTGATCGGTGCCTCACCCGGCTCGATCGGGACGGCGGTGGCGCAGCAGAGCCTGCGCGGCGTGCTCTGCTTCTGCAATTCGCCG
The DNA here is from genome assembly GCF_009758015.1 of Ramlibacter pinisoli. Taxonomy (NCBI): domain Bacteria; kingdom Pseudomonadati; phylum Pseudomonadota; class Betaproteobacteria; order Burkholderiales; family Comamonadaceae; genus Ramlibacter; species Ramlibacter pinisoli. Next base: position 1,706,569 of record NZ_WSEL01000009.1, read on the forward strand.
CTGATGAACCAGGTCGAGGCCTACATCCACTTCAAGCCGGGCCTGATCACCCCGGAGGGTGAAGTCAGCGATGAGGCGACCGCCGAGTTCCTGCGCAACTACATGACGGAGTTCCAGGCGTTCGTGGAACGGGTGCTGACGGTGCTGCCGCGCCAGCCCTGAACCACGTCGTCAGCCCGCCTCCCGCGCCAGCTTCGCGCGGCGGGCGACTTCCTGCGCGCTCGGCTCGCCCTGCACGAACGATCCCTCCGGAACCGCGCCGGCCGGCACGTAGGTGCTCATCACCACTCCACTGTCCGCGGCCTGCGATGCGACCAGGCGCAAGCCGCACGGCCGGGCGGAAGCTTCGAACAGCCGCTTGCCGCGCCCGAGCACGACCGGGAAGGTCCAGACGTTGTACTCGTCGATCAGCGAAGCGGCCTGCAGCGTCTGGATCAGGTTGCCGCTGCCGATGATCTGCAGGTCCGGCCCCGCCTGCGACTTGAGCGCCGCGACCGCCTCGGCCACGTCGCCCCGCAACAGGGTCGAGTTGTTCCATGCCAGCTCCCCCTTCAGGGTGCGCGAAGCCACGTGCTTCCTGGTGGCGTTGAGCGACTGCGCGATCGGGTGGTCGGCCGGCTGGTACGGCCAGTAGGCCTCGAAGATCTCGTAGGTCCTGCGGCCGAGCAGGAGCTCGCGGCCCTTGCTGTCGAACCCGTCCGTCGACAGCTTGCCGGACATGTCCGCGGACTCGTTCCAGTAGGCAAAGGTCCAGCCGCCGAAGGCGAAGCCGCCGCTGCGGTCTTCCTCGGGGCCACCCGGCGCCTGCAGGATGCCGTCGAGCGAGACGAAGGTGGATGCGATGAGCTTTCTCATGGTGCGACTCCTTGGGCTGATGGCCGGGCGGCCAGGAGGGCTGCCCCACCCCCACGACGAACGACGGCGGCCGGTTTCGACAGCATGCGCCACGCGGCCCCGCCGCGCCGGCACCCTAGGGCAGGCTGAGCGTGATCTGGTCGGCCGCCCGCCGCAGGTGCGGCAGGTAGTGCTCGATGGCGTCGCGCTTCTTGAAGCGCACGGGGTTGAAGCTGATGCCCGCCGCGGCAACGACCTTGCCGCGCCGGTCGCGCACCGGAACCGACATGCCGATCACCCCGGCGACCAGTTCCTCCACCACCAGGCTGTAGCCATCACGGCCGGCCGCCTCGATTGCCTTCGCCAGCGCCGCCCGGTCGGTCAGGGTGTTCGGCGTCAGCTTGCTGATCGGGCTGCTGTCCAGGCGCTGCTCGCGCTCCTGCTGGTCGAGCGCGCCCAGCAGCACGCGACCGAAGGAGGTCGCATAGGCCGGCAGCCGGGCCCCGACGCCCATGCCGCGGCCGAGGAAATCGCGCCCCTGCACGTGCACGAGATAGACCGTTTCCGTCCCGTCGAGGATGGTGAGCGAGCACAGCTCGTTCAATTCGCGCGCCAGCGCCTCCAGCACGTCCTGTGCCGACCGGTACAGCGGGATCGAGTGCAGGTAGACGAAGCCCAGGTCCAGCAGCTTGGGCGTGAGGGCGAAGCGGTCGACGTCCTGCGTCGCATACCCCAGCTCCACCAGGGTCAGGAGCATGCGGCGCACCGTAGCGCGCGGCATCTCGGCGTTCTGCGCGATCTCCGCCAGCGTGGCGGTCTGGCGCTGGGACGGAAACGCACGGATCACCTGCAGGCCCTTGGCGAAGGCCTCGACGAACTGGTCGTTGCGGCGCGGCCCGGCGCCGGCCGTGACCTCGGCGTCCCCTGCAATGCTTGACATCGCCATCCTCTCCTGCAACCATCGAACCACTATGCGAACATTTGTTCACTCAGTGAACGCGAGGATAGCATGAGATTCCCGCCACGTCACCACCGCCGCGCAGCCGCTGCGCCGGGCCGTCGATGAAGAAGATCGGCCTGATCGGCGGCATCAGCTGGCACTCGACGGTCGAGTACTACCGCGGCATCAACCTCGAGACCGGCCGGCGCCTGGGGGGCCTGCACAGCGCGCCCCTGGTCCTCGAGTCGCTGGACTTCGAGGTCATCGCCAGGCTCGGCGCGCAAGGCCACGAAGAGGAGGTCTTTGCCCGCTTCCTCGCCGCCGCCCGGTCGCTGCGGCAGTCCGGCGCGCAGGTTCTCGCCCTGTGCGCGAACACCGCCCACCGCCGCGCCGATCGGCTCGAACAGTCGCTGGGGCACCCGCTGGTGCAGATCGGCGATGCGCTGGGGCAGGCCGTGCGCGCCGCCGGCATGGCGCGCGTGGGCCTGCTCGGCACGGCCCGCACGATGACGGAGCCCTTCCTGCAGCAGCGGCTGGTGGACAGGCACGGGCTGCAGGTGCTGACGCCCGACGCGCCGGCGTGCGACGCCATCGACGGCTTCATCTTCGGTGAGATGGCCCGGGGCGTGTTCTCGCAGCCGGCGCGCGCTGCCGTCCTGCGGGCCTGTGACGACCTGGCCGCGCGCGGCGCACAAGGCGTCATCCTGGGCTGCACCGAACTGCCCATCCTGCTGCGCGACATAGCCACACCCTGTCCGACATTCGATTCGACGCAGTTGCATGCGGTGTCCATCGTGGACGCCGCGCTGGCAAGGGAGATGGCATGAAGGCACTGGCGAGGGATCTCGACCACCTGGGGACGGCGGTCGCGGACCTGGACGCGGGGCGGCGGGCCTTCGAGAAGCTGGGGTTCCGGATGACGCCGCGCAGCCAGCACCGCGGAGCCGTCGAGCCCGGCGGGCCGGTGCAGCAGTTCGGGCAGGGCAACCACTGCGCGATGCTGAAGCAGGGCTACCTCGAGGTCCTGGGCATCTTCGACCGGACCCTCCCGACCCCGGCCCAGCAGTATCTCGACCGCTACGAGGGCCTGCATATCGTGGGCCTGCAGCCCGGCTCGATCGACGACTTGCGCGCGCTGGCCCGCAACGGCAGCGCGCTCGACGCACCACGCGAGCTGGGGCGCGAGGTCGACGTCGGGCCACAGGCGCTGGAGCGGCGCCGGGTCGAATTCCTCAACGTCAAGTTCCGCGCGGCCGAGTTCCCGGAGGCGACCTTCCTGTACACCCAGCACCTGACCCGCGACCTGATGTGGCAGCCCCACCTGCTGGAGCACCCGAACGCGGCGCAGGCACTGCAAGGCGCCTATGTCTGCGCGGCAGATGCCGCCGGCCTGGCGCGCCGGCTGGCCGGCGTGCTGCAGGTCCAGCCCGAACCGGGGACGCCCGGGCTGATCGGGTTCCGGTTCGAGACCAGCTGGCTGCGCATCGCGACGCCCGACGCGTGGGAGCGCCTGTTCCCCGGCGTCGCTGCGCCGCGCACGGCCCGGCCCGCGGGTTTCAGCGTGCGCACGGCGTCGCTGCAGGCCGTGGTCGACCAGCTCGATCGCCACGCCGTTCCCTTCCAGCGCTGTGCCGACGGCACGCTCTACGTGCGCCCCGCCCAGGCGTGCGGCAACGTCATCCACTTCACCGAAAGCCACTGAACCATGCGCATCCTCCTGAGCCTCGCGCTCGTCTTCTTCACGCAGCTCGCGCACGCCGCGTTCCCCGACAAGCCCATCCGGCTGGTCGTGCCGTGGCCCGCCGGCGGCGCCTCGGACACGCTCGCGCGCATCGTGAGCACCGAGGCCTCCAACATCCTCAAGCAGCCCATCGTCATCGACACCCGGGTCGGCGCCAGCGGGACGATCGCGACCGAATTCGTGGCGCGTGAGAAGGCCGACGGCTACACCCTTCTGTGGGCGATCGCGAACCACGCCACCAACCACGAGCTGTTCAAGGTCCGGTACGACCCGATCAAGGACTTCACCCCGGTGGCCCAGATCGCGTCGTCGCGGTACTGGCTGCTGGTCGATCCCAGCCTGCCGGTGAAGACCGTCCCGGAACTCGTCACCTGGCTCAAGGCCTCGCCCCAGCCCGTGGCCTACGCATCGGCCGGCAACGGCACCTTGCAGCACCTCGGCATGGAGCTCTTCCTCGCCGACGCCGGCGTGAAGATGGTCCACGTGCCCTACAAGGGGACCGCACCGGCCATGACCGACATGCTGGGGGGCCACGTCAAGGTGACCTTCGAGGCGGTGACCGGCACGGCCGACTACGTCCGGGACGGCAAGGTGCGTGCGCTCGCCGTGGCCAGCAAGTCGCGCTTCCCCGGCATGCCCGAGGTGCCGACCTTCGCCGAGGCAGGATACAAGGACTTCGTGGTCGAAGGCGTCACCGGCGTCCTGGCACCCGCCGGCACGCCGGCCGACGCCATCGCCAGGATCAATGCCGCGTTCAACCAGGCGCTGGCCCTGCCGCAGGTGCGCGAGCGCATGGACGCCATGGGCCTGACCGCCAATCCCGGTACGCCGCAAGCCTACGGCGACACCATGAACCGGCTCATTCCCAAGTTCTCGGCCATCCTGCGCAAGTCCGGCGGCAAGGTGGACTGACGCCCGGCCGGCCGCGCAGGCTCAGCCTGGCACGGCGGTCCGGACGATGCCGCGGTCGTGCAGGCGGCCGAATTCGGCGCCCGGCAGCCCCAGCAGTTCGGTGAGCACCTGCTCCGTGTGCTGGCCGAGCAAGGGCGCAGGCGCGGGCTCCGTGCGCTGCTGGCCCGAGAACTCCAGCGGAATGCCAGCCGCCAGCACGCGCCCCACGCCGGGCTGCTCGATGCGGGCGAACATCGGGTTGGCCGGCGAGCACGCCGGGTCGTCCTGGGCCAGCGTCGCGATGTCCTGGTAGGCGCCCCAGCACGCGCCGGTGCGGTCGAGCGCGGCGCGCACCTCGGCCAGCGGCCGCGCGGCAATCCACGGCCCGACCAGCGCGTTGAGCGCCTCGCGGTGGCGGAAGCGTTCGCCCTCCTGCGACAGGTCGACGCCGAGTCGGGCCTCCAGCTGCCGGACCTGGTCGCCGATGCCACAGGTCTCGACGATGGCCTTCCACTGCTTGAGCGTCAGGCCCACCAGCATCACGCGCCGGCCGTCGGCGCAGGTGAAGTCGCGGCCGAAGGCGCCGAACAGGTCGTTGCCGTGCCGCTCGCGCGGCTGGCCCAGTTCGGCCTCGGTGACCAAGCCCAGGTGCGCCACCACCGCCAGCGCCACGTCTTCCAGCGACAGCTTCACGTGCTGGCCCTGCCCGCTGCGGCGGCGGTGCCGCTCCGCCGCCAGCAGGCCCACCGCGACCATCTGGCCGGTGATCAGGTCCCAGGCCGGCAGCACGTGGTTGACCGCGCCCGTGCCGTCGCGCGGGCCGGTCATGAACGGCAGGCCGACGCGGGCGTTGACCGTGTAGTCGACCGCCGAGCCACCCAGCCGGTCGCCCATCAGCGTGAACTGGATCAGGTCGGCGCGCCTGGCGCGCAGCTTGTCGTGGTCGAGCCAGCCGCGCGGCGGGAAGTTGGTGAGGAACAGGCCGGCGTCGTCGCCGGGCGCGGTGGCCAGGGCCATCGCCAGTTCGCGCCCCTCGGGCGTGGCCAGGTCCAGCACCACCGACCGCTTGGCCTTGTTCAGGCCGGTCCAGAACAGGCTGGTGCCCTCCGGCGTCACCGGCCAGCGGCGGTAGTCCAGGCCGCCCCCGACGGAGTCGATGCGGATCACGTCGGCGCCCATCTGCGCCAGCGTCATGCCACCCAGCGGGGCAGCGACGAACGCCGCAGCCTCGACCACGCGCAGGCCCGCCAGCACGCCGGTCATGCGCCGGCTCCCGCCAGGCCCAGGGCGCGCTCCATCAGGCCGCGCGCCACGACCTTCAGCGCCAGCGTCTCCTCCGCCCCCTCGAAGATGGACAGCACGCGGGCGTCGACGAAGTAGCGGCTCACCGGCGTCTCCTCGGCGTAGCCCATGCCGCCGTGCAGCTGCAGGGCCTCGCGCGTCACCATCTCGGCCGACCGGCAGGCCAGCAGCTTGACCAGGCTGGCCTCCATGCGGCCCTGGCCGGCGTCGATGAGGCCGGCCACGCGGTAGGCGAGCCGGCGGCAGGCCGCCAGCCGCGCGCCCATGCGCGCCAGCTTGGCCTGGGTGAGCGGGAAGTCCACCAGCGGCGAGCCGAACACCTTGCGGTCGTGGCCGTAGCGGATGGCCGCGCGCAGGGCCGCGCGCATCACGCCGCAGGCGCGGGCCGCGGTCTGCATGCGGCCGCCCACCATGCCGGCCATGGTGAGGTAGAAGCCCTGGCCCAGGCCGGCCTCGCCGCCCACCACGTTGGCGTCGGGCACGAAGAAGTCCTCGAACGACAGGTCGAACGAGTGCATGCCTCGGTAGCCGATGGTCGGGATGGCGCGGCCGGTCAGGCGGCCGCCGCCCTCCTGCTCGACGCTGAACTCGTGCGTGTCGAACGAGGGCTTTTCCACCAGCAGCAGGCTCAGGCCCTTGTGGCCCAGCGAGCGGTCGGGGTGGGTGCGGGTCACGACCATCAGCACGCCGGCCTTGCCGGCGAAGGTGCACCAGGTCTTGGCACCGGTCAGGCGCCAGCCGCCCTCCACCTTCGTGCCGCGCAGCGCCAGCCCCGCCACGTCGGAGCCGTAGTCGGGCTCGGTGATGGCGATGGCGCACAGCGGATCGCCCGCCGCCAGCCTCGGCAGCCAGGACGCCTTCTGCGCCTCGGTGCCGCCCGCCATCAGCGCGCGGCTCAGGATCTCGGGCCGGGTGATCAGGCTGCCGGCCGCGGCCAGCGAACCCTCGGACAAGGCCTCGGTCACCACCACCATCAGCAGCGTGTCCTCGCGGTCGTTCGGGCTGCTGCCGCCGAACCGCTCGGGAATCGCCAGCCCGAACACGCCCATCTCGCGCAGCGGCTGCAGCAGCGACTCGGGCACGGTGCGGTCGTGGCGGTGGATGGCCTCGGCCTGCGGCGCGACGACGTCGGCGGCGAAGCGTCGGAACGCGTCCTGCGCCAGGGCGTGCTGCTCGTCCAGCGCGACCGGCCCGAGCTCGCCGTCGGAGGCGGCCACCGCACGGCCGGCGGCTTCCAGCGCCCGCGCGCCGGAACCCGCCGCGCGCAGCAAGTCCCAGTCGGTGCCGGCGCGCAACTGGCGCAGCGCGGCCAGGTCCAGGCCGGCCTCGAGATAGACCGTCTCCAGCTTGTCGAGCACCGAGGCGACCGCATCGGCCGCGAACAGCAGCGCCAGCGCCCCTTCGATGGCCGGCGCGTCGTCGGCGACCGCGGCCAGTGCAGTTTCGCTGGCCAGCAGGTCGGCGCCCGCCCAGGCGAGCTCGAAGCTCGCCACCTGCTGCTGGTCGAGCTTGCGGCCGTCGAGCCTGCCGTTCGACAGGCACTGCCGTCCCAGCGCCAGCGTGCCGGCATCGAATGCCGCGCGCACGCCGCCGAGCAGCCTGCGGGCGGCAGCGAGGGCCGCGGTCCCCGGGTCGAGCCCGGGGCAGGCTCTTGCGTCGTCCTTCATGTCGTTCTCCTGCACCGCGGGCATTGTCGCCTGCACGTGGCCGGGGTTCGCCACCCCTGCACGCGGTCAAGGGGATCGCACGATCGGAAATGTCCCGGTCGCGCGGGCGCTGGAGATCCGGGTCGGCTGCTGGTCGCCTAGGGTGCCTGTCGGACGTGCCGGAGGCAGTCGTCCAGTGCCCGTTGCGCAGCAGCCCGGGCGTCCTCGAGCTGCTGCCGCAGGACACTGGAGGGTGACCGCACCGATCCCGCGTCCTCCAGGGCCTGCGCGATCATCAGCCTCTTCTCGAGGTCCATCACCGCGCGCTCGACGTCGTGCCATCGCTGGAACGGCTCGTCCATGTCTGCGCGCAGGAATGAGCTGGAGTCCCCCGGCACGGCGATCGCGTGGGGATGCTAGGACCGATCCACCCCGGCCAGGCCGGCCAGCACCTCGCTGACCGAGGCGGTGTCGTGCTTGGCACGCCCCTGGGCCATGGCAGCGCTGTAGATGGGAACGCAGGCGCTGAACAGCGGGGTCGGGCAATCGACCGACCGCGCCATGTCGCCGATGACCTGCATGTCCTTCTGCCACACCTCGACCTTCATGGTGGCCGGCTCGTAGCGTCGCTCGATCATGAAGGGCATGCGCAGGCGCATCACGCCCGTGCCGATCACCGGGCTGTTGCCGAACAGCTCCAGGACCTGGCGAGGATCGAGTCCCATCTTGCGCGCGAGATTGGTCGACTCGGCGCACGCCACGTTGAGGATCGCCACCAGGTGGTTGGCCGCGAACTTCATCTTGGTGCCGTTGCCGTAGGCGCCCACGAACGGCACCATCTGGGTGAACACCTGCAGCAGGGGCCTGGCCCGCTCGTAGCTGGGCTCGGCGCCGCTGCAATAGATGGTCCAGGCCCCTTCCTTCATGCGCACGGCGGTGCCGCTGATCGGACAGTCCAGCACCGCGATGCCGGCGCCTTCCAGGATGCGGGCGACCTCGTTCTTGTCGTCCAGCGGCAGCGTGCTGGTCTCGATGACGAGGCGGCAGCGGCCGCCGGCCTGCACGGAGGCCGCCACGTTGCGGGCCGACTCCAGCATCGCCGGCGACGTCGACAGCGAGAAGATCAGGACTTCGGCGTCGCGGGCGACCTGCGCCGCGCCATCGCACCCCTGCCCGCCCGCCGCCTTCAACCGCTCCATCGCCGCGGCCGCCACGTCGAAGCCGCTGACCGGGTGCCCGGCGGCGACCAGGGCCTCCGCCATCGCGCCGCCCATGATCCCGAGTCCGATGAGGCCCACCGGCTCTCTTGCGCTGCTAGCCATTGCTGTTCCCGTTTCCAGTTCGATCCGAATCCTGCGCTGCTGCCGTCATTCGGCCTTGATGTTGGCCGACTTCACCACGGCGCCCCACTTGGCCATCTCGGTCTTGATGTAGCCGCCGAAATGCTCGGGCGTGTCGCCCACGGGAATGGCGCCCTGGCCGAGCAGGTCCTGCTCCACGTCCTTCTGCTTGAGGATGGCGACGATCTCGCGGTTGAGGCGCTCGACGATGGCACGCGGCGTCTGCGCCGGCGCCACGATGCCGATCCAGGAGTACGCCTCGTAGCCGGGCACGCCGCTTTCGGCGATGGTGGGCACATCGGGCAGCGAGGACAGGCGCTGCGCGCTCCCCACCGCCAGCGCATGCAGCTTGCCTTGCTGCACCAGCGGCAGCACGGAAGGGATGCTGCTGTAGAGCAGCTGGACCTGGCCAGCCAGCAGGTCACTCACGGCCGGCCCCTGGCCCTTGTACGGCACGTGTGTCGTGTTGACCTTGGCCAGCGAGTTCAGGAGTTCACCGGCCAGGTGGCCGGAGTTGCCGCTGCCGGGCGAGGCGAAGTTCAGCGATCCGGGCTTCGCACGCGCCAGCTCCAGCAGCTCGCGCATGGACTTGGCGGGAACGGACGGGTGCGCCACCAGCAGGAGCGGGTAGATCACCATGTTCGTGATCGGCTCGAAGTCCTTCACCGGGTCGTAGGGCAGCTTGTCGTACAGGCTCGGGTTGACGGCCATGGGACCGGCCGCAGCGATGCCCAGCGTGTAGCCGTCCGGCGCCGCCTGCTTCACGGCCGCGAGGCCCACGATCCCGTTGGCGCCCGCGCGGTTGTCGACCACCACCGTCTGGCCGAGCCGCGTCCCCAGCTTCTGCGCCACGATGCGCGCGATGACGTCGTTGCCGCCACCCGGCGGGAACGGCACCACCATGCGGATCGGCTTGTTCGGGTAGGCCTGCGCGCCGGCATGGCCGGCGGCCAGCAGCGACAGGAGCAGGGTCAGGCCGGCAGCAACAGCTTGGCGGGGAATCAGGTTGCGCATCAACAGGGGTCTCCTCGACGGCTTCCGCCAGTTCGGCTGAAGTCCTGTACAGGAGTATATCTATGGTGGAGGAGCGGAGGCGTCCTGTGCCCCCGGGCACAATGGACCCGATGAGAGCCATCGGACCGGAGGCCGCGCCCGACCTGCGCCTGCCTCGCTACCTGCAGATCCGCGACGACCTGATGCGCCGCATCTGCGCCCGCGCCTGGAGCGACGGGCAGCCGCTGCCGGCGGAAGACCGCCTGGCCGGGGAGTTCGAGGTCTCGGTCGGGACCGTGCGCAAGGCGCTGCAGGTGCTGGTGGCCGAGGGCATGCTGGAGCGCATCCACGGCAAGGGCACGTTCGTGACGCGGGCCTTCGAGCGCATTTCGATGATGCGGTTCGTGCGCTTCTCCGAGGAGGAACGGCGGGAGCTGCCGACGACGCGCTGCCTGAACCTGGAGGTGGGCGATGGCCCGCCGGAGGCACGCACCCGCCTGGGCCTGGCGGCGCGCGAGAAGCTGCTGTCCATCCACCGCACCCGCGCCTGCGGCAAGGAAGTCATCCTCAGCGAGCACGTCTGGCTCAGCCACAAACGCTTCGCCCCGCTGGAGGCGTACCTGAAGAAGGAGTCGCCGCCGCTGCTGTACCCGGTCTACGACTCGCTGTGCGGCGTGCTGGTGTCCCGGGCGATGGACGAACTCACCATGGTCCCGCTCCCGGCCAGGGACGCCCGGGTCTTCGGCCTCGCGGCGGGCACGCCCGCGATCCGGATCGAGCGGCTCATGACCGATCCGTCGGAGCAGCCGATCGAGTGGCGCGTGTCGTACGTCACCCAGGCCCGTTTCCACTACGCGATCGAGAGCCGCTGAGGCGGCGGCGCCCCGGCGCCGCGACCAGGCGGTCGATCCCGTCCACGCAAGCGCCGCTCAACGCAATCGCCACTGCAGCAGCGAGTGCGGCGGCGACGTCTCCGGATGGTGCTCGTACACGCCCACGACGTCGGCGCCGATACGCACGTCGTGCATCGGGTCGCCCAGCAGGTTGCCGACCATGCGGACGTTGCCGGCCTGCGGAAGCTCCACCAGCACGGCCAGGTAGGGACAGCGCTCCTTCAGCGCGGGATGCACGGGGTGCCAGACGCGTTCCCAGCTGTAGATGCGGCCCTCGGCCGACACCTCCACCCAGGCGGGGTCCAGGGCGTGGCACCGGTGGCAGATCCACTCGGGACCGAACTGCCAGCAGCCACAGTGGGCACAGCGCTGCACCAGCAACTTGTCCTGGCGCAGGCCGGCCCAGTACGGGGCGGAGAGCCCGTCCGGTTCGGCCACCGGAACCGGCAGGCCGGCAGGGAGGTAGGGGATCTCGTTCTTCATGGCTTGCTCACAGGACGTCCTGCGACCCCAGCAACAGGTCGCTCACGGGAGACACCATCGGCCCGCCGACGACGAGGGCGACGTCGTGGCGCGCCGCCTGGTTGGTCGACGTGCCGCGGACCTGCCGCACCGCTTCGAGCAGCAGCTCGAACCCGTGCATGTAGCACTCGGCCAGGTTGCCGCCACTGGTGTTGAGCGGCAGCCGGCCGCCAGGCGCGACCAGGTTCTCCAGGCGCAGGAAGTCGTTCGCCTCCTCCGGTGCGAAGAACCCGTGCTCCGCGAGTGCCATCAGCACGCCGCCGGTGAAGTTCTCGTAGGCCTGCACCACGCCCACGTCCTTGGCTTCCAGCCCGGCCATGCGGTAGAGCTCCGGCGCCACCGCACCGAAATTGGCCGAGGCGTACTCGGCCGAGTTGTGTGCCTGGCTGCCGAAGCGCGGGCCCGAGCCCGCCGCCGCGCCGAGCAGGTAGACCGGCTTCTGCGCGCAGTCCACGGCCCGCTCGGCATCCATGAGCACCAGCGCCGCGGCGCCGTCGTTCTCCATGCAGCAGTCGAACAGGTGGAAGGGCTCGACGATCCAGCGCGAGGCGTCGTAGGTCGCTTCGTCCAGCGGCTTGCCGCGCATCACGGCGCGCGGGTTGTTCTGGGCATGGTGGTAGGACGCCAGGGCGATCGCGCGCAGTGCCTCATGGCGCACGCCGTGCTCGTGCATGTAGCGCTGGACACGCATGGCAAAGCGTTGCGGCGGGGAGATCACGCCGTACGGCACGAGGTACGACCGTTCGCCGCTGACCGTTGCCGCCCCCGCACCGGCGCCCGAGGCCTGGCCGAAGCGACCGAACTGCCCCTGCGCGAGGGAGCGGAACACGACCACGCAATCGGCCTGCCCGCTCGCGATGGCCGCGGCGCCGTTCGCCACGGCCGCGCAGCAGCCGCCCCCGCCACCGCCCCACTGCATGGTGGCCGAGCGCAGGCGCGGCAGGCCCAGCGCGACCGCGAGCCGCGTGGCGTCGCTGCGATCGTCGCCGTAGGAAGCGAAGCCGTCGATGGATCGCGGGTCGATGCCGGCGTCCGCGCAGGCGGCGAGGATCGCCTTCAGGGCGAGCTTGAACTCCGGATCCGGCGACTGGCCGTGCTTGTAGTAGGTCGTCTCGCCGATCCCGACGACCGCGACCTGGCCCCGGAGCGTGCGGCCTGTCATGCGGCGGGGGGGTGCGTGCCGGCGGGCGTTCGCTCGCCGAAGGCGCCCGCCCGCGCCAGTTCGGCGATGCGCGGCGCCCCGTAGCCCAGCACCCCGGAAAGGACCTCGGCCGTGTGCTGGCCGATCGATGGCGCCGGCACGGGGTCTGCCATGGGCGTGCGCGCATAGCGGATGGGGGACGCGATGTTGGGGATCGCGCCCAGTTCCGGATGGTCGATGGACGTCACCAGCTTGCGGGCTTGGGCTTCGGGGGAGCGGACCGCTTCGCCGACCGTGCGCACCAGGCCGCAGGGGATCTGGGCCGTCCGCATGCGCTCCTGCCAGTAGGACCAGGGGTGCTTGCCGAACTCGGCGTTCAACTGGTAGAAGAGTTCGTCCCGCCGTTCGATGCGCCCGTTGCGCTCCCGCAGCATCGGGTCGTTCGCGAGGTCGGGCCGGTCGAGCACCTGCGCAGCCAGCCGTTGGTAGATCTTGTCGTTGCCGCAGTTGATGTAGAAGGGCTTGTCGCTGGCCTCGAACACGCCCGAAGGACAGGTATCGGGGCTGGTGTTTCCGTTGCGCTGCGGCTCCAGGCCGGTGACCAGGTGCTGCATGGTGGCCCAGCCCGTCATCAGCAGGCCGGTATCGAAGAGGCCCACCTCGACGAACTGGCCTTCGCCCTGCCGCTCGCGTGCCACCAGGGCCCCGAGGATGGCGTTCGACACCATCATGGCCGTGCCGATGTCCATGACGGCCGAGGAGGCGCGCACCCCCATGCGGTCGGGGTAGCCGTTCATCGACACGAAGCCGCTCTCGGCCTGCACCACGGGGTCGAACCCCAGCCGGTCGGCGAACGGGCCTTCGCGGCCGTAGGCCGAGACCGAGCAGTAGACCAGCCGGGGATTGAGCTGGCGGCAGGCGTCCCAGTCGAGACCGAAGCGTTGCATCACCCCGGTGGAGAAGTTCTCGACCACCACGTCGGCCTGCGCGATCAGGTCGCACACGATGCCCAGGCCTTCGGCCGACTTGAGATCCAGCGCCACGCTGCGCTTGTTGCGGTTGCTCCAGACGAAGGGGCCGCCTTGCGACTGGAGGCCGGGCACCGCCGGCGGGTAGTAGCGCAGTTCGTCGCCCCGGGCGGGCGGCTCGACCTTGATCACGTCGGCCCCCATGTCGCCCAGGATCATGGTCGCCAGCGGGCCGGCGATGAAGTGCGTGAAATCGACAACGCGGATGCCCTGCAGCGCCGTGGGGGCGCCGGGCGGGCGGGGTTCGTGCCGGGGGAATTCGGCAGCGGTGCGGGCGAGTGGGGAAGTGTCGTGGGTCGTCATGGATGCCTCAGGGCTGGTAGCCGAAGTCCTTGCCCGGGCGGGCCTGCATGTATTCCTTGCCATGGGCCATCCAGTCGCCACCGGCCGGAATCGTGATCGAGATGGCGCGGACCAGGAACTTGTCGGGATCCTGCGTGGACACCGGCCGGATGTCCTGCTGCTGGAGCTTGCGCGTGTGCTCCAGCAGGACCCGGCGCGTCCTGGCGACGCCGCTGTCGCTGGTGCCCAGGTTCTCCTTGGTCCGGTCGTAGATCGGCATCACGCCCGACTGGCACGCGGCATCCTGCAGCCACAGGCCGGGCAGGCCGGCGTTGTACCGGGCCTGCAGTTCCTCGTCGAAGCCGTAGGCGTTGGCGCGGTTGAACCTGCTCCAGTAGGTGTGGTACGGCTCGGTCACGGCGCGCTTCTCGTAGGCGCTCTCCGAATGGTGGCCCGTCTCGCGGCCCTTGTGGCCTTCCTTGAACAGCTTGCGCGTCTTCTCGTAGAACGGCTGGGCCGGGTGGTACGAGAACATGATGCAAAGCGTGTGCTCGTCGTCGATCGGCACCCAGGCATGGCCGCTCAGCTCGGGGAACTCGGAGAAGGGCGGCACCAGGGTCCAGAACGGCATCAGGAACTGGTTGACGCGGATGTAGTTCCTGTCGCCCTCGATCTTCCGGCGCGAGGCGATGTGGATGCCCGCCTCGTGCTGGACGACCTCGAACTTCGGCTGGAGGTCCGCGGCCTGCTTCCATTCGTCGATGGAGCCGCCTGCGTCCACGCGGCCGTGCAGGATGGCTGCGTGCGCCGAATCGATCTCGCCTTCGAGGGCCTGCAGCCAGTTGCATTCCTGGACGCGCATCGAGACATGCACGTTCTCCTCGGGCACCATGTTCCATTCCATGCTCGGCAGCGCTTGCGGTTCGGCATCCGGGCCCATGTAGGTCCAGAGCACGCCATGGCGCTCCTGCACGGGGTACGCCTTCACGCGCACCTTCTTGAGCATCGGCGTGTTCTCGGACTCGGCCGGCATCTCCTGGCAGCGGCCGTCGACCGAGAACTTCCAGCCGTGGTAGACGCAGCGCAGGCCGCCTTCCTCGTTGCGGCCGAACTGGAGCGGCGCGCCCCGGTGCGGGCAGGCCTGGTCGACCAGGCCAACCTTGCCGCTGCTGTCGCGGAAGGCGACGAGTTCCTCGCCCAGCAGCCGGACGCGGTAGGGCAGGCCGTCCACCGGCACGTCGCGCGCCAGCAGGAACGGGATCCAGTACAGGCGCATGAGCTTGCCCATCGGCGCTTCGGGGCCGACTCGCACCAGCAGTTCGTTGTCGTCACGGGACAGCATGTTCACCTTTCCATTGGTCCAACCATTGATGCAATGTACCATTGTTTCTGCTAACCTGTCTACCCATGCAAGCCGCCTCCCCCATTCCCGTCCTCATCCGCGAACTGCGCCTGCAGAGCGCGGGCGTCGTCTCGGTCGAGCTCGAAAAGGACGACAGCTCGACCCTGCCACCCTACGAAGCCGGAGCCCACGTCGACGTGCACATTCCGGGGGCCGGCACGCGCAGCTACTCCCTGGTCGGCGCCCCCGGGGCCACCGCCACCTACCGCCTGGGCATCAAGCGCGAAGCCGGCGGTCGGGGCGGCTCGCGCTGGTTCCACGAGTCCGCGCGCGTGGGCGACCGGCTGGAGATCTCGCCCCCGAAGAACGCCTTCTCCCTGGTGGAGGACGCGCCGCACAGCCTGTTCATCGCAGGCGGCATCGGCATCACCCCCCTGCTGTCGATGATCGGGCGGCTGGCCAGCCTGGGGCGTTCGTGGGAGTTGCACCTGGCCGTGCGGGATCGGCGCTCCGTGCCGTTCGCGGCGCTGCTGGACCAGTACGCGAGGACCGATGGCGGCCGCGTGGTCCGGTATGTCTCGGCCGACGGGTGCGGCCGCCCGGATGTCCAGGCGCTGGTCCGTTCGGCCGCGCCCGATGCACATCTCTATTGCTGCGGGCCGTCCGGGATGATCGACGCATTCGTCGAGGCGGGCCGGCACCGCTCGCCCGCGACGGTGCACTACGAGCGCTTCGCCGCGACCGAAGCCGCCGCCACGGTGGGCGGCTTCACCGTGCAGCTGGCCCGCGACGGCCGCTGCCTCGACGTGCCACCCGGCAAGTCCATCCTCGACGTGCTGCTCGACGCCGGCCTGGAGGTGCCCTACTCCTGCACGCAGGGCGTGTGCGGCAGCTGCCGGCTCGCCGTGCTGGAGGGCACGCCCGATCACCGCGACAGCTATCTCACAGACGACGAGAGGGCCGCGAACGACGCCCTGATGCCCTGTTGCTCCGGCTCGCTCTCCCAGCGCCTGATGGTGGACCTGTGAACGCGCCGGATCCCTCCAAGGTGCTGGGCTACGCGCCCATGGACGCCGTGCATGCCGAGTTCGACGAGCTCGTCGGCCGGGCACTGGCCTGCCCCGACGACGCCCTGCTGCCCTGCCTGGAACGCCTGCGGGAGCACCTGCTCGCCCACTTCGGCCAGGAGGACGACTGGATGCGGAAGACCGCGTTTCCCGCCGCCGACTGCCACATCGACGAGCACGGCAAGGTCCTCGCATCCGCGGACCAGGTGCTCGCGCTGGTGGCGCGGGGGGACGTCGCCATCGGCCGCTCCTTCGCGGCCGAACTCGAGCACTGGTTTCCCGGCCATGCCGACTACCTCGATTCCGCCCTGGCCGCCTGGATGTGCAAGCGCCAGTTCGGCGGCAAGCCGGTCGTGCTGCACAGGCGGCCGTCGCACGCCTGACGACACGGCCGGTCCATTTTTCCATCCCCTCTCATGACGTTCGAACCCGAAGGAGACAGCCCCATGACCCGATCCCGTCGCCGCGTGTTGCACGCTGTTGCTGCGGCCGCCCTCTCGACCCTTGCCCTCGGCGCGGCCGCGCAGGACGCCTGGCCATCGAAGCCGATCCGCATCGTCGTGCCGTACGCCGCCGGCGGCAGCACCGACCAGCTCGCGCGGGCGATCCAGAAGCCGATGCAGGACTTCCTCAAGCAGCCGGTGGTGGTCGACAACAAGGCGGGCGCCGGCGGCACGATCGGAACCGACCAGGTCGCCAAGGCGGCACCGGACGGCTACACCATCGTGTTCGGCAACTCCGGCCCGAATGCCATCGTGCCGCTGATGCGCAAGATCCCGTACGACCCCCTGAAGGACCTGCGCCCGATCTCCACGGTGGCCATCACGCCCATGATCCTGGCCGTTCCGGCCGACACCCCGGCCAGGACCCTGAAGGAGTTCATCGCGCTGGCCCGGCAGCAGGACTGGAACTTCGGGTCGGTCGGCAACGGCTCCCTCTCCCACCTGACCGGCGAGCACTTCAACGCCCTGGCCGGCCTGAAGCTCACGCACGTGCCCTATGCCGGCGGTGCGCCGATGATGACGGCCTTCGGTGGCGGGCAGCTGCAGGCCGCCTTCGTGACGGGCCTGGACGGTGCCAGCATGCTCCAGGCCGGCAAGGTCAAGTACCTTGCAGTGGCCACGCCGCAGCGCACGAACACCGTGCCGGGCCTGCCTGCCATTGCCGAGGAAGTGCCCGGCTTCCGCAGCGTCGCCTGGTTCGGCGTGCTGGCGCCCGCCGGCGTGCCCGACGCGATCGCCACCAAGCTGCACGCGGCCGTGGAGTACGCGGTGACGCGGCCCGAAGTGCAGAAGATGTTCGCCGAGCGCAACATCGAGGCACGGGCGAGCAAGCCCGAGGAGCTGGCCAAGACCATCCGCGACGAGATGGCGCAATGGGGCGAGGTGGTCAAGCGCTCCAACGTCAAGATGGATTGACCATGGCCGGGCCACTTCGCGGCCTGCGCGTCCTGGAGTTCGCGGGCCTGGGGCCCGCTCCGTTCGCGTGCATGCTCCTCTCCGACATGGGGGCGGACGTCGTCACGATCGACCGTCCGCAGGCGCGCGTGGGAGATCCCCGCAACGTGATGCAGCGCGGCCGCACGCTCGTCCAGCTGGACCTGAAGTCGACCGCAGACCTGGACCGCGCCCGGGACCTGGCCGATCATGCGGACGTGCTGGTCGAAGGCTTCCGGCCCGGGGTCATGGAACGACTGGGCCTCGGGCCCGAGGAAGCGCTGCAACGCAACCCCGGTCTGGTCTACGCGCGCATGACCGGGTGGGGGCAGGAAGGCCCGCTCGCCCGCACCGCCGGGCACGACATCAACTACATCGCGCTGTCGGGCGCCCTGCACGCCATCGGCCCGCGCGAGCGTCCCGTCCCGCCGCTGAACCTGCTGGGCGACTATGGCGGCGGCAGCATGTACCTGGTGACCGGCGTGCTGGCGGCCCTGTTCGAACGGCGCCAGTCCGGCCGAGGCCAGGTCGTGGACGCCGCCATCGTCGACGGTGTGACGAGCCTGATGACGCAGTTCGTCGGCATGGGCCTGCGCGGCAGCTTCGTCGAGCAGCGCGAAAGCAACCTGCTGGATGGCGCGGCCCCCTGGTACACGGTGTACGAGACCGCCGACGGACAGCATGTCAGCGTCGGCGCCCTCGAGCCGCCGTTCTTCGCCGAGCTCGGCCGCAGGATCGGGCTGGCGGCCGAGTGGTCGGATGCACGGAACGACCGCGCCCGCTGGCCCGCGCTGCGGGCCGAGCTGGCGGCGATCTTTCGCACGCGCACGCGCGACGAATGGACCGCCCTGCTGCAGGACAGCGACAGCTGCGTCGCGCCGGTGCTGTCGCTCAGTGAAGCCGCAGGCCACGCCCACAACACGCAGCGCAGCGCCTTCGTGGAGGTGGACGGCGTCCGGCAGCCCGCGCCGGCACCGCGCTTCTCGCGCACGCCCGCGCAAGCCCGCTCCGTCGCCTCGGCGGCGACCCCGGGCTGCGAGGTGGGTGCGCGCTGGAAGGAGGGGCGGACCGGGTGAAAGCCGTCAGGAGGTAGCCGCGCCCGCCGCTGCGCGTGCACTCCACTGGTCCATGTACTTGGTCTGCAGGCGCGCGAGCGCCTTCGTCATCTCGGCCGCCGCGGCGGCGACGTCCCGGGCACGCAGGTGCTTCATGAAGCGGCGGCGCGAGGGCAGGATGAAGCTGTTGTCGCTGGGCCCGATCTGGGCGATGAACTGCGCGAACACGGCCATGATGCTTTCCATCGTGATCACCATGATGGGATTGCGCGTGGCGCGCGCCAGGATGACGTGGAACTCGCGGTTGAGGCGCGCACGCTCGTCGAAATCCTCTGCCTTGGCAGAAGCATCGATGTTGGCGTCGAGCGCATCGAAGTCCTCGCCGGTCGCGCGCTCGCAGGCCACGCGGACCACGACCTCGCTCAGCCACACGCGTGCTTCCGTCAGTTGTTGCGGCGTGATCGCACCCAGGTGGTACAGGTCGCGCAGGCCATTGACGATTACGCCGGAACTGCCCGACCGCACGAAGGCGCCGCCGGTGGCGCCCTTGCGCATGGCGACGATGCCCGCGTGCTCCAGGGCCCGGAGCGCTTCGCGCAGGGTATTGCGGCTGACGTGGAGCTGCGCCGAGAGGTCGCGCTCGGACGGCAGCCGATCGCCAGGCTTGAGCTTGCCCGTCGCGATCATGTCGCGCACTTGGGCGGCGATCTCGTCAACGGCGCGGGCAGGCGCGATTGCGGAGAATTCCAGGCGGGCAGAGTCTCGGAGCATTTGGTCCAACTATTCTACCGCTGGACCACTGCGCGCGCGGCCGAGCCGGCGTTGACAGGCCAGGTCCGGCGACCACGGGTCGCCCGATGCCAGTCAGTGTCGAGGAGCCAGCAACCGCGTCGCCTCGCCCGCGATGGCCTCGGCGGTGATGCCGAAGTGCCGGTACAGGACATCGGCCGGTCCCGACGCGCCGAACCCCTTCATCCCCACGAAGCCGCCCCGCTCACCGATCCAGCGGTCCCAGCCGAAGCGGACCGCGGCCTCGCAGGCGACGCGGACGCCGCCGGGCGCACCGAGCACCGCGGCGCGGTAGTCGGGGCCCTGCGCCTCAAAGAGCTCCCAGCTCGGCATGGACACGACGGCGGTGGGCGTCCCGCCGGCCTGCAGCAGTTCGCGGGCGGCCAGGGCCAGCGCCACCTCCGAACCGGTGGCCAGCAGGGTCACCTGGCGCTCGCCCCCGGCGGCCTCCTGCAGGACGTAGGCGCCGCGGGCGCTGAGGTTGGCATCGGTGTGGAAGCGCCGCACGTGCGGCAGCGCCTGGCGGGCGAACACCAGGGTGGACGGCCCGTTGCGGTGCGCCAGCGCGATCTCCCAGCATTCGGCGGCTTCCACCGCGTCGGCGGGACGCAGCACCAGCATGCCGGGCATGGCGCGCAGCGACGCCAGAATCTCCACCGGCTGGTGCGTCGGCCCGTTCTTGCCGATGCCGATCGAATCGTGGCTGAAGACGAAGCGCACCGGCAGGCCCATCAGGGCCGCCATCCGCATGGCGGGGCGCTCGTAGTCGCTGAAGGCGAGGTAGGTCACGGCCAGCGGCACCACGCCGCCATGGGCGGCCATGCCGTTCGCCATCGCGCCCATGACGTGCTCGCGCACGCCACAGTGGATGTAGGCACCGGTGCGATCGGCCGCGGTGAAGGCCGCCAGGCGCCGCTTGTGGTTGGTGGGCGCCTCCAGGTCCGCGCAGCCGACCAGGCGCTCGGGCAGGACGTCCACCAGGGCATCGTTGATCTCGCCGGAGATGAAGATGCCGCTGGCGAGCGGCTCGCGCACTGGCGCATCGCGCTTGTACCGGGCAAGCACGTCGCGCCAGCCATCCGGCAGGCCGCCGGAGACCAGGCGGTCGAATTCCGCGCGCCGCTCCACCGGCAGCGCGTCGACGCGCTGCCGCCACGCCGCGCGCTCGCCGCGGTGCCGCGCGCCGGCCTCGCGCCAGGCGGCCAGCACCGGTGCGGGGACCTCGAACGGCGCATGGGGCCAGTCGAGAAGGTCGCGCGCGGCCTGGGCGTCCTCGGGGAACAGCCGGCCGCTGTGGCCGCCGCGCTGGCCTTGCAGCCGGGCGATGCCGCGCGCGATCACGGTCCGGCACGCCAGCAGCGAGGGCCGCGCGTCGGCCTTGGCCTGGGCGATCGCTTCCGACACCGCCTCGATGTCGTGCCCGTCGACCTCCACCACGTGCCAACCCGCCACCCGGCAGCGCTGCGCCACGTCCTCGCTGATCGACAGCTCGGTGCTGCCGTCGTCGGTGATCCGGTTGTCGTCCCAGAGCAGGACCAGCTTGCCCAGGCGCAGGTGGCCGGCCAGCGAGATCATCTCCTGCCCGACGCCTTCCTGCAGGCAGCCGTCGCCGACGAAGGCATAGGTGTGGTGGTTGCAGACCGCGTCGCCGTAGCGCGCGTTGAGCCAGGCCTCCGCCACCGCCATGCCCATTGCGTTGGCGATGCCCTGCCCCAGCGGGCCGGTGGTCACCTCGATCCCGGATGCGACGTCGCGCTCGGGGTGGCCTTCGCAGCGCGAGCCGAAGTCGCGGAAGCTGCTGACCTGCTCGATGCCCATGCGCTCGACGCCGGTCAGGTGCAGCAGCGCGTAGAGCAGCATGGAGCCGTGGCCGTTCGACAGGACGACGCGGTCGCGGTCGGGCCAGGCCGGGTCGCCGGCGTCGAACCTCAGGTGCCGCGTGTAGAGCGCCGTGGCGATGTCCGCCATGCCGAGCGGCACGCCCTGGTGGCCCTCGCCCGCCCGCGTGATGGCGTCGATGGCCAGGAAGCGGATCGCGTCGGCCAGCGCGTTGTCGGATGCCCTCGCCATGGTCAACCGAGCCAGCCCTTGATGCGCGCGCCGAGCGCCTCGCGGCTGATGCCGTAGCGGTCGTGCAGCGTCGGCAGCGCGCCGGCGTCGAGGAACGCATCGGGCAGGCCGGCCAGCTGGAAGCCGGCCGGCTGCACCCGATGGCGCAGCAGCGTGGCGGCGACCGCCTCGCCGAGCCCGCCCACCACCGAATGGTTCTCGGCGACGACGACCAACCGGTGCTGGTAGCGCACCGCCTCGACGATCGCCGCCTCGTCCAGGGGCTTGATCGTCGGGCTGTGCAGCACGGCAACGCCGATGCGGTCCTTCGCCAGGTCCTGCGCGACCTCGAGCGCCCGCATCGTGAGGATGCCGCTCGAGATGACCAGCACGTCGGCGCCCTCGCACAGCATCTTGGCCTTGCCCAGCTCGAACCGGTAGCCCGGCACCTCGTCGAGCACCAGCGGCACCTGGCCGCGCAGCAGCCGCATGTAGACCGGGCCCTTGCGTTCCGCGATCTGGGGCACGGCCTGCTCGATGTCGAGGGCGTCGCAGGGGTCGACGATGGTCAGGCCGGGGATTGCCCGCATCATCGCCAGGTCCTCGGTGGCCTGGTGGCTGGGCCCGTAGCCGGTGGTCAGGCCCGGCAGGGCACAGCAGATCTTGACGTTCAGGTTCTCCTCGGCGATCACCTGGTGGATGAAGTCGTAGGCGCGCCGGGTGCCGAAGACGGCGTAGGTGGTGGCGAACGGAACCAGTCCCTCCTTGGCCAGGCCGCCGGCGGCCCCCATCAGCAGCTGCTCGGCCATGCCCATCTGGAAGAAGCGCTCGGGATAGGCCTGCGCGAACAAGTGCAGGTCGGTGTACTTGGCCAGGTCCGCGCTGAGCCCGACGACCTCGGGCCGACTGGCGGCGTACTCGACCAGCGCCTTGCCAAAAGGCGCGGCCTTCACGCGCTGCCCCTCGGAGGCGATCGAGGCGATCATCGCCGAGGTGGTCAGCTTCGGCTTCTTGTCGGCGACGGCGCTCATGCGGGGGCTCCTTCGGGTTGCGTCCGGTCCAGCACCTGCAGCGCCTGCTGCCATTCGGGCGGATCGACGCGGATGAAATGGTTCTTCTCGCGCTGCTCGAGGAAGGGAACGCCCTTGCCCATCAGCGTGTCGAACAGGATCACGCGCGGCATCGGCTCCTCCAGCGCGCGCGCGGCGTTGAAGGAATCCAGCACCGCCGGCAGGTCGTTGCCGTCGACCCGCTGCACGTGCCAGCCGAAGGCGGCCCACTTTTCGGCCAGCGGCTCGAAGCCCAGCACCTTGCTCGAGGGGCCGTCGGCCTGCTGGTTGTTGATGTCGACCAGGCAGACCAGGTTGCCCAGGCCATGGTGCGCGGCGGCCATCGCCGCCTCCCAGGTGGAGCCCTCGTCGAGCTCGCCGTCGGACATCGAGTTGTAGACGAAGGCCGGGTTGCGCTTGTGCCGCAGGCCGAGCGCCATGCCAACCGCGATGACGAGCCCGTGGCCGAGCGATCCACCGGACATTTCCATGCCCGGCGTGTAGCTGGCCATGCCCGACATCGGCAGCCGGCTGTCGTCGCTGCCGTAGGTCTCCAGCTCGATCTCGGGAATGATGCCGGCCTCGATCAGCGCCGCGTAGTGCGCGATCGCGTAATGCCCGTGCGAGAGCAGGAAGCGGTCGCGCCCTTCCCAATGCGGGTCGTCGGGCTTGAGCTGGAGCGCATGGCCGTAGGCCACGGCCAGCACGTCGGCATAGCCGAGTGCCTGGCCCACGTAGCCCTGGCCCTGCACTTCGCCCATGCGCAAGGCAAGGCGGCGGATGCGCCAGGCGCAGGCAGCGAGTTGGTCGAGATCAGCAGGCATGGGGACTCCTTGCGGGTTGGAGGTCGGCGTCAGCGCAGCGTGAGCCACGGCAGGTAGGCGAAGCCCAGCAGCAACGCGATGGCGACGACGTAGAACGGGATCAGCTCCTTCACCACGTCGCCGATGCGCACCTTGGCGATCGAACTGGTGATGAACAGCGTGGTGCCGATCGGCGGGTGGTACAGGCCGATCGAGAGGTTGACGATCATCATGATGCCCAGCTGGATCGTGTCCATGCCGACGGCGGCCGCCAGCGGCACGAACATCGGCGTGAGCAGCAGCACGGCGGCCGGCAGGTCGATGAACATCGCGGTGGCCAGCATGATGAGGTTCATCGCAAGGATGATCAGCCAGGGCTGGCGCAGCGTCTCCTTGGCATAGAGCGTGAAGGCGGCGGGAAGCTGCTCGTATGTGACGATCCAGCCGACCACGCTGGACGCCATGATGATCAGCAGCACGACACCGGTCGAGATGCCGGCCTCGATCGCGGCGGCCCGCAGCTTGGCCAGCGTCAGGTCGTGGTAGACGACGGCCGAGACCACCATCGCGTACAGCGTGGACATCACGCTCACCTCGGTCGGGGTGGCGATGCCGAAGCGCAGGAACACGATGATCAGCACCGGCATCGCCAGCGCCGGGCCGGCCTGCAGGAACTGGCGGCCGAACTCGGTCCAGTTGAACGGCGTGGTGTCGCGCGGGAAGTTGCGCCGCCGGCCCTGCACGTAGCACACCGCCATGAAACCGGCGCACATCATCAGGCCCGGCAGGATGCCGGCGACGAAGAGCGCGCCGATGGAGGCGCCCGAGACCAGGGCGTAGACGATCATCGGGATCGACGGCGGGATCAGGATGTCGATCGTCGCCGCCGCGGCCAGCGCGCCGGCCGCGAACGGCGCCGGATAGCCCAGCTTCTTCAGCCAGGGGATCAGCATCGAGCCGATCGCCGAGGCGTCGGCCACCGCCGAGCCGGACACCCCGCCGAAGATCGTCGAGGACAGCACGCCGACCTGCGCCGGGCCGCCGTGCACGCGGCCGATCATCATCGACAGCAGGGACACGAGGCTCTGGCCGAGCCGGCCACTGACCATCAGCGCGCCGGTCATCATGAAGAACGGAATCGCGATCAGCGGAAAGCTCTGGGTCTGCGAGAGCATCTGCTCGACCGCCATGTGCACCGGCACGCGGTCGAGGATGAAGAGGCCCGCCACCGAGGCGAGCACCAGCGCGTGGGCGATCGGGATCGACGCCAGCGCCGCCAGGACGAACAGGCCGATGATGAGGGCGGTCATGGCATCAGGCTCCGTGCGCCATCGCCTCGGCCGCCTGCACAGTCTCGACGCGCTGGTCGTTCCACATCCGCGGCAGCCGGCACAGGGTCACGATGGCCAGCACCCCGAAGCCCAGCGCGAGGCAGCCGACGCTCACCGAACCGGGCACGTGCAGGATGGGCGTCTTCTCGTCGTGCGCGATCTGCGCCACGGGCACCGCCATCCAGGCCAGGGTGGCGTACATCGCGGTGACGATCAGCGAGCCCGCGGCCAGCACCCAGCGCCGCGAGGGGCCGAGCTTCTGGGTGAGCAGGACCACCGCGATGTGCGAGCCGTGCTGGGCCGCCAGCACGACCCCGGCCATGATCATCCAGGGAAACAGCAGCTCGGGCAGCTCCGACGCCCAGGCGATGCTGGTGCCGGCGGCATAGCGCAGGCCGACGTTGATCGAGAGGATCAGGAAGACCACCGACAGCGTGACGTAGAGCACGGCGCGGCAGCCCCATGCGATGGCCGCCTCGACGGCCTGGATCAGTGCGTTCATGGGTACCCCTTTCGAGGCCCGCCGCGTGGCGGGCCCGGTGGCGGGTTTCAGTTGGCGGAGGCCGCGCGGACGACGCGGTTGGCGAACTCGCCGATCGGCCCGGAGGTCCACTTGGCGTACACCGGCTTGGACGCCTGGACGAAGGCCTCGCGATCGACGGCGTCGATCTGGACGCCCTTGCCCTTGAGGTCGGCGGCCAGCTTGTCGTCCGCCTCCTTGTTCAGGCGGCGCTGCAGCTGCGTCGCCTCGGCCGCGGCCTCGTTGACGATCTTGCGGTCCGCTTCCGGGAGCCGGTCCCAGGTCCGCTTGCTCATCAGGAACGGCGTGGACTCGTACTTGTGGCCGGTCAGCGAGACGTACTTCTGCACCTCGTAGAGCTTGGCCGAGGCGATGTTGGTCAGCGGGTTCTCCTGGCCGTCCACCACGCCCTGCTGCAGGGCGACGTAGAGCTCGGAGAACTTGATCTGCTGCGCATCGGCGCCCATGGACTTCATGATGTCGATCGTCACCTCGTCGGGCGGCGTGCGCATCTTCAGGCCCTTGAGGTCTGCCGGCGCCTTGATCGCGCGCTTGCTGTTGGACATCTGGCGGATGCCGTTGTCCCACAGGCCGAGCAGCACCATCCCCTTGGCCGCGGTCTTGTCGGCCAGTTCCTTGCCGATCGGGCCGTCCATCAGTTGCCAGGCCTTCTGCACGTCGCTGAAGAGGAAGGGAAGACCGAGCGAGGCGAACTCCGGCACCACGGTCGACACCGCGCCCTGGCTGTTGGCCGACATGTCCAGCGTGCCCGAGCGCAGCGCCGTGACCATCGCGGCGTCGTCGCCGAGCTGCGCCGAATGCGCCACCTGGACCTCGATGCGGCCGTTGGTCTTGGCCTTGACGGTCTCGGCGAACTTGACCGCCGCGAGGTTGCGCGGGTTGTCCGGCGCCGCGCCGTGGCCGAGCGTGAGCTTCAGGGTCTGGGCCTGCGCGGCGATCGGCAGCAGCGTGATCGCCGCCAGCGCCAGCAGGGAACGGGTGAAGGTGTTGCGTTGCATGATGCCTTGTCTCCTGTGTGGTTCTCGTGCGGGCCGGTTCAGTGGATCAACATGCCGCCGTTGACGTCGAGCGTCACGCCGGTGAGGTACTTCGCCAGGTCGCTGGCGAGGAACACCACGCAGCCGGCGACGTCGTCCGGCTCGCCGATGCGGTTCAGCGGGATCTGATCCAGGATGCCCTGCATGCGGTCGTCCGGGATCAGGCCCTTGTTGATGTCGGTGGCGATCAGGCCCGGCGTCACGCAGTTGATGCGGATGCCGTCGATGCCGAACTCGCGCGCCATCGCGCGGGCCAGGCCGAGCACCCCGGCCTTGGCGGCCGAGTAGTGCGGGCCGCCCAGGATGCCGCCGCCGCGCTGCGCGCTGACCGAGGAGGTGCAGACGATCGCGCCCGCGTTCTGCTCGCGCATCGCCGGCACCACCGCCTGCGACATGTGCAGCGTGCCGCGCAGGCTGACGTCGAGCACGGCGTCGTAGTCGCCGTCGGTGATGTCCAGCGTCTTGCGCGGTTGCGTGATGCCTGCGTTGTTGAACAGGATGTCGATCCGTCCGAACGCGCGCAGCACCTCGGCGGCGGCGGCCTCGCAGGACGCCTTGTCGGTCACGTCCGCGACCACCCCGATGTGGCCCGCACCCAGCCGGGCCGCCGCGCCGGCGGGCTCGGCTCGTGCGAGGTCGAGGATGGCGATGCGCGCGCCCTGCGCGGCCATCATCCTCGCGGTGGCAAAGCCCAGTCCGTTCAATCCGGCGCCACCCGTGATCACGGCAACCTTGTCCTTCAGCAGCATGGGGTCCTTCTCCTTTGCAAACGTGCGCAAACCAAGATGGGCGGATGCTGCCGGCGGGCAGGGATGACGACAAGCGATGATTCTTCAGGTGAAAATGACAACCCGTCATCTGACGTCCGGGTTGACCCGATGAGCGCCCTTCCACCGCTGCCTGCCCTCCTCGCTTTCGAAGCCGTCGCACGCCGCCGCAGCTTCGGCCTCGCCGCTGCGGAGCTGCATCTGACGGCATCGGCCGTCAGCCACCAGATCGCCCGGCTCGAGGCCCAGATCGGCGTGCGCCTGTTCGACCGCAGTGCGCACGGCGTCCGGCTGAGCCCGGCCGGCGACCGCTACCTGGCCCGGATCGCAGGTGCGCTCGGCGCGATCTCCGCCGCCACCGAGGACCTGCGGCAGGGCGTGAGCAACAGCCTGTACGTGCACTCGAGTCCGAGCCTGGCCAGCCTGTGGCTGATGCCGCGCCTGAAAAGCTTTGCCGAGGCGACCCGGGACGTTTCGCTGAACCTGTCGGCCTCCCATGCGCACACCGACTTCGCGCTGGGACAGGTCGACCTGGACATCCGCTATGGCGTGCCGCAGTGGCCGGACCTCGTGGTCGAGCCCCTGTTCGAGGAAAGCATCGTGCCGCTCGCGAGTCCCGCCTTCATCCGCGAGCAACGGCTCAAGCGCGTCGACCAGCTCCTGGACGTGCCGCTGATCCAGAGCAACGTGAACGTCGTCCAGTGGTCCGACTGGCTTGCGAGGTATTCCGGCGCGCCGGCCCCGGACCGCTTCTCGCTACGCTTCGACCGCGCGCAGATGGCGCTGGAGGCCGCCGTGCAGGGGCTCGGCGTCGCCCTCGAAAGCGCGACCATGGCGGCCCGGCACATCGCGGAGGGCAAGCTGCGGCCCGTCATGGGGATGGACAAGGCCATCCGGGTGAAGGCGCATTTCGTCGTCTATCCGGCGCGCCACGCGCGCAAGCCGCCCGTGGAAGCGTTCCTGGCCTGGATCCATCGGGAGGCATCGAAGCCATAGCCCCGATGGCGGCCTGCCAGCGCCGAGGGGGAAGGCGTCGAGAGGACGCCTCACGCCAGCTGGCGCAGGGTCGCGTCGAGTCGCGTGCCGAGCCACGCCGGCGTCTCCAGCAGGGGATAGTGGCCCGCGTTCGGCACCTCCTCCACGGTCGCATCGGCATACCAGCGCAACCAGGTCCTCTCCATGGCGGCGCGGGTGAGCCCCGGATCGTGCTGCCCCACGAACAGCCGCACCGGACAGGCGCTGCCCGCGATCTCGGCCTCGAAGCCTTCGCGCGCCCACTCCAGCAGGTAGCGGCCGACGGCGACCTCGCTCGACTGCGCCCAGGACGTCTCGGCAACCCTGAGCGTCCAGCTCGGCGACAGCCGCTGGCCGGTGGAGGCGGCGACGATGCCCTGCCGGTGGGGGATGTTGTGCACGGCCGCCTCGAAACTGGCGAAGCGCTGGGCGTCCATGCGCGAACCGCAGGCGGGCACCGGCGCGATGCCCACCAGCGCCCGCACGCGTCGCCCCGCATCGGCCAGCACACGCTGCATGGCCATGGCGCCCATGGAGTGGCCCACCAGGGTGCAGTCGTCCCAGCCCAGTTCGTCCAGGACACGCTGCACGTCCTGCGCCACTTCGCGGAACGAGTAGCTGCCCTGCTCGCTGCGGCGCGTGCCGTAGCCCCGGATGTCCAGCAGGCAGGCCGACACCGCGTCCGCATCCATGGCCTGCAGCACCGGGCCCCAGTCCTGCGCGCTGCCCAGCCAGCCCGCGAGGAACAGGACGCGATGGCGCCCCTGGCCGAAGCGCAGGCAGGGGATCGCTTGACTGGCAGCCCCTAGCATCGCGAGCGGAGGGCTAGGCAGGTCGGGCCTGGCATGGTGTCACTCGCCCTTCATGCCGGTCTCGCGGATCAGCTTTTCGTAGTGGGTGAATTCGCGCGCCAGCGTCTGGCGAAAGCGCGTCGCGTTCTCGTAGGACGGGGTGAGGCCGTTTGCCGCCAGCCTGCCCTGCACGTCGGGATCGGCCATGACGGCGGCCAGTTCGCGGTCCAGGCGCTGGACCACGGCGTCCGGGGTCTTGGCCGGCACCATGACGCCCTGCCAGGCCGTCAGTTCGAAACCGGGCAGGGTCTCGGACACCGTCGGCAGGTCGGGGAACTGGGGGTCGCCCCGCTTGGCGTTGGTGGTGGCCAGGGCCCGCACCCGCCCCGAGGTCACGTGCGGCTTGGCCGAACTCACCAGGTCGAACAGCAGGCTGATCTGGCCGCCGGCCAGGTCGGTGAGCGCCGGGGCATTGCCCTTGTACGGCACCACCGTGATGTCGACCTTGCCGCGGATCCTGAGCAGCTCGCACCCCAGGCCGGGGGTGGCGCCCGGAGACCCGCAGGTCACGTGGCCAGGCCGCTCGGCCGCCAGCTTCAGCACCTCGGCAAGGCTGCGCGGCGCGAAGTCCTTGCCGGCCAGCAACACGAAGCTGACCTCGGTCAGCTTGGACACGGCGCGCAACTCCGTGCGCGGGTCGAAGCGCAGCTTGTACAGGTACGGGTTCTGCACGACGGTCGGGAGCGCGAAGAACAGCGTGTAGCCGTCGGCTGGCGCATGGATGACTCCCTCCATCGCGATGTTCGTGGCGGCACCCGGGCGGTTGTCGACCACGACGGGCTGGCCGAGGCGCCCTCCCAGTTTCTCCGCGACGATGCGTGCCGTCGTATCCGCCCCTGCCCCGGCCGGATAGGGCACGACCAGCTTGATGGGCCGCTCAGGCCAGTCCTGCGCCGCGTGGGCCGACAGCGCCGCCAGCGGCCCCAGAAGCGCCGCTAGCACCAGCGTGCATGCGGTGCGGACGGTCTGCAGATTCCTCATGGTGTCTCCTTCGTGTATCCGGTTCAGGCAGGCTCAAGCCCGCAGGAGCCAGCGGCCCCGTTCGTCGCGTTCCAGCCTGCCCTCGCTATCCTGGGACTCGAGCCAGCGAACGAGTTCGCGGCCGTCGCGGCTGCCGGTCGCGCGCATCAGCTCGGCAAAGGTCTTCGGTCCTGCAGCCAACGCGGCGTCGGGGCTGCGCACCGCGGCGTCGGCCGTGGCCTGCTGCGGCGGCGTGGGGACCAGGTATTCCATGCTGCGCTGCTCGCCCGGCGCCAGCAGCGGCAGCGTGAGGTCGAAGCCCAGCTTGCCACCGGTGCGCGCCCCCTGCAGCGACGGGTCCAGCGGCATCGCCCGCATCCCGTCCATCACCACGAGGTCGCGTCCGGCCTGGAAGCGTGTCGCCAGCGCCCACTCCATCTGGGTGTCCGAGAAGATGTCGATGTCCGGGTCGACCACGAACACGTGCTTGATGTTGGCCTGGCACGAGAAGGCGGCGGCGATCGCGTTGCGTGCCTCGCCGGGCACGCGCTGCTGCATCGCCACGCGCAGGTTGAACATGCCGCCGGTGGCGGCGCTGGCGTAGACCCCTTTCACTTCGCGCACCGCCTGCTGGATCGCCTGCCAGGCGGTCACCTCGGTGCGCAGGGCGCACAGCTGCGCGGTGTCGGTGCGGTCCATCTGCGGGCCGCTGATGGTGAGCGTCTGGAACAGCGGATCGCGCCGGTGCGTGATCGCCGTCAGGTGGAACACGGGATTGCGCTTGACCCCGCCGTAGTAGCCCAGGAACTCGCCGTACGGCCCCTCCGGCTCCACGTGGCCCCGCTCGTCCAGGTAGCCTTCGAGCACGTATTCGGCATCGGCCGGCACCAGCAGGTCATTGGTGATGCACTTCACCAGGCCCAGGGGAGCGCCGCGCAGCGACGCCAGCAGCTCCATCTCGTCGACCGGCATGCGCATGGTCGCGGCGACATAGTCGATCGGGTTGGCGCCGACCACGAAGGCAACCGGCATCGGCTGCTTGCGCGCGACGTGCCCCAGGTACAGGGCGCGCATGTCGGACGGCGCCACCAGATCCACGCCGGCCTTGCGGCGGCCGCGCAGCATCAGGCGGCGCACGCCGATGTTGGTCCAGCCATTGGCCGGGTCGCGCGAGAAGTCGATCGCGCCGATGTAGGGCGCGCCGTCCAGCTCGTGCTGCAGGTGCACCGGCAGCTGCGTCAGGTCGGCTGCGCTCCCGTCCAGCACGACCTGCTGCACCGGCGCCTCGTCCCGCTGCACCGTGACGATGGGCTGCGGCCGGCGCAGGCGACGCAGCACCTCCGGGACGAGCTCGTCCGGCGTGGTGCCGAAGGCCCGCGCCACGCGCTCGCGGCTGCCCATCACGTTGCCCACCAGCGGCGGGCCGTCGCCGCCCGGCTGCGGGAAGTACTGGGCTGCGGCGGAGCCTTCCAGCGCGGCAGCGACGTCGCTGAGCGCCGTCGCGCCCTGGTGCCGCAGCAGCTGCCCGGCATCCAGGCCGTCGAGGAAGCTGCGCAGTCGGAACTGTTCGAGGTTCGGGTTCATTCGGGTTCGATGCCTGCAAGTTTCACGAGCGTGCCCCAGCGCTCGGTATCGGTGGCGACGCGGCGGGCGAGCTCGGCCGGCGTCGAGGATTCGGGTTCGGCGCCGATGCTGCGCAGGGACTCGGCCAGCTGCGGGTCCTGCAGGGCGCGCTGCACCAGGGAGGCCATCTTCGCGTTGTGCTCCGGCGCGACGCCGGCGGGCTGGAAGACGGCGAACCAGGCCGTCAGGTCGTACTTGGGGACGCCCGATTCGGCCATGGTCGGCACCTGCGGCAGGGCCGCCATGCGGCGTTGGCCGGTGACGGCCAGTGCGCGCAGCTTGCCCGCGCGCACCAGCGGGATGGCCAGCGTCGCGTCCGCGAACACCAGCTGCAGGCGCCCGCCCATCAGGTCGGTCATGGCGGGCGGCACGCTCTTGTAGGGCACGGCGAGCAGGTCGGTGCCGGTCAGCGTCTTGAACATCGCGCCGGCGACGAGGCCGGTGGCGTTGCCGGTCCCGTAGGCCCAGCGGCCCGGCTCGCGCTGCGCGGCCGCCACCAGCTGCTGCACGGTCGTGACGTCGGTCTTCGGGTCGCAGACCAGGACGAAGCCGAGCGTGGCGACGCTGCTGACCGGCGTGAAGTCCTTCACCGGGTCGAACGGCAGCTTCTTGAACAGGTGGATGTTGGCCGCGTGCGTCGAATTGGGCGTGAACAACAGCGTGGAGGCGTCCCCCCGGGCGGCGGCGACGGCCTGCGCGCCGAGGTTGCCCAGGGCGCCGGCGCGGTTCTCCACCACGACCGGCTGGCCTGCCAGCACCTCGATGCGGCGCGCGAGCTGGCGGGCCGCGTTGTCGATGCCGCTGCCGGCGGCGTAGCCGACGAACATGCGCAGCGGCTTGTCGGGCCACGCGGCCGCAGCACCGGGCTGGGCGAAGCTCGCCGCCGGCAGCGCGGCAGCGGCTGCGAGGGTGAGCAGGTGGCGACGGCGCAGCGCCGTCGGATCGGAAGAGTGCATGGGAAGCTCCAGGGTTCGTCTAGTAGCGCGCCGACAGCGCCGTTGCGCACAGGTGGGCGGCGAAGGCGCTGGCTGCCTGTGGAGGCATGGCGGGCGCGTGGGCCAGGTACTGCTTGCAGGCGCGCAGGGCCACCGGCGAGCCGGCGGCCAGGGTCGCGATCAGCGCCTGCGCTTCCTGCTCCAGCTGCGCCGCCGGGGCCGTAAAGCTCAGCAGGCCGCCGGCCTGGGCTTCGCGGCCGGACCATTCGCGGCGGCTGAGCACCAGCCAGGCGAGCGACTTCAGGGGCACGCGGTCGCACAGCGCGGCCATCACCAGCGTGGGCGGGATGTCGCGCTCCATCTCGGGCACCTGGAAGCGGCTGTCCTCGGCCGCCAGCGTCAGGTCGCACACGGCGGCCAGGGCCGTGCCGACGCCGATGGCGCGTCCCTGCACGATGGCCAGGGTGGGCACGGGGACGGCCTTGATCGCGTCGTAGAGGTCCAGCGCCGGCTGCGCCACCAGCTGGCGCAGGCGCTCGGCGGACGGCGGCGGCGCGCCCTTGGCGGGCGTGGGCGAGACCCGGCCGGCGCAGAAAT
Source organism: Ramlibacter pinisoli (assembly GCF_009758015.1). Lineage (NCBI taxonomy): Bacteria > Pseudomonadati > Pseudomonadota > Betaproteobacteria > Burkholderiales > Comamonadaceae > Ramlibacter > Ramlibacter pinisoli. The sequence continues at coordinate 1,739,368 of NZ_WSEL01000009.1, forward strand.
CGGCGCCGGCGCCGCGCAGCACGACGAGCCGGACCTGCGGGTCCAGGCCGGCCAGCGCCGCGACGATCGCCTCCCCCATCGCCGCGCTGACGAGGTTGCCGTTGTCCGGCGTGTCGAGGGTGATGTGCAGCACGTGGTCGTCGCGGCGCACGCGCACCCCGTCCTGGCTGCGGCCGTCGTTGTCATGCATGGCGAAGCTCCTGCGATGTCTGGATCAGTTCCCACAGCGCGAGCGCGGTGGCGGGCATGGGGAGTTCTTCCTGGGTGTGCGCCGACAGCGCGTCCGCCAGGGCGTTGAAGGTGGCGGCGGTGGCCGGCGTGATGCCCGACTCGCCGCCGCCCTTGACGCCCAGCGGGTTGCCCAGCGTGGGGTCGTTGGCGAGCTCGATGGTCAGCGGCGGCAGCAGGCCGGCGCGCGGCAGGCGATAGTCCATGAAGGAGCCGGCCAGCACCTGGCCCTTGCCGTCGATGGCGTAGTGCTCGCCCAGCGCCTGGCCCAGGCCCTGCGCGAGGCCGCCGTGGATCTGTCCCTCCAGGATCAGCGGGTTGATGGCCCGGCCGACGTCGTCGACCGCGGCGTAGCGCAGCAGCGCAACGTCGCCGGTGTCGGGATCGACTTCCAGCTCGCACACCGCCGCTCCCGTGGGGTAGGCCGGCATGCGGCCGAAGAACTCTGCCTCGACCGCCAGCCGCTTGCAGGCAGGGTCGTCCGGCAGGCCGTGCTGCGCCACGTGCCGGGCCAGGTCGGCCCAGGTCAGCACGCGGTCGGCCCACCACCTGCGCTTGAGCACGAAGCCATCGGCATGCCGCTGCAGGCGTTCCGGTTCCACCTTCGCGACGTCGGCCGCCACCAGGCGCGCCCGCTCCAGCAGCTGCGCCGAGCCCTGCACGAGCAAGGTGCCGGCCAGCCGCATCGAGCGGTCGGAATGGGTGCCGCCACCGGCCTTGACGATCTCGGTGTCGCCGGTGCGCAGGCGCATCCGCTCGGGCGGCAGGCCCAGGTGCTCGGCCAGCACCTGCAGGAAGCTGGTCTCGTGGCCCTGGCCGGTGGACTGGGTGCCGGACACGATGTCCAGCTGCCCGTCGGGCCGCATCTCCAGCTCGATGCGCTCGCGCGGGGCGCCGACCGGCGATTCGATGTAGTTGGCCAGTCCGATGCCGCGCAGCTTGCCGCGCGCGGCCGAGGCGGCACGCCGCTGCGCGAAACCGGCCCAGTCGGCCAGCTGCAGCACCCGGTCCATGTTGGCCTGGAAGTCGCCCGCGTCGTACGGCAGGCCCATCGGGCTGAGGCGGGGCAGCGTGTGGCGCGGGATGAGGTTGCGCCGGCGGATCTCGACGCGGTCGATGCCGAGCTCGCGCGCCGCGACGTCGAGCGCCCGCTCGATCGCATGCATGGCCTCGGGGCGGCCCGCGCCCCGGTAGGGCCCGGTCGGCACGGTGTTGCTCATGGCCGCCGAGATCTTCAGCGCCACCGCCGGCACGTCGTAGACACTGGTCGTGACGCGGGAGGAGTTGGACATCGGCACGTAGGACACGGCATGCGCCCCGACGTTGCCGACCAGGTGGTTGTCCAGCGCGCGGATGCGCCCGTCGGCGTCGAACGCGACCGCCGCCCGGATCAGCAGGTCGCGACCCTGGTAGTCGCTCACGAAGGCCTCGCTGCGATCGCTGGTCCACTTGACCGGCCGCCCCACGCGGCGGGCGCCCCAGAGCACGGCGACCGGTTCCATGTTGAGCGAGTAGCGCGGACCGAAGCCGCCACCGACGTCCGGGGAGACCACCCGCAGGCGCTCCGGCGCCACGCCGAGGGCGTCGGCCAGTGCCATGTGCTGCCGGTTCACGCCCTGGCTGCCGGCGATCAGCAGCCAGCGGTCCTGCGCCGCGTCGTAGTGGCCCAGGGCCGAGCGCGGCTCCATCTGGCAGTTGACGATCCGGCTGTTGCGGAACTCGCGCCGCACCACGCAGGCGGCGCCCGCGAAGGCGGCATCCACCGCCGCGCGGTCGCCCAGCTCCGTCTCGAAGCAGAGGTTGCGCGGCAGGTCGTCATAGAGCTGCGGCGCGCCCTCGGCCAGCGCGTCGTCCGCGCGCACCACGGCCGGCAGGACCTCGTACTCGATGGCGACGGCTTCCGCCGCATCGCGCGCCTGGTGGACGGTTTGCGCCACCACCATCACGACCGCTTCGCCGACGTGGCGGACCCTGTCGATGGCAAGGGGCCACTGGCGGCGCTCGTAGATGCGGCCGGTGGTGGAGCGCGTGAAGGCCTTGGCACGGGCGTCCACCGCGTCCACGGGATTGGGGATGTGGTCGACGCCGCGGTGGCCGTCGTCCGCGTAGTCCTGGCCGGTGAGCACCGCGAGGACGCCCGGCATGGCGCGCGCCGCCGCGGTGTCGATGGCGACGATCCGGGCGTGGGCGTGCGGCGAGCGCACGAACGCGGCCCAGGCCTGGCCGGGCAGATCCATGTCGTCGGTGTACTGGCCGCGGCCGGTGATCAGGCGCTGGTCCTCGCGCCGGGGCAGGGGTTGGCCGATCATGCCGCCGCCTCCGTCGGCACGCCGAGCGCGTGGGCGGCCTGCTTCACCGCCTCCACGATGTGGACGTAACCGGTGCAGCGGCACAGGTTGCCTTCGAGCGCGCGCTCGATGCTGGCGTCGGTCACGGCGCAGCCGCTGCGCAGCAGGCCGTCGGCCGCCATGATCATGCCGGGCGTGCAGAAGCCGCACTGCAGGGCATGGCAGCGGTTGAACGACTGCTGCAGCGGATGCAGGCCGTCGTCGGAGGCCAGGCCTTCGATGGTCGTGACCGCGCCGCCGCTGGCCTGCGCCGCCAGCACGGTGCAGGACTTCACGGCCACGCCGTCCAGGTTGACGGTGCAGGCGCCGCACTGCGTGGTGTCGCAGCCGACGTGGGTGCCCGTGAGTCCCAGGTCCTTGCGCAGGAAGTCCACCAGCAGCGTGCGGCCCTCGACCTGCCGCTCCACCGCGCGGCCGTTGACCGTCAGCTGCACGCGGGCGAGTGCGCCTGCGGCCGCCGCATCGCCGCTATCCCGCGCCGCCGGCGCGAAGGCTGCGGCCCCGCCACTGAGCAACGCCGTGAAGGCGGAGAAGAACTGGTCGACCATCTTCTGCGCCACGCCGGCGACCAGCCGCGAGCCGATCTGCGCCAGCTTGCCGCCGACCTGGGCCTGGGCGGTGTAGTCCAGCCGCGTGTCGCCCGCTTCATCGCGCAACCGCACGCGTGCCTCCAGCTTGCCGAAGCCGGCGACGCCGCCCTGCCCCTGCCCTTGCAGCCGGTAGCCCGCGAGCGGCTCGATGTCGTGCAGCTGCACGCTGCCGGTGAAGCGTGCCTTCACCGGGCCGATGGCGGCCAGCACCACGGCCCGCCACTCCGCGGGGCCCGTGGCTTCGAACTGCTCACAGCCCTGGATGCATTGCTGCAGCATCGCCGGGTCGTTGAGCGCGGCCCAGACGGCGGCGCGCCGGGCGGGGATGAGTTGGGTTCCGGTGAATTCCATGCGGGTCTCAGGCCTGGGCGGGCGCGGGAGAGTCGGACAGCGCCCGACGCAGCAGGACGCCGGCGAGGTGCGCGCGGTAGGCCGGGGTGGCGGCCAGGTCGTCGTTCAGCCCTTGTGGGGCCAGCTTCAGGTCGCGAACGGCAGCCAGCGGGTCCTCGGCACCGGCGGACAGGCGCGCCTCGGCTTCGGTCCAGCGCCGCACGCAGGGCGCCGCGCCGGTCAGGGCGACGCGCACGCCGCCCTGCGTGTGCGCCAGGAACAGCCCGACCAGCGCGTAGCCGGAAGCGGGATGGCGGTGCTTGCAATAGACGGCGCGCAGCGGCAACGGGAACTCGATGGCCGTGACGATCTCGGCTGCGTCCAGCGCGGTGCTGAACATGCCGGTGAAGAACTCGTCCGCGGCGATGCGGCGGCGATCGGTGACCACGGTGGCGCCCAGCCCGAGCACGGCGGCGGGATAGTCGGCGGCCGGGTCGTTGTTGGCGATGGAGCCGCCGATCGTGCCGCGCTGGCGCACCTGGGCGTCGCCGATCAGGCCGGCCAGGTCGGCCAGCGCCGGGATCGCCTGCCGCACCACCGGGGAGGCGGCGACCTGCGCATGGGGCGTGGCGGCGCCGATGGCCAGCACGCCACCCTGGCAGGCGATGCCACGCAGTGCATCCAGCCGGGCGACGTCCACCAGGTGGGACGGACGCGCAAGCCGGTGCTTGAGCGTGGGCAGCAGGGTCATGCCCCCGGACAGCGGACGTGCCTGCGCATGCGCCTGCAGCAGGCGCACGGCCTCGGCGAGATCGTTGGGGCGTTCGTAGCGGAAGGGGTACATGGGGCCTGGGGAAGCGTCAGGGCCGGAGGGACTCGTCGGCGGCACGGGCTGCGCGCATGCCGGCCCAGCGGCGCACCAGCTGCGTGTCGATGTCGAACAGGTCGAGGCAGCGGCCGACGGTGTGGTCGACCATCTCGTCCACGCTCTGCGGGCGGGCGTAGAGCGCCGGCACCGGCGGCATGATCACCGCGCCGTTTTCGCCGGCCTGCAGCATCGCCTTGAGGTGGCCGTTGTGCAGCGGCGTTTCGCGCACCATCAGCACCAGGCGGCGGCGCTCCTTCAGCACCACGTCGGCCGCGCGCGTGAGCAGCCCGGACGTGTTGCCGTACGCGATCTCCGACAGCGAGCGGATGGAACAGGGCGCGACCACCATGCCCATGGTCCTGAACGATCCGGAGGAGATGGTGGCGGCGATGTTGCGCTGGTGGTGGACCTCGGTGGCCAGCGCCTCGATCTCCTTGATGCCCAGGTCGCACTCGGTGGCCACCGTCATGCGAGCCGATTCGCTCATGACCAGGTGGGTCTCGATCCCCGAACCCTGCAGGACCTGCAGGATGCGGATGCCGTAGGCCGCGCCGGACGCGCCGCTGATGCCCACGATGAGGCGGCGGGGGGACACTGGCACATCCGGTGCGAGGCGGGTCATCGGGGTCTCTCGGGAAGCGGGCGGAACGCAGGAATGATGTGGGAAGCGGGCCCGGAAAGCGAGGCGCCCCTGTGAGCAGAGCTCACACCACCACGGCAGCGCTTCAGGCGGGCCGCGCCAGCGTCTGCAGCAGCTGCGCGAGCGAGCGCTCGGTGTCCTCGCCCTCCTTCAGCAACCACTGCTTGAAGGTCTCGACCACCGGGTCGCCGTGCCACTGCGGCGCGATGAGGGCGAAGTACTGGCGCTTGCGCGCGAGCTCCACCCCGAACGGGGTGCACAGCTTCCCCGTGATGACGTCGTCGGCCACCATCGACAGCGGCGCCAGCACGACGCCCAGGCCTTCGGCCGCCGCCTGGATCGCCAGGTACATCTGCTCGAACTGCAGCAGCTGGGCGGGACGCAGCTGCGGCTGCTGCGCGAGGGCCAGCCACTCGGCCCAGGGCAGGGGCTCGTTGCGGTAGCTCAGGAAGGTCTGGTGCCGGAGGTCCCCCGGGCCCTGCAGGTGCCCGCCTTCCAGCAGGTCGGGGTGGCAGACGGGCACGATCGTCTCGGTCATGAACGGCACGGCCACCTGGGCCTCGGGCTGGCGGAAGCCGCCGCGGATGACGACATGGTCGGTCTCGAAGTTCGGCGGCCCGGCCGAGGTGGTGAGCTTGACCTCGACCCCCGGCTCCCGCCGGTGGAAATTCGACAGCCGCGGGATCAGCCACCGGATCAGGATGGTGGCCGGCGCATTGACGCTCAGCGCCCGCGTCTCCTTGTGTTCCTGCAGATAGCTCGCGGCGACGGAGATCCGGTCCAGGGCCGGGGTGGCCGCCGCCAGCAGCGTGCGGCCGGCGCCGGTCAGGCTGAGCGGGGCCCGGGGACGCGCGAAGACGGCCGTTCCGAGCCACTCTTCCAGCGCCGCGATCTGCTTGCTGATCGCGCCGTGCGTCACCTCGAGCTCACGCGCCGCCTTGCTGAAGCTCATGTGGCGCGCGGCGGCTTCGAAGGCACGCAACGCGTTCAGGGGCGGCAGTTTTCGCATGGCCCGATTGTGTGAGGAAACCTCACTGGATGCGGGCGCCGCGCGCGGGCTATCGGGCTGGGGACGGCGCCGCCACGATGGTGCCGCTGCACTCGCCGAAGCCGATGCGCCGGCTGCCCGGGCGCTCGCACCAGCCGCGCAGGCTCAGCGTGTCGCCGTCGGCCAGGAAGGTCCGCTGTTCGCCGTTGGGCAGGCGGATGGGCTCCTTGCCGCCGCTCGTCAGCTCCAGCAGCGACCCGGCCTGCTCCGGCCGCAGGCCGGACAGCGTGCCCGACCCCAGCAGGTCGCCGGGCTGCAGGTTGCAGCCGCCGCAGGTGTGGTGGGCGAGCAGTTGCGCCGCGGTCCAGAACGCCGCCTCCGCGGCCGAGCTGCTGGACATCCGGTGCGGCGGCTCGCCGGCAGCGCGCATGGCGGCGGTCTGCAGCCATGCTTCGAGCTGGATGTCGAACGCACCCCGCTGCCGGTTGTGCGGCGAATCGAGATAAGGCAGCGGGTCGGGGTGGCCGGCCGGCCGGCTCAAGGGCGCGCGGAACGGCGCCAGCGCTTCCAGCGTGACCACCCACGGCGACATCGTGCTGGCGAAGTTCTTCGACAGGAACGGGCCCAGCGGCTGGTACTCCCACGCCTGGATGTCGCGCGCCGACCAGTCGTTGAACAAGGTCACGCCGAACAGGTGGTCCTCGGCCGCATCCAGGGCGACCGGATCGCCCAGCGCATTGCCCGCGCCCACCAGGAAGCCCAGTTCGAGCTCGTAGTCCAGGCGCTGGGACGGCGCGAACACCGGCGTGGTTGCCGCAGGGCTCTTGGTCTGGCCGAGTGGTCGGCGCACCGCCTGCCCGCTCGCCACGATCGACGAGCTGCGGCCGTGGTAGCCGATCGGCACCCATTCGTAGTTGGGCAGCAGCGGGTTGTCGGGGCGGAACAGCTTGCCGACCGCGGTGGCGTGGTGGATGCCCGCGTAGAAGTCGGTGTAGTCGCCGATCGCGCACGGCAGCGCGAGCGCCACCGCTGTTTGCGGCAACAGACAGGGCTGCAGGGCGCCGCGCTGCTGGCTGCCGTCACACAGCGCCTCGGAGAGTGCCGACCGCAGCAGCCGGCGCGGCTTCGGCCCGCCCGCCATGAGGCTCTTGAGCTCGCCGCCCGCCAGGCCCTCGAGCACGGCGGCCACGTCGGCGGTCCAGCGCCCGCATTCCTGCGCCGCACGCAGGTCCAGCACCTGGTCGCCGATGGCCACGCCGATGCGCCAGCCATCCAGAGCATCGGCGCGGCGGAAGCGGCCGAAGGGCAGGTTCTGGATCGGAAAGTCGGTGGCGGGATCGTTGGCGGAGGCGACCCAGCTGCGCAGGTCCGGGTCGTGGGTGGAATCGAGCGTCATGTCTTGCGGGAGGCGAAGCGGTCGGCCAGGCCCGACCAGCACTGGGCATAGTCGGCATCGAGGGCGCCGCCGGTCAGCGCGAATGCGGTCGGCTGGAAACGCCAGCGGCTCTCGAACATGAAGGCCAGCGTGTTGTCCAGCTTCTGGGGCTGCAGGGGCGCGCCGCTGGCCCTGTCGAAGGCCTCCGCGTCGGGGCCGTGGGGAACCATGCAGTTGTGCAGCGAGGCCCCGCCGGGACGGAAGCCCTGGGGCTTGGCGTCGTACTGCCCGTAGACGAGCCCCATGAATTCACTCATCACGTTGCGGTGGTACCAGGGCGGGCGGAAGGTGTCTTCCGCCACCAGCCAGCGCGGCGGGAAGATGACGAAATCGCAGTTGGCCGTGCCCGGCGTGTCGGACGGCGAGGTGAGCACGGTGAAGATGGACGGGTCCGGATGGTCGAAGCTGATCGAGCCGATGACCATGAAGTTCGCGGTGTCGTACTTGAGCGGCGCGAGGTTGCCGTGCCAGGCGACGACGTTGAACGGCGACTGCTGCATCTGCGCGCGCCACAGGCGGCCGCCGAACTTCTTGACGATCTCGCAGCCGCCGGCATCGTCCTCATAGGCCGCCACCGGTGCCTGGAAGTCGCGCGGATTGGCCAGGCCGTTGGAGCCGATGGGCCCGAGCTCGGGCAGGCGGAACAGCGCGCCGTAGTTCTCGCACACGTAGCCGCGCGAGGGGCCATCCGGCACGTCCACGCGGAAGGCGATGCCGCGCGGCAGCAGGGCGATCTCGCCGGGCCGCACGGACAGGACGCCCAGCTCGGTGCGCAGCACGAGGCGTCCCTGCTGCGGGACCAGCAGCATTTCGGCATCCGCGTTGACCAGAGCGCGGCGGTCCATGGACCGGTTGCAGAGGTACACATGGGCGGCCATGCCGACCTGGGCCTCCACGTCGCCGTTGGCCACCACCGTGCGCAGGCCGTCGACGAAATCGAGCGGCTCCTGCGGAATCTCGAAAGGCGCCCAGCGCAGCGGCTCGGGCGGGATCACCGCGTGCGGCTGCGCACCGGTGAGCCACCAGGCCTGCTCGTAGGGCTGGTAAGCGCCGGTGACGACCGAGGGCTGCCGGCGGTACAGCCAGGTGCGGCGGTTCTCGGCGCGTGGCGCGGTGAAGGCAGTGCCGGACACCAGTTCGGCATAGAGGGCCAGGGGCGCGCGCTGCGGGCTGTTGCGGCCCTGCGGGAGCGCGCCGGCGACGGCTTCGGTGGCGAATTCGTTGCCGAACCCGCTCTGGTAGCGCAAGCTGTCCTGTGTCATGGCTGCATCCTCCATCGTTCAGGCCGGCAGCGGCACCTGATCGACCTTGTAGTCGAACAGCCAGTGGTAGCGCTCGCGCACGCGCGCCTCGTTCCACTCACGGTCCACGTAGGCCACGGCGCCTTCGGCCGATGCCAGCGCCGGATTGTGGAAGCGCTTGGTGTTGGCGGCCGAGCCCTGCACGATCCTGGTGGCGCGCTCCACGCGCGCGTCCTGGTAGCGGCGCAGCGCATGCTGCGGATCCCCGGTCTCGCGCAGGCAGCGCGCCACCATGGCGCCATCCTCGATCGCCATGCAGGCACCCTGCGCCAGGAAGGGCAGCGTCGGGTGGCAGGCATCGCCCAGCAGGGTCACGCGGCCCTGCGTCCACTGCTGCAGGGGCTCGCGCACCATCAGCGCCCACTTGTAGGGCTGCTGGACGCTGCGGATCAGCGTCTGCACGTCGTCGTGCCAGCCCGCGAAGTCGCGCAGGCATTCCTCGGTCGTGCCGGCCGCCGTCCAGGACTCCACGGTCCAGTCGCCGCGCTCCACGATGCCGACGAAGTTGACCAGCTCGCCGCGGCGCAGCGCGTAGTGGATGACGTGGCCGCCGGGGCCGACCCAGTTGTTGCCGACCGGTTCGCGCAGGTGCGCGGGCAGGCGCTCGGCCGGGATGACGCCGCGCCAGGCCAGGCACCCCGAGAACGACGGCGCGTCGGCGCCGAACAGGCCCTGGCGGATGCGGGAGTGCACGCCGTCGGCGCCGACCAGGAGGTCCCCCCGGAACCGGCGGCCGTCCTCCAGCACCAGCGTGACACCGGATTCACTCGCATCGAAGGACGCGCATTTCGCGCCGAGCACGATCGCCTCCGGATCGATGGCCCGCACCGCGTCGACCAGCACCCCGTGCAGGTCGGGCCGATAGAGCGTGTAGTAGGGATGGCCGTATTCCGCCACCGACTGCTTGCCCAGGTCGAACAGCTTCCAGGTCTGGCCCGTGCTCCACAGGCGCACCTGCTTGCCCGCGGCGACGCTCGCGATCTCACGCACCGCCTCGTCGACACCCAGGAGGGACAGCACGCGCGTGGCGTTCGCACTCAGCTGCAGGCCGGCACCCACTTCGCCCAGCCGCGAGGCCTGCTCGAACACCTGCACCTGGTGGCCATCGCGCAGGAGGGCGAGCGCCGCCGTCAGTCCGCCGAGCCCGGCACCCGCGATCAGGATCTTCTGTTTCGTCATGTCAGTCCGCCTCGACACGGGCCCGGACGATGATGCCGGACCACTTCTTGAAATCGGCGGCGATCACCGCGCCGAACGCTTGCACATCGGGAACGCCGGGCTCGAGCCCCTGCTCGGCCAGCTGCCGCCGGACCTCGGCCGACTGGGCCGCTTTCGTGAACGCGGCGCGCAGCTTCTGCAGCACCGGCTCCGGCGTGCCCTTGGGCGCGACCAGGCCGAACCAGGAATAGGCCTCGTAATCCTTGCCGAGCACCGACCGGACCGTGGGCACGTCCGGCGCCGGCGCATAGGGCTGGGCACCGGTGACCGCCAGGGCCTTCAGCTTGCCGGACTTGACGTGCGGGTAGAGCAGCGAGGCGTTGTCCAGGATGAGCGGGATCTGGCCGCCCAGCACGTCGGTCAGCGCCGGACCGCCACCGCGGTAGGGCACGTGCGTGAGGTCCAGGCCTGCCGTCTCAGCCAGCAGTTCGGTGGCCAGGTGGCCGATCGAGCCGTTGCCGGCCGTGCCGACGGCGAGCTTGCCGCCCTTCATCTTCACCAGGTCCTGCAGGGTGTTCACGCCGGCGCCGGGGTGGGCCGCGATCATCTGCGGCCCGCGCAGGGCCATGCCCACCGGGATGAAGGACTGGGCGTCGTACTTCAGGTTCTTGTAGAGCCCGGGCGCGACCGCGAGCGTGCTGGTGCCGCCCCACAGCAAGGTGTAGCCGTCGGCCGGGCCGCGGGCGACGGCGGCGGAGCCGACCGTGCCGGCCGCACCGGCGCGGTTGTCGACGACGATGGGCTGGCCGAAGCCCTCGGCCATGGTCTTGGCGTACATGCGCGCGCTGGCGTCGGTGGGGCCGCCGGCCGGGAAGGGCACGATGATGGTCACCGGGCGGTTCGGGTAGTCGGACTGGGCCAGCACGGCCGGTGAGGCGCATGCGGCGAGGGCCGCCTGCAGCAGGCGGCGACGGGCAATGGAGGGCGGGAAGCGGTCAGGCATGCGCCATTGGACAGGAGCCTGGCTGATTAGTGAAACAGTAAAATGGTATGGATTCATCACCATCGCTTATCACGTGGATGCCCGACTCCCCAGCATGAACCTGTCCGTGCGGCAGTTGCGGGCCTTCGTGGCCATCGCACGGCTGCACAGCTTCACGCGAGCCGCCGAGCAACTGCACATCACCCAGCCGGGGCTGAGCGCGATGGTCCGCGACCTGGAGGAGCAGCTCGACTGCCGGCTGTTCGAGCGCACCACCCGGACGGTCGGCCTCACCTCGCACGGCGAGGCGTTCCTGCCGGTGGCCAGCCGGGTGCTGGCGGATCTCGACACGGCGGCCGCGTCGCTGGGCCACCTGTCCTCGCTGGAACGCCGCCGCCTGGCCGTCGGCGCGACGCCCGTCATCGCTTCGTCCATCCTTCCGGCGGCCTGCGCGGAGTTCGCAACGGCGCATCCGGGCGTGCGCGTCGACGTGCATGACCTGGACCGTGCCCAGATCCACGCCCACGTGCAGGACGGCCGGCTGGACGCGGGCTTCGGCGTGTTCCTCGACGCCGCGAGCGGCTTGCGCCGGCTTCCGCTGCTCAAGACCGCGCTGGTGCTGGTCACGCCGGCAGGCGATGCAGCCGCGGGAACGGTGCGCTGGAGCGACCTGAAGCGCGAGCGCCTGCTGGGCCTGCCGGCGCACAACCCGATCCAGCAGCTGGTGGACGCGCACGTCCACGGCGAAGGGCGGACAGCGGACTCTGCCCCCACCTTCAACCAGCTGCACACCCTGCTCGCCATGGTCGAGGCCGGCGCCGGGGACGCGGTCCTGCCCTCCTTCGTCACGCCCGCCGCCGGTCGCTACCGTGTTGCCGTGCGGCCCATCGTGCGACCGAAGGTGCCGGTCGAGTTCTACGAAATCACCAAGGCGGGACGGCCGCGTGGCGACCTGCTGATGCAGTTCGGGGACTGCCTGGTGCGGACCATGAAGGCGTTCGGGGTGATGGCGGTGTAGCTCAGGCCGTCAACTCCCGGATGAACGGAAGCAGTTCCCGCTTCTGCTCCAGCCCGAATCCCGCCGCGTCGCTCGGCCGCACCTTGGCATGGCGGATCTCGCATTCGGGCGAATAGCCGCCGAACGGCTGGAACACGCCCGGATAGGCTTCACACGCGCCCAGCCCCAGGCCGACCACGACGTGCAGGTTGATCAGGTGTCCCCCGTGCGGGACGGCCTGCCGCCGGTCGAAGCCATGCGACTCCAGCACACCGATCATCCGGGCGTACTCGGTGATGCCGTAGCTGAGGCCGCTGTCCATCTGGAAGATGTCCAGGTTGGGCCGCATGCCGCCGAAGCGGACCAGGTTCAGCGTGTCGATGGCGGAGAAGAGGTTTTCGCCCGTGGCGACGGGGCCACCGTAGGACTCCACGACTTCGCGGTTGAGCTGGTAGTCCAGGGGATCGCCGATTTCCTCGAACCAGCGCAGTCCCAGCGGCTTGAGCTCGCGCGCATACGCCAGGGCCGTCGGCAGGTCGAAGCGGCCGTTGGCGTCCACCATCAGGCGGTCCGGTCCACCGGCCGCCTGCAATGCCTCGTCGATGCGCTTCATGTCCTGGGCCAGCGGGGCGCCGCCGATCTTCATCTTGAAGCTCTCGAAGCCCATCTCGCGGTACGCCATGAACTCGTCCCGGATGGTGCGTCCCGCACCGGGCGCGTAGTAGTAGCCGCCGCCCGTGTAGACCTCCACCGGCGTGCCGACCGGCTCGCGTCCGAACGCGCGTGCGATGGTGCGGTAGGCCGGCTCATCGGCCAGCTTGGCGTTCAGGTCCCAGATCGCCTGCTCGATGGCCGCCGCCGCACCGGCCCGATCGCCGTGGCCGCCCGGCTTCTCGTTGCGCAAGATCGTGGCCAGCACCTTGGCCGCATCGAAGGACTGGCCACCTTCTGCGAGCAGGCTCGCCGGCTCCGCGGCGAGCAGGCGGGGAATCATGCGAGTGCGGATGATCCCGCTCTGGGCAAAACGGCCGATCGAGTTGAACCCCAGCCCGATCACGGGCTTGCCGCCACGCACCACGTCGGTGACGACGGCGACCAGCGAGACCGTGTGCTCCGAGAAGTTGACGACGGCGTTGGCAACAGCTCCTTCGAGCTGCACGGAGAGTTCGCGGATATCGACGATGCGCATGGTGTCCGGTCCCTCGCTCACTCGGGCTGGATGCCGGCCGTCTTGATGACCGCGCCCCATTTGGTGAGCTCGCTGTCGATGAACTTGCCGAACTCCGCCGGCGAACTGGCGATGGTGATCATCCCGAGACCGGCCAGGCGCGACTTGACGCCCTCCTCTGCCAACACGGCCTTCAGGTCGGCATTGAGCTTGTCGCGCAAGGCGGGCTCCAGGCCCTTCGGCGCGACGATGCCCAGCCAGCCCAGGGCGTCGAAGCCGGCGACGCCGCTCTCGGCAACGATCGGCACGTTGGGCAGTTGCGGCACGCGTTGGCTGGTCGACACGGCCAACACCCGCAGCTTGCCCGATTGGACGTGCGGCAACACCCCGGGCAGCGAATCGACCATCGCATTCAGCTGGCCGCCGATCAGGTCGGTGTACGCGGGTGCACTGCCGCGATAGGGGATGTGCTTGATGGGCGCGCCGGTGCGCTGCTTGAGCAACTCGAAGGTCAGGTGCTGGAACGACCCGACGCCGCCGGACCCGTAGCTCAGCTTGTCGGGCGACGCCTTGGCGGCCGCGATCAGGTCCGCGAGGGTCTTGTAGGGAGAGCTGGCCGGCACGACGAAGGCCTGGGCGACCCCGGCCACGTTCATGATGGGCGTCAGCTCTCGCGGGTTGTAGCCGGCATTCGCATAGAGGTTCGGTGCCGCCGCCAGCGGGCCGCTGGACCCGAGCAGCAGCGTGTACCCGTCCGCGGGCGCAGCCGCCGCGGCACGGCTGCCGAGCGTGCCGCCGGCGCCGCCCTTGTTGTCGACCACCAGCGACTGTCCCCAGCGCTTGGCCAGCGGCTCACCCAGGACGCGCGCCAGCACGTCACCGCTCTGGCCGGCCGTGAACGGAACCACGATGGTCACGGGCTTGCTCGGGTAGCCGGCAGGGGCAGGCTGGCTCCAGCCCGCCACGGGCGCCAAGGCGGCGACCAACGCGGCTGCAGTGAGGGAGAGACTGAGAGTTCGTCGATGCATGAAGGTCCTTGGTGGCGCCGCGATGGGGCGGCGGTGGTTCAAGGTCCCATGGTAGATTTGTACCAATCTCTGTTTTGTAGGTACATATACGATGAACATAAGGGGGACATATCGCGGAGGACCCTCATGGCCGTAGCCCGGTACCAGCAGATTTCGGAAGACCTGACCCGCCAGATCAGCTCCGGTGCACTGCCGGTCGGAAGCCTGCTGCCGACCGAGATGCAGCTGATGGACGGGTACGACGCGAGCCGCAACACCGTGCGAATGGCTCTGCAGCAACTGCAGGCCCGAGGCCTCATCTCCCGCCGGCGCAACCGCGGCACCATGGTCGAAGCGGTGCCGGGCGGGGCCGCCAATTTCATCCAGTCGATGTCGTTCGACGACCTCGTCACGCTGGCCAGCACGGCGCGCCGCCAGATCGTCGGCAGCGAGGACGTCGTGCTCGACACGGCCGCTGCGCGCCTGCTGCAGTGCCAGCCGGGCTCGCGCTGGTTTCGCCTGTCGATGCTGCGCGGTGTTGCAGGCAAGGCCCGTCCCCTCGGTTGGACCGATGCGTACGTGGACCCGCACTATCGCCAGGTGGGTGACATCGCCGCGGACCAGCCCGACAAGCTGCTGGCCGACCTGATCGAATCACACTTCGGCCGGCGCGTCGAGGGCGTGGAACAGACCGTGTCCGCCTGCGCCGTGAGCGAGCAGATGGCCCAGTCGCTCGGGGCCGCCAAGGGAACGCCGGCCCTGCGCGTCCTGCGGCACTACCGCGACGCCGCCCGTGCCCTGATCATCGTCACCAGCTCCCTCTATCCGGAGAGCCGCTATTCCATCGTGACGACGCTGGTCAGGAGCCGCTAGAAGCGGCGCCCCGGCCAGCCGAGGCAGGCATGGCGCCAGGGAGCTCAGGTGGTCGAGCGCTCCACGTACTCGAAGCCTATGTCCTCCACCTTGCGGGGCGGCTCCTCGCCCCGCAGGCGCGCGAGCAGCATCGCCCCGGCCCGCCTGCCCATCTCGCCGCCGCGCACCTTGACGGTGGTCAGCGGCGGCCAGGTCGCTTCCGCGATCGGCAGGTCGGAAAAACCGACGACGGCCAGGCGGCCCGGGAGGTCCCAGCCGTTGGTCCGTGCCCACATCATGGCGCCGATGGCGATGAAGTCGTTGCCGCAGAACACCGCGTCCACGTCGGGGTGAGCGGCGGCGAGCCGCGCCATCAGTTCGCGGCCGAGGGCGATCGAGGAGGGAGGCGGCACGTATTCGGCAGCAACCAGCGGCAGTCCGGCCGCCTGCAGGCCACGTTCGAGGCCGGCCCGGCGCATCTGCGAGCGCTGCTCGTCGGCGCCGAGGAAGGCGATGGCGCGCCTCCCGGCCTTCACCAGCCGCCGCGCAACCTCTTCCCCGACCTCTTCGTTGGAGAACCCCACGGCCATGTCGACCGGTCTGGCCGGAAGGTCCCAGGTCTCGACGACGGGAAGGTGCATCTGGCGCAGGCGCGTGCGCGCAGCCGCGTCACGCAGCGCGCCGGTCAACACGAGTGCGTCGACGCGCCGGCCGAGAAACGCGTCGATCAGGCCGGCCTCCGCGCGCGGCACGTAGCTGGATTGCGCCAGCATCAGCTGGTAGCCCGCGCGCCCGAGTTCCGCCGCCAGGCCCTCCATCGTCTCGGCGAACCACACGTTGGCCAGGGTCGGCACGACGGCGCCGACGATGCGTGACCTGGACGAGGCGAGGCTGCTGGCCGTGCGGTCCGGCACGTAGCCCAGCTTGCGGACCGCGGCCTCGACCTGCGCCCGCGTCTGCGGCGCCACCTTGTCCGGCTCGTTGATGACGCGCGAAACCGTGACGAGTGCGACGCCCGCGGCTTGCGCCACGTCGGACATGCGGACTGCAGTTCTGGATTTCATGATGCCCCTATTGTCGCGCAGGGTCTCTTGCGGATGGAAGCGCTTCCAAACTATGATGGAAGCGCTTCCAATCCTCTTCCACAGGAGACGCCCTTGCACAGACGCAACTTGCTGGCCGCCCTCACCCTGGGTTTGCTGGCCGGCCCCATGACTGCAGCCCTCGCGCAGTCGGATTACCCGAGCCGTCCCGTGAAGGTCATCGTGCCCTTCCCGGCCGGCGGCACCAGCGACCTCATGGGCCGCGCGATCGCCGAGGAACTGACGAAGCAGCTGAAACAGCCCTTCGTCGTGGAGAACAAGGGCGGCGCCGGCGGCGCGATCGGCACCGATCAGGTCGCCAAGTCCGCCCCCGACGGCTACACGCTGCTGCTGTCGGGGATCGGCAGCAACGCGGTGATCCACGGCTTCGCCGCGCCCAGGCCGGGCTACGACTCGATGCGCGACTTCGTGCACATCTCGCAGCTCGCCGCCGGCCCCAACGTGCTGGTGGTGAACCCCTCATTCCCCGCGAAGACCTTCAAGGAGTTCATCGCCCACGTGAAGGCGAACCCCGGCAAGGTCGACTATGGCCAGGTCACGGCTTCCTCCGGCCACCTCACCACCGAGTACCTCAAGCAGGTCGCCGGGCTCGACATGGTCGGCATCGCCTACAAGGGCGGCGCGCCCGCGCTCGCCGACGTGCTGGCCGGCCAGATCCCCCTCATGTTCACCAACCAGGATGCGGTGCTGCCGCACGTGAAGGCCGGCAAGCTGCGTGCGCTGGCCGTCACCAGCCCCCAGCGCAATCCGCTGTACCCCGACGTCCCGACCGTCGCCGAATCGGGCTATCCCGACTTCTCCGCCGTCTCCTGGACCGGCCTGTCCGCGCCCAAGGGCACGCCGAAGTCAATCACCGACAAGCTGGAAGCCGCGATGGTGAAGGCCTTCAACGAGCCCGCGGCCCGGCAGAAGCTCGAGGCCACCGGATTCGTCGTGGTCGCCTCGCGTTCACCCGACTACACGAAGTTCGTGCAGGACGAGATCAACCGCTGGACCAAGGTCATCCAGACCGCCGGCATCAAACCCGAATGAGCAAGGAGAGCCCCATGGCCGTCGAATCCAACATCGTTTCCTACGCCCGGGTCGCGCCCAACGCGCGCACCGCAGCCGACGCCGCCGACCGCATCGACTGGGTGCAGCTGTCGCTCATCTACCTGCCGCTCGCCACCCCAGTGAGCGACGCCAAGGTGCTCACCGGCGTGCAGAAGCCGCTGACCGAGATCGCCTTCATCTTCGCGGAGATCCGCACCCGCGACGGGCACGAGGGCATCGGTTTCGGCTACTCCAAGCGCGCCGGCGGCCCGGGCATGTACGCGCACGCCAGGGAGCTTGCGCCCAACCTGATCGGCGAGGATCCCAACGACATCCAGAAGATCTTCACCAAGCTGACCTGGGCCGGCGCGTCGATGGGCCGCGCGGGCCTCACCACCCAGGCGATCGCGCCCTTCGACATCGCGCTGTGGGACCTGAAGGCCAGGCGCGCCGGGCTGCCGCTGGCCAAGCTCTTGGGCGCGCAGCGCGACTCCGTGCAGTGCTACAACACCTCCGGCGGCTACCTGCACACCGAGCTGCCGCAGGTGCTCAAGAACGTCGCCACCTCGCGCGAGAGCGGGATCGGCGGCATCAAGATCAAGGTCGGCCAGCCCGACCTGTCCATCGACGTACGGCGCGTGGGCGAAGTGCGCAAGCTGCTCGGCGAGGGCTTCCCGCTGATGGTCGACGCCAACCAGCAGTGGGACCGCCAGAAGGCCACGCGGGCGTGCCGCCAGTTCGAGGACTTCGATCTCACCTGGATCGAGGAACCCCTGGACGCGCACGATTTCGAGGGCCACGGCCTGCTCGCCGAGCGCTTCGACACGGCCATCGCCACCGGCGAGATGCTCACCAGCTTCGACGAGCATGCGCAGCTGATCATGGCGGGGACCGACTTCATCCAGCCGGACGCGCCGCGGGTGGGCGGCATCACGCCCTTCCTGAAGATCATGGCGCTGGGCGAGTACAAGCGCCGCAAGCTCGCGCCGCACTTCGCGATGGAGATCCACCTGCACCTGGCCGCCGCCTACGGCATCGAGCCGTGGCTGGAGCACTTCGAATGGCTGGGGCCGCTGTTCAACGAACAGCTGCAGCTGAAGAACGGCCGGATGTTCGTGCCGGACCGCCCGGGCCTGGGCTTCACGCTGTCGCAGCAAGCCATCGCCTGGCGCACCGAGAAGGCAGAATTCGGCGAGCGTCCGTGAAGGGAGCCAGCATGACGCAGTTCTTCAACGATCCGCCGCCCCTTCCCGCCAGCGACATCCCGAAGCGCCCGCCGCAGGTCCATGTGCCCGACGAGGTGCTGGCGCGCCTCGCGCGCTGCACCGCCGGCTCGCTCACGACGCAGCTGTACATCAAGGGCATCCGCCAGCCGGTGCTGCATGGCATCACGCCCCTGAACCGGAAGGTGATGCCCTTCGCCGGGCGCGCCTACACGATGCGCTTCATCCCGGCGCGCGAGGACATCGACACCTACGGCAACCTTGTCACGCAGCCGCACCACGACCACCTGCAGTGGGTCGGCGTGGAGCAACTGCAGCCCGGTGACGTCCTCGTAATCGACAGCAACCGCGACGGCCGGGCGGCGTCGATGGGCAACATGCTGATCACGCGGATGATGATGCGCGGCGCACGGGGTGTGGTCACCGACGGCTCGTTCCGCGACGGCCTGGAACTCGCGCAGATGGACTTCCCCGTCTGGTGCACCGGCGTCACCAACACGACGCGGCTGTCGTACCACCACGTGGCCGACCTGAACGTGCCCGTCGGCTGCGCCGGCGTCGCCGTCTATCCCGGCGACGTGGTGCACGGCGACGGCGACAACATCACCATCATTCCGGCGCAATGGGCCGAGGAGATGGCGGACCTGTGCGAGAAGCGCGACGGCATCGAGGCGTATCTGGCGATGCGCGTGAAGGCGGGCGAGGCGCTGTGGGGCGTGTATCCGCCCAGCGAGACGACGCGCGCCGAGTACCAGGCCTGGCTTGCGGCGGGCAGCCCCGCGATCGCGCCCCAGGGTCCGGCCACCACGATGCAGGGGACCTGAGATGGCGACGTTCACACCTGCCGATCACGCCGCGCTCATCCGCCGCTACTTCCAGGCATGCAACGACGCCGACTACGAGGCGCTCGTCGATTGCTTCACGCCCGACGCGGTCCACTACTTTCCCCCCGGCCTGCCGGACATCCCCTGGCGCAGCGCGGACGTCATCGCCAGGAAGTGGATCTGGTGCGTCAACGAGCTCGGTTCGCAGTGGACGATCGAGAAGATCCTGGTCAGCCACGACAGCCCCGAGGCCGTCATCGAGTGGACGCACTGGAAGAACAAGAGCGGCACGGCCCTGCGCGGGGACGAGTGGTACCGGTTCGACCCCGCGACGGGAAAGATCGCCGAGATCCGCGCCTACTATGCGGCGCCGGCGGACAGGGCCGTGCAGATCAACGAGCTCTTCGCCTTCGACTACGCCGCGCGCGGGTACCACCTGAGGAGCGAGTGACGAGGGCGTCACGCACGCAGGTGGCGCAAGCGAAAGCTCATGCTTGATGCGGTCCGGAACCCTTGACCCGCGTTCACGCCACCTGCTCTGCCCGGGCGTAGTCGAACACCGGGCTGTCCAGGTCGATCGCAGCGAACTCCTCGCGCTCCGTCAGGTAGTCCTGGTTGATCTGCCACTCCGGCTTGTTGCCCTGCTTGGGGAGGAGATGCAGGCCGCGCGCCAGGTAGCCGGGATGGAAGTCGTCGACGGGCATCCACGGGCGCAGGGCCATGTCATGGTCCTCGGGCCGAAGCGCCGGCGTCACGCACTGCGCCCCGATCCGGTCCATGTGGCGCAGCAAGCGGCAGACGAAACCCGCGACCAGGTCCACGCGCAGTGTCCAGCTGGCCCGGAAGTAGCCGAAGATCCAGGCCAGGTTGGGCACCCCTGTGAACATCATCCCGCGATAGGCCACCGTGTCGGAGAAGACCAGGGGCTTGCCGTCGATGGCAAAGCGGATGTCGCCAAGCACCGACAGGTCGAAGCCGGTGGCGGTCACGACGACGTCGGCTGCCAGCAGCCGGCCGGACCGCAGCTGGATGCCGCCCTCGGTGAAGCATTCGATCTCGTCGGTGACGATCTGCGCCTGGCCTTCGCGGAAAGCACGGAAGAAGGCACCTTCCGGGTCGAAGGCAACGCGTTGCTGCCAGGGCCGGTAGCGCGGCGTGAAGTGCCGGTCGACATCGAAGTCCGGGCCCAGGTGGGCCCGCACTCCCTGCAGCAGTTCCTGCTTCACGGCGTCCGGTTCCTCACGGGCGCGCTTGGTGAAGGCTTCGCGCTCGCGCATCAGCTTGCGCCGCACGATCTCGTGGATCCAGTGCTCGTCCACCTTCAGCTGGCGCAGTTCGTCGGCCAGGGCGACGGCGTTGCGCCCGACGGTGAAGTAGCCGGGCGAACGCTGCAGCATCGTGAGCTCGGCGCAGCGGCCCGCAAGCCCGGGCACCAGCGTCGCGGCGGTCGCGCCCGAGCCGATCACCACGACGCGCTTGCCGGTGCAGTCCAGGTCGTCCGGCCAGGTCTGCGGGTGCACGACCTGCCCCCGGAAGGCATCCATCCCCGGCCAAGTCGGCGTGTAGCCCTTGGAGTGGCGGTAATAGCCTTGGCACATCCAGAGGAAACAGGCGGTGATGCGCACCGTCTCGCCGGTGTCGCCTCGCTCCGCCAGCAGGGTCCATCGGTTGTCGCGGCTGTCCCAGGAACCGCTGCGGATCACGTGCCGGTAGCGGATGTGCGGGGCCAGTGCATCATCCCGGATCACTTCTCCCATGTAGGCCCGGATCTCCTGCGCCGTGGCGATGGGCGTACCAGTCCACGGCTTGAAGCCATAGCCGTAGGTGTACAGGTCGCTGTCGGAGCGCGCCGCGGGGTAACGGTGCGTGAGCCAGGTCCCGCCATGGCTTTCCTGGGCTTCCAGCACGACAAAGCGCTGGCCCGGGCATTCCTTGCGCAGGTGGTGCGCCGCGGCGATGCCGGAGATGCCGGCGCCGACGACGACGACGTCGAAATGCTCGGTCGCCATCAGGAGGCCGCCTTGATCGCGAGGTCCTTCACCAGATCGCCGTTGCGATCGAATTCACGCCGGAAGGTGGCTTGCATCTCCTGCACGGACGTCGGGCGCGAGAAGGTGTAGCCGGTGTTGGCGATCCGCTCGCGCATCTTTGGCGTGTCGAAGGCTCGGGCGATCTCATCGTGGATCCGCTCGGCCAGCGGCATGGGGGTGGCCGCCGGGATGTAGACGGCCTGGCTGCCGCCATTCTCGGGGAACTTGAACCCGCTTTCCTCCATTGTCGGCACGTCGGCAACGGCTGCGTCGCGGCTTGTCGCCGCGACGGCGATGAGCTTGAGCTTGCCCGCCTGCACGTGGCGCATGACGTTGGGAAGCGAGTCGATGCCCAGCGGCACGTGACCGGCGAGCACGTCATTGATGGCGGGAACGGAGGCGTTGTAGGGGACCCGCTGCAAGTCGATGCCGGCCCAGCGGTTGAAGCTCACGATGATGAAGTGCGGCCGGTTTCCCGTGCCGGGACTGACGATGCTCAGCTTGCCGGGCCGGGCCTTGGCCAAGGCCACGACTTCCTTGATGCTGCCCGCGGGCAGCGACGGATGCGCGTACATCACCTGCGGTGCGCGGACCAGGTCGCCGACCTGCAGCAAGTCCTTGACCGGGTCGAAGGCCGTCTTGAGCACGTGCGGGACTTCCGTCAGCACGGCGGAGGTGATCAGCAGCATCGTGTGGCCGTCGGGCGGCGCCACCGCCACCTGGCGCGACCCGATGGTGCCTGTGGCACCGACGATGTTTTCCACGACGAACGGCTGCTTGAGGTTCTGGGTCATCTGCTCGCACAGCAGGCGCGCCAACGAATCGGACACGCCACCGGCAGTGGCAGGGACGATCACCTTGACCGGCCGCGACGGCCAGGCCTCGGTGGACGACGCGGCAAACGCGCGGGGCATGCACGCGAGCGCAGCGAGCGCGCCCAGGGCCTGGCGGCGCTGCAGGAGGGGGGCGGTTTTGGCAGGCACGGCGGATTCCTTTGCGTCCATGTCAGTGGGCCAGTTCGGTGTGCACATGGGCGAGGTCGAAGATGGGCGCCTGCGGCTTCAGCTGCCATTGGCGAATGTCCTCGTAGCGATCGGCGAAGGAGGCCGGCAGTTCGTCGAACAGGCCGGTATCGAGCCACAGGCGCAGCAGGTAGCGGCGCTTGGCCGGGTCCGGGCCGTCCTCGTACTGCGTGCGCGAGTGCAGCACCGTGTAGTTGGAGATGAATTGCATGTCGCCCCGCTGCAGCTCCATCGACAGGCAAAGCCGCGGATCCGAACACAGGCGGTCGATCAGGTCCAGCAGTTCGACCTGCTGCCCGCTCAGGCGCGGGACGTCGTCGAAGCGTTGTGCCGACTCGATGTACGTCCGGTTGTAGCGGCAGAAAAGAACTTCTCCGACCCGATTGAACAGCGGCCCGGCGTACCAGGGCGCCTTGCCAACCGGCGCCTCGCCCCGGCGGTCCAGGCAGAAGTTCTGGTGGGCCACCGCCATGAGGTCGGGCCGCAGGCGCAGCACCTCGTTGTACACGGTCGTGGAACTCACGATGAGCGACTCGCCCCCGCTCTGCGCCGGGTGCAGGCACAGCAGGCCGACGACGTCCTGTCCGTCGTTGTGGAACGGCAGCCGCAGCTTGGACTGGTAGCCGCGCGCCCGCGGGTCGGTGCGGAAGTCGACACCGATGTTGGTCACGTGGCCCAGCACGTCGCCCTGGGCGTTCTGCGCCGTCCCGCTGCCCAGGTGCGTCCCCACCGCCCAGTAGGCGAGCGCGGCGTCCTCCAGCGAGTAGCGGTCGATGTCGAAGCCGCGCACCAGCACGAAGCCGCGACGCATGGCCACCTCCGCGCGCAGCCAGGCCAGCTTGCTGGCGAGGCGGCCGAGGTCCAGGTCCGCCGCCTTCAGGTGCGGAATGCCCAGCCCGCGGCGGCGCGCCTGCAGCACGGCCCGATGCAACAAGACGTTGTCCTGGTGATCCAGTTGCAAGACCCAGTCGGTCCTGCGCTGCATGTCCTCGCCGGTCCATGCGCTGGGGTGCTCGTAGCGGGAGTGCATTGCGCTCATCGAAATCTGTGCCAGGTGGTTGTCGATGGCGGTCAGATTAGATTTGCCTCGGCGCACGGACTTGGCAAAATCGGGCACGACGTTAGCATTCCCGGACAGCCGAGGGTTAACGATGACCATGCTCGTCCGCAGCGCGAGCCTCACCAACTACGCGACCGTTGCCCGCGCCGCCGGGCTTGACCCGGCCGCGATGCTGCAATCCGTGGGCTTGGATCCCAGCTGTCTGGACGACCCGGACCTGAAGATTCCTGGGGCGGCTGCCAGCCGGCTACTGGAGGAGTCGGCGCGCGCCTCGGGCTGGACGGACTTCGGGCTGCGGCTGGCTGCAAGCCGGACCCACCCCTCCTGGGGGCCACTGACGCTGGCCGTGCGGGAGCAGGCCACCTTGCGCCAGGCGCTCACCGTGCTGGTCCACTACATGCGCCTTCACAGCGAATCGCTGCAACTGCACCTGGAGGAAGACGCGCAGGGCGCAACGGCGATGGTCCGCTTCGAGTTCACGGGCCGCGGGCCGGAAGTGCGGCAGTCCATGGAGCTTGCGGTGGCTGCCCTGACGCTGGCGCTGCGGCAGCTCCTGCCGGACCAGTGGAAGGCGCAGAAGGTCTGCTTCATGCATGCGAAGCCGGCGGATACCCGCACGGCTCGGCGCCTGTTCTCGAACGTGGAATACGGCGCCCCGCTGAACGGCATCCTGTTCCCGGCCAGCTACCTGCAGCTGCCGCTGTCCAACTATGCGCAGCTCGATCGTTACGCGAAGCGCTACCTGGAGAGCATGGGCGCAGACCTGCAAGGGACGCTCGAGGAAAAGGTGCGGCAGCTGATCATCTCGCTGCTGCCGTCGGGCGGCTGCAGCCTGGAGCACATCGCTGGTCGCCTGACCCTGGACCCGCGCACCGTGCGCCGCCAGCTCGCGCGCGAGGG
The DNA here is from genome assembly GCF_009758015.1 of Ramlibacter pinisoli. NCBI lineage: Bacteria > Pseudomonadati > Pseudomonadota > Betaproteobacteria > Burkholderiales > Comamonadaceae > Ramlibacter > Ramlibacter pinisoli. The sequence goes on from NZ_WSEL01000009.1 coordinate 1,763,454, forward strand.
CCACTCCTATGCCTCGCTGCTCAACGCCATCCGCCGCGAACTGGCTGAGCGCCACCTGGCTCACCCGAACCGGTCCCTTGCCGAAGTGGGGGCGCTGCTGGGCTTCCGGGACGCCAGCTCCTTTTCCCGCTGGTTCCGGGACAACTTCGGCTGCTCGGGCCGGGAGTGGCAACGTGCGCAGCGCTGAGGCTTGCGATCGATCGCCGGCGAGGGTTCCGGCGACCGCCCCGCCTCAACCGCCCTTGCGGTCCGCCTCTTCCCTGAGTTCATCCCCGTGCTGGTCGATCGCCGGTGCGGCGAAGGGTGCCGGTCCGGGCGTCCGCCCGAACTCCCATGCCCCGGAGAAGGCCCGATAGCCGCCCACGACGGGATGCTCGAAGCGGGAGATCAGGCCTTCGGCCTGCACCTGCGGGAAGTCGAACATGTCTTCGACCTCGCGGGCGGCGGCGCAGGGGACCTCCTCCCCGAACAGCGCTTCCCATTCCAGCGCGGAGCGATGCGCGAGTGCCCCATGCAGCTTCGGCACGATCTCCTGCGCATGCTGCGCGCGCTTGCGCACGCTGTCGTAGCGCTCGACCAGCAGCTCCTGCAGGCCGGTCTTCCCGCACAGCGCCGTCCAGAAATGGGGCGTGTTCGCCGAGATGTAGAGCCAGCCTTCGCGCGTCGGATGGATGCCGGTGATGCCGCCCGAGCGCATGTCGCGGCCACCGACGTCGCGCGGCTCGCTGTCGGTCCAGACCAGGCGCGCGGACTGCATCGCCAGCGCGGACCGCAGCAGCGACACGCCCACGGACTGGCCTTTGCCGCTCTTCTCGCGCTCGTACAGCGCTGCCGTCACGCCGCTGGTGACGAGCGAAGCCGCGTAGTAGTCGACGACCGATCCATACAGGATCTCCGGCGGTCCGCCCGCCGGGCCCTGCTGCGCGGCCATGCCGGTCATCGTCTGCAGCACCTGGTCGTAGCCGGCCTTGTCGCGCAGCGGACCGGTGTCGCCATACCCGGTGACCGCGCAGTACACCAGGCGCGGGTTGACGGCGCGCAGCTGCTCGTACGCGATGCCGAGCCGCGCGGGCACCTCGGGGCGGAAGTTGTGCACCAGCACGTCCGCGTCCACCACGAGGGCGAGCAGCCGCTGCAGGTCGCGCGGCTGCTTCAGGTCCAGCACGACGCCGCGCTTGCTGCGGTTGACGCCCAGGAACGCGCGGCTCTCCGCTGCCAGCGTGGACGGGTACTTGCGCAGGTTGTCGCCAACGGGGGGCTCGATCTTGATCACCTCCGCGCCCAGGTCGGCGAGCAGCGCGCAGCCGTAGGGGCCGGCAATGTATGCGCTGAGGTCGAGGACGCGGATGCCCGCCAGCGGGCCGGAAGCTTGGGTCATGCGAAGGCTCCCTGGGTCACGCGTGCGGGACCAGGCCGAGCCGCTCCGCAGTCGCGACGATGGCACGCGCGCGCAGCAGGAAGGGCTTGTCGATCATGCGGCCGTCGACGAGCCATGCGCCAGCGCCGTCGGCCTCGGCCAGTCGCGCGGCCTGCACCACGCGCAGCGCGTGCGCGATCTCCTCGTCGTCCGGACGGAAGGCTTCGTTGGCCAGCGGCACCTGGCTCGGATGGATGCAGCTCTTGCCCGCGAAACCGAGGCGGCGCGCGAACCTCGCTTCCTCGAGGTAGCCCGCGGTGTCGCGCACGTCGGCATAGGCGCCGTCGTACGCCTCCACGCCCGCTTCGGCCGCGGCGAACCGCACCATCAGCAGCACGTGATGAACCGCCGCCATTTCGCGGCGGTGGATGGCGTGGTTCTCGAACAGGTCGCCCAGACCCACCTGCAGGCCCATCACGCGCGGATCGGCGCATGCGAGCACGGCGGCTTCGCGCAACGCCCGGGGCGTCTCGATGTTCAGCAGCAGCCGCACCGGCTTCTCGACGCCGTTGGCGCGTTCGGCGCGCGCGATCGCCTCGCTTGCGGCGCGCACCTCGTCGGCCGTGTTCGGCTTGGGCAGGTTCAGCACGTGCAGCCCCGGCTGCACAATGGCCGCCAGGTCGGCCTCGAAGTGCGGCGTGTCCATCGCATTGACGCGCACGATGATCAGCTTGTCGTGGACGGGCGCGGCACGCAGCCAGTCGCGCACGTGGGCGCGCGCCTCGGCCTTGCGGTCCTCGACGACGGCATCCTCGAGGTCGATGGAGATCCCATCGGCCGGACCGGCCAGCGCCTTGGCGAACAACTCCGGGCGGGAGCCCGGGACGAACAGCTTGCTTCTCATATCCCTTTCCCGGTCATCCAAAGGGCAGGTGCTTCCCGAGCGGTCGCGGATGCCAGCAACTGGCGCTCATTCGGCCTTGATGTCCGCCGCTTTCGCAACTTGCTTCCAGCGGCCGATCTCGGCGGCGATGAAGGCCTCGAATTCTGCCGGCTTCATCGCCGCCGGCTCCGCGCCCTCCTTCAGGAAGAAGTCCTTCATCTCGGGGGACAGCACGATGCGGTTGATCTCGGTGTTGAGGCGATCCACGACCGGCTGCGGCGTGCCCGCCGGTGCCAGCACGCCCCACCACAGCTCGGTGGCGCTGCCCTTGTAGCCGGACTGCTCCAGCGACGGAAGGTCGGGCGCGACCGGCGAGCGTGCGGCCGATGTCACGGCCAACGCGCGGGCGCGCCCGCCCTTGACCTGCCCCAGGATGGACGGCGCACTCGCGACCAGCACCTGGATCTGGCTGGAGAGCAGATCGGTCGTGGCGGGCCCCATGCCCTTGTACGGCACGTGCGTCATCTTGATGCCGGCGCCGTCCATGAACAGCTCGGTGGCGAAATGGTTGATGCTGCCCGAGCCTGACGTGCCGTAGTTCAGCTTGCCGGGATCAGCCTTGGCGGCGGCCACCAGGTCACCGATGGTCTTGTACGGCGACTCGGTGGGCACCGTCACCAGGAGGGGCCCCTTTCCCAGCATGGCCACCGGCTTGAAACTCTTGACCGCGTCGTACTGCAAATTGGTGCGCACCGCGGCGCCCGTCGTGAACGTGGACGACAGCACCACCAGGGTGTAGCCGTCGGGCGGCGCCTTGGCGACGATGGCGTTCGCCAGCACGCCACCGCCGGCGGGCTTGTTGTCCACCACGACCGGCTGGCCCAGCACCTCGGCGAGCTTCTTGCCGATCGCCCGGGCAAACGTGTCGTTGGAACCGCCGGGCGCGCTGCCCACGACCAGCGTCACCGGCTTGGCCGGCCACGCGGGCGCCTGCGCCCATGTCGCGAGGGGAAGTGCGCAGGCCAGGCCCAGCACGGAGCGCAATACAAGAGTCTTCACGTCGTCTCCTTCATTCTTCTATGGCCATCATTCGATGCGGATGTTCGCGTCGCGGATCAGCGTACCCCATTTGGCATGCTCGGCCCGCACCTGCGCAGCGAATTGCTGCGGCGTGCCCGGCGTCGGCTCGCTGCCGTCCTGCACCAGCTTGCTCTTCACGTCGGCGCGCGCAAGGATCTTCACCGTCTCGGCGTTGAGGCGCGCCACCACGTCGGCTGGCAGGTTCGCGGGACCGACCAGGCCCAGCCATGTCGTCGCGTCGAAGCCGGCGTAGCCCTGCTCTGCCACGGTGGGCACGTTGGGCAGTGCGCTGACGCGCCACAGCGAGCTCACGGCCAGCGCGCGCACCTTGCCGACGGCCAACTGCCCCATCACCGAGACCGTGTTGCCGAAGTACGTGTCGACCTGGCCGCCCAGCAGGTCGGTCATCGCGGGGCCGGCGCCCTTGTACGGCACCTGCAGGACCTGCACCCCGGCGCGCCGCTCGAGCAGTTCGCCCGCGAGATGGCCCACGGTTCCGTTGCCCGCCTGCGCGATGCCCACCTTGCCCGGGCGCGCGCGGGCGGCCTGGACGAAGTCGGCGAAGGTCTTCAGCGGCGAATCCGCGCGCACCACCAGCACGACCGGCTGCTCGGCGACCGACACGATGGGCGTGAGGTCCCGGAGCGGGTCGAACGGCATCTTCGCGTACAGCGAGGGATTGATCGCCAGGTTGGAAGCCTGCCCCATCCCGATCGTGTAGCCGTCCGGCGCGGACTTGGCGACCGCGTCCAGGCCGATGTTGCCGCCCGCCCCCGGCTTGTTGTCGACCACGACGGTCCAGCCCAGGGTGGAGGTGAACTTCTCGGCGATCAGGCGCGAGGTGGCGTCGGTTCCCCCGCCGGCGGGGAAAGGCACCACGAGGCGGATCGGCTTGTTCGGGTACTGCGAAGGGCCTTGCGCGAAGGCGGTCGGAGCGACCGCTGCCAGCGCGCCGCCCAGGAATTCACGTCGTTGCATGCGGTGTCTCCTGACTGTCCTCTGATCGGTTGTCCATGTCTGTCTCCGTTGTCGGGTTGCTTAGCCGACGCGACGCGTCAACCGGTGACCGGGGCATCGAATCCATAGAGCTGCGACGGGTTGCCCACCAGAAGCCGCTCCAGTGCGGTGCCGGCGGGCAGCCAGCTGCCGAGGCAGTCCAGCAGCGCAGCGTCATCCGGCAGGACTTTCTCGCCGGCAACCGCCGACGGGTGCGGCCAGTCCGTGCCCCAGACCGTGCGTTCCGGATACCGCGCCAGCCAGTCCCTGGCCATGGCACCCGTGTCCGCGTAGGACGGCGCGCCCGTTCGGGTGTCGTGGTACGCGCCGGACACCTTGATCCAGGTGCGTCCGTTGTCGGCCAGCCGGCGCAGCACGGCGAGGATGCGATCGCGGTCAGGCGACGCGGGGTCGACGCGCCCCAGGTGGTCGATGACCAGCGTGACCGGCAGACGGGACAGCACGTCTTCCAGCTGCAGGTAGGCCGGGCCGAGCGCATGCACCTGCACATGCCAGCCGAGCGGCGCGATGCGCTCCGCGAGCACCTGCAGGCTCTCCACCGCCGCTCCCGCGGGCCGCGAGAGGTTGAAGCGGATGCCGCGCACCCCGGCCCGGTCGAGATCTTCGAGGTCGGCGTGGGTGCAAGCGGAGTCGATGACCGCGACGCCGCGTGCGGAGGTGCCGAGCTGCTGCAGCGCGTCGACCAGGCAACGGTTGTCGGTGCCGTAGCTCGACGGCTGGACGACGACGCTGCGGGCGAGACCCAGCTTGCGCTGCAACCGCTGGTAGTCGGCCACGGTGGCCGGCGGCGGCCGCAACGAGGCGTGCGCGTCGTACGGGAAGCGCGCGTCGTAGATGTGGTGGTGCGCATCGACGCTTCCCGGGGGCACGCGAAGGGCAGGAAGCGATGCGCCCGCCGACCAGGGCACCTGGCTCATGGCTGCCTCCTGCTGTCGAGGAACGGCCGCAGGCGATGGGCTTGCGCCGCATTGACCATGTGCTCGGGCTCCCGGCCCTGGGCCAGCGCGATGACCTGGCGGACCGTGTCCATGGTCTGGTGCTCGCGGGCCGGGCCCGTCATGCCGCCGACATGGGGCATGGCGACGACGTCGGGCCGGCGCAGGAACCGGGCCGCGGGCTTCTGGTCCTTCGCCGTTCCGACGTCCAGCCCCGCTCCGCGCAGCCGGCCGCTGTCCAGCGCCTGCTCGAGCGCGTCGTCGTCCACCAGCTCGCCGCGCGACAGGTTCAGGAAACAGGCCCCCTCCTTCATGGCGCGGAGGAAGCTGGCGTCGACCATGTTCCGCGTCTGCGGGATCGACGGCGCGAGGCAGACGACAAAGTCCGCCCGCGGCAGCAACTCGTCCAGCGTGCAATGCTCGATGCCCGGCTCCGCGATCGACGAGTGCGGATCGGAGACGAGCACCTTGCAGTCCAGCGCCTTGCACATCGCCGCGAGCTGCCGGCCGATCGTGCCGTAGCCCACGATGCCCACCGTCGAACCGCGCACCTGCAGGCCCTTGGGGAGCACCGGGTCGTCGGTCCCGGCATACAGGTGGCGCGCGCGCGAGATGCCGCGCGCGAGGTCGAAGATCATTCCCAGGGCGAGTTCGGCGACCGCGGTCCCGAAGCCGGCCGTGGCATGCGTGACGAGCACGCCGCACGCGGAAGCGGCGGCGACGTCGATCGTGGAGATGTCCACGGCTCCGCGCAGGAATGCGACCAGGCCGGGCGACGCGTGGAACGTTTCGGCGTCGCCGGGTGTCGACCGGTGCGCGAGGATGATCCGGCACGCCTGCGCCGCCTCGGCCAGTTCCCGGCCGCGCAGGACCCGCCCGGTCTCGTTGAAGACGAGGTCGACGTGGTCGCGCAGCAGGGCCAGGCCGCGCTCGCTGTAGTAGCCCGCGAGCTCCTCGCGGGTGTAACTGAGGAAGACCTTGATGCGATCCATCGCGTCAGTCGACGGTGATGTGGTTCTTGGCGATGAGGTCCGCCCAGCGCGTCGTGTCGTTGCGGATGAACTCCGCGATGTCGCGGCCTTGCACGGGGAACGGCACCATGCCGATGTCGGAGAGCCGCTTCTGCACCTCGGGCGCCGCCAGCGAGTCGCGGACCGCGGCGCTGAGCCTAGACGCGATCTCGGGCTTCACGCCGGCAGGCGCGAACAGGACCGCCCAGGTGTCCGGATTGAATCCCTTCAGCACAGGGCCGAGGGCGGGCACGTTCTTCATCAGGTCGACACTCTGGTTGCCGGTCACGCCCAGCGCCACGAGCTTGCCGGCACTCACGTGCGGCAGCGAGGTCGGCACGGTGTCGAACATCACGTCCACCTGGCCGCCCAGGATGCCCGTGGTCGCGAGTGACGGGCTCTTGTATGGGACGTGCAGCATGTCCACGCCGGCGATGGACTTGAACAGTTCGGCCGCGAGATGGCTCGTCGTGCCGTTCCCGCCGGAGGCGTAGGTGAGCTTGCCGGGACTGGCCTTGGCGCGGGCGATCAGTTCGCTGACGTTCTTCACCCCGAGGGAGGGTGGCACCACCATGACCAGCGGCCCCTTGGCGACGCCCGAAATCGGCAGGAAATCCTTCGCCGGGTCGTAGGGCAGCTTCTTGCCCAGGCCGACGTCGATCGCATGCGTGCTGATGGTGCCCAGCAGGATCGTGTAGCCGTCGTTGCCGGCCTGGGCTGCCGCCTGCGTGCCGATCATGCCCGCCGCACCGGCGCGGTTGTCGACGAACACCGGCTGGCCCAGCTTGCGCGACAGCGAATCGGCCAGCAACCGTGCGGCGATGTCGGTGAAGCCGCCCGGGGCGAAGGCGACGATGAGCTTGATGGGGCGCGACGGCCAATCGGCCTGGGCCAGCACCGGACGATGGATGGCGGCGACCGGCGCGAGCAGCGCGGAAGCCAGGAGGGATCGACGCGATGGGTTCAAGACTGTCTCCGTGTTCTGTGGGTCGGTCGATGGATCAGACGGGCAGGCCCTTCGCGCGCAGGATCGCATCGAAGCGCTCCGGATCGGCCGTGCCGCTGCGGTTCTTCTCCCGCGTCTGCGCCTCGCGCTCGAGGTGCTGGCGCGCCTTCTGCAGCACGTCCTCCACACGCGCAGCCGGGATCGCGATGACGCCGTCGGCATCGCCGACGACCAGGTCGCCGGGCAGCACGGGCAGGCTTGCCACCGCCACCGGCACGTTGATCTCTCCCGGCCCTTCCTTGCTGGGGCCGCGGTGCGTGTGCCCGCGCGCGAAGATGGGCATGCCCTCTTCCGCCCATTCGCACAGGTCGCGCACGGCACCGTCGAGCACCAGTCCGGCCAGTCCGCGCGCCACGCAGGTGGTACGCATCAGGCCGCCGACCAGCGCCTGCGTCAGGTCGCCGCCGCCGTCGATGACCAGCACATCGCCGGCCTGGGCCATCAGCAGCGCCTTGTGGATCATCAGGTTGTCACCGGGCCGCACGCGCACGGTGAAGGCCGTGCCGCACAGCACCGTGTCGAGTCGCGCATGGTACTGACGCAGCCCCATCGTGCCGGTGGAGCGGCCCATGACGTCGCCGATCGCGGAGACCGGGATCGCGCGGAAGGCGTCGACGAGGTGCCGGGCGACCGGTTGCGGCCGCGGATGGATGGCGTAGCCCGGGGGCCACGAGGCGTTGCTGTCGCTGGATCCCATGGTGTTCAGAGCGCTTTCTCGGTGAGGGTTTCGGGGTTGACGCAAAGCTGGGCACTGACGGGCTTGCCGTCGAGCCATTGGAGGACGTTGTGGGCGGCACCCGATGCCATGGCGGCCAGTGCGGCCGGCGTCGATCCGCCCACATGGGGTGTGAGCACGACGTTGGGCAGGCGGGCCAGCGCGTGCCCGGCGGGCAGGGGCTCGACAGCCATGGTGTCGAGGCCGGCGGCGTGCAGGGCGCCCCGCTCGAGCGCTGCGACCAGCGCAGGCTCGTCCACCACTTCGCCGCGCGCGGTGTTCACGAGGATCGCGCCTGGCGGGAGCAGCGCGAGTTCCCGCGCCCCGACCATCCCGCGCGTGCGCTCCGTGAGCGGCACGTGCAGGCTCAGCACGTCGGCCTGCGGCAGCAGCGCGTCGAGGCTGGGCTGCAGCGAGACGCCGGGCACGGGGCTCGGCTTGTTCTGCAAGGCGGGATCGAACGCAAGCACCTGCATGTCCATCGCCAGGGCGATGCGCGACAGGCGCTGCGCGACCTGGCCGAAGCCGACGAGCCCCAGCGTCCGGCCGCGCAGCTCGATGCCGTCCTGCTTGCGTGTCCAGCGGCCGGCCTGCAGTTCGCCGTGCATGTAGCCCACGTGCCGCGCGGCGGCGAGCATCAGGCCGAGCGCCAGTTCCGCGACCGAAGCCGCGTTGGCGCCCGGGGTCATGAACACCGGAATGCCGCGTGCCGTGGCGGCCGCCACGTCGATGTTGCTCACGCCCACGCCGTGCTTCGAGATCACCTTCAGCGTCGGACAGGCGTCGATGGCCTTGCCGGACAACTGGACGGTCCGCGAGATGACGGCATCGATGGGCTCGCTCGCCATCAGGGCTTCGATTTCGCCGGCATCGTCGGGGCGGGTGGTGTAGACCACGCGCGCCCCGGCCTGGCGCAGCACGTCGACGCCGGCGGCCGCGAGGCGGGGAGCAGTCACGAGAACAGTGGGTCGCATGGGTTCGGCCGCATTGGAGGAAGCCGGATTGTTGCGGCGCCATTGCCAACGGTCCATTCGATAATGGTCATCGATTGATCACTTTCGGAAATCGATGCCATGCCACAGACGGATCTGCACCTGCGGGACCTGCGCTTCTTCGAAGCGATCGCGGAGTCGGGGCACATGGGCCAGGCGGCCGAGAAGATCGGCCGCAGCCAGCCGGCGCTGAGCAAGTGCGTGCGCCGGCTCGAGGAGGCGGTGGGCAGCCCCCTGTTCGAACGCGACGGCCGGGGCATCCGCCTCACCGCCGTGGGCGAGGTGCTGCGCCAGCGGGCGCAGGTGCTGCGCGGCGCGGCCGACTACGCGCTGCGCGAAGTCAGCGACTTCGCGCACGGGCGGGCCGGCCATGTGCGGATCGGCAGCGGCCCGATCGCGGCCGACTTCCTGCTGCCCGAACTGTGCCGGCTGGTCCTGCGCGATGGCGCAAGGACCACGGTGAGCATCGTGATCGGCCCGAGCTGGGAACTGCACGAGGACCTGCGCAACGGCAAGATCGACATGCTGATCGGCCTGACGACCGAGGGCGAGACCGAGTTCCGGTCGGTGCCGATCGTCGAGGACGTGGTCGTGGTGGCCGCGCGCCGCAACCACCCCATCTTCCGGCAGCGGCGCATCACGATGGAGTCGCTGCTGCAGTATGCGTGGGCACTGCCCAGCCCGAACATCCCCAGCCGCCAGTGGCTGGACCTGACCTTCGCGTCGAACGGCTATGCCAGGCCCAACGTGCAGATCGAAGCGGGGTCGATCCCGCTGTTGCCGCGCATGATTGCGCGCACCGATCTCCTGAGCTTCGTCTCGCGGCACACGCTGGCGCTGCACCGTGGCCGCGAACTCAAGGAAGTGGCATTCGCCCCGACGACACTGCGCCGCAAGCTCGGCGTCACCAGCCGCCGCGGCGGCGTGCTGTCGCCGGCCGCGCAGCACGTGATGACCCTGCTGGAGTCCGACGGGGCCGCGCTGTTCCGGCAGGCGCTGCGGGGTGCCGGTTCGGCCTGAGCGGGGCCCCGGAAAGGCCTCAGCCGAGGTGCGGCGCTGCTGATCCCGCTGCTCAAGAGGGGTGCCAGGTGGCACGCAATGCCGAGGCAGGCATGGCGCCAAGGACCTCGCCCAGTTGCCGCGCCGCGTGCAGGATGGCGGGCGCGTGGCGCCGCAGGACGGCGACTGTCAGCCGCTCGACCGGCCCTGATGCGCTCACGGAGCCGAGCACGGTGCCGTGCGCCCCACGAACCGCCGCCGACACGCTGGCGAAGTCGCTGCGTCGCTCGCCCCGGGTGATGGCGAATCCCCGCCGGCGGATGCGCTCGTTCAGGTCACCCGGCTCGCCCAGGGCCGCCAGGATCACCCGTCCGGCAGAACCGCGGTCCAGCGGAAAGACCTCCCCCGTGCGCATGTGGCGCGAGGCGCCGGCAGGCCCTTCGCAGCGCATGAGGCAACTGCGCAGGTTGCCCTCGAAGACGAAGAACGAGGCGCTCTCGCCCGTTTGCGCGCTGAGCTCCCGCAGGATGGGCTCGATGGCCGAATCCAGGTCGAATTGCGCCTGGTAGCGCGAGCCGATCCAGCCTGCGGCCGGCCCGAGCCGCCAGGTGCCGTCGTCTCCGCTCACGAGGAAGCGGGCCGCCGCGAGGGTGCGGGCCAGCCGCAAGGCCGTGGGCTTGAGCAAGCCGGTGCGGCGCGCCAGTTCGGCAAGCGGCAAGTAGACCTCGTCCCCATCGAACGCCGTGAGGATGGACAGCGCACGCAGCACCGCGTTGACCGTTTCGTGATCCCGGCCGGACGACGCCGACGGTGATGCGCCCACGAGCAGGCGCTTGAGATCGGAAGCAGCCGCCTCCGTGCTGGCAGGCGCCCCTCGCGCGCCGCTCCTCTTTCCCTCCCGGTCGTGCCGGGGAGTTTCGCCAAGCGTAACGCGTTGCACTTCCTTGGCTCTCCTGTCGATCATCCGTTCCTCGAACAACGCAGGAGACTACTTCATGGCCCGCGTGGTGCCCGGTCGGCGCGCAGACCTTGCCTCCACCGCAGCTCTCGCCGCCCAGGCCCGGGGCTGCGCGCTGCTGCCATGAAGACGGACGCCATGGCTTCTTCGCAACTTGACTCGCACCCTGCCCTCGGCGGCGGATCGCGCACCGTCGCGGCCGGCACGCCCCGGCGCCTGCGCGGGGTGCTCTGCCTCGACGATTTCGAGCCGGCGGCGCGCCGCATCCTCCCGACACCGATCTTCGGATATGTCTCGGGCGGCTGCGAACTGGACGCCTCGCTGCAGGGCAACCGCAGCGCTTTCGCCGGCTACGGCTTCGTCACGCGCGTGCTGCAGGGGGTTGCTCAGCGCTCCCAGGCGACCACGCTGCTCGGCCACACCTGGTCGGCGCCCTTCGGCATCGCCCCCATGGGCATGTGCGCCCTGGGCGCCTACCGCGGCGACATCGCGCTGGCCCGGGCCGCGGGCGATGCCAACATTCCGATGCTGTGCAGCGGCACCGGGCTCATCGCGCTGGAAGACGTGCATGCCGCCAACCCCAACGCCTGGTTCCAGGCCTACGTGCCGGGCGAGATGGACCGGATCGAAGCGTTGGTCGAACGCGTTGCGCGCGCCGGCTACACCACGCTCGTGGTGACCGCCGACACGCCGGTGTCGGGCAACCGCGAGAACCACGTGCGCGTGGGTTTCTCCAGTCCGCTGCGTCCGAGCATCTCGCTGGCCTGGCAGGGCGTCACGCATCCGCGCTGGCTGTTCGGCACGGCGTTGCGCACCCTGGTGCACCACGGCATGCCGCATTTCGAGAATTCGCAGGCGACGCGGGGCGCGCCGGTCCTGGCACGCGACGTGGTGCGCAACTTCGGCGCGCGCGACAACCTGGGATGGGAACACCTGCGCCTGATCCGGCGGCTCTGGCGCGGCAACCTGGTGCTCAAGGGGATCCTGAGCGCCCAGGATGCGCGCGACGCCCGCGACTGCGGCGCCGATGGCCTGATCGTGTCGAACCACGGCGGCCGCCAGCTCGACGGCGCGGTGTCCCCGCTGCACGTGCTGCCCGATGTCGTGGCCGCCGTGCCGGATGTGCCGGTGATGATGGACAGCGGCGTGCGCCGCGGTAACGACGTGCTGAAGGCGCTCGCGCTCGGGGCCAGGTTCGTGTTCGTCGGCCGCCCCTTCCTCTATGCGGCCGCCATCGGGGGGCAGGCGGGGGTGCGGCACGGGATCGACCTGCTGCAGCAGGAGATCCACCGCAACATGGCCTTGCTGGGGATCACGCGTCTGGAGCAGGTGCGCGACGGGCGGGTGGTGCGGGTCTAGGCATCGCAGCCGGTTCGCCACAACGGCGGGGCAGCGTGGCCGGCCTCAGCGGCACCAGAGCAGCCAGTTCTCCACGTCGCGGACGATCCTCCCCAGGCGTTTCGGCGGGGAGCGGTCGACCAGCGCGTCGCATGCCAGCCGCACGGCGTCGGGCAGCTCGGCGCCGGTCGCACGGAGCATGTAGTAGTGCCGGATGGCGAGGTTGGAGTGGGCCAGCTCGAGGTCCTTGACCAACAGCGACACCAGGCCGCTCTCCCGCGGCCTGCAGACACCCGCGGGCCTCTGCATCGGCGCCTCGGACCACCACGCGGGCGGCACGGCCCATCTTGTCGCCGGCCGATAGGTCGTTGCGGTGGGCACGGGCGTCAGGCCGGCGCTGCCCCGAACGCCTGGATGGCCTGCTCGCCATAGCCGAGCTCCTCCAGGATCTCGCGCGTGTGCTCGCCCAATCGGGGCGGCGGGCGCCGGAAGTTCGAGGGGGTGCGCGAATAGCGCACCTGCGGATTGCCCGTCACCAGGGTGCCCTCACTGGGGTGCTCGTAGCGCCGGAAGAGTCCCGCCGCGTGGAGTGCGTCGGTGTCGAAAAGCTCATCGAGGCTCGGTGCCGGGCCGTTCGGCAGATCGGCCTCCTGGAAGATCGCGACCCACTCCGCCGTCGTGCGGGCCTGCAGGGCTTCTTCCAGGGCGGCGAAGGCCTCCGCGAAATGGAAGCTGCGCTGCGCCATCTTCTCGAACCGCGGGTCGCTTGCCAGCTCGGGGCGGCCGACCGCCGCGAAGAGCCGCGCCCACTGCGCGTCGGTGGTGGCGGTCACGCACACATGGCCGTCGCGCGTGGGAAACGGCCGCCGCTCGGGCGTGAAGATGCGGGTGTAGCCCGGCCCCGCCAGCGGCGGATCGAACGCCCGGCCCCAGAAGTGCTCCAGCAGGTTGAAGTCCAGCATGGTTTCCAGCATCGGGACCTGCACTTCCTGCCCCCGACCGCTGCGCTCGCGCTCGAACAAGGCCATGCCGATGGACGACGCCAGGATGTAGCCGATCACCTTGTCCGCGATGATGAACGGCGCATACCGGGCCTCGTCACCGGCGCGCATGAACAGGGCCGAGATGCCGCTGGCGCCCTGGATCACCTCGTCAAACGCCGGCTGGTCCGCCATCGGGCCGTCGGTGCGGTAGCCGGAGGCGGAGGCGTAGACCAGCCGCGGATGGTCCTGCGCCAGGTCGGCATACGAGATGCCCAGCCGCCGCGCGGCGCTGGGCCGCATGTTGTGCACCAGCACGTCGGCCCGCTGCAGCAGGCGGTCGAGCGCCTCGCGCGGCCCGGGCTGCTTGAGGTCCAGCACCATGCTGCGCTTGTTGCGGTTCAGGCCCAGGAACATCGACGCCATGCCTTCGTGCCGTGCCGGACCCAGGTGGCGCAGCTGGTCGCCGCCGGGAGGCTCGATCTTGATGACGTCCGCGCCCAGGTCACCCAGGATCTGGGTGGCGGCGGGCCCGACCACCGTGCCGGTGATGTCGACGACGCGGATGTGGGCCAGCGGCCCGGTGGCGGACTCGGTCATTCGGCCTGGATGTTGTTCGCGCGGACGATGCGTTCCCACCGCTCGCGCTCGCTCCGCACGGTGTCGGCCAGCTGCTGTGACGTGCTGCCGACGATCTCGAAGCCGAGGGCGGCCATCCGCTGCCGGGTCTCGGGCTGCTGCAGGATCCTGCGGATCTCCGCGCCGAGCTGGGCCACGATGGGCGCCGGCGTTCCCTTGGGGGCGAAGACCGCGTTCCAGGCGGTGAGCTCGTAGCCCTGGACGCCCTGCTCCGCCACCGACTTCACGCCCGGCATCAGGTCGGTCGATTTCAGCGAGGTGACGGCCAGCGCCTTGAGCTTGCCCGAGTCGACGTGCGGCTTGAGCGCCGTCAGGCTGTCGATGATCAGCGGCACCTGCCCGCTCATCACCTCGGGCAGCGCCGTGGAGGTGCCCTTGTACGGCACCGGGAACAGCGGCGCACCCGCCTGCTGGCGCAGCAGTTCGAAGGCGATGCGCTGGGGCAATGCCGGCAGGGCCACGTTCAGCGAGTCCGGCCTGGCCTTGGCCGCGGCGACCAGTTCGGCAATGGAATTGGCCGGGAAGGCGGGATGGGCGGCCACCACCAGCGGCAGCATCCCCGTGAGGCAGATCGGCTCGAAGTCCTTGTCCGGGTCGTAGCCCAGGTTGGGGAACACCGCCGGATTGATCGTGTGCGAGCCCGACGTCCCGATGCCGATGGTGTAGCCGTCGGGGGCCGCGCGGGCCAGCATCTCGACCCCCAGCCGCGACGCCGCGCCGGGCCGGTTGTCGACGTAGAAGTTCTGGCCGAGCGACCTGGTCAGCTGTTCGGCCAGGTGCCGCGTGGCCACGTCCGTCCCCTGCCCGGCCGGGAAAGGCACGATGAAGCGCACCGGCCTGGCGGGATAGGACTGCGCGCCGGCCGCGAACGCGGCGCCCCCGAGGACGGCGAAGGTGAAGGCCCGGCGTTGGATGGTCATGGGGTGTCTCCTGTTGTCAGGCGGGCTTCTTCGGCGCTGTCTCTTCCAGGAAACCCGCCGCGACCGCCCCGTTGATCTTGCAATCCACCAGCACCGGACCATCCGGCGCCGCCAGCAGCGGCCCGAGCGCCCGCAGGTCGTCCACGGTGCGCACGGTTACCGTCCGGAAGCCGAAGGCCGCAGCGACCGTGGCGTAGTCGACGTCCGGGAACTGGGTGGTGCCCACCGGCATGCCGCGCAGCCGCAGGACGTGCAGCTCGGCGCCGTACGCGCAATCGTTCATCACCACCACCACCAGCGGGATGCCTTCGCGGGCCGTCGTTTCCAGCTCGCTCATCGTCATCAGGAAGGCGCCGTCGCCGATGAACAGCACGGTGGTGCGCTGCGGATCGCCGCGCGCGAAGCCGAGGGCCGTGCCGAAGCCCATGCCGATGGACGAGAAATCACTGGCCTGCTTGATGTGCGCCGGCCCGGGGACCGAGACGTACGGTGCGCACTGCAGGAAATTGCCCGCGTCATAGACCACGTTGCGGTCGGCCGGCAGCAGGCGATCGAGCTCCACGCCCACGCTGCGCGGGTCCAGCGTGCGGGCCGTGTGCCTGGGCTCGAAGTCGCGCTCGGGCCGGTACTCCGCCAGCACGCGGCGGAACGCTTCCGCGCGCAACGGCATGTCGGCATCGGGACGTGCAGGGACAGCCTCCAGCAGCCGCTGCGCCGTCAGCCGCGCGTCGCCGACGACGGCCACGTCGCAGTGCAGCCACCGGCCCAGCGCCTCGCGCGAGGTATCGACCTGGATCAGCGGGGCGTCCGCCGGCAGCGAGGTGCCCTGGCTGGTGGTGCGCTGGTTGAGGCCGGCGCCGAACGCGAGCACGCAATCGGCCTCGCCCACCAGCCGGCGCCCGGCGCCGTGCGAGAACGAGCCGACCACGCCGCAATCGAACGGATGGCCGCGGAACAGGTCCTTGGCCTTCATCGTCGTCGCCAGTGCGGCGCCCAGGTGGTCGGCCAGGCGGATGAGCGCATCGCGCGCCCCGGCCCGGTGGGCGCCGTGTCCCGCCAGGATGAGGGGCCGCCGGGCGCGCTGCAGCAGCGCCGCCGCGGCCTCGATCGCGGCCTCGCGCGGCGCCACGGCGACGGGCGGGGCGGTCGCCGGCCCTGGCGCGCGCACTGCCTCGGCGGGGGTGCTGCCGTTCAGCACGTTCATGGGCAGCAGCAACGCCATCAGGCCCTGCTGCGCTGCCGCCGCGGCTTGCACCAGCACCTGTGGCGCGGTGTGCGCGTCGTGCATGGTCATGTGCCGCACGCCGGCCGCGCGCAGCACCGCCACGGCATCCAGCGCCTTGGTGTCGGGCCCGAA
The DNA here is from genome assembly GCF_009758015.1 of Ramlibacter pinisoli. Lineage (NCBI taxonomy): Bacteria > Pseudomonadati > Pseudomonadota > Betaproteobacteria > Burkholderiales > Comamonadaceae > Ramlibacter > Ramlibacter pinisoli. The sequence goes on from NZ_WSEL01000009.1 coordinate 1,779,640, forward strand.
GCCGTTGGGATCGGGCGGGATGCCGGCCGGGGCGCCGAGCATCAGCAACACGCGCGAAGCGGTCTTGCGTGCATACACCGTGCCGTGCAGGCCGTTCGCCGTCGCCGGGCCGCGGCCGATCAGCGCCATGCCCAGCCTGCCGCTGGATGCGGCATAGCCCTCGGCCATCGCCACGGCGTTGTTCTCGTGCCGCGCACTGACGAAGCGGATGCCGCAGGCGTCGATGCTGGCGATCAGTGTCGCGGTCTCGTCGCTCATGAGGCCGAAGACGCACTCGATGCCCAGGCGCTGCAACTGCAGGGCCAGGGCTTCGTGGGTGGGAATCTGGTGGCGGTCCATGCGTTCCTTACAGGCTGATGCGACGGTCCTTCACCAGGCGCGCCCAGCGCGGCACCTCGGACTGGATGAGTTCAGCGAGCACCTTGGGTGGCCCGCCTTCGATCGTCCCGCCCAGAGATGTCATGCGCTCGCGCACCTCCGGGGCCGCCAGGGCCTTGTTCACTTCCTCGTTGAGCCGGGCCACGATGGCCGCCGGCGTGCCGGCCGGCGCCACCAGCGCGTACCACGCGCGACCCTGGACACCGGGGTACCCGGCCTCGGCGATGGTGGGCACGTCCGGCAGCCCGGGCACACGCTGCGGCGCGACAACGGCCAGCGCCCGCAGGCGCCCCTCCTGCACCAGCTTGATGCTGGTGTTCAGGGTGTCGAAATAGGCGGGCACCTGGTTGGCCAGGACGTCGTTGAGGGCCGGGCCGCCGCCCTTGTACGGAATGTGGATCAGGGTCAGCCCGGCCTCCGCCTGGAACTGCTCGGCCACCAGGTGGGTCATGGTGGCATTGCCACCCGAGGCGATGGGCACCTGCCCCGGCCGCGCCCTGGCATCCGCCACCAGCGAGGCCAGCGTGCGGTACGGCGAGTTCGGGTGCGTCACGAGGACCAGGGGCGTGGACATGAGCAGCGCGATCGGCGCGAGGTCCCTGGCCGCGTCGAACACGGTGCCGGGCATCAGCGCCGGAGCGACCGTGATCGCGCTGGCCAGGACACCGACCGTGTGGCCATCCGGCTCCGCCTTGGCGACGGCCTCGGCACCGAGCAGGCCGGCGGCGCCGGGACGGTTGTCCACGACGAAGGGCTGGCCGAGCGACGCGGTCAGCTTCGCGCCGAGGAGGCGGGCGACCACGTCGGTGAGTCCGCCGGTGGCGGAATTGACGATCGCGCGGATCGGCCTGGACGGCCAGGACTGCGCATGCCCGGCGGCGACGAGTCCGAGCCCCATGGCGCCGCCGAGCACCAGGCGCCGGCGCGCCACGGCCGGGAGAGCGGGAGAACGCATCGTGGTCACGATGCTTCGCCCTACTTGAAGGTTCCCAGTTTCCTGGCCAGGGCGCCGGCCTTGTCGTACTCGATCTTGACGTCGGTGGCGAACTGCTCGTTGCTGACGGCGATGCGCTGGGCGCCGAGCGCCGTCAGGCGCGTCTTGGCTTCATTGGTCTCCATCGCGGCGTTGATCATGCCGGACAGCGCGTTGACGACCTGCGCCGGCGTGCCGGTGGGCGCGACGAAGCCGTACCAGACGGGGCTGGGCACGTAGCCGGGTGCATTCAGCTGCTCGGTGACGGCCGGCACGTCCGGGAGCAGTTGCGACCGTTGGACGTCCAGCACCGCCAGTGCCGTCGCCCGGCCCGACTGGATGTGCTGTGACACCAGCGGCACCACGACCGGGAACACGGTGAGGGTGCCCCCGATCAGGTCGGTCATGGCCTGCGCGGTGCTCTTGTACGGCACCTCCGCGATGTCGATACCGGCCGCCTGCTTGAAGACCTCCATCTCCTGCTGGCTGCTGGTGCCCGGACCGGACGAGCCGTAGCTGAGCTTGCCCGGATTGGCCTTGGCGTAGGCGATGAGGTCGCGCAAGGTCTTGAAGCCCAGGCTGGGGGTGGTCGCCAGCACCAGCGGGATCACCGCGACCTTGGCCACCGGCACCAGGTCGCGAGTCGGGTTGTACTGCGGCTGCGACTGGGCAGCCGGCACGATGACCATGGGGTTGGCCGCGATCAGGATCGTGTAGCCGTCGGCGGGCGCCTTCACCACGGCCATGGTCCCGATCAGGCTGCCGCCACCCTCGCGGTTCTCGACCACCACGGTCTTGCCGGTCTTCTCGGTGATGCCCTGCGCCACGGTCCGGGCCAGGGCATCGCTGCCGGTGCCGGCCGAATAGGGCACGACGATCTTGATCGTCCGGCTGGGATAGTCGCCCTGCGCCTGCGCGGGCGACGGCAGGCCGACGGCCCACAGGGCGCCGGCTGCGGCGCCGGCGCCCAGCAGGCGGCGGCGATCGATGCGGTAGCTGTCGTTCATGCTTGTCTCCTTCGTTCTTCGGGTCGTCGTCGGATCAATCCAGCCGCGCTCCGCTGAGCGTCACCATCTCGGTCCACTTGCGCAGTTCCTCGGGTCCGGTCTTCGCATAGGCATCGGGTGGCACCAGTTCCTTCTCGATGCCGTTGGCGACCAGGAACCTGGCGTACTCCGGCGTCGCCATGATCCGGGTCAGCACCTCGGTCAACCGCGCCGCGGCCGCTTCGGGAATGCCCGCCGGCGCGACGAGTGCCTGCCGCGACGTGACTTCGGCCTTGGGCACGCCGCTCTCCTCGAGCGTGGGGACGTCCGGCAGCATCGCCGAGCGGTGGCTGCCCGTCACGGCCAGCGCCTTCAACTTGCCGCTGGCGATGAGCGGCAGCGCGGTGGGCAGTGCCGTCATCGCGAGCTGCACATGGCCTCCGGTCACGTCGGCAACCGCCTGCGCCCCGCCCTTGTACGGAATGTGGCGCAGCTTGATGCCCGTCCGGCTGGCCAGCAGTTCGGGCCCCAGGTGGGTGGAACTGCCGACGCTGGCCGAGGCATAGGTGACTTCGCCGGGCTTGTCCCGCGCCACCTCCACCAGCTGCCGGATGCTGTTCGGCGCGAAGCCGGGCGCGGCCACCAGCACCAGGAAGACCTGGTTGACGCCGGCCAGGATCCGGAAATCCTTGACGGGGTCGTAGGGGACGCTCTTGTAGAGCGCGGCATTGGCGTAGATGCCCGAGTACGTGAGCAGCAGCGTGTGGCCGTCGTGCGGCGCCGACAGGAAGCTGGTGACCCCCAGGATCCCGTTGCTGCCCGTGCGGTTGTCCACCACCACGCTGGTCCCGAGCTCCCGGCCCATCTGCTCGGCCAGGAAGCGCGCGGTGAGATCGGAGGTCGTGGCGACCGACGTCGGCACCACGATGCGGATCGGCCGGGCCGGAAAGTCCTGGGCAGCGACGCCGATGGCGGACAGGGCCAGCCAGGTGACGAGGGACCTGCGTGCGATCGGGGTCATGGCTGCTCCTGCCCGGGCGTTGGTGGGCCGTGCCTGGCGTGCTTCACTCGACGACGCCGGCCCGCCGTGCGCTGGCGATGGCAGCCTCGTCGAGCCAGGGACCGAGGATCTCCCCGGCCTCGCGGGCGACCCACGGCCGGAACGGTTTCGGCTTGTCCGGCGGCGTGCGGCTGAAGCGCGGTGCCGGCATCGGTTGCGTCACGCCGTCGATCTCCGTGTAGGTGCCCCTGGCCTGGAGGTGCGGGTGCTGCGGCGCCTCGTCGATCGTCAGCACCGGGGCGAAGCATGCTTCCACGCCCTCGAAGGCGGCGCACCACTGATCGCGCGTGCGGGTCAGGAAGGTCGCGGCGATGCGGGCCTTGGCCTGCGGCCAGCGGTCGCGGGTCCACTGCTCGGCGAGCAGGTCCTCCAGGCCCAGGACGCGCAGCGCCGCGGCATAGAACTTCGCTTCCACCGGTGCCAGCGACACCCACTTGCCGTCGGAGCACTGGTAGGCGTCGTAGAACGGCGCCCCCGAGTCGGTGATGTTGGTGCCGCGCTCGTTGCTCATCATGCCGGCGGCGAAGGTGCCGTGCGGCTGGGTCATGAGCGAGGCGACCCCGTCGACCATGGCAGCGTCGATCACCTGCCCCTTGCCCGACACCCGCATCTCCTGCAGCGCGGCGAGGATGCCGATCACCAGGTACAGGGTTCCGCCGCCGAAATCTCCCACCAGGTTGATCGGCGGCGCCGGGGCCTGCCCGGCGCGCCCGATGGCGTGCAGGGCGCCGGTCAAGGCGATGTAGTTCAGGTCGTGCCCGACATCCTGGGCGAGCGGGCCGTCCTGCCCCCAGCCGGTGATGCGCCCGTAGATCAGTTTCGGATTGCGCGCCAGGCACTCGTCCGGACCGAGCCCCAGCCGCTCGGTGACGCCCGGACGGAATCCCTCGATCAGGACGTCGGAACGGCTCACCATGTCCAGCACCAGCTCCACCGCGGCCGGATCCTTCAGGTCGAGCGGCAGCGAGCGGCGGTTGCGCAGCAGCAGGTCGTACTTCTGCGGCCGCGGCACGCCCAGGCCGGCCGGCTCCCTGCGGTCGACGCGCAGCACCGTCGCGCCCAGGTCGGCCAGCAGCATCGCGGCCATCGGGCCGGGACCGATGCCCGCGAGTTCGATCACCTTCAGTCCATGCAGAGGTCCCACGCGATGTCCTTCAGCGGAATTTCCAGATGCCGGTGGTGGAGGCGACCGGCTCGCCGTCACTCAGCAAGGTGGCCTTGACGAAGACGATCGAGCGCGTCCGGCGCACGACCTCGCACTGCGCGTGCACGAACGCGCCCTCCTGCACGACCCGGATGAACTGGGTGTCGAGCTGGAGGGTGGCGAACTGTTCCGGCTGGCCGGCCGCCTCCCACGCGGCCATGGACATGGCCTTGTCGGCCAGCCACATGACCATGGCGCCGTGCAGGCGCGAGAAGCGGCTGATGTGCTTGCGCTCGACCACGAAGCCGTACTCGCACTGCGCCCCGCTGCCGCGCGCCCACAACGGCCCCACCAGCGTGGTGAAGTCGTCCACGTACTCCAGCGGTTCCCAGCCCTGCGCGCGCGGATCGGCCATGGCTCGCGATCAGAACGGCGCGTGGTCCCGACCCAGGATGTCGCGGGCAATGATGCCCAGGTGCACTTCACGCGGGCCGTCGGCCGACTCCATGCCCAGGCAGTCGCGCAGGCGCTGCTCGTGCGGGAGATCCTTCGCCCAGCCGTAGTGCCCGTTCAGGCGCATGCAGGTGTAGAGGACCTCGTTGGCGACCTTGACGCCCCACCATTTCGCCATCGACGACTCGGCATCGTGGCGCAGGCCCTTGTCCTTGAGCGACAGCGCCTTGTAGCAGAGCATGCGGGCCGCCTCCAGCTGGGTGGCGCAGATGGCGAGCTCCTGCGCGACGCCCTGCCACTTGCTGGCCGACTTGCCCATGATCTGGCGCTGCTTGAGGTACTCCATCGTCTCCTCCAGCGACTTCTGCGCGGCGCCGATGCAGGCCAGCGGCACGAAGTTGCGGTTGTAGCCGATGATGGTCATGGCCCAGATGAAGCCCTCGTTCTCCTTGCCGACCATGTTGATGTCGGGGATCCGCACGTTGTCGAAGAACATGCTGCCGCCGCGATCCAGCTTCTGGCCCATGCGCTCGAAGTTGGTCGTCGACAGGCCGGGCGTGTCGGTCGGGACGCAGAAGAACGACAGGCCACGCGGCCCCTTGCCCCCGGTGCGCGCCGAGACGAACACCACCTTCGACACGCCGGTGAAGGTGATGCTGGTCTTCTCGCCGTTGAGCACCCAGTAGTCGCCGTCGCGGGTGGCCTTGGTGACGATGTTGCCGGCGTCGGCGCCGCCGCGCGGCTCGGTGAAGGCCAGCGACATCATCTCGCCGTTGGCGATGCGCGGGATCCATTCCTTTTGCAGCGACGGGTGCAGGGACGAGGCCATCTCGCCCAGGTGGATGGCGTTGGAGATGATGTAGCGGATCTGGTGGTCGGCCCGGCCGATCTCTTCGCAGACGATGCCGCAGTCGACGAACGAGTAGCCCTGGCCGCCGTACTCCTCGGGCAGGCGCAGGCGCAGCAGGCCCATGTCGACGATCTTCTTCATGTACTCGGGCGTGAGCCATTCGCCGGTGCGGTCCCAGTGCTGGTACTTGGGCAGCAGCTCCTTCTCGGCGAAGTCGCGCACCGAGTCGCGGATCATGATCTGGTTGTCGCTCAGGCTGAAATCCATGGTGTCTCCTTTCAGGAATTCCGTCGTGGGTCGGTCCCCTGGAACCATGGGCCGGTGATCGGCAGCTTCCAGGGCGAATAGCCCTCGCCCTCGTAGGCGGCGGGACCGTGCTTGAAGTGCCTGGCCGCCTTCAGGCTCTCGACGGCAGGCAGGTTGGGGTCGTAGAAGGCGCCCGCCTGCGGGCGCGGGCCGGCCTTGGACACGTGGCCGAAGGCGGTGACGCCGAGCAGCCGCTCGAGCAGCCACACGCACTCGACCAGCTTGTCCATGTCGACGCCGGTCGGAATGCCCATGCCTTCGAGCATGTGCAGGAAGTCTTCCGTCGCCACCATGCCGGAGGCCATGCCGTTGCCGCAGTACTGGCCGCCGCCCAGTCCTCCGAGCGTGCCGTCGACCAGGACGGTGTCCGACGCGTCCAGCGTGCGCAGCGCGGCGTACAGCGACGGCAGCGCCATGCCCCGGGCGTCATGCATGTGCAGGTGGAACTGCCGGACCTGCGGCCAGCGGCGCTTGATCTCCTGCAGGTCCTGCTCCATCTCGTGCGGCAGGCACCAGCTCTGCGAATCGTGCAGGCCGATCTCCGCCACCTCGAGGCCGGCGGCGCGCAGCAGGTCGATCTGGCGCGCCAGCATGGACAGGCGGTACTCCTGGCTGAACTTGCCGAGGAAGTTGGACCCCCAGGCCGAGTAGATGGCCACCCGCGCCTGGGTGATGCCGCGCGCCTTCGCGTCGGCGATGGTCTCGGGCCAGGCCTGCATGGCCTGCTCGATGGACCGGTTGACGTTGCGGCGCTGGTGCACGTCGCAGATGTCGACGAACAGGGTGCACAGCTCGTCCTCGACCGTCAGCGGCGGCGAGAACTGGGCGGCGATCTTGCGCGCCTTGGCCGTGTGGGCGAACGTCAGGTAGCTGACGCCGGGCACCGGCCGGAAGGAGCGCAGCAGTTCCTCGAACACCGCCATCTGCGGCACGTAGCGCGGGCTGACGAACGCGCCCACGCTGATGCGCTTGAGGCCGGTGGCCGACAGCGCCTCGATCAGCTCGACGCGCGCGGACAGCGGGATCTTCGGGTCGGCGATGCCGAAGCCTTCGCGGACGATCTCTTCGCTGTAGATGACGGTCGGCCAGTTCACGGGGGTGGTTCCGGGCAGGTTTTTCAATTGTCTACCTATTATGGCGAGGCCGCCTAAATAGTCAACCAATTAAGCCAAAGCACATCAGGAGCCGATGACCTTCAGCGCCTGCAACCGCGCGAACTCCTCCTCGCCGACGCCCAGCTCCTCGCGCAGGACGCGCCGGGTCGACTCGCCGAGGTGCTCGCCCGGCCAGCGGACGGCGGCCGGCATCCCGGCCATGCGCGGCAGTGGCGCGGGCATGCAGACATCACCCTCGCCATGGTCCGGCACGTCCAGGAAGTTGCCGCGTGCCAGCACCTGCGGATGCGTCATCACGTCCTCGATGCTCTGGATCTTCACGGCCGGCACGTCGGCGGCCTGCAGTTGCGCGAGGGCGTCGTCCGTGTTGCGCGCGAGCAGCCACTGGTTGATGGCCCCGTCCAGCAGCGGGCGGTGCGCAACCCGATCCTTGTTCTGGCGGAACTGCTCCGACTCGGCCATGTCGGGACGGCCCACCGCGTGCATCAGGCGCCGGAACACCGTGTCGCCGGTGCCGCTGATGAAGATCCATTCGCCGCTCCCGGTCCGGTAGGAGCCGCCCGGGGACACGTAGTCGGGGGTGTTGCCCGTGCGCTGGGTCACGCGGCCCTGGTGCCGGAAGCGCTGCGGCATGTCCTTGAGGAAGGGGAGCATGGTCTCGTACAGCGCCAGGTCGATCTCGTTGCCGCCGGGCTGCCGGTGACGCAACTGGCCCAGCAGCGCCGTCACGATGCCGAAGGCCGACCACAGACCCGCGTTGAAATCGCACACCGGCAAGCCGGCCTGCTGGGGCGGCATGTCCGGCTCGCCCGTGACGTACACGAGGCCGGAGAACGCCTGGGCGTTGCGGTCGAAGCCCGGCACGTCCCGCCATGGCCCATCCTGGCCGTAGCCGCTGATGCGCGCGATGACGAGATCGGGGGACTTTTCACGCAGCCACTCGCGCGTGATGCCCCAGCGGTCGAGCGTGCCGGGACGGAAGTTCTCGACCAGCACGTCCGCTTTCTCGAGCAACCGGCCCAGGATGTCGCGCCCCTGCGGCGTGCGCACATCCAGCGCCACGGAGCGCTTGTTGCGCCCCATCGCCGACCACCAGTAGCTGCTGTCGCCGCCGGGCGGATATTCGCCGAGCGTGCGCATCGGATCCCCACCGTCGGGCAGCTCGAGCTTGATGACTTCGGCGCCGAAGTCCGCCAGCAACGTCGCGGCGAACGGCGCGGAAATGAAGGTCCCGATCTCGATGACCCGGATGCCATCAAGCGCGGCGAGAGGACTTGCAGAGGTAGAGGTTCTCATGGGATGTTCGCGGGCGACTTTTTAATGTATAACTATTTAAACACGGTGCCCGCCCCAGGTAAACCCGTTCAGACCAAAGCACTGATGCCCACCCCAGCCGTCCCGACCCCGGCCACGTTGCGCCCAGCCGCCACGGTCGTCATCGTGCGAGCCGGCCTGAAGGGGCCGGAGGTGCTGATGCTGTTGCGCGCGGAGAAAGGCGACCACAACAGTGGCGCCTGGGTATTCCCCGGCGGCCTGGTGGATCGCGGCGACCGCGCCTGCCATGCCTGTTGCGCCGGCCTGGACGACGCCGAGGCAAGCCGGCGGCTGGGCCTGGCCGCGGGCGGCCTGGACTTCTACGTGACGGCCATCCGCGAGAGCTTCGAGGAAGCAGGACTGCTGTTGGCCATCGACGATCGCGGCGCCTTTCCCGCGCTGGACGGGCCAACCGGCGACGCGCTCTCGGCGCTGCGCAAGCCCATCGGACGAGGCGAGCTCGACTTCGGCGCCGTTTGCCGCGACCACGGCCTGCGGCTGGCCACCGACCGCCTGCACTACATCGCGCACTGGATCACGCCGCCGGGCATGGCCAAGCGGTTCGACACCCGCTTCTTCCTGGCCGTGGTGCCCCCCTCGCAACGCGCCGCGCACGACGCGGTGGAGACGCTGGACCACGGCTGGTTCCGGCCGGCCGACCTGCTCGCGGGCGGCGACGCGCGCAAGCTGCTGGTCGTCACCCGCACGATGCTCCAGACCGTGGCCGGCTTCGACGACGTGGACGGCCTCCTTCGGTGGGCCGAGTCCCCGCGCGGGGTCAAGACGGTCACCAGACGACGTTGCCGCGATGCGCAGGGGCCGCAGGTGCTCATGCCGGACCATCCCGCGTGGCCGGAAGTCGGCCTGCTCGACCCCGAGGGCGAGGGGACGGCCTGGTGCGAGCTGCGCGCCGGCGTGCCGGTGCGGCTGTCGCCCCTGGTGCGTCGTTTCACCCACGGCGACGGCAACTGCTACCTGATCGGTGATGGGGCTCGCGGATGGGCGGTGATCGACCCCCCGCCTTCGCCCGACCGCGACTGGCTGCTCGCCCTCACGGGTGGCCGCGAGCCGGTCGCCCTCTCCACCGGGGAGGCCCGCGGCGTACGCGCCACGTCACCTATCCCCGATCTCACGCTGGAGGCACTGGACACGCCGGGGGGAACGGCCTGGCTGCTGCGGCAGGAGAGAATGCTGTTCACCGGCCGCTGGGCACCGCCCCGTGCGGAGCTACCCCCGGCGCTGGGCACCGTGGCCGACTGGATGGCGCCCGCCCGCGGCTTTCTTGTCCCCCTGCGCTGACCGTGTCACCTTAGCTCGATCATTCCGAACCATGCCACTTCCCGCCGCCCGCGTGAACGGAGCCAAAGCGCTCCCCGCCAAACGACCGAAGGCCGCCGAAGTGGTCGCGGCCGAGATTCGCCGGCAGATCGTGACCGGCCGGCTCAAGCCCGGCGACAAGCTGCAGCCGGAGAGCGTCCTCAAGGACGAATTCGCGATCTCGCGGCCCACCATGCGCGAGGCGCTGCGCCTGCTGGAGTCGGAATCCCTCATCAGCATCAGCCGCGGCAAGCATGGCGGCGCGCGGGTGAGCTCGATCGACCTGGGATCCATGTCGCGGCAGATCGGCGTCTTCCTCCAGGTCGAGGGCACCACCCTGCCGGACGTCTGGTTCGCGCGCACCATCATCGAGCCGCCCGCGGCCCGGCTGCTCGCCGCGCAGCGCGACCCGCTGGTCCTGGCCGAACTGGAAGCGAATATCGCGGAGGCGCGGCAGGCCGCCAGCACGGACCTGATCCGCTATGCGGACCTCAGCGCGGAGTTCTCGCTCCTGATCACGCGGCATTGCGGCAACAAGACCCTGCACCTGCTCGCCTCGCTCATCTTCGACATCATCCGCCGCCAGCACGAACACGTGACCGAGCGCACGCGCGAAAAGGCCAGCGTCGGCCGCTTGCGGGAGGAGAGCCTTCTCACCCGGGAGGAAGCCATCCGGATGATGCGCGCCGGCAAGGTGGCCGAGATCGAGCGCTTCTGGCGCGCGCACCTCGAGCACATGCGCGATCTCGTCCTGGCCGCCTACGACGGCCCCATGACGATCGACGTGCTGAACAAGCCCGCCGGCAAGCAGCGCGCGATCTCGAAAGTGCGCCGAGAGGCGTCCCTGCCCAGCTGAGCGCCAGTCCTCCACACACGGTCGATCCCATGTTCAAGGCTCTCCACCTCACGCAGCGCGATGGCAAGACCGAGGCGCTGTTGCGCGACTTCGATGACGCCGACCTGCCGCCTGGCGACGTCACGGTCCGCGTCGCCTATTCGAGTCTCAACTACAAGGATGCCCTCGCGGTCACCGGGCGCGGCCCTGTCATCCGGCGTTGGCCCCTGGTGCCGGGGATCGATCTGGTCGGGACGGTCGAGCGCAGTGACGATGCCCGGTGGAAAGCCGGTGACGCCGTCGTCGTCAACGGCTGGGGCCTGGGCGAGACGGAATGGGGTGGCTTTGCGCAAAAGGCCCGGCTGTCCGGCGACTGGTTGCTGGCGCTCCCGCCGCAGATCGCGCCCTGGGACGCCGCGGCATTCGGGACGGCAGGCTACACCGCCGCGCTCTGCGTCATGGCCTTGCAGCGGCACGGCCTGGCCCCGTCGGACGGGCCGGTGCTGGTCACGGGTGCCTCGGGCGGCGTGGGCTCGATTGCGGTCTCCCTCCTGGCCGGCCTCGGCTACACGGTGACGGCGTCCAGCGGGGCCAACGCGGCGCAGGCGGAAACGCTGCGTTCGCTGGGGGCCGCCGAGGTGATCGACCGCGCCGAGCTGGGGGCGCCCGGCAAGCCGCTCCAGCGCGAACGCTGGGCAGGCGCGATCGACACGGCCGGCAGCCACACGCTGGCGAACGTCTGTGCGACGCTGCGCTGGAACGGCGCAGTGGCCGCCTGCGGCCTGGCCCAGGGCAGCGACTTCCCGGCGACGGTCATGCCGTTCATCCTGCGCGGCGTCACCCTCTACGGCATCAACTGCGTCTTCGTTCCCAACGACACCCGGCGACGCGCCTACGAATTGCTCGGCCAATACGTCCCGCTGGACCGGCTGCGAGCCATCAGCACGGAGGTCGGACTGACCGAGGTCGTCGCCGCCTCGCACGATCTCCTGGACGGACGCCGGAAGGGGCGCGCGGTGGTGGCAGTCGATCGGTGAGCGAAACGCCGTGAGGCGCGGTCACCGCCGACGCCCGTCGCAGAGACTACGAACGATCCCGCCGCAGCCGAGTCGCCACACTCATCCGATCGCCCGGATGAATCGTGATTGCAATCTCGAATGCTTCGTTCGCGTGATCCAGGTATCGGCGCATGATGCGCAGCGCAGGCGATCCCGCTTTCGCATGCAGCACCTCCGCCACCTCGGGTGGCAAGGGCACGGCATGGATGATCTGCTCAACCTCCGCGACCCGCCGGCCATAGTAGCTTTCGATCAAGGAGCTGACCAGGATCTTGGGCTGCTTGCGCAAGAGCTTCGGGATATCTGCGTAGTCGGCATCGATGTACGTCTCCGTCCAGCCCGCCGGCGTTTCCTCGTTGCCGTCTCCGGGCAGACGCAGGAGTTCGAGCCGGATCCAGCGTGTCCCGGGCAGGACGCCGAGCTGCTTGGCAGTGGGCCTGTCAAGCACCACCGTTTCCGCCTTCCTCACAGAGCGCACCTGGTCCTCGGCGAGCTGCACCAGGTCTTCGAGCGAGGCAACCGCCTGCGAATAGCCCCTCTGCGGTGTCGCAGATTCCACCTTCGTGCCCAGGCGCTTCTTGCGGGAGACCAAGCCCATCGCCTGCAACTCCTGCAACGCAAGCCGAACGGTTGGCCGACTGGTTCCGTACTGGCCGCACAGCTCGACCTCGGTCGGTAGCAGCGACCCCACGGGAAAGCGGCCGCGCGCTATCGCAGCGGAGAGTTCCTCGGCGACTTGGGCGTAGAGAGGTCTGGCCATGGCGGGACGTCAGGGAATGTCCGAGTGTAGCAGCGCCTTGACAATATGTCCTTACTTATTAATATGCCATGACATATTCTCAACGTTCGCACCTCCAATGCAGCAATACCTCGACACCAGCAACTCCCCCCCGGTGACCCGCCTGCTGGCCCGGATGATCGTCAACACCCGCTACGAGGATCTTTCGCCGGTTACCGTCAAGGCAGCCGAACTGGCCTTGTACGACTGGGTTGGGTGCGCGATGGTCAGCGGGCAGACCGAGAAGGCAGCCAAGATGGCGCGTGTCGCAGCTGCGGAAGGCGCCCAGGGAGGTGCACTGGTGTTCGCAGACGGCAAGCGGACCAGCCCGCACTGGGCCGCCTTTGCCAACGGCGCCTCGCATGCCGTCGAGCTCGACGACGTCCATATGGCCTCCATCATTCACGGAGGCATCGTGATCTGTCCGACCGCGCTGTCGGTCGCCGAGCAGTCCAGGGCCAGCGGCAAGAAGCTGATTGAAGGGCTGGTGGTCGGCTTTGACGTGGCCTATCGGATCGGCGAAGCGATCGCCAAGACACACTACCTGATGTGGCACAGCACGGGGACCGTGGCAACGTTCGGCGCAGCTGCTGCCGCGGCCAAGATCATGGGCCTCGATGAAGACCAGACCTGCTGGGCCCTGGGCAACGCCGCCTCCCAGGCAGCGGGCATCTGGGAATATCTGAAGTTTGGCGATGACACCAAGCTTCTCCATAGCGGCAAGGCAGCAATGAACGGCCTGCTGGCTGCTTCGCTCGCCAGAGAAGGCTTCACGGGGTCGGACACGGGCATCGAGGGCGAGCGCGGATTCCTGGCGACGATGTCGGGCTCCAGCAACCCGGCCGCGGTGAACTGGGACGCCATGACCCGCGACCTCGGCAAGAAATTCAAGGTCGATGAGAACGGGTACAAGTTGCACGCGTGCTGTCGCCACGGCCACGTCAGCATCGACAACGCACTGCGTCTCATCCAGCAGCACGGGATTCGGGCGGACCAGGTCAAGGCCGTGCGCGTGCAGATGAACAGGAATTCGTGCGACACGCTCGGGGACAGCGATCCGGTTTCGCCCTACAAGGCCAAATTCAGCCTCGCATTCTTCATGGCAACTTGCTTCCTGCATCGCAAGGTGGGCATGGAAGCTTTCACGGACGACCGTCTGCGGGACCCTGCGATGCGTGCCTTCATGAAGAAGGTGAGTTACCTCGAGAACCCCGAGTACACCCGGAACTATCCGCGACTGTGGACCGCCAGCCTGGAGGTGGAGTTGCAGGACGGGCAGGTGCTGTCCACCCAAGGTGACCTGCCCTATGGCGACCCGGCCACCGAGCTTCCGATCCCCCTGTTCGAGCAGAAGGCGCTCGACATGATGGGATCGGTCGTCGGTGCAGACCGGGCACGCGGCCTTCTGGCCGCCATGCAGCAGTTGCCCGAGGTGGGCGACGTCTCCCGGATTTTCGACGGCTATCCGTACCGCTGAGAGGCCGCACATGGGAATGACGATCACCGAAAAGATCATCGCCAGCCACGCGGATCTGCCCCGCGTGCGGCCGGGCGACTTCGTCGAAGCCAGGGTGGACCAGACCTGGTCAGACGACCTGGGGTCACCGCTCACGATGGGCCTGCTGGAGGAACACGGGCTGAAGGTCTGGGACCCGAGTCGGATGTTCGTGACCTCGATGGTCAATTCGCCGGCACAGAGCATCCAGACGGCGACCGTCCTGAAGAGCATCCGGCGTCTCACGGGCAAGCTGGAAATCCCGCACTACGAGATGGGCAAGGCGGCGATCCACAACGCGCTGGGAATCGAGATCGGCAAGACGCTGCCGGGCGAACTGATCGCCGGAGGCAACTCACATGCCTGCATGGCAGGCGGCCTGGGCTGCTTTGCCACCGGGATGGGATCGACCGACATTGCGGCCATCCTTGCTACCGGGCGGACCTGGCTGGAGGTGCCGCGGACGATCCGCTTCCGATTCGTGGGAAAGCTGCGTCCCTGGGTCACAGGCAAGGACCTGATGCTGCACGTGATCGGCAGGATCGGCTTCTCCGGCGCAGACAACGCGGCGATGGAATTCTGCGGCGAGCCGATCGACACGCTGGAGGTCGAGGAGCGCCTGTCCATGACCAACATGGCCATCGAGGCGGGCGCCCAGAACGCGATCATCGAGCCCGATGCAAAGACACTGGCCTATGTCGACAAGATTGCCCAAAGGGCCTTCACGCCGGTCTACGGCGACCGAGATGCGGAAATATCCGAAGAGCACGTGATCGACGTCTCCGAACTCGAGCCGGTGATCGCCCTGCCCTCGTTGCCCAGCAACACGCGGCCGCTGACGGCCGTGAAGGGCATTCGCTTCGACCAGGTCTACATCGGCTCCTGCACCAACGGCTGGATGACCGACATGCGTGTCGCCGCCTCGATCCTCAAGGGTCGCAAGGTGAGCGACGCCCTGCGCGTGATCATCATTCCGAGTACCGCGCAGATCCACCGCCAGTGTGTCGAGGAAGGATTGGCCCAAGTCTTCCTGGAGGCCGGGTGTGCCTTCTCCATGCCCACCTGCGGCCCCTGCATCGGGGCCCACATGGGCATCCTGGCGGAGGGCGAACGTTGCCTGTCCACCAGCAACCGCAACTTCCCGGGTCGCCAGGGCCACGTGAAGAGCGAAACGTATCTGTGCAACCCAGCCGTCGCTGCCGCCACTGCCGTGAAGGGCGAGCTGTGCGGCCCCGACGACCTCTGAGGAAACCTCATCATGTGGCATCAAGGCAGAGCGTGGTTCATCGGCGCCGACATCGACACCGACCAGATCATGCCGACCCCGTACCTGGCACTGAGAACGAACGAGGACCTCGGTCGCCATGTGCTTTCGGGCAATGACCCGGCGTGGCCGGGACGCTTCGCCCCGGGCGATGTCCTGTTCGCGGGAGCGAACTTCGGCTGCGGCAGCTCGCGCGAACATGCGCCCCGCGGGCTCAAGGGCGCTGGCATCGCCTGCGTGGTGGCGCCTTCATTCGCGCGCATCTTCTTCCGCAACGCCATCAACATCGGCTTGCCGCTGCTGATCCTGCCGGAGGTACAGACCGGCGCGGGCGGAGAACCGGTCTGGGTCGACTCCGAGAGTGGCCAAGTCAGGCGCAGCGCCGAAGGTCCGGTCCTGCAGGGCGCCAAGCCGCCCGGGATCATCAGGGACATCCTGGCCCATGGCGGTCTGATGCCCTACGTCAAGGCCCGGTCCGCAGCCGTCTCCACCGTCTGAACATCCTCCAGAAATGGCTCCCACCATGAAGCGCAGAGACTTCCTCCTTTCCGGCGCCGCCCTCGGTGCCTTGCCGGCGGCCGCCGTGGCGCAATCCGTGTTTCCCGCCAAGCCGGTCACCATGGTTGTGGTGTTCCCTGCCGGCCAGGCTGGCGACCTGCTGGCCCGGGTGCTCAGCGAACCGCTGTCCAGGACCTGGGGCCAGCAGCTGATCATCGACAACAAGGCGGGCGCAGCCGGCATCATCGGCAGCGCCTTCGTCGCCAAGGCGCGCCCGGATGGCTACACGCTCCTTCTCAGCTCCACCGGCCCCATGGCTGTGGCGCCGCACGTCTACAAGAAGGCGGGCTATGACCCGCTCCGGGACTTCACCCCCATCGTGAGCGTCGGCGGCGTCGGCTACGCGCTGGTGGTGCCGGCCACGTCCAAGTTCCACAGCCTGGGCGACCTGGTGTCCGGCGCCAAGGCGACGGGCAGGCTGAACTACGCGTCGGCGGGCAATGGCTCCACGCAGCACCTGATGATGGAACTGCTCAAGCAGCGCGCCGGCATCGAAATGACGCACGTTCCGTACAAGGGGCTGGCTCCCGCATACCCCGACCTGATCAGCGGCACGCTCGATGTGTTCTTCGACACCCTGCCCAGCGTGCTGCCGCACCTGCAATCGGGGAAGGTCCGGGTGCTCGCGGTGTCCACGCCGGAACGGGTACCCGCACTGCCCGACGTGCCGACCGTCATGGAGAGTGGCATTCCCGATTTCCGGATCCTGGGGTGGTACGGCATCGCTGCACCCGCGAAGCTGGACACCACGATCCGGGACAAGATCAACGCCGACCTCAGGCAGGTCATCGCGACCGAGGCGGTCAGGAACAGCATGGCAAAGCTGGGCATCGTGTCGATGGTGGGCAGCCCGGACGACTTCGCGAAGTACCTGGCGTCAGAGTACGAGAAGTTCGGCGACATCATCAGGAAGGCGAACATCACGGTCGAATGACGCCGTGACCCGGACCATGACTTCCACCGCGAGTGGATCGAGGAGACATTCATGATCGATCGCAGGACTTTCGTTCGCTCGGCCGCCATCTTGGGTGCATCGCCGATGCTGGTCCCCGTTCCCGGCCGTGCCGAGGCCTATCCCAGCAAACCGGTGACCATCATCGTTCCGTTCGCTGCCGGCCAGTCGGGCGACGTGCTGGCCCGCATTCTTTCGGAGCCCCTCGGGAAGATGTGGGGCAAATCGCTCATCGTCGAGAACAAGGTCGGCGCGGGCGGCGCCATCGGCAGCCAGTTCGTCGCGAAAGCGCCGGGCGATGGGTACACGCTACTCCTCGGCTCGAGCGGTCCGATGGCCATCGCGCCGAACCTTGTCAAGAATGTCGGGTACGACCCGCGCAAGGACTTCACGCCCATCATGAACATCGCCGGCGTGGCACAGGCACTGGTCGTTCCGGCCAGCTCGAAGTACAGGTCGGTGCGGGATCTGGTCGCGGACGCCAAGGCTCGACCCGACAAACTGAGCTATGGCTCGGGCGGCAACGGTTCGACCCAGCACCTGACGATGGAAATGCTGAAACAGCATGCAGGAATCTCGATGGTGCACGTTCCGTACAAGGGAACAGCACCTGCCTATACAGACCTGATCGGAGGCCAGCTCGACGTGCTCGTCGACTCCGCTCCGGGCGTGGTGCCGTTCCTGCAGTCGGACAAGGTGCGGGTGCTCGCCGTGTCGACGGCGAAACGGATGCCAAGCTGGCCCAACGTACCGACCATGGCTGAGAGCGGCTTCCCGGATTTCGACGTTCTCGGCTGGCTAGGCATCGTTGCGCCCCAGGGACTGAGCCCGGCGATCCAGAAGCGACTGAACGACGATCTCAAGACGGCACTGGCCAACGATGCCGTCAAGGCAAACCTGGCCCGCCTGGGCATGATCTCGCTGGGCACCAGCCCCGAGGAGTTCGGCCGGTACATCGATACCGAGCTGGCCAAGTTCGGGGACGTGATCAGGAAAGGCGGCATCACCGTCGAGTGAGGCAGCCGGAACCTCGCGGGCCCGACGCTGATCCCGGAACAGGGCCTGGTGGCGGAGCGCGAGAGAAGATTCGATGGCCTCGCGTCCGACCCGCCGACTCAAGTCAGCAGCCGCTGGCCGCCTTCCTTCAGCACGGCCAACAGGGTGCGCACTGGTGGCGGCCTGTAGCCATCGCGGCGCAGCAGGACCCCGAACTGCCGTTCGAGCACTGCCGACGGCACCGGCACCTCGCGCAGCAGCGTCCCCACCGGGCCGGCCTGGAGGCTCTTGCGCGAGATGAGGGTGAGCAGCTGGTTGTGCGCGATCAGGCGCGGCATCAGCGAGATGGAGGCTGATTCCACCTGCACCCGCGGCGGCGCCAGTCCGTTGCGCTCGAAGGTGTTCTCCAGCCAGACGCGCAGGCTCACGTCCGGCGAAGGCAGAACCCAGGCGTAGCCCGCCAGGTCGCCGATCTGTGGCGCCGGCGCCGTCCGGCGCAGCAGGGGGTGGCGCTTGCTGGCCGCCACCACGACCGGATCGTCGAACAGGACATGGCGCTCGAACTCTCGCTTGGCGGACGCCAACGGCCCCACCACCGCGTCCAGCGTCCCGGCGCGCAGCGCCTGGAGCAGCGAGGCACTGACGTCCACGGCCAGGTGCAGGGTCAGGCCGGGCGCACGTTCCAGCAGCGCGTGGACCAGCTGCGGCAGCAGCCGGTCGGCTGCCGTCGGCGCACCACCCAGGCGCAGGTGGCCGGCCGCGCCGCGCGCGAGGTCCGTCACTTCCTGCAGGGTGTCATCCATGGTGCGGCGCATGAAGCGCGTGCGTTCCAGGACCACCCGGCCGACTTCGGTGAGCTTCAGGCGGCGGCCTTCCCGCTCGAACAGCGTGGCGCCCAGCGCCTCCTCCAGGCGCCGCAACGACTTGCTCAATGCCGGCTGCGTCCGGTGCATCGCCTCGGCAGCGCGGCCCAGGTGCCCGAAGTCGGCCACGGCCTCGAAGTAGCGGAAGTCGCGCAGGTCCATGGATGAATCGAATTCATGAAAACTTGGAAAGAAGAGATTGGACGCGCGTGAAGCGGCTGTCAACAATCCGCACTCCCAAGGAGACTCGATGATCCCGCTTTCCCGCATCCTGGCTGCGCTGGCACTGTCACTCGCAGCCGCCGCAGCGGCCGCCCAGGCCGCCTTTCCCTCCCGCGCCATCACGATGGTGGTGCCCTACTCGGCCGGGGGCGGCGTGGACACCATCGCCCGCCTGATCGCGCCCGGCCTCTCCGAACGGCTGGGCCAGGCGGTGGTCATCGACAACCGGCCCGGCGTGTCCGGCGTCATCGGCTCCCAGCTGGTGGCGCGTGCGCCGGCCGACGGGTACACCCTGGTGGCTGGCAACACCACGACCCATGCCACCAACTTCTTCCTGCTGAAGAACCCCGGCTACGCCACCAGGGACTTCGTGCCGGTGGCCGGCCTGGACCACGGCCCCACGGTGCTGGTGGTGCGCGCCGACAGCCGCTTCCAGAACGTGCAGGACCTGATCGCCGCCGCGAAGGCCGCGCCCGACGCGCTCACCTACGGCTCGAGCGGCAATGGCAGCTCGCACCACCTCTCGGCCGAGTCCTTCGCCAGCGCGACCGGCGCACGCATGCGCCAGATCCCCTACAAGGGCGGTCCGGGCGTGATGAACGACCTGCTGGGGGGCCAGCTGGACCTGGCCTTCGAGGTCATCCCGGTCGCCGTGCCGCTGATCAAGGCGGGGCGCCTGCGCGCGCTGGGCGTTACCAGCCGCGCGCCGATGCCGGCGTTGCCGGGCATCAAGCCGATCGCCGAACTGGGCGTGCCCAATTTTGAGCTCGAGACCTGGAAGGGCATCTTCGCCCCGGCGGGCACGCCGCCGGCGGTGGTGGAACGGCTCGGACGGGCCGTCGCCGAGGTCGTGGCCACCCCGGCCGTGCAACAGCGCATGCAGGAGCTGGGACTCTTCCCGGACACACGCTACGGCGCCGCCTTCGCGACCTTCTACCAGGCCGACGTGGCGCGCTGGGGCCGCTTCATCCGCGACGCCGGCATCCAGGCCGATTGAGGGGCGTCAGCATGAAAGTCACGCGAGTCGACATCCGCACCATCCGCCTGCCGCTGCAGGTGCCCATTCCCAGCGCGCGCACCCTGATCGAGGCGATCGGGTGCCTCCTGGTGGAAATCCAGACCGACCAGGGCCTGGTCGGCGAGGGCATGGTCTTCACGCTCAACAGCCGCCGCCTGGGCGCGCTGCGCGAGCTGGTGGAAAGCTTCGCGCCGCACGCGGTGGGCCTCGACCCCCTGCACGGTGGCGCCTTCTGGGACGCCGCCTGGCGCGACATGGGCTTCCTGGGCCACCGGGGCGCCAACGCGGTGGCCGCCGCCCCGATCGACATGGCGATGTGGGACCTGCGCGGCAAGGCGGCCGGCGTCAACGTCGGCGGCCTGCTCGGCGGGCACCGCACCGCCGTGCCGGCTTATCGCAGTGGCGCGTTGCGCCTCTCCGCCTCGGTCGACGCGCTGCAGCGCGAGGCCGCCGACCTGGTGGCCGAGGGTTTTCGCGCCGTCAAGATGTCGCTGGGCATGCCCTCGGCGGACGACGACGTGGCACGGGTGCGCGCAGTGCGCGAGGCCATCGGCCCCGGCGTCGAGTTGATGGCCGACTGCAACCAGCAGTTCACGGTCGACCAGGCGATTCGCCTGGGCCGCCGGCTGGAGCCTCATGGCCTGCGCTGGATCGAGGAGCCATTGCCCTACCACGATCACGCGGGCACGGCGGCGGTGGCGCGCGCGCTGGACACGCCCGTGGCGGGTGGCGAGACCGAGTACACGCGGCTGGGCATGATGGACATGCTGCGCGCCGGCGCCGTCGATCTGCTGATGCCCGACCTGCAGCGCATGGGCGGGCCGACGGAGTTCCTCAAGGTGGCGCATGCGGCCGAATTGATGAACGTGCCGCTCGCGCCGCACCTGTTCGTGGAGATGAACCTGTCGCTGGCGGCGGCGTTGCCCGGCGTGACCCACGTGGAAGTCATGCCCTGGTTCGAGCCCCTGTACGGCGCCGCGATCGAGTTGGACGCGCAAGGGCGCGCGGTGGTGCCCACGGCGCCTGGCTGGGGTTTCTCGTTCGATCGCGCCGCGGTCGAGCGTTACAGCGCGTGAAGGGGACAGCGATGCAACGACGCGAATGGCTGGCGCTGGCTGCGGCCGGCGCCCTGGCACCCGGCCTGGCGCGGGCCGCCTACCCGGAGCGGCCGATCCGGCTGGTGATTCCTTTCGCTGCCGGCGGCAACGGCGACATCATGGCGCGGGTGACGGCGCCATACCTGGTGCCCGGGGCGCCGCAAGGCGTGGTGCCGGACAACCGCGGTGGGGCTGGCGGCGGCCTCGGGGCAGAGATCGTGGCGCGTGCCAAGCCAGACGGCCATACCTTGCTGTGGGGCGCCAACGGGCCACTGGTGAACAGCGTGCTGATGTCGCCCCAGCCGCGCTACGACCCGCTGAAGGATTTCAGCGCCATCGGCCTGATGAGCCTGGTGCCCATGGGCCTGGTCGTGCGGCCGGAAGTGCCGGCGCGCAGCCTGAAGGAATTCCTGGCGTATGCCAGGGCGCAGCCTGGCGGCGTGTCCATCGGCACCTCCGGTCTGGGTGGCGCCAACCACGTTCCGCTCGAAGTGTTCAAGGCTGCCACCGGCGCCAACATCCTGCATGTGCCGTACAAGGGTGGCGGCTCGGCGTTGCCGGATTTCCTGGGCGGCACCACCCAGGGCCTGTTCACCGAAATCTCCACCGTGCTGGGTTTCCACCGCGAGGGTCGCGCGCGCATCCTGGCGATCGCCTCCGAGCAGCGCCTGTCGCTGCTGTCGGACGTGCAGACCTTCATCGAGAACGGCCTGCGCGACTTCACCGCCTACACCTTCAACGGACTGTGGGCGCCGGCCGGCACGCAGCCGGACGTGATCTCCGCCCTCAACCGCGGATTGCTGGGCGCCTTGCGCGACCGGGGCGTACTGGCCGACGTCGTCGCCCGCGGCGCGCTGCTGGCCAACGAGGCGCAGGCCACGCCGGCGGGCGCCCGGGCCTTCCTGGAGCGCGAGATTGCCCGCACCCGCCAGGCCATGAAAGTGGCCGGCATCCAGCCGCAATGACCGCCGCGGCGTACCAGCCCGTCTACGCGCCGCCGGCCGGCGCGTGCGACAGCCACTGCCACATCTGGGGGCCGACCGACCGCTTTCCCTTCGCGGCCGGGCGGCCCTACACGCCGCCGGACCGGGACAAGCACGTGCTCACGGCGCTGCACCGCCGGCTGGGACTGCAGCGGACCGTCATCGTGCAACCCATCGTGTACGGCAGCGACAACGCCGCGATGCTCGATGCCATCGCCGACGACCCACGGAATCGCCGCGGCATCGCCTTGCTGGGCCCCGACGACACCGATGCGCAGCTGCTGCGCCTGCACGAGGCGGGCATCCGCGGCGTGCGCTTCGGCTTCGTCAAGCACCTCAAGCGCCGGCCCGATCTCGCGTTCCTGCGCCGCACGGCCGAGCGCATCGCTCCGCTGGGTTGGCACGTGCAACTGCACCTGGACGCCGACCAGCTGGACGAACTGGGCGACGCCATCCGCAGCCTGCGGCTACCGGTGGTCATCGACCACATGGGTCGCGTCGATGCCGCGCTGGGCCTGGAGCAGCCCGCCTTCCAGTTGCTGCTGGACCTGGTGCGCCGTGACGAGCGCTGGATCAAGTTGTCCGGGGCCAACCGGGTCTCTGCCATCGGCGCCCCCTTCGAGGACGTGGTGCCCTTCGCACGCGCGCTGATCGACGCCGCACCGGACCGGGTGCTATGGGGCACCGACTTTCCGCACCCGCTGTCGCGCCATCCGGTCGAGGACGAGGCGCTGCTCCTGGACCTGCTGCCGCAGTTTGGCGATGCCGCGGCCCTGCAGCGGCTGATGGTGGACAACCCGACCCGGCTGTACGGGTTCTGAGGCCAGCGAGCGCAGTCTCCGGGCCTGGTCGGGCAAGACCTGCATGACCTGCCGCCATTTGTCCTGAGTTCCTCGTCGAGGCGGCCCATGGACTGGCCGGGGATCCGGAGAAGTCACCCGTCAGCAGAGGACTGGCGCTGGATGGCTGCTTTGATGGGTAGAAGCAAAAAAGCGGCCAGAGGCCGCTTTTTGTCTACGTGATTGGCGGAGCAGGTGGGATTCGAACCCACGGTACGGCATAACCGTACACCGGATTTCGAGTCCGGCGCATTCGACCACTCTGCCACCGCTCCTGAATTCGGTTCGCGTGGTGCGAAGCCCCAGATTCTAACCGACCCGGCGCGGCTCAGGAACGCAGCAGGGCCGTCCCACCCAGGTAGGGGCGCAGGGCCTCGGGGACGGTGACGCTGCCATCGGCGTTCTGGTAGTTCTCCAGCACGGCGACCAGGGTGCGGCCCACGGCCAGGCCCGATCCGTTGAGGGTGTGGACGAGTTCGTTCTTGCCCTGCGCCGTCTTGTAGCGGGCCTGCAGGCGGCGGGCCTGGAAGGCTTCGCAGTTCGACACCGAGCTGATCTCGCGGTAGGTGTTCTGCGCCGGCAGCCAGACCTCGAGGTCGTAGGTCTTGGCGGCGCCGAAGCCCATGTCGCCGGTGCACAGCAGCATGACGCGGTAGGGCAGGCCGAGCTTCTGCAGCACGGCTTCGGCGTGGCCGGTCATCTGCTCCAGGGCCTCGTAGCTGCGCTCCGGATGGACGATCTGCACCATCTCGACCTTGTCGAACTGGTGCTGCCGGATCATGCCGCGCGTGTCGCGGCCGGCACTGCCAGCCTCCGACCGGAAACAGGGCGTGTGGGCGGTGAGCTGGATCGGCAGCTGCGCTTCGGCCAGCACCTCGTCGCGGACGAAGTTGGTGAGCGTGACCTCGCTGGTCGGGATGAGGTACAGCGCCTGCTGGTCGTCGTCGGCCAGGCCTTCCTGGCCGCCCTTGCTGACCGCGAACAGGTCGGCTTCGAACTTGGGCAGCTGGCCGGTGCCCCGCAGCGTGGCCGCGTTCACGATGTAGGGCGTGTAGCACTCGGTGTAGCCGTGCTCCTGCGTCTGCACGTCGAGCATGAACTGCGCGATGGCGCGATGCAGCCGGGCGATGGGGCCGCGCATCACGGTGAACCGGGAGCCGCTGAGCTTGATGCCGGTGTCGAAGTCCAGGCCGAGCGGGCCGCCGACATCGACATGGTCCCGGGCCGCGAAGTCGAACGTGCGCGGCGTGCCCCACTGGCGCACCTGCTGGTTGCCGTGCTCGTCGGCACCGGTTGGCACGCTCTCGTGCGGCAGGTTGGGGATGGCGAGCAGCAGGGCCTGTAGGTCGGGCTGGATCTGCTCCAGCCGCTGGGCCGACTGGTCCAGTTCGGTCTTGAGCGCCGCCACCTCGCCCATCACGGCGTCGGCCGACTCGCCCTTGGCCTTGAGCTGCCCGATCTGCTTGGAGAGCTGGTTGCGCCGGGCCTGCAGCTCTTCGGTGCGGGTCTGGATGGTCTTGCGCTCGGCTTCCAGCGCCTTGAACGCGTCGACGTCCAGGTAGGGCTGGGGCGACTTGCGCGCCTCCAGCCGGGCAATGACGGCGTCCAGGTCCTTGCGAAGCAGGGTGATGTCGAGCATCGCTGGATTTTATTCGCGGGGCTCGTAGCATCCGGGGGCTTCCCGGCACCAAGGAGTCCTGCGATGCAGATCGAGACCTACGTGTTCTTCAACGGCACCTGCGAGGAGGCACTGGCCTTCTACGCGCGCGCCCTCGGCGGCAAGACCGTGGCACTGATGCGCTACGAAGGCTCGCCGATGGACACCCCGGAACTGCCCGCGAACTGGAAACAGAAGGTGATGCACTCCACCTTCGAGTGCGAAGGCGCGCGCTTCATGGCCAGCGACACCCCGCCCGGCCAGCACCCGGGCTACAGCGGCTTCTCCCTGTCGCTCTATGTTCCCGGCGATGCCGACAAGGGCCGGCGTGCATTCGATGCGCTGGCCGAAGGCGGCAAGGTCACGATGCCGTACGGCCCGCCGTTCTGGGGTGGCCATTTCGGCATGCTGACCGACCGCTTCGGCATCCCCTGGATGGTCTCGACCGAGCACTGAACGCCGCGCGCCGGGCGCGGGCTGTCGTTCCTGCGCCGGGCGGCCCCGCCGCCGGCTAAACCGCGCTGCCGCGGCCGGGATGTACTGCTCGAAGGGAGGCCGCTGCCCGAGACAAGGGCCCCGCACCGGTGTGCGGGTTGGGCGCCGTCGAGCATGCAGGAGACCATCGCATACCCCACCACCCAGGGCCAGTGGCACATCCGGGGCGGCACCCTGCGCTGCCGCCAACCGGGCCGGGCGGTCACCGTCCAGGCGCCCGGGCCGCTGCTGCGGGCAGTGCAGGCGCTGTGCGATGGCCATCTCGGCTGGCGGGCGGTGGCCGCGGGCCTGGCAGTCCGCTGGCCTGCCGGCGCGGTCGTCCGCTTCCTGACCAGCCTCACGCAGCACGGCCTGCTGCTCGACCGGCAAGACGCCGCCCTGTTGCAGGTGCCGGCCCACCGCACCTTCGGCGATCGCCCGCTGCCGGCGCCGCAGCTGCGTCTTCTTCTGGAGCGGACGTTGGCAGGGGTTGGCGGGCGCAGCCTGCGCTGGCAGGTCGATGTGCTGCGCTGCCTGCCCGATCCCGACGGTCAGGGCCTGCCCGTGGAGCTGTACGAAGTCACCCAGTCGCCGGCAGGCGGCGTGGCCATGCACCGCCTATCGCGCGGCGCGGGTGTCTCCTGGCACCTGCTGCCCGATCCCCGGCTGCTGCAGTTCGCCTCCGCGGTGGTGCTGCCGCGCGCCGCCCGGCCGTCGACCGGCGAGGTCCAGGGGCGCGGCATCCAGAGCTTGTGCGCGGCCCAGCGCTGCGCGTTGGAACTGGGTCTTGGCCACGCCTTGCACCAAGTCCTCGCGACGGCCCCGGCGTCCCGCCGCGGCGCACCGGCTGTCCGCCCGGTGGCGGCGCTTGTCTTGGGCGTTCCATGCTCACCGGCCGAGGCCGCGGTGCAGCAGGTAGACAACTGGTTGCACCTCGGCGCCGCGCCCGCCCGGCTCCATGCCGATGCGGCTCCCTGCGGCTTCTCCTTCAGCGCCGGGCCGGTGCGCGAGGGCCGGCTCACGCTGTTCACGGTCGGCCGCTCCAGCGATCCGCGCAGCGCGCTGCGCAAGGCGGAGGCCGAGGCCTGGGAAAGGCTCGGCTGGGCGCGGCTGGGCCCAACGGTGGAGGGCACGCTGCACGACTTCGTGGCCGCACGCGATCCGCGAACGGTGGTGGCATATGCCGACTGGCAGCACCGCCGCCCGGGCTTTCCCTTCATGCCCTTCGATCCGCGCCGGCTCGCGCTCTGGTGCCGGGGCCAGGACGTCGCCACCGGGGCGGCAGTCCTGCTGCCGGCCGAGTGCGTACACGCCCTGGACGCCCTGCCGGCCCACTGGCGTCGCCGGTCCTGCACGACGACCAGCACCTCGGGCGTCGCCGCCGGTCCCGACAGCGCAACGGCCCTGGCCTGGGCGCTGCTCGAACTGGTCGAACGCGATGCCTTCCTGCGCGCCTGGCTGGCCGGCAAGTCCGCGCCGGTGGTGTCGCCGGCGACGCTGCCGGGCGAGGCCCGGCGGCGCCTGCGCGCGCTGCAGGCGGCCGGCCACCGTGTGGCCGTGCTGCGACTGCCGGCACCGGCCCCGGTGTACGGTGTGTTCGTGCAGGCGCTGCAGCGGCCGTTCACCGCCGTCACGGCGGGCGCGCATTTCGATCCCGTGCAGGCCCTGCTCAAGGCGTTCGACGAAGCCGAGGGCCGGGCCGCCCACGCCGCCGCCCATCCCCTGCCCCCGCTGGCCAGCCCACGCGCGGTGCGGTCGATCGGCGATCTCCAGCGGCACTGGCAGTCACCGGGGCAAGTCCGGCAGGCCGACTTCCTGGCCGCGGGGCCGCCCACGGCCGCCTTCGCCCCGCCCGACACGTGCCACGACGGTGCAACGCTGATCGCCGCGCTGGCGCAGGCCGGTTGCCCGGCACTGGCGTTCGACCTCACGCCGGCCGGGGCCGCCATCGAGCAGGGGCGCACGCCGCTACGCGTGGTGCGCGCCGTCGTGCCCGGCCTGCTGCCGCTCTGGTTCGGCCACGGGCTCGAACCGGCCGGCCTGCCGGCCTTCAGTGCGGCGGCCGGCAGCCGCGCCGGCCGCCCCGTCCCCATCCACCCGTTCGCCTGAGGAGAAGACCATGCCCGCACCCGCCACGTCCCGCGCCCGCCGCACCGGCCCCCGCTCGTTCCGCTGGAGCGTGTCTTCGCTCCACGTCGAACCGCTGCGTCCCGCGTCCTTCGCCGGCGTGCTCGACGGCTGCACCTCCTGCGACGGCTGCCCGGCGCCCATGGTGGCCCCGGCGCGCCGTCGGCCGGCGCGCCGCGGCAAGCGCTGAATCTGCCGCCGCGCGCCGATGCTGCTCGCCTCCTACCTCAGCCATGCTGCAGCCGTGCAGCGCGCCGCGGCCCGCCTGGGCATCGACGCCTGGACCCGCATGGCCGACTTCTCGCTGCACCTGCGGCGCGAGGGCACCAGCCTGCGCTGGCGTCCCAGCTTCATCACAACCACCGGCAGCGGCCAGGCCTACACCGACCAGCTCACCCCCGCTTCCACCGGCTTTGCCGGCTGGTTCCCCTACCCGCTGCGGCGCTGGCCGCTGGCCACCGACAAGGCCCGCTTCAAGCACGAAGCCCAGGCGCTCGGGCTGCGCACGCCCGCCGCCTGCCACGACGCCGGGCAGATCGGCGGACCCTACCTCGCCAAGGCCATCCACTCATCCTTCGGCCAGGGCCTGCGCGGGCCCTGGCCCGCGCACGACCCGGCCGATCCCGACCAGCAGCTGCGGGCCGACGAGTACTACGAGAACTTCCTGCTCGGCGTGAGTGCCAAGGCGTGGTGCTGGGCCGGCCGCTGCCTGGCGCTGGAGCTGGTGCGTCCGGCCATCGTCACGGGCGACGGCACGGCCACCTTGCGGCAGCTGGTGCAGGCGCTGCCGCATGCGAAGGGCCGCCACGACTGGTCGCTGGTGGCCCACCTGGCGCTCTTCGCGGGCCTCGACCACGTCGACGCCATCGTGCCGGCGCAACGCGAGGTGGCGGTCGAATACCGCTACGGGTCGGTCTACCGCGATCCGCTGGAGCCCAGCATCAACGCGCTCGACGAAGCCCGGGCCGACGGCCTGGCAGGCCAGTTCCACGATGCGGCGCGCCGGCTGCAGGCGCATGTGCCCGCATTCGACGACCCGGCACCCACGCTGTACACCCTCGACGCCGTCGTCGATGCCCAGGGGCAGGCCTGGTTCCTCGAGATGAATTGCAACCCCACCGTGCATCCGCACGCCTACGAAGCCCTGCTGGCCACGGTGTTCGGCGCGCAGCCGGCACCCGCCGCGGTGCTTGCAGTGGCCTGAGAACCGGTCTCCCAGCCCCGCGCCGTTGCGGCGCCGGGTGCCCGCCATGGCAAGATGAGAAAAATTGCAGGGCTGCACCAAAGGATTCAACTCCGTCCTGGCTGCGCGCCCTAGCATCGACGCCGACGAGGAGACCATCTTGCCCGCCATCACCAACATCGAAGACCTGCGCGTGCTCGCGAAACGGCGCGTGCCGCGCATGTTCTACGACTACGCCGACTCCGGCTCCTGGACCGAGAGCACCTACCGCGCCAACGAGGACGACTTCAACCGCATCCTGTTCCGCCAGCGGGTGGCGGTGAACATGGAGGGCCGCAGCACCCGGACCACCATGGTCGGCCAGCCGACCAACATGCCGGTGGCCATCGCGCCGACCGGCCTCACGGGCATGCAGCACGCCGACGGCGAGATCCTGGCGGCGCGCGCGGCCAAGGCCTTCGGCATCCCGTTCACGCTCTCGACCATGAGCATCTGCTCGATCGAGGACGTGGCCAAGGGCACCGACAACCACCCGTTCTGGTTCCAGCTGTACGTGATGCGCGACCGCGGCTTCATCGAGCGCCTGATCGACCGCGCCAAGGCGGCCAACTGTTCGGCCCTGGTGGTCACGCTGGACCTGCAGATCCTCGGCCAGCGCCACAAGGACATCAAGAACGGCCTGTCGGCGCCGCCCAAGCTCACGGTCGCCAACATGCTGAACCTCATGACCAAGCCCCAGTGGTGCCTGGGCATGCTGGGCACGCCGCGGCGCCAGTTCGGCAACATCGTCGGCCACGTCAAGGGCGTCGAGAACATGGGCTCGCTGTCGGAGTGGACCGCCAAGCAGTTCGACCCCCGGCTGTCGTGGGCCGACGTCGAATGGATCAAGCAGCGCTGGGGCGGCAAGCTCATCCTCAAGGGCATCCAGGACGTCGAGGACGCCCGCCTGGCGGTCGATTCGGGCGCCGACGCCCTGATCGTGTCCAACCACGGCGGACGCCAGCTCGATGGCGCGCCCTCCTCCATCTCGGCCCTGCCCGAGATCGTCGAGGCCGTGGGGCGCCGCATCGAGGTGCACATGGACGGCGGCATCCGCTCCGGCCAGCACGTGCTCAAGGCGGTGGCGCTGGGCGCCCGGGGTACCTACATCGGCCGCGCCATGCTCTACGGGCTGGGCGCCATGGGACAGGCCGGGGTGGAGAAGGCGCTGGAGATCATCCGCAACGAGCTCGACCTGTCGATGGCCTTCTGCGGCCGCACCGACATCACCCAGGTCGACAAGTCGATCCTGCTGCCCGGCACCTACCCGACCGGGCGCGCCGCCGGCTACTGAGCGCTCGCGGCCACCGCGCGGCTAGCGCGAGCGGCCGTCGAAGTGGGTCACCGGCACCGACTCCAGGTCGATGCCTTCCAGGCAGCGGATGTTGACGGCGGCCATCGCGCCGCCGCCCGGGCCCGGCCCCTCGCCGTACGGATGGATGCCGCAGGCGGGGCAGAACCGGTGCCGGACCACGTGCTTGTTGAACAGGTAGGTCGCGGCATCGGCCTCCGGCGTCAGCAGCGTCAGTTGCTGATGCGGCACGAACCACAGCAGCGACCCCTTGCGCTGGCACATCGAGCAGTTGCAGGCCATGGCGCTTTCCAGCGTGCCCTCGACCTCGAAGGCCACCCGGCCGCAATGGCAACTTCCCCGGTATTTCATCGTGACGATCTCCTGGGCGGTGAGGCGCCATTGTGGCAAGCGGGCGACGGCCTGACGCCACAATCGGGGCGTGACAGCACAGCGCCGCATCGCCCATCTCGACATGGACGCGTTCTTCGCGTCGGTCGAACTGCTGCGCTATCCGCAGCTCAAGGGCTTGCCGGTGGTCATCGGCGGCGGCCGGCGCCGGGTCGACGAGATGGTGCGGGCGAGGTATGCCGACCAGCCCCTGTCGGCCATCCCGCCCGAGGCCTTCCCGCTGCTGAAGGACTACACGGGGCGCGGCGTCATCACCACCGCCACCTACCCGGCGCGCCAGTTCGGCGTCGGCTCCGCCATGGGCATGATGAAGGCGGCCAAGCTGTGCCCCCAGGCCATCGTGCTGCCGGTCGATTTCGACGAGGTGCGCCGCTACTCGCGCACCTTCAAGGGCGTGATCCGCGAGATCGCCCCGCTGGTCGAGGACCGCGGCATCGACGAGGTGTACATCGACTTCACCGAGGTGCCCGGCGGCCAGCGCGAAGGCGGCCGCGTGCTGGCGCGGCTGATCCAGAAATCCATCCTGGAGGCGACGGGCCTGACCTGCTCGATCGGCGTGGCGCCCAACAAGCTCATCGCCAAGATGGCGAGCGAGTTCGACAAGCCCAACGGCATCTCGATCGTGCACGAAGCCGACCTGCAGAAGCGCATCTGGCCGCTGGCGGTGCGCAAGATCAACGGCATCGGTCCCAAGGCGGAGGCCAAGCTGCACCAACTGCACGTGTTCACGATCGGCGAGCTGGCCGCCCAGGATCCCGAGTGGCTGATGGACAACTTCGGCCGCTCCACCGGCGCCTGGATGCACGCAGTCGCCTGGGGCCGCGACGACCGGCCGGTGGTCATGGAGAGCGAGCCGGTCTCCATGAGCCGCGAGACGACCTTCGAACGCGACCTGCACGCCGTGCGCGACCGCGCCGAGCTGGGCTCCATCTTCACGGACCTGTGCGTGCGCGTGGCCGGCGACCTGCGCCGCAAGGGCTATGTCGGCAAGACCATCGGCATCAAGCTGCGCTACGACGATTTCCGCATCGCCACGCGCGACCAGACGGTGGAGCACTTCACCGACGACGCCCGCACCATCCGCCAGGTGGCCGGCCAGTGCCTCAAGCGCGTGCCGCTGGATCGCAAGCTGCGGCTGCTGGGCGTGCGGGTGAGCAAGCTGGCGCGCGCCGGCGAGACGGAGGCAGCCGACATTCCGCCGTCTGCGCACCGGGTCGAGGAATACACGCCCGACCTGTTCCAGGCCGGCTGAGCCGCAAACACTCTCCTCGTCGGGCCAGGGCGGCCCAGGGTCGGTGCCGGCGCACCTGGGGCGTGCGTCGTCCCGGCGGCGGATCGAGGGGCCTCCTGACCGCGCGGTCCGCCGCGCGCCTACACCTGCCGGCGGGCCGCGCGCTTACCTTGAAGCATTCGCGCAGGCCGCGTTACAGCTTCGGCCCCCGCGCCGCCAATCCCTTCTTGAACCGGGCACGGATCTTTCTACATTTCATGGAACCGCCAGCTCTGGCGCGCCGGCCCGGGAGTCATCGACGAAGCGACGAACACCATGACGCTGATCGAACTGCAGCACATCAAGCAATGGCACGTGGGTCACCGTGCCTCGCACCCGGTCGAATACCACCTCTGGGACACCATGCTCATGCTCTGGCTGGCCGGCTGGATCGGCTGGCTGCCAGCATTCGCGTTCGACGAGCTCTGGACCGTGCCGCTGTGCGTGTTCGCCATCTCGGCGCCCGACGTGTACACCGCGTGGCGGGCCCGGGCGCACCGGCGGCAGCGCCTGCGCTGCGACTGGCTGTGCGCCGCGCCGCGCTCACTGCCGCGCGGTCCGGACGTTCGGGGGTAGCGCGAGCGGGTGGCTGGTGCGGAACGGGTTGATGTCCAGCCCGCCGCGGCGCGTGTAACGGGCGTACACGGCCAGCTTGGTCGGCCGGCACTGCCGGCGGATGTCGGTGAAGATGCGCTCCACGCACTGCTCGTGGAACTCGTTGTGGTTGCGAAAGCTCACCAGGTAGCGCAGCAGCCCGCCCTGGTCGATCTGCGGCCCCACGTAGCGGATCTGCACGCTGCCCCAGTCGGGCTGGCCCGTCACCAGGCAATTGCTCTTGAGCAGGTTGCTCACCAGCACCTCGTCGACCGGCTGCTCGTCGAAGGCGGCCGACAGCAGCGCCGGCTGGGGCGTGTAGTCGGTGCACTCGATGTCCAGGCGGTCCAGCAGCACGCCATCCAGTTCGTGCACCCGCTCGCGCTCGAACTGGTCGGGCGCCAGCAGCCGCACGCCGATCGAGCCAGCCGCGCCACTGCCGCGCCACAGCGCCTCCGCCAGGTCGGCGCGCAGCCGAGCCTGCACCTCCTCGGGGGTGGCGAACCGCGAATTGCTGAAGCTGTTCAGGTACAGCTTGAACGACTTGCTCTCGACGATGTTGGGCGTCTCGCAGGGCACGGTGACGTGGGCGATCGCCACCACGGGCTTGCCGCGCGGGGTGAGCCAGCTCAGCTCATAGGCGGTCCAGAGGTCGGCGCCGAAGAACGGCGGCTGCGCGCCGATGCCGAGCTCCTCGCGCTTGGGCGCCCGCGAGAAAGGGTAGAGCAGGCCTGCGTCGTACTGGTCCTGGTAGGCGGCGGGCTTGCCGAGCAGGGATTGCTCGGGAGAGTTGGGCGTCATCGGCCACCAGTCTGCCGCAGGTGCGGCACCACCGCCTGCAGCAGCAGATCGACCACCCCTGGCGGAAGGTCATGGCCCATGCCCGCGATGGCCACCAGCCGGGCGCCACGGATGCGCCGCGCCGTGTCGTGGCCGCAGGCGAACGGAACCAGCGGATCGTCCTTGCCGTGCACGACGAGCGTCGGCACCCGCAGGCCGGCCAACTCCCTGGCGCGCGTTCCGTCGGCCGCCACCGCCACCATCTGCCGCAGCACGCCCGGCGGATCGCTGCTGCGGCGCACGGCCGCGCGCACCCGTTGCCGTACCTGGTCCTCGTCGGCCGGGAAGGCCGGACTGCCGATGGCACGCAGCAGCCGCAGGGTGTGCTCGACCTGCGCGTCCTCGCCGGGACCGGTGGGCCGGCCCAGCAGCAACTTGAGCACCTGCGGCTTCGGGCCGGGCAGGCGGCGCGCCCCGCTGGAGCTCATGATGCTGGTGAGCGACAGCACGCTCTCGGGCGCCGCCAGCGCCATGCGCTGGGCGATCATGCCGCCCATGCTGACGCCCACCACGTGCGCGGCCCGGATCCCCAGCGCGGCCAGCACGCCCAGGCTGTCGGCGGCCATGGCCTGCAGCGTGTAGGGCGCGCGCACGCGCAGGCCCAGGCGGTGCTTCAGCGACGCCAGCAGCAGGTTGGGAACGCCGAGCTGGGGGAAGTGCTGCGACAGGCCGGCGTCGCGGTTGTCGAAGCGCAGCACGCGGAAGCCGGCGGCCTGCAGGCCCTGCACGAACGGTTCGGGCCAGGCGATCAGCTGCATCCCCAGGCCCATGACCAGCAGCACGGCGGGCCGGTCGGCCTCGCCGGTGTCCTCGACCTCGATGGGGATGCCGTTGGCCTGGACCTTCATGCGCAGGCCGCCGGGCTCACTCGAAACGGCCCTCGCGCAGCCACTTGGTGGCGATCCACTTCTCGCCCGCCAGCACCGGCGCGCCGCCGTGCAGGGTGCGGGTGGAGGGATGCGGACGGTCGTAGCTGAAGAACACGCCGTGTCCCCGCTTGGGATAGACCTCCAGGTGCACGTCCGGGAAGGTGGTGCCGCCGCCCTTCTCCGGCTCGGCCAGGTACATCACCAGCGTGCCCACGCGCTGGCCGCCGCGGCGCAGGATGGTGGGCGTGCCGGGCTCGTTGGGGTCGAAGTAGTCGTAGTGCGGCTTGTACTCGGCACCCGGACGGTAGTGCAGCACCTGCAGCCCCTCGCCGTTCTCGACCGGCCAGTTCAGCAGGCGTGCGATGCGCTCCTCGATGCGGCGCACCACCTCGGTCTCACCGCGGGCGAAGAACATGCCGCTGCTGGTGCGGTCGGCGTTGACCTCCTCGCCGCCGGTCTTGGTGGCCACGGTCAGCGAGCGCGCCAGCCGCGGCTTGGCCAGCGCGATCAGGGCGTCGCACTCCTCGTCGGACAGCAGGTTGCCGAACACCACGACGCGCGGGTTGAACATGTTCTGCAGGACGTGCACCCGGCGATCGCCGGTGTCGACGTACAGCGGCGACTCCTCCAGGCCGGGATCGGGCACCTTGGTGGCCGCCGGCAGCCCCTGGGCGACCGCCTGCGCCTCCAGGTGGGTGCGCAGCGTGCTCTCCATGGCCTCGATCGCCACGTCCTCCTGCCAGCCCGACGCGAGCATCGACTGGAGCGCGGCCTCGGCGGGGTGTCCGGCCTGTGCCTGCGCCACGATCCATTGCCGCAGCTCGGGCGTGATGTGTTGCTGGGTCTTGGTCGTCATGGCCGGATTGTGCGACGGAACACCAGCCGGTCGGGGCCCGAGGCGGCGGCGGCGAAACGGTAGCCGTCGAGGTCGAAAGACTCGAGCTGGCGCGGGGTCTGCAGGCGGTTGAGGATGGCGTAGCGGGCCATCAGGCCGCGGGCCTTCTTGGCATAGAAGCTGACCACCTTGTGCGGACCGTCGCCCTTGGCGTCTTCGAACACGCACTCCACCACCCGGGCCTTGAGCCGTTGCAGGTCGACCGAGCGGAAGTATTCCTGCGAGGCCAGGTTCACGACCACCGGCGAGGCGTCGCCGGCCAGCCGCTCGTTCAGGTAGTCGGCGATGCCGGTCCCCCAGAACTGGTACAGGTTCCGGGCCTTGCCCACGGTGAGCGCCGTGCCCATCTCGAGCCGGTACGGCTGCATGCGGTCAAGGGGCCGCAGCACGCCGTACAGGCCGCTCAGGATGCACAGGTGCTGCTGCGCCCAGTCGAGGTCGGTGGGCGACAGGCGGCGGGCCTGCAGCCCGTCGTAGACGTCGCCGTCGAAGGCCAGCGCGGCGGGGCGCGAGTTGGCCTCGGTGAACTGCGGTGACCAGGCCTGGTAGCGCTCGACGTTCAGGGTCGCGAGCGCCGGGCTGATGTCCATCAGGCCGGCGACCTGGCGGGCGGACTTCTTGCGCAAGGTGGCGATCAGCTGGGCCGACCGCTCGCTGAACAGCGGCTCGGTGGGACGCACCGGCGGCAGGGGGGACTCGTAATCGAGCGTCTTGGCGGGCGACAGCAGGAACAGCATGGAAACTGGAAACAGGGGGTTTCGGCTCAGCGCCACGCGCGCAGGGTCAGCCATTGCACGGCAGCCGCGACCAGGACGAGGGCGCCATAGGTGGCCATCCGGCCGTCGGCGCCGAACCACCACAGCCCGGCGCCGAGCACGCCGGCCCCGGCCAGGAACACCAGCCCGGCCTGCAGCATCAAACGGCTGCGGCCTGCGGTGGCGCGCAAGGTGGCGCGAGCGGCGAGCGGCAACAGCAGGGCCAGGAAGGCCGCCGGCGCCAGGAAGCTCATGAGATGCAACAGGATGTAGAACGGGCCCATGCGTGGTGGGTCTTGATCCAGCGTAAGTGCTTGACAGGACGCGGGATTTTATAATCGCTGACATGGCTGTCTGGGCATTGGGCATCAACCACACGACCGCGCCGTTGGACCTGCGCGGTCGTTTTGCGTTCGCCCTCGACCAGATCGAGCCGACGCTGCACGGCCTGCGCACGAACCTGCATGGCCGGCTGGCCCGCCAGCCCGAGGCGGCCATCCTGTCCACCTGCAACCGCACCGAGATCTACTGCGCCGGGCCCGAGCACGACCTCGAGCCCACCATCGACTGGCTCGCCCAGTCGGGCGGGGTGCCGCCGGGCCTGCTGCGGTCGCACGCCTACATGCTGCGCGACGGCATGGCGGCGCGCCATGCCTTCCGGGTCGCCAGCGGGCTCGACTCGATGGTGCTGGGCGAGGCCCAGATCCTGGGCCAGATGAAGGACGCGGTGCGCGCGGCCGAGCAGGCCGGTGCCCTGGGCACCACGCTGAACCAGCTGTTCCAGCGCTCGTTCGCGGTGGCCAAGGAGGTGCGCAGCGCCACCGAGATCGGCGCGCATTCCATCAGCATGGCCGCCGCCGCCGTGCGCCTGGCCGGCCGCCTGTTCGAGGACCTGACCAAGGTGCGGGTGCTTTTCGTCGGCGCCGGCGAGATGATCGAGCTGGCGGCCACGCACTTCGCCGCGCGCAACCCGGCCGGCATCGCCATCGCCAACCGCACGCTCGAGCGCGGCGAGAAGCTGGCCAGCCGCTTCGGCGGCGAAGTCATGCGCCTGGCCGACCTGCCGGGCCGGTTGCACGAGTTCGACATCGTGGTGAGCTCGACCGCCAGCCAGCTGCCCATCATCGGCCTCGGCGCGGTCGAACGGGCGGTCAAGGCGCGCAGGCACCGCCCCATGTTCATGGTCGACCTGGCGGTGCCGCGCGACATCGAGCCCGAGGTGAAGGCCCTCGAGGACGTCTACCTCTACACCGTCGACGACCTCGCCCATGTGGTGCAGACCGGTCAGGCCAACCGCCAGGCCGCCGTCGCCCAGGCCGAAGCCATCATCGACGCCGGCGTCCAGAGCTTCCTGCACTGGATGGACCAGCGCGGCGCCGTTCCGCTCATCCGGCAGCTGAACGCCCAGGCCGACGAATGGCGCACGGCCGAACTGGCGCGTGCGCGCAAGTTGCTGGCGCGGGGCGACAACGTCGATGACGTGCTGGAGGCGCTGTCGCGCGGCCTGACCCAGAAGATGCTGCACGGTGCCATGGCCGAGCTGCACGCCGGCGACGCGGCCGCGCGCGAACGCGCCGGCACGGCGATCCAGCACTTCTTCCTGCGCAACAAGGGCCGTTAGCGGCGCCCGTGCCGCGCCCGCCCAGCGTTGAGCGTTCAGCGTTGCGCGGGACACGTCCCGCCCCCTGAACGCCCCACGCCGACACTCCCCAACCCCTTGAAGCCCTTCCTCCGCCAGCAACTCGAGCGCTACCCGGTGCGCCTGCAGGAGCTCGATTTCTTCCTGCAGCAGCCCGAAGTGGTGCAGGACATGGCGCGCTTTCGCGCCCTCACCCGCGAACACGCCGAGGTCAGCGAGGTGGCCGGCCGCTTCCAGCACCTGCGCGACCGCGAGGCCCAGCTCGCCTCGACCCGCGAACTGCTGGACGACCCCGACATGGCCGAGATGGCCCGCGACGAGATCGCGACGCTCGAGGCCGAACTGCCGGAGCTGGAGGACGAGCTGCAGAAGCTGCTGCTGCCCAAGGACCCGGACGACGTGCGCAACACCTTCCTGGAGATCCGGGCCGGCACGGGCGGCGACGAGTCGGCCCTGTTCGCCGGTGACCTGCTGCGCATGTACACGCGGTACGCCGAGCGCCAGGGCTGGCGCTGCGAGCTGGTGAGCGAGAGCCCGGGCGAGGTCGGCGGCTACAAGGAAGTGGTGGTGCGGGTGGTGGGCGACGGCAGCTACGGCAAGCTCAAGTTCGAATCGGGCGGCCACCGGGTGCAGCGGGTGCCGGCCACCGAAACGCAGGGCCGCATCCACACCAGCGCCTGCACGGTGGCCGCACTGGCCGAACCGGACGAGGCGCAGGCCGTGCAGATCAATCCGGCCGACCTGCGCATCGACACCTTCCGCGCCAGCGGGGCGGGCGGCCAGCACATCAACAAGACCGACTCGGCGGTGCGCGTCACCCACATCCCGACCGGCATCGTCGCCGAGTGCCAGGACGACCGCAGCCAGCACCGCAACAAGGCCAAGGCGCTGCAGGTGCTGGCCGCGCGCATCCAGGACAAGGAGCGCACCGAGCGGGCCGCCAAGGAAGCCGCCACGCGCAAGGGCCTGATCGGCAGCGGCGACCGCAGCGACCGCATCCGGACCTACAACTTTCCCCAGGGCCGGGTGACCGACCACCGCATCAACCTCACGCTGTACAAGCTGTCGTTCGTGATGGAAGGCGACCTCGACGAGCTCATCGACGGACTGCTGCTGGCCCGCAAGGCCGAGCAGCTGGAAGACCTGGAGCTGGGGCTGGGCGCCCCGGCGGCATGACTGTCGCCCAGGCCCTCGCGTGGGCGATGGGCGCCGGCGTGGCCCGGCTGGATGCCCAGTTGCTGCTGCTGCAGGCCCTCGGCCGGCCGCAGGGCGACCGGGCCTGGCTCATCACCCACGATGCCGACGCCCTGGAGCCGACGACGCACGCCGCATTCGAAGCCGCCTGCGGCCGTCGCCTGGCTGGCGAGCCGCTGGCCTACCTGGTGGGGCAGAAGGAGTTCTTCGGCCTGCCCCTGCAGGTCGACCATCGGGTGCTGGTTCCCCGTCCCGACACCGAAACCATCGTCGAGTGGGCGCTCGAGGCCCTGGCGGGCCGGCAGGCCCCGCCGGTCATCGACCTGGGCACGGGCAGCGGCGCGATCGCCCTGGCCATCCAGTCGCGCCGCCCCGACGCCCACGTCACCGCGGTCGATCGCAGCGCCGACGCGCTGGCAGTGGCCGCCGCCAACGCCCAGCGGCTGCAGTTGCCCGTCCGGTTCGTCCAGGCCGACTGGTTGCAGGGCGCGGGCCGCTACGACCTGGTGGTGAGCAACCCGCCCTACGTCGCGCAGGGCGATCCGCACCTTCCCGCCCTGGCCCATGAACCGGTCAGCGCCCTGGTGGCCGGCACCGACGGCTTGTCGGACCTGCGCCGCATCGCGGCGGATGCCCCGGGGCACCTGCAGCCGGGCGGCTGGCTGCTGCTGGAGCATGGTTGGGACCAGGCGGCAGCGGTGCGGCAACTGCTGGCCGACGCCGGCTTTACCGACATCGGATCCCGGCGCGACCTTGCGGGTGTCGAGCGCTGCTCGGGCGGCCGCTGGCTTGAACGGGGATAATCGGGTCTCATGTGCGCGGACGGCGCACCGCAAGGAGAATTCGAGATGAGCGACGTTCAGCAACGCATCGACCAGCTGGTCAAGAGCAACGACGTCCTGCTGTTCATGAAGGGCAGCGCCAGTTTCCCCATGTGCGGCTTTTCCGGCCGCGCGATCCAGATCCTGAAGGCTTGCGGCGTCGACCCGCGCGCGGTGGCCACGGTCAACGTGCTCGAGGACGACGAGATCCGGCAGGCCATCAAGGACTACAGCAACTGGCCGACCATTCCGCAGCTGTACGTGCGCGGCGAGTTCATCGGCGGCTCGGACATCATGATGGAGATGTACCAGAGCGGCGAACTGCAGCAGGTCCTGGGTTCCACGGCCGGCACGCAGGGCTGACCTGCGTCAGCAGTCGCGCGCCGCGGCTGCCAACCTCACCGGTATTCGACTGACAGCGGCTCGCGGCAGCGGGCCGCTTCCGTTGCGCTCTGGCACGGCATATGCTGCAATCAACACAGCAGTCGATGAAGGAGTTGCAGGCATGGACAGCCGCAGTCTGGTACCCCACCCATCCTCTTCGTTCCAGCTTCCCATCGCCAACCTGCGGAGCGTCTTCCGTCCGCACGATGTCGAGCGCAAGCTGGCCAAGCTGCCCAACAAGGACCACGAGAACCTGCGCTCCACCTACGAGCGCATGCTCGAGCGCGGCCCCGAGCGCTTCCAGGTCAAGCCCAGCGGCGTGCCGAACATGGCTGCCCTGTACCACGAACTGCCCAACTTCACCGATGCGCTCGACGACGTGAAGCGCCATGTCGCGCTGTCACAGGACTGCCGCGACGGCCTCGAGGTGACACCGATGCTGCTGCTCGGGCCCCCGGGCATCGGCAAGACGCATTTCGCGCGCAAGCTGGCCGAACTGCTGGGTACCGGCATGAACCTGGTTCCCATGAGCTCCATGACGGCGGGCTGGCTGCTGTCCGGCGCGTCCTCGCAATGGAAAGGTGCCAAGCCGGGCAAGGTGTTCGAGGCCATCGTCGATGGCCAGTACGCCAATCCGGTGCTGGTGGTCGACGAGATCGACAAGGCCGCCGCCGACGCGCAGTACGACCCGCTCGGTGCGCTCTACGGCTTGCTCGAGCACGACACGGCCGTGTCGTTCGTGGACGAGTTCGCCGAGGTGGCCATCGATGCCAGCCAGGTGATCTGGATCATGACCGCCAACGACGAGCGCTGCATCCCCGAGCCCATCCTGAACCGCATGAACGTGTTCGAGATCGAGCCGCCCTCGCCGGAGGCCGCGCGGCAGATCGCCCGCAACCTCTACTGCTCGATCCGCAACGAGCACGGCTGGGGCGAGCGCTTCGATCCGGAACCGGCCCAAGAGCTGCTCGACCAGCTCGCCGAACTGGCCCCGCGCGAGATGCGGCGCGCCCTCATGACCGGATTCGGCAATGCGCGCCTCGACCAGCGGGGCCAGATCACCGCGGACGACTTGCCCAAGGCCGGCTCCGCCAAGGGCCGCATGGGCTTCATCCAGTAGCGGTCAGGTCGAGGCGCTGCGGGCGGGCGGCGCTGCCTGCGGCGGCCCGGGGTCGACCCACTGCCAGTTACGGCTGGCCGACAGCACTGCATTGGGGTACGGGGCCTGGCCGCGGCTGCCGTTGTAGCGGCCGAGCGCCATGAAGAGGTCACCGCGCTCGCGCTCCAGGTAGTGGCGCAGGATGACGCAACCGAAGCGCAGATTGGTCTGCATGTGAAACAGCTTGCTGGCGTCGCCATCGCCGATCAGGCGGCTCCAGAACGGCATCACCTGCATGTAGCCGCGCGCTCCGACCGCGCTGACGGCGTGCTTGCGAAAGCCGCTTTCCACCTGCACCAGGCCCAGCACCAATCCGGTGTCGAGGCCGGCGCGCCTGCTCTCGTACCAGACCGTCTGCAGGAACTCCTTGCGGTCCTGCAGTTCGAGCTTGCGGCGCGCCAGCCGGGGGCTCATGGCACCCAGCCAGCGCAGGTAGGCCAGGTAGGAGGCGCTGTCGCGGAACTCGGGAACGGGCGGGGCGGCGTTGGCGATGGCCGACCCGAGGGCGCTGCGCACCGAGTCAGCCAGCGGCTCCTCGATCTGCCCTCCGGCCCGTGCCGGCCCGGCCCCCAGGACACCGAGCGCTGCCAGCAGCGGCGGCCAGCAGGCCCGGCGGGTGATCACGCCTGCAGGCGGCCGCGCAGGAAAGACAGCACCTCGCCCGCCGGCACCTTGGTGGCGGCCGCGTCGCGGCGGTGCTGGTACTCGAGCTGCCCTTCCTTCAGGCCGCGGTCGGAGATGACGACGCGGTGCGGCACGCCGATCAATTCCCAGTCGGCGAACATGGCGCCCGGGCGCTCGCCGCGGTCGTCCAGCAAGACGTCGACGCCGGACGCGGCCAGGTCGTCGTGCAGCTTCTCGGCGGCCGCCTTGACCTCGGCGCTGCGATCCATGCCGATCGGGCACACCACCACCGTGAACGGCGCGATCGCGTCGGGCCAGATGATGCCGCGCGCATCGTGGTTCTGCTCGATGCCGGCGGCGGGCAGGCGCGTGACGCCGATGCCGTAGCAGCCCATCTCCATGAGTTGCGGCTTGCCGCCCTCGTCGAGGAAGCTGGCGTTCATCGGCGCGCTGTACTTGGTGCCGAGGTAGAAGATGTGGCCGACCTCGATGCCGCGCTCGATGACCAGCCGGCCCTTGCCGTCCGGGGAGGGATCGCCCTCGACCACGTTGCGCAGGTCGGCGACGGCATGCGGCTCGGGCAGGTCGCGGCCCCAGTTGACGCCGACGGTGTGGAAGTCTTCCTCGTTGGATCCACAGATCCAGTCGGCCATGACGGCCACTTCGCGGTCGGCGACCACCCGGACCGGCTTGCGCACGTCGAGCGGCCCGAGGTAGCCCGGCTTGGTGCCGAAGTGGTCGACGATCTCGCCGGCGGTGGCGAAGCGGAACCCGGTGTCCAGGCCCGGCACCTTGCCGACCTTGATCTCGTTCATGTCGTGGTCGCCGCGCAGCAGCAGCAGCCAGACCTGGGTCTCGACCACCTGCCCGGCATCGTCGGTGCGGTCGGTGGCGAGCACGAGCGACTTGACCGTGCGCTGCAGCGGCAGGTCGAGGAAGGTGGCGACGTCGGCGCAGGTGGCCTTGCCCGGCGTCGGCACCTTCTCCAGCGCCTGGCGCGGCGCGGGTCGCGGCTCGCGCGGCGCCAGCGCCTCGGCCTTCTCCATGTTGGCCGCGTACTCGCTGTCGGGGCAGTAGACGATGGCGTCCTCGCCGGTCGCCGCGATGACCTGGAACTCCTCGGACAGGTCGCCGCCGATGGCGCCGCTGTCGGCGGCCACGGCGCGGTAACGCAGGCCGAAGCGGTCGAAGATCGCGCGGTAGGCCTTGGCCATGGACTGGTAGCTCGCCTTGGCGCCGGCGGCGTCGCGGTCGAAGCTGTAGGCGTCCTTCATGATGAACTCGCGGCTGCGCATCACGCCGAAGCGCGGCCGCCGCTCGTCACGGAACTTGGTCTGGATGTGGTACAGGTTGCGCGGCAACTGCTTGTAGCTGCGCAGCTCCTGGCGGGCGATGTCGGTGACCACTTCCTCGCTGGTGGGCTGGATGATGAAATCGCGCTCGTGGCGATCCTTGACCCGCATCAGCTCGGGCCCCATCTTCGACCAGCGGCCGGTCTCCTGCCAGTATTCCGCCGGCTGCACCACCGGCATCAGCAGTTCGACGGCGCCGGCGCGGTTCATTTCCTGGCGCACGATCGCCTCGATCTTGCGCAGCACGCGCAGCCCCATCGGCATCCATGAATAGATGCCGGCACCGAGCCGCTTGATCATGCCGGCTCGCATCATCAACTGGTGACTCACCACCTCCGCATCGGCAGGCGCTTCCTTGAGCGTGGAAATGAGGAACTGGGAGGCTTTCATGCGGGGGGAGGGGGAAGGCGGCTGAGCTCTTGGCGTGCCGGCAAGGCGGCATGCATAATGGTCTCAGTTCAAAAATTGGGGTTTGATTATGCTTGACCGGGACGGCTTCAGGCCCAACGTCGGCATCATCCTGCTCAACCAGAAAAACCAGGTGTTCTGGGGCAAGCGGATTCGCACCCACAGCTGGCAATTTCCGCAAGGCGGGATCGACCGCGGTGAAACGCCGGAACAGGCGATGTACCGCGAACTGCATGAAGAAGTCGGCCTCATGCCGGAGCACGTGCGCATCATCGCGCGCACGCGCGACTGGCTGCGCTACGAAG
The DNA here is from genome assembly GCF_009758015.1 of Ramlibacter pinisoli. Taxonomy (NCBI): domain Bacteria; kingdom Pseudomonadati; phylum Pseudomonadota; class Betaproteobacteria; order Burkholderiales; family Comamonadaceae; genus Ramlibacter; species Ramlibacter pinisoli. Next base: position 1,822,785 of record NZ_WSEL01000009.1, read on the forward strand.
TGCCCGACCGCTACATCCGGCGCGACGCCCGCGGCCACTACAAGGGCCAGAAGCAGATCTGGTACCTGCTGCAACTGACCGGCCAGGACTGGAACCTCAACCTGCGCGCCACCAACCATCCCGAGTTCGACGCCTGGCGCTGGAACGACTACTGGGTCCCGCTGGACGTGGTGGTCGAATTCAAGCGCGGCGTGTACGAGATGGCCCTGACCGAACTCGCGCGCTTCGTGCCCCGCCACGACCACCGCAACCGCTACCTGCGCAGCGGCATGCGGTCGCGCGACAGCGGCCCGCATGACCCCTCGGCCGAAGCGGGCCCGGGTCCGGGGTTCGAGCTGCCGCCGGGCGCGACCTTCGAACCCGACCCGCAGGTGGCGCTCAAGCAGACGGAAGGCAATCGTGCGTCGTGAGCTGCGCGGGCCGGCCCTGGTGTTGGCCCTGTCCGCCTCGCTGGCGCACGCCCAGCTGGTCCCGGTCGATCCCGACTGGAAGGAACTGACGGCGCCGGCACCACCCGCCTCGCTGCGCACGCAGGGGCTGGTGCCGATCGACGTCGAGCCGTCGCAGCTTCGCTGGGGCATCGATCCGGACAGCATCGCCGTCGGTGCCGACGGGATCGTGCGTTACGTCGTGGTGGCACGCGGCGAGGGCAGCGCACTGAACGCGTTCTACGAGGGCCTGCGCTGCAGCAGTGGCGAGGTGAAGGTCTATGCGCGCCGGAGCAGCGACGGTGGCTGGGTGCCGGCCGCCGCCAGCGACTGGCAGACAGTGTTCAACAACCCGCCGGTGCGCCACAGCCTGGTCATCGCCAGAAACGGCGCCTGCACCGGCAAGGTGGCCAACGTGTCGGCCGCCCAGATCCAGCGCGACCTGGCCAGCGCCAGCAAGGGCCGCCACCTGAACGACTCGCGCTGAGGCCGCGCCTCTTAGCGCGTGACCACCAGATTGGTGCGATGGATCATCTCGGGCTCGGCCATGTAGCCGAGCAAGCGCTCGATCTCGGCCGACGGCTTGCGGCATAGCAGCCGGGCCTCGGCACTGGCGTAGTTGGCCAGCCCCCGCGCCACTTCGCGGCCCGCGGCGTCCCGCACCGCGATGACGTCGCCGCGCGAGAACTCGCCGTCGACGGCGGTCATGCCGATCGGCAACAGGCTCTTGCCCTCCCCCACCAGCTTGGCCACGGCGCCCTCGTCGACCAGCACGGCGCCGCGCAGCTGCAGGTGGTCGGCCATCCAGCGCTTGCGCGCCTGGCTCTTCTGCGTGGGTGCCACCAGCAGCGTGCCGATGCCTTCGCCGCCGCACAGGCGCAGCAGCGCATCGCGCTCGCGACCCCAAGCGATGACGGTCGAGGCGCCCGACCGCGCGGCCCGGCGCGCCGCCAGGATCTTGGTGATCATCCCGCCCCTGCCGAGGCTGGAACCGGCCCCGCCGGCCATCGCCTCCAGCGCGTCGTCGCCGGCGCGCCCCACGTGGACGAAGGTGGCGGCGGGGTCCTTGCGCGGGTCGGCCGTGTACAGGCCGCGCTGGTCGGTGAGGATGACCAGCAGGTCGGCCTCGACCAGGTTGGCCACCAGCGCACCGAGCGTGTCGTTGTCACCGAACTTGATCTCGTCGTTGACGACGGTGTCGTTCTCGTTGATGACCGGCAGCACCGCGAGCGAGAGCAGCGTGAGCAGCGTCGACCGGGCATTCAAGTAGCGCTCGCGGTCGGCGAGGTCGGCGTGCGTGAGCAGCACCTGCGCCGAGCGCAGCCCGTTCTCGCGCAGCTTGCTTTCGTACATCTGCGCCAGGCCCATCTGCCCGACCGCCGCGGCGGCCTGCAGTTCGTTGAGCTCGTGTGGCCGCGTGGTCCAGCCCAGGCGCTTCATGCCTTCGGCGATGGCACCGCTGGACACCATGATGACTTCGCGGCCGTCGCGCGCAAGCAGTGCCAGCTGGCGGCACCACTCGCCGATCGCGCCTTCGTCGAGGCCCCTGCCCTCGTTGGTGACGAGGCTGGAGCCGACCTTGACGACGATGCGCCGCGCACCGCGCAGCAGGTCGCGCTGCTCGGGCCCGAGGCCCTCACCGCTCGGCGTTGCCATCAGCCCTCTCCCTGGCCGGCCGCATCGGCGAAGCGCGGATCGACGTCCTTGGGCTCCTGCTCCCGCGCGTGTTGCGCGTGCACGTGCTGGAAGACCGACTTGACCAGTTCCTCGCAGCCTTCGCGCGTGAGCGCCGAGATCTGGAACACCGGCCCCTTGTAGCGCATGCGCTTGATGAAGTCCTTGACCCGTGCCTCGCGTTCGTCGGCGGGCACCATGTCCAGCTTGTTCAACACCAGCCAGCGCGGCTTGTCGTGCAGCGCCTTGTCGTACTTCTTCAGCTCGGCGACGATGGCCTTGGCCTGCGCGACCGGATCAGCGTCGTCGAATGGCGCGATGTCCACGAGGTGCAGCAACAGCCGGGTGCGTTGCAGGTGGCGCAGGAACTGGTGCCCCAGCCCGGCGCCTTCGGCCGCACCCTCGATCAGGCCGGGCACGTCGGCGACGACAAAGCTCTGCTCCGGACCGACGCGCACCACCCCGAGATTGGGGTGCAGGGTCGTGAACGGGTAGTCGGCGATCTTGGGGCGGGCATTGGAGATGGCCGCGATGAGCGTCGACTTGCCGGCGTTCGGCATGCCCAGCAGCCCGACGTCTGCCAGCACCTTGAGTTCGAGCTTCAGGTTCTTCTTCTCGCCCGGCCAGCCGGGCGTCTTTTGCCGGGGCGCGCGGTTGATGGAACTCTTGAAGCGCATGTTGCCGAAACCGCCATCGCCCCCCTTGGCCAGGACGATGGTCTCGCCGGGGGTGAGCAGCTCGTGCAGCACCTCGCCGGTCTCGGCGTCCGTGATGATGGTGCCGACCGGCATCTTCAGCGTGATGTCGGAGCCGGCCGCACCGAACATGTCCGACCCCATGCCGTGCTCGCCGCGCTTGGCCTCGTGGCGACGCGAGAAGCGGAAGTCGACCAGCGTGTTCAGGGCCGGATCCGCCACGGCGAAGACGTGGCCACCGCGGCCGCCGTCACCGCCGTTGGGGCCGCCGAACTCCTTGTACTTCTCGTGCCGGAACGAGACGCAGCCGTTCCCCCCGTCGCCCGCGGCGACATCGATGAAGGCTTCGTCGACGAATTTCATGGTGTGTCAAAAAGAACGAAGCCCCGAGCAAGTCGGGGCTTCGGACCTGCGGCGCGAGGTTACCTCACGCTGCGGGGGTGACGTTCACGGTGTGCTTGTTGAGCGAACCCTGGACCTTGAACGACACGTGGCCGTCCACCAGCGCGAACAGCGTGTGGTCCTTGCCCACGCCGACGTTGGTGCCGGGGTGGAACTTGGTGCCGCGCTGGCGCACGATGATCGAGCCAGCCGTGATGAGTTCGCCGCCGAACGCCTTCACGCCCAGCATCTTGGGCTGGGAATCCCGCCCGTTGCGCGTCGAGCCGCCGCCTTTTTTCTGTGCCATGTCATCTGCTCCTGGTTCAGGCCGCGATGGCGCCGATCTGCAGTTCGGTGAACTGCTGGCGATGCCCCTGGCGCTTCTGGTAGTGCTTGCGACGGCGCATCTTGAAGATGCGAACCTTGTCGTGCTTGCCATGGGCCACGACCGTGGCCTTGACCGTTGCACCGGACACCAGGGGAGTGCCGACCTTTAGGTCGCCGCCGTTGCCGACTGCGAGCACCTGGTCGATCACGATTTCCTGGCCTACGTCCGCAGCAATCTGTTCTACTTTGATTTTCTCGCCGGAGGCAACGCGATACTGCTTGCCGCCGGTTTTTATGACCGCGTACATGTGAGACCTCTGAAATGAGAAGCTCCCTGGGACGGATTTCCCAGAGAGCCCAAGATCATAGCATGGTATGCGGTCACTAACAAGGCTTGGCCGGCAGGCGCCCAGCCGGGTAGGGGCTCTTCCTATAATCGGCTGAACTGCCGTACCCGCCTTGACAGCCTCCTCCGCCAGCACCGCCTCGGTGCTCTCCTTGATCGCCGATGACATGCTCGAGGTGGACGCGGTCATCGCCCACCGCCTCGGCTCCAGTGTCCCGCTGGTCGGGCAAGTCTCCCAGTACATCATCTCCGCCGGCGGCAAGCGGCTGCGCCCCGCGCTGCTCCTGCTGGTGAGCGCGGCCCTGGGATACCACGGCCCGCACCGCTTCACGCTGGCCGCCGTCGTGGAATTCATCCATACGGCCACCCTGCTGCACGACGACGTGGTGGACGAATCGACCCTGCGGCGCGGCCGCGCCACCGCCAACGAGAACTTCGGCAATCCGGCCAGCGTGCTGGTGGGCGACTTCCTCTACTCGCGCGCCTTCCAGATGATGCTGGACGCGAACGACATGCGCATCATGGCCATCCTGGCCGACGCCACCAACGTCATCGCCGAGGGCGAGGTGCTGCAGCTGATGAACATGCACGACGCCTCGCTCGACGAGGCGGGCTACCTGCGCGTGATCCGCTCCAAGACGGCCAAGCTGTTCGAGGCCAGCGCCCGCCTGGGCGCGGTGCTCGCGGGCGCCTCGCCGGCGATCGAGGAAGCCTGCGCCAGCTACGGCCAGGCGCTGGGCACGGCGTTCCAGGTGATCGACGACGTGCTGGACTACGACGGCGATGCGCAGGAGATGGGCAAGAACCTCGGCGACGATCTGCGCGAAGGCAAGGCCACGCTGCCGCTGATTGCCGCCATGCAGCG